>JAFGKT010000047.1 GCA_016928435.1 Sedimentisphaerales bacterium | reverse complement strand
TCATTTCCCAACCAAGCACAGTCGGTCAATCTATAAGTGCGATTCGCACCCCCAAATATCTCCTGCCCCCTTTGCCCCAATATTATCCTCCCTCAATTATCCTCTTGCCCTTCAGCGAACGCCGCAACTGCTTCATCAACCGTCTTACAGACTTCAATCACCTTATGTAACTGAACTCGCTTGACAACTTTCTCAGCCTCATCTCCCAGGCATGCCAACTTCAAATCTCCACCCTTGGTCGTTATATAACGCAACACCGACAGAAACGCGCCTAAACCCGAACTATCTATAAAACTCATCCCACTCATATCCAACACTACCCGAACCGAACCGCATCGTTCCAAAACTTCTATAACGCTGCGTTTGAATCGAGTCGTCGTAGCCGCTCGCAGTTCCGCCAGTTCAATCTTGACAACTACAACATCATCTCTAATTTCATGTGATATCACCATCGTCCTGTGTCCTGCATAATACAACAAATCTAGCCGGACATACTATCACACACCCATGTAAAACCGCCTCTGGCCACAACCGTTCAACCGGGGCCTTCTAATATGTTCCTGGTTATGGAACAAACCATAACCATCTTATTGGACTAACTCGCCTATCGATTAATGCCGCATCGGAGAATGGACTCAAATTCCTCAAAAGCCAAACGCAAAGACTTGATAACCGCAAATTACGCTGCCTCCTTACGCGATCTGCCTATATTAATTATATGACCTATCAACCGCCAAAAGGCAAATCGTTTTTGGCTCTACAAAGAAAAAAAACGAAATAAATCCATTTGCTCCCGGGCAAGTACCTATAACTCACCACCTAAGCGTGAATAGTCCTTCCATCATTTCTCTAATCGGCAAATCCAACCGCTAAATCAACTCAGATTCAAAAAGAAATGCCCCATCCCCCCACAAAAAACCGCCCTCCCTGCAAAAACCAAAACTTGTCACCAGAAACAAAGTGCCAAGCCCAACCGCAATCACACTGAACAACCAATTACCTATTACTGAAATCCGCAGTTTCCAAATCCCCTATCCCTGTCATCCCGCACTTGATGCGGAATCCATCCCTGACGCCAAAAATCTCCTTTCACACCCGCACCCCAAATAATCAATCCCAACGATTAACCCCCGACTGTGATTTTACTTATTACTCACAGCCAGGCTAATACCAGCCCCAACAAAAGTCCCACCAATTATTCTATTGATGTACTTTCCAATGGTAGCTTGTGAAAACAAGAATACCAACTTCTGGCCGCTTATCGCATAAAGCAGTATAAAGTTTAAGGACATAATCTTGCATCCTTAACTGTTAGCCCCCGAACTTTATGTTCGGGGGTTAGAACTCATTACCGATACTAAGCCCAACCAACCACCTGTCCCTATTTATACTCATGCCTCGACCCCGGCAAACCATTTCTTTCTTTCCCGTTCTTATAAATCTGCGAAAATCAGCGTAATCTGTGGATCAAATTCCCCGTCTCTTTTGCGTTCCTTTCGCGATCTTTCGCGGTAAATTTTCCTCGTTGCGCATTTCTAATACCGACCAAACCACGCAAAATCAGCCACCCCAAAAAACCAACGAATTTCTGAAAATTCCAGTCCCATTTCTAACCAAAACCGATCAAAACCAACAAATTTTCGTGCTTTTTTGAACACCGTCTCTCCCATTGTCTTACAGCCGTGCGCTCCCGACAACTCATCGCGCATCTCACCGCCCATCTTCGTACCCTCACCTCACATACTAAGCGCGCCCGTATCCCAACAATTCTCTCTTTTTCGCTACCCCCAAAACCACCGCAACCTTAAATCATCGCGTGCGCACTTGGTTAGACCAATTTCGCGCATTTCTCGCCGGCAAATTCCTCTCGTTCATGACCACCCCAACCACCACCCAACAACCCCTCTGTGACTCCACTTCCCAATCATATCCCCAAGCATAATATCTCGCACCGTCAGCGATCATAACGACGTGTCGCCCGCTGTACATCGCGAGTCATCTCACGGTCCTTAATCTTGCCTCGCTTGTCGCCAAAGCTCTTGCCTTCCGCCAGAGTAATTTCAACCTTCGCCAAACCCCGCGAGAAGTATATCCGAGTCGGAATCAACGTCAGACCCTTTTGCGTCAACTTAGTCTTGATTCGATCCAGTTCCCGTTTGTGAACCAACAGCTTTCTTACCCGCGTAGGTTCATGGTTCGCCAGATTCCCCTGCTCATATATTGGAATCATGCAATTCACCAAAAACAGTTCACCGCCGCTTATCCGCGCGAACGCCTCATCCAAACTCGCTTTGCCTTGGCGCAGACTCTTAACTTCAGTCCCCACCAACGCTATCCCAGCCTCCAGCTTCTCCAAGAAATTATAGTTAAAACGAGCCTTCTTATTAACTATCTTAGGACTGTAAGGCTTATCCGCAGTCTTTTCGCTCTTTTTGGTCTTCTTACTCATGTCTTATATCAATCAACTCTCAAAGTCTTGAAAGTCCGAAGTAATGCTCACCAGCGTTATCAGCCGCTGGATCACGCAACATCATACCAGCCCTAAACCCCTAACGCAATACCGAACCATAAAGCCCAGCCTACACCGCAAAACTCCTAATAAACCTGCCCTCAGGCCCTTAAGCTATCAAACCTCCGTTTTTCAGCAAAAGAACAGACCGCTCCAAAACATCTTCCGCCGCCCAATCAACGCCAAGGTCTTATAACCATGACAATCTAGTAAAGCTAACAATCATAGGCAGCAAATCACTTAGATTACAGTACTAATAATCATGTTTTTTTCTCACGACTCATTTGCATTCACCCCGTTTTACACGTTATAATTAAATGTAGCTTATACATCAACGACCAACGTGCTTATACATCAATGACCAATCCGTGACTCAGATAAAGCCAAAAAGGAAGCTAAGGTGCAGCATAAGAGAACAATTATTCACGTTACACAAAACCCAATCGCACAATCCGGAGGCATTGCGGATTTGTTATCGGGCCTGCTAACATCCGACAACTATAAGAAACACACCGAACGCTCGTTGATTATCGGGCCCCTCCATCAAAACCAACAGTCCGACCGTCTAGGACCAAACAGCCAAGTTCTATATTCCTCTTTGGATAACATCATCGACGAACCTTATTGTCGCGCGTTTCAAGAACTTGAATCTAAGTTCGGCGTGGATATTGTTTACGGCCGACGAACAATCATCAATCCCATAACCGGACAACAAGCCCAACCTGAAGTCATCCTCGTCAACACCCACAATATCAACCCTAACCCCGTTAACGCATTTAAGGCTTGGCTCTACGAAGACTTCGGCATCGAAAGTCAAAGATACGAAAACAACCCCGAATATGATCTGTGCGTCCAAATCGCGCCCGCTGCCGTCAGCATATTGCGAAGCCTAAGCGTATCATCACCCCAACACCCAGCGCTCTTGGTCGCTCATGATTACGCCGCTATGCCTACCATTCTAGCCGGTATCATGGACCCACTCGGATCTTTCAAAACCGTTTTCTATTGCCATCAAATCGCGCCCGTTAAAAGAATCGTCGAAAACCATCCCGGCCACGACACTATGCTCCTTAATACCCAAAACTGGGCCATACAAAACAAATACTATTTCGACGAAGTATTCGGACCCCATCAAGTATGTTTCAAACATACTCTCATCAGCGCCGCCGCTAATTGCGATAGCGTCATTGCCGATAGCGAACATATTCTTCGCGAACTGCAATTCCTCGGACCCCAGTTCGACCTCAACCATTGCGGACTCGCTTACTGCGGTCTCGACGCCCAGCAAATCTCCGTCGAACAAAAACTCGCCGCCAAAGCCAAACTCCAGCAGTATGCCAATAATCTCCTCGGGTTCACACCCGATTACGTCTTTACTCACGTTGCTCGCATGACCCCGACCAAGGCATTCTGGCGCGACTTGGCGGTATTGCATCAGCTCGACAAAATCTTCTACAAACAGCAAAAACGAGGCGTATTCTTCGTCCTCAGCACCGACGGCCCCCAACGATCGCCCCAACAAGTTCGCGAAATGGAAAACCAATGGAATTGGCCCGTCGAACATCGCAACCAACCCGGCGACTTAACATCCCTCGAAGCCCAATTCAACGCTAACGTCGAATACTTCAATCAATGTCATGGTAATATCAAAGTCGTTTTCATTAATCAATTCGGTTGGAATCGACAACTCTGCGGCGAGCGTATGCCCGAAGACACCCAGCTCAGCGACCTCCGTCAAGGAACCGATGTCGAGTTCGGACAAAGCACCTACGAACCATTTGGTATCACCCCGCTCAAACCGATCACCTATGGCGCAATCTGCGTCACCAGCTCAGCCTGCGCCTGCAACGACTTCGTCATGGCACTAACCGGCGCCGAACTCTGCGATAATCTCCTCATCGGTGATTACGCCAATGTGGACCGAAGACTAAACACCGCCAAAAGCCTGCTAGCAATCGACCAACAATATCGAGATTCCATAGAACACCGAGTCTCCGCCGAAATTGCGGAAAAACTCAGCGAAAGACTACCAAGCAACGATTCCCAGTTGGAAAAACTCCTACAAAACGGTTTCCAACTCGCGCAAAAGATGACCTGGTCCAAAGTCTGCGAAAACTTACTTATGCCCGCCCTCGAGCAAGCATACCACCACCGCCGTAACCGTAGAACCGCATGATCGCCACCCGCACCTACGGTGAAACCGGCCCATATGTCATATTAATTCACGGGGGGCCGGCTGCGCCGGGGGGCTTTGAACCGGTGATCGAGAAACTGTCGCCCCACTTTTGCATACTCGAACCTTATCAGCGCAGCAACTGCTGCGACCAGCCCCTTACCGTCGCCCAACACATCGCGGATCTGCATGAGGTTATACTGCACTACTGCCCCAACGATCCTCCGGCACTTGTCGGCCATTCCTGGGGTGCTATGCTCGCGTTGGCCTACGCCTCGGCTCATCCAGATTCGGTTGCTTCACTGGCCCTGATCGGGTGCGGCACCTTCGATATCGAATCACGTAAAAAACTTAACCGAACTCGTGAAGAACGGCTGGGCAAAACCTTTGACCAAGCCTTTCAGGAACTCAGTCGGCAATACCCCGACGATCCTGACCAAGCTATCGCTGCATTGGGCCGGGTCATCAAATCCATCGACGCATATCAATTAATCCAACACACCGATCAATTCCCTGCCATTAAATGCGACGCCCAAGCCCACCGGCAAACCTGGCAAGACATGCTGCGACTGCAACAGCAATCAATATACCCCCAAACGTTCAGCAACATCACCTGCCCCGCTATAATGATACACGGCGATCATGACCCCCATCCAGGCGAAATGATCTACGCCAACCTCAAAAAACACATCCCGCAACTGGAGCTGATCCTATTGGCCCGCTGCGGCCATTACCCCTGGCTCGAACAACACGCTCACCAACAATTCCACACCCAACTGCAAAATTGGCTCAACACCCACCATTAGCCCCCTGACCGGCTCAAGCCGTTTTAATTCTCTGCCGTCAATTTCCCAAATACGAATCATCAGGTCCATCGCTGAGATTATCCCAAACAGCCTCAGGCCATTCACCAATTTGCTTATCTTCCTGCATATCCCCCGAATTAGACCATCTGGTGTAGATATTGTCATTGCCTATACCTACGGCCGGAGTATCACAAGACCGCACACTGAAATCAGCAAACAAAACATTCTGCATCACCTGGTTATGGTTCATGGAATTGGTAAGGCTGTCATCGGTCGGATCACCCCCGTCACCAGCGTTTATATTTACGTCACCTTGCTCGGTATCAAACCGTGAATTCTTGTCCGCCACGATTGCCAAACCCGGCGCTGAATCCGCGGTTGATGGGTGCTTAAATGGATCGTGCAGACTGTAACTCAGATTATACATAGAGCAGAAATCTCGCAGATCAGGCCAGTCGCGAATATGTTCACCTCCATCTTCATCAATTGCGGGCCGAATATCCATGACCCGGTCGTTAGGAGCACTCGGACAAACAAACACTCTCGGTATCAAAGAGCCATGTTTAACCAGCAGATATAAACTCCCGCCCACTATTGGAGCTTGTGCCCACGAATCTCGGGCTTCCTGTTCATCGTTCGGCCATTCACAGTTGAATATCCAATCCCAACGCCACCATCGGACATACAGGGTTGGTGTCACAAGAAGATTATATGCACCTCTGCCAAAATACTCCCACTCCTCTCTGTCTGATTCACCGCAAACGGTTGGGCTATAGCCAGCATAATCCTGCTGATAAACGCTCATCGCCCGACCAATCAAGCCCAGTTGAGCAGAACACTGAGCCTCCCGAGCCCTTTCGCGGACACCATCGCCGGCCGCGCCAAGGAACAACGCCAATATCGCAATACAAATAACAGCAACCAAGACATCATTGCGAATGTCAGCTTTTCCATTCATAATCAGTTTCCCTATATATCATGTTTAGATGATTATTCGTCCATTTAATCCCACCAAGAATCTCCCTCAAGCCAGTCCTCTGCTATTATAGCCAAGTCAATTTCATTCACATTCAAATCGTGATTGAGATCCGCATCATAGTATATCCCTTCCTCCAGCTCCTCACACCAAGGAAGCAGCGTTGGGTATGGATACAAATAAGAGTCTGAAGGATAAAGATCATTACATTTCTGCCAAAGCGAGCCCAGCAATGCAAAATCCTCTAAATCACATCGGCCGTCTTTACTTAGATCACCCAAATGATGCAGCGGCATCAGCGGATCGGGAGGACTACTCCCCCACTGGCACTCTGCGCCAATACTGACAATTTCCGTCGGCGTTCGTAACGCATAAATCGTGCCGTTAGGGCCACAAGCCAGTTTGCCATCAAAGGTCACCCCGTCAAGCTTAGAGAGCCATTGGCCTTCTGGCGAAATCACATAAAGCGTACCATCCAACGCCGCAGCATATATAAGTCCGTCTGCGCCAACCATAAGAGAAACATCCGTTTCCAGTCCCAATAGCAACTCCCATTTAAGTTCGCCGTTGGGTTGAATGGCTTGTATATACGTTGATGGCACATGGGGGGATGCATAGGGCCATATCGGCGGCCCCCACCAATCAACGAATGCCGGCTGATAGTCAGATGCAACGTACAGCGTGCCATCAGGCCCCAAAGCAGGCCTTGTGTAGCCCTCGTATGTGTATAAGCCATCGAGATAATTAGTATCTTGATAGCGAGCCCAGACAATCGAACCATCCACAGGCGAAAGAGCACACAATTCAATCAAAGGTGCATAATCATAGGAGCCTGCAACATAATCATAGCTCCATGTACCGGTGGCACTTGTTGTGTCCAAGCCAACGTATATCGTACCATCATCCGCAACCACAGGCTCGGTCATAAGCCAAGGCCCATCAACAGTACTGCATGGATCATCTGGATCTAAGTGCATACCAAACTCTGCGATCCATTTAATACTGCCATCGCTTGGATTCAATGCATATAGACGTGGATCAAACATCGCGCCAACATAGACCGTCCCATCATCCGCTATCGCCGGCGCCGCCATGATGGCGCCCGGCAAATCAGCCGACAAACCCGGTATCGTAAAACTCCAAAGGTCGCTACCGTCCGGGGCCAAAGCATATAGAACACCCGTCTCCGTACCAACATAAATCGTGCCATCCGGCCCTATTGCGGGCGAAGCAGTCGACATTCTGCCCAGATAGGATTTCCACCTCAACTCATATAGTGAACGGCTCACAGCGTGCAGCATACCATCGAGACTGCCTATATAGATAGTCCCGTCAGGCCCAATTGCCGGACTGCTTACGAGACCGCTCCCAGTATCATAATGTCCCATCAAATCGAGATAATGGCCCGGAGCGCACGCAGTGTATAATCTGCCGTCTTCGCATGGTATATAAGCCCAACTGTCATAGCCGTACATGCCCGCGTTTCCGATCACGACACTACCGTAAACCGGGCTAGGCAAATCTTGTACCGATTGTATACAGCCGACCTCAGGCAGCACAACCGGACTCAGCGATGTATGCCTGGCATTGCCGCCGGTCTGAGGCCAAAACGATTGCACAACATCACCGGTCGTATAGGGCACAACACTAAACACTGCACTTTCCGAGCAAACCACACTGCAAGGCTCATCCGCTGATGTAACCTTCAACATACATTGCTCAGACTCAAGCCCACCAGGTATGGTCCAATCGTAGTAATCCATATTGGAACAATCAGAATCAATCAACTGCCAATCCCCACAAGGATCATCTCGATAAGCGATATCTATACTCGCAACCGCAGCACTTCGCCATTGAATGTGATGTGTGCTTCCCGCTGACCAAACTTCCCCCTCAGCCGGAGCAATACCCGTAAACTCAATCATCGGCTGTAACTCATAAGCACCAATATCAACCCGGCCACCAATAACGCACCCCTGACCATCAATATCAGTCTCACCAACATCCGCCACATAACAAGGATCACCCGCATCAATACAAGGCGAATTCATCAAGAGCGCATATACACCCTCGCCGCCTGCCAAACGAGGATTAGCAGAAATATTGCCCGGCCAGATGGTATAATCATACGGCTCACCGTCTTCGTGGGAAATGGCGCTGCCAATGCAACAATAACTGACATTACCAGGAGTACCAATCCAGAGATCATCACCTAAGTTCTCACTTATAATAGAGTTTTGGATCGTAATTTGGCTCTCAGCCAACCAACCGGAGACCGCCGCCCAATCACTGAAGTTTCTTACAATCGTGCAATTTTGAATTAGAACAGTTGACACCGGGGCACCGGGGTTTTCTTCGTCGTGTACCGAAATTGCCCCGCCTTCGTCTGCACGATTATCGCTTATAACATTGTGTTTCAATACGCAATCGGTAACATTTGCTAAAAATACCGCCCCACCGTAATCCGTCTCATGGCCCCACTCAGACCAACCATTTTGCTCTAGGATGCAGTATCGAA
Source organism: Sedimentisphaerales bacterium (assembly GCA_016928435.1). GTDB lineage: Bacteria > Planctomycetota > Phycisphaerae > Sedimentisphaerales > SM23-30 > JAFGKT01. Next base: position 43,494 of record JAFGKT010000047.1, on the reverse strand, counting down.
CCGACGCCCCCACAGTCTGCTCGAAATAGACCCCGCCGCCCCTGGCGCGGTCTGTCCAATTTGCGACAATTCGGCAGTGTTCAACTTGGATACTGCCGCCAATTGCATATATTCCGCCGCCCCCCTCATCCAAACCACGATTATATTCGATTGTACAGTGCGAAATTGTCGCTGCCGAGTTCTCCGCGCGAATACCTCCGCCCCTCATTTCGGATCTATTGTTACTAATCACACAATAGGATATCTCAGCATCGGCACTGCCCAGGTTTATCCCGCCGCCGCCCGTATCATACTCTGTATCGCCATTCGTTATCGTCAGCCCCGTAACCACACAATCCAATGTTTCACTGCCTTCAAACGTAACAACACTGTCATTTCGACCGCCATCAATTACAGTCTGAGCAACAATGCATGGATCGAACGGGTTGGTGGAAGTGAGAATTACATCCTCACCTTCAAAGTGGATGTTCTCGTAATACGTCCCCGGCGCCACCACAATCACATCGCCTTCGCTGGCAGCTTCTAATGCGCTTTGGATCGTAGGATAAATATAAGGAACGATCAAATACGCCCCCGTCGCATCAGTCTCCCCTGACATGCCGTCAGCTGATGATAAGTACAGATTCTCCTCTGCTCCAATAACACCGCTATCCGGTAAAATAATTGGATAGTCAATATGACTTCTTTGTGCCCCTTCAAGCTCAGCCCCAACGGATAACAACATCATAGCCAATATAAAAGAAATGCGATTCATATAAAGTCACTCACTTATTATTGTATTCTCTGCGACAAGGGCCTTCCGGGCATCCCCAAATCATACCTCCGCTCAATCCTAAGCTCTAAATAATACAAGATTTAACCTATCAATACAAGATTTATCTGTGCCTGAAGATTGGCTCTCTAGGAATCATTACTAGCCCCCTCAGCCTGCGGCTGACCGCCCTACCGCTTGGCAGACTATTCACTTCCACGGCTCATGGCCGTAACGATCCGGAATTTTTGTGATTCCAACGCGATGCCACATGGCCACAATACCCAGCTAGAATATCACAACTACAAATCTTTATTGCGAAAGTATTTATATCGACAAAAACAAGGTGATTGACCTCAATTTCGGCAAAAAACGGTGTGTATAAACCGTGGTTTTCGGTACTAAAACGGCCGAAACCAAGTAATAGACCTAGAGGTTACAAAAGCAGGAAAAACCTAAAAAAAGAAGGCAAAGGGCATTTCGTGAAATATTTCACATTTTTCTCTTGCCTTACATTTAATCAATGTTACAATTCTCAAAGAACACGGCGTTACTTAGCTTAGCTGGGTTACGCCTGTCCAACACAACAAACTAGAACTTCCGACGAGGCATTTTTTGGGCCAATAGTTATTTGCAGTGCCTTTGGGGAGGGGATTAGCGGCTAATCCGTTAATGAAACGTCGAAAGTAAATACCAACAATCGAATGGCTTTTCATTCGATACGGGATATAAATGTGTATGTTTTTGGGCTTGGTTTGTAAAATCAGGTCCTTTATATAGTAACGGCCGCGCGGGACGGTCCCATGGTGGCCAAAGTCGTTAGCTCAACAGGAGAGATTTAATGGCAAAGATACTGATCGTTGATGATGACCCAGATGTCGTCGATGCTGCCCAAACGGTATTGGAAAGCGTCGGTTATCAGGTTGCCAGTGCCTCTGACAAAACCAGCGGTATGAAGGCGGTGGACAGCGAACAACCCGACCTTGTTTTGTTGGATGTTATGATGAACGAGCCGGATGATGGTATAGCGATGGCGCAGGACCTTCGTCGGGCTGGGTGGAAAAAGCCCATACTCATGATGTCGAGCATAAGCAAGGTTACCGGTATGGAATACGGCAAAGACAACGAAGTCACTCCGGTTGACGATTTTGTGGAAAAGCCGGTCAAGCCTTCCGACCTGGTTGAAAAAGTAAAGGCCTTATTGAAATAGCTAGGAGACGGCATGCTAACTACCCAACAGGAAAAACTGATGGGGGAACTCAAGGCGATTGTTGAGAAACACGGTACCGACCGCAGCGCTTTGATTCCCATTTTGCAGGATGTACAAAAGTGTTATCACACGATTTCGGACTTCGCGATGCAGGTGATTGCCGACATGCTCGGGATTCATCCGGTTGAAGTAAACAGTGTGGTGACTTTTTACGCGTTTTTGAATGAGAAATATCACGGCAAATTCGTAATTCGCCTCTGTCGGACGATAAGCTGCGAGATGGCTGGTAAGGCCGCGGTAGCGCGTCAATTGGAGAATGATCTTGGTATTAAATTCGGCGAAACCACCGATGACGGTCGTTTCACGCTGGAATGGGCCAACTGCATCGGGATGTGTGATCAAGGCCCGGCAATGTTGGTGAACGATCAAGTCTTTACCAGAGTGACGCCGGAGAAGGTACACGACATTCTTCAAATGTGTGAACAATCTTTTGGCCCTCATACCTTGCAGAAAGCAGAGGAGCACGTTTTATGAGTACGATGAATGACACAATGCTTGCGACGATCGAAGCTGATGCCGGTTTGAAGGCGGCCCTGCAGCAAAGCAGAATTGACGTCATCGGCATCATCCGGGACTCGGGCATGAAAGGGCGCGGCGGGGCAGGTTTCCCGACGGGCGTAAAATGGAATTTGGCGGCGGGCGTACATAGCGACAAGAAATATGTTGTGTGCAATGCTGACGAAGGCGAACCGGGCACGTTTAAGGATCGCGTGATCATGAGCGATTGGCCCGATTTGGTTTTCGAAGGCATGACGATTGCGGCATACGCGATCGGTGCTGACGAAGGTATTGTTTACCTTCGCGGCGAATATACTTACTTGGTAAAGCAACTGGAAGAATGCCTGCAAAAGCGGCGTGACAACGGCTTGCTGGGCCACAGCATTCAAGGCAAAGAAGGCTTCAACTTCGACATTCATATTCACATGGGCAGCGGCGCTTATGTTTGCGGCGAAGAGACGGCTCTGATCGAGTCTCTGGAAGGTCAGCGTGGCGAACCTCGTAACCGTCCGCCGTTCCCGGTCAACACCGGATTCAAAGGTCGCCCGACCATCGTGAACAATGTGGAAACTTTCGCATGGGCTTCGGCGATCCTAAGCAAAGGCGCTGATTGGTTCAAGAGTTTCGGTACGGACAAATCCACTGGTTTGAAGTTATTCAGCGTCAGCGGTGATGTGGCACGTCCGGGCGTTTACGAGTTTCCGATGGGTATCACGATTTCGGAGCTGCTCAATCAGGTCGGTGGTGAAGGCGCCAAAGCGGTGCAGATCGGCGGAGCTTCGGGCCATTGCGTGCCGGCTTCGCAATTCGGCCGAACGATTGCTTATGAAGATATCGCCACAGGCGGTTCGATAATCGTGTTCGGTCCCGAAAGGGACATGCTGGACGTTGTGGAGAATTTCTTGGAGTTCTTCCAAGATGAATCTTGTGGGCAATGTACTCCTTGCCGGATCGGCAACACCAAACTTTTGGACGGTGTACGGATGCTCAAGCGCGGCGAATGCTCGATGAAATACCTGCGTGAACTGGTCAAACTGGGCCAAACGATGCAGATTGCCGCGAAGTGTGGTTTGGGTCAATCGAGCCCCAACGCTTTTCTTTCAATCGTAGAGAATTTCCAAAACGAAATCATGGGCCGGATACCAGCCTCGGCCTGATTTTAGGAGTAGAATTATGACCAGTAAGAAAAACAATCCTTGCGCTGACGGCACATGTCGAGTACCGACGAGCCAACGGCCTCAAACAATCAGTACTGACGCCAACAACGGCGATATCGGTGCTTTGGTTACCGTCGTTATTGACGACCAAGAGGTGAAGGTTCCAATGGGGACCACCATCTTGGAAGCTGCGCGAAGCATCGGCGTGAAGATTCCGACGCTATGCTATCATGAAGATTTGTGCATAGCAGGTGTCTGCCGTATTTGCCTGGTGGAAGTCGAAGGGCAACGCACGCTGCAAGCTTCGTGTGCTTATCCTATCACCCAGCCGATTACGGTAAAAACGCACACCGCCAAGGTGCGTCAAGCTCGCCGGCACATTCTTGATCTAATGCTGTCGGAACACTACGGCGAATGCTACGCCTGTTTCCGCAACAACAATTGCGAACTGCAATCGTTGGCTAAAGAATACGGTGTTGATTACTTCCGTTTCGGCCATCCAGAGAAGTCGCGACACAAGATTGACCGCTCTAGCTATTCGGTCGTGCGCGACATGGACAAATGCATTCAGTGTCGTCGTTGCGTACGTACTTGTATTGATTTGCAAGAAGTGGGCGTACTGGAAGCATTAGGCCGGGGCGATAAAACTGAAATCGCCACCTATCTCGACAAACCTTTGGGCGATGTAGTTTGCATCAACTGCGGTCAGTGCATCAATCGCTGTCCTACCGGTGCTTTGCGAGCCAACGATCCGACCGACGAAGTTTGGGCCGCGATTGACGATCCGACGAAGCATGTGGTTATGCAAACCGCTCCTAGTCCTCGTGCCGGTATCTGCGAAGAGTTCGGCATGGAAGCCGGCACTCCGATGACCTGGGAAATGAACACGGCGCTGCGGCGTTGCGGTTTTGACAAGGTATTTGACACCAACTTTACCGCGGACCTGACGATTATCGAAGAAGGTACGGAACTGATTATTCGTCTGTACAAGACGCTGGTGGAAGGCGACACTTCGATGCCGTTGCCTCAATTTACCAGTTGTTCGCCCGGTTGGGTGAAGTACATCGAGCACTTCTATCCGGAACGCTTGGGGCATGTTTCGTCAGCCAAGAGTCCGCAGCAGATGTTCGGCGCGATGATCAAAACCTGGTACGCACAGATAAACAATATCGACCCGGCAGACATTGTCAGCGTAGCTTTGATGCCTTGCTCGGCGAAGAAGTTCGAGTGCAACCGTCCGGAAATGTGTGATAGCGGCTACAAGGACATCGACTACGGTCTCACCACACGGGAACTGGCCCAGATGATCCGCGAAGCCGGCATTCATCTGCCCGATATGCCCAAGAGCGATTTCGATGATCCGTTCGGTACCGCGACCGGTTCGGGCGTTATCTTCGGGGCTACCGGCGGTGTAATGGAAGCTGCACTGCGTACTGTTATCGAACTGATCACGGGCAAGAAGGTTGAAGACTTCTACGAACACGCTGACATTATTCCGGTGCGTGGTTTTGAAGGCTGCCGATATGTCGAGCTGCAGATTCCGGAAGAAGTTGGTCCGGTCCCTGATCTTATCAAGCACCTGGTTCCGAATTGGGATTGGGTCAAGGGTGCCACGTTGAAGGTGGGCGTGGCTCACGGTACCGCCAATGCCAAGAAGGTAATGGAAGACATCAAAGCCGGCGGCAAGTTCAGCGAATGCCACTTCATTGAGTTCATGGCTTGTCCGGGCGGCTGCTTAGGCGGCGGTGGTCAACCGATTCCGACCACTCCGGAAATTCGTGCCGCTCGCGCCCGCGCGATCTACGCAGAAGATGCCGCGTATGGCAAGGCCGGCAAACCGCGTAAGTCGCACGAGAACCCGGCGGTCTTACGGGTTTACGAAGAGTTCCTCAAAGAAGGTCCTTGCGGACACCTCTCGCATAAGCTGCTTCACACGAGCTACACGCCGAGAGGCAAGTTCATCGGTTAGTGTGTTTTTGCTATCCAAGGGCAGGGCTAGCTTTAACGAAGCCCTGCCCTTTTTTTATACCTGTCACAATGCCGGTTAGGGCCGGGGGACTCTAATCCACGAGTCCGGCTTTGAGGAAGATCGCATGAACGCCAAGATAAATCGTCCTACCGCTGAGCGACTGTCGCTGTACTATCATTACCTCAAGGAGCATATTTCTCCAGCCGAGGCGACAGTTTCCAGTCAGCAGATAGCTGACATAATCAAGGTGGACCCCACTCTGGTACGCAAAGACATGGCCGCCATTTCTCTGCGCGGACGGCCGCGTGCGGGATTTGACATCGAACAAGCAAAGACGCGTATTCGTGAGGTGCTAGGTTTTAATACCGTGCATCGAACGGTGTTGGTGGGTGCCGGTCGCTTGGGGTCGGCGTTGGCGGCTTATCCGGAGTTTCGCGACTACGGTCTGCATATTCTGGCTCTGTTCGATACGAACCCCGCGAAGATCGGCACGTTTGTGGGCGCGCGTATGATTTACGCTATGTCAGAGCTATCGAATATTGTCAGAAGCCAGAATGTTGAAATGGGTATTATCACGGTTCCAGCCGACACCGCACAAAGTGTTGCCGATCAGTTGGTCGCCGCGGGAGTAACCGGGATATGGTGTTTCTCAGCAACTCAAATTCACACTCCGGCAAACGTTGTTGTGCGTCAGGAGCATCTTTCAGCGGGACTAGCTGATATACTATACCGCCAAGCAGTGAAAAGACACGAGCAAGTCGAACAAGTTGCCGAGTGAGGTTCATTTCGCCTGCGCATTTTTCGAACATGGCGTTCGCTTTAACGGCTGGGATGTGGTTTTTGATGTGTCGTGGTCGGTGAGGGAAATTACTTTGCTACCTTACGCACCGCTTGCTCGATCAACTTGGCTTGCCACGGCACCAGACCTGGTATGTTTTCGAGCATATCTTGAGCGGATTTCAGTTGAGCCGCTGCAATCTTGAACAAGGTCGCCCGGGAAGCTACCAACGAGGGCGGTAATTCAAGCGACTGAGCCAAATGGGCACATTCAGCGCGCAGAGATTCAAAGTTTTCAGGGGGCGCCGTGGGCAGTCTGCGCGGGCGATGGCTGGGCAATTGGTCTTTCGGCAAGGACAGGGCACCGCGCAGAGCCTTTACGAGCCGTCCTAGACGCCTGCCGTTGCAATTACGCGGCAAATTGGGGGCCCGCTTGCGTGAGAAATCCAAGTCGTGATTCTCGCAGGCCCAGACCGCCAAGTATATCAGCAAGGGATTGCCGGCAATCTTAAACGGGGGCAGATCGACTTTTTGAGCCTCGTTTTGCCGCCAATGCCATGCCGCACGCACCAAAGCTAATTGACGATCGTTTAGCGAACGCAGGCCTCGAATGCGCCAACAGTTGTCTTCGTCAGCCGGGGGTCGATCACTCATCGCCGCCGCGACTCGCACAGCACAAGTTTCCCTGTGCCAATCTAGACGCCCCATCGCTTGCAGCTCAGCGGTTAGCTTTTCCATCAATTGATGCAAATAGCAAGTGTCCTTGACGGCATAGGCTAGCTGTTTTTCGGTCAGAGGTCGGCGGGACCAATCTGATTTTTTGCTGGTCTTGGACAGTTCGACACCGAAATGCCTAGCCACCAGGGCAGATAGCGATATCGATTCGTATCCTAGAAGCTCCGCGGCGGCCATGGTGTCGAAAACCTGGTTTTTGGGGGCAAAGCCAAATCCACGACGCAACATCCGCAGATCATAGTCGGCATAATGTAGTATCAGAAGCTTCTCCGCCAGTGCCGTCATCAAGTTGGACAAATCCAGGTCGACTAAGGGATCGACGATAAAATTTCGGCCTTCCAACCCGTCACGACTATCCAAACTGAGTTGGATAAGACAGACCTTTTCATAGAAGTGGTGGAGACTGTCAGCTTCGGTATCGATAGCGACTTGCTCCGCACCAGCTAAGTGTTGGAGCAATCGATCCAACGATTTGGCATTATCCACATATTCAAAACTGCAATCTACCGGGTTATTCATTGGAACCTGCAACCAGCTATCAACTACTAAATACAGATATGAGACAATGATAACCGCCACCAAGGCCCAGGTCAAGCAGGGAGAATCTACTTGCACAACAACCTCAGAGCCACTATCCTAGCTGACACAGCATCTAAAAGTGGTAAGATAAATGCTTCTGTATCGGCTTTGCTACAGGAGCAGCGTAAACCATAGCGAGGAACCTATAATGCCCCCCAGTAAATCGATCATTAAGCTGGAACATCTCAAGCCGGAGATTAAATCGGCAGTGCAAACGCTCGCGCAAAAACTCATCGGCGACCTGGATGACAATTTACTTTCGCTCACCGTGGTAGGCAGCGCCCTAACCGATGACTTTCACCTGAAGTATAGTGATATCAACACCGTTTTGGTGACCAAACATCGCAGTCATGAACTGCTGCATATCATCGCTGATTATGGCGCAGCAATGGGCAAGCTCAAACTGCGGGCCCCGTTGTTGATGACAGCGGAATATATCCAATCTTCTCTTGATGTATTCGCGGTGGAGCTGCTTGATTTTCAGCTTAACCACATTACTGTGATCGGTGATGATCCGTTCAGTAATCTCACGTTTGAAAAAAGACACGTACGGCTGCAATGCGAACGGCAATTTAAGTCTGCTCTTATCCAGTTACGTCAAGGTTATATTCGTTCACTCGCTAAACCGAAATATGTGGCGGAAATTTTAACAGCCTGTATTGGCGAACTGTTACCTATGTTGCGGGCGATGCTTTGGATACAGGATATTGATCGACCGGCCACGGCGCAAGCAACTCTTAATGCTGCCGCGGAAGCTTTCAATTTCGAATCCGGCCCCATTGCTAAAATCGTACAAGCTAAGAAAGAACACAACACAATCGAACTTGATCAAGTTGAAGTATTGTTTGAAAAACTCTATCAGACCATCGATAATCTTTCGCGTTTCGTTGACCAGACCGAGGACAGCAAATGAACCATCGGAAACTGAATAGATATTTCGCTGGGCTGCTTTTGCTGATCCTTGCGATGCCGACGTTGGCTGTCATCGAACCAGCACCGGAGACTTCGGTAACCGACCGCGCGGGGGTTTTGGATGCCGGGGTGGAACAGCAAATAAGAAACATGCTGTTGGAACTGGAACAAAAGACTAACATCCGCGTTATCGTGCTGACTGTACAAACTACCGGCGGGGTCGATATCCATGATTACGCTTTCGAACGCGCCGACCAATGGCGTTTCGGGGCGAACCAGCAAGGCGCTGACGCTTTGATTTTGCTAGCTGTTCAGGATCGACGCGGGCGAATCGAAACGGGATATGAGGTTGAAGGTATTGTGACCGATGCTCGGGTGGACGAGATTGGCCGGGAATACTTGGCGCCATTTCTGCGAAATAACGATTACAACAACGCCTTACTCAGCGCCGCCGCTCTAGTGGCCCAAGATATCGCCAAAGACAAAAACGTACAGTTGACCAGGATGCCGGAGATACCGCGACCAAGTTCCGGTTACTTGCGTTTGGCACCATTAATCTTCCTAATTGTACTGGTGATCTTTTCTTCTATGGGGCGCAGACGGGGGCGCAGCGGCCTATTCTGGGGATTTATGCTCGGATCGATGATGGGCGGACGGTCTTATGGCTCGCGTGGGGGCGGTTTTGGCGGCGGTGGATTTGGCGGCGGATTCGGCGGAGGCGGAGGCGGAGGGTTCGGCGGAGGCGGAGGCAGCTTCAGTTGGTAAAACTGCAAATACACATTATAGAACAGCAAACAAAAAAGGAATCAAACCATGCAAAATACAATACAAGCACAATCGGGAATCATAACCAGCCAACGTAATCGGGGTTCTTGCCTGGCTGCGGTAGTCATCGCCGGGGTGATACTACTGCTGATCGGTTTGATTGTGGTGCTGTCGCTGGTAGGCGGTTACAACAAGGCAATCCGATTGGACCAAGAAGCTGAGAAGGCTTTCGCTGACATCGACGTGCAACTGCAACGGCGATTTGATCTAATACCCAACTTGGTGGAAACGGTGCGAGGCTATGCTACACACGAAAGCGACCTATTTAATAATATCGCTCAGGCCCGAACCGAATACTTCAACGCTGACAACCGGGGCGAGCAAATCCAAGCAGCCGGTGAACTGGAAGGTTTCCTCTCGCGATTGATCATGCTGCAAGAAAACTATCCGGATTTAAAAGCCAATCAGAACTTTCTAACATTGCAGGCTCAATTGGAAGGTACAGAGAATCGCATCGGCGTTGCCCGAACACGTTATAATCAAGCGGTTACAACTCTGAATACCTATTGCCGCAGCTTCTTTGGGCGATTCTTCTGCAATTGGGCTGGGGTAGAACCGGCCGAATTGTTTGAAATCACCGATGAGCAAACCCGCGAGAATCCTCAAGTAAACTTTGGCACTAATACGACCACGCCTGCAACTGAAGCTCCCGCCGCTGCGGAAACAGAACCAGCTACGGAATAAACTTTGCGTCAAGACAACGATGAATAGGCATAAAAAAGGGCCGGGTCAGTTAATTCTGATCGGCCCTTTGTCATTTCTCCGTAGGTCCCAACAGGAACTACGTATCCAACTCATACACTACTTCAGGAACAGCTCAATCACGGGTACTGTAACATTGGTTTTGATAACCGGCAAATTGATTGATAACGCGCCCTGGTCATTATCTTGCACAAAATCTTGTTGCCACTCTTCCAAGCCTTTGCACTTCACTTCAGAAGCATCATGCAGGAACTGGGCGTATTCCACCTTGCCGGCAAACCCATCCAGATACATATGCTGACAGGGCCAATTGAACAAATGCACATACATCCGGTTGGTATCGGGATTATAGGTCAGACGGCAATCTTCGGGAGCTTTGAACTCGGCTGGTGCTTGGGTGCAGCCGTAAATCGAACGGCTGTTGTATTTCATCCACTTGCCCAGACCTTCGAGACAATTCAATGCTCGATGGTCAAATTCGCCCCGTCCGGTCGGCCCCACGTTTAACAACAGATTGCCGCCCTTACTGACAGTATCGATCAACATCTGCACCAATTGATCCACACTCTTCCAGGTGTTCTCGTCACGATGATATCCCCACGAACCGGACAGCGTTTGGCAGCCCTCCCACACTACCGGCTGACCGTTGAAGTGGACCCATTGACGCGGCTGGAATTGCTCGGGGGTTTTAATGTCCCATGTACCATCCAAATCCAAACGATCATCCAATATAACTTCCGGCATTAACTCACGGATCATTTTGTACAAACCGGCTGAGTCCCAGTCTTTGCAGCCCTTGCCGATCCAAGACTCAGGCCGACCAGCGGTTCCAGGCATATAGCTAAAATCGAACCACATAATATCGACCTTGCCAAACTGGGTCAGCAGTTCGCGTACCTGGCCGTGCAGATATTCGATGTAACGTTTTTGGTCGCGTTTCTCGTTCATTTTAGCACGGTCCGGATGATTACGCTGGGCATGCAGATCATCAATGGTGAAGTCGGGATGGTGCCAATCGATCAACGAATGATAGAAGCCAACCTTCATATTCTGCTCGCGAAAGGCTTCTACCATTGGCGTTAATAGATCTTTACCATAAGGAGTATTAGGCGCTTTGTAATCGGTGAGCTTGGAATCCCACAGACAAAATCCTTCGTGGTGTTTGGTGGTAATTACGAAGTATTTCATCCCGGCGCCGGACGCGGCTTGGGCCCACACTTTCGGATCGTACAAATCCGGATCAAAGTGTTTGAAATACTTTTCATAGACATCGGGCATGATTTCTTCTTGTTGCATGACCCACTCGTGACGGGCCGGCAAAGCATACAAACCCCAATGAATAAACAATCCAAAACGGTCTTTGACAAACCATTTGGTGTTGCCGTCGGTTTTCATCGTCTCCAACATTTTTTTATCTCCTAGGTAAATTATATTAGTTCTTATCAAGCTGATTGGTGGTCGCCAATGTGACCAGCATCACATGCGTATTTTCTATCCTAATATAAGCTATATAGCACATATGTAGCCATATCTCAGCCTTGCAAAGATATATCTATTTCTGCTGTATTCTTTGACTTGACAGGCAACCAGCTTAAGGGATATATTCCGGCAGTTACCAAACCGGCATACCAGTGGCATAATAGAACCGAGCTGGGCCCACAAAATATGAGCATAATATTAAACCAGCAGTGATGAAAGGACAAGATTTTGAATTCACGCGAACGCATGATGATCGCTTTGGAGAACGGCCGCCCGGACCGACTTCCCTGTCAGGTTCATGGATGGATGGAATACTATCTAAAGACGTATCTGCACGACACCGACTGGTTCAACGCCTATAAGCGGTTCGACATGGATTACGCGATATATGTGAGCCCGGCATATAAATACAGTGACGCGGACCTAGCTAAATGGCAGGTGGACCGCAAGGAACTAGGCACCGACGAAGACGGCAATCACAGATGGGAAGAGACTATTACTACTCCCCAAGGCTCACTGCATCAAGCGGGGGCATGGAATGAAATTACAGCCTGGGAGACGGAGTGCTTGATAAAAACGCCGGACGATTTTGCTCTGTGGCACGAGTTCTATCCGGTGCCGGTCAGCGCGGACTTCAGCGCTATCCAAGCTGCGAAAGATCGATTGGGCGACAAAGGTATTATTCGATCGCATCCGTTCAGCCCCGGGCAAGGCAGTCCTTGGCAGAGTTTCTGCACATTGGTTGGAACCGAGCCGGCCATATTCATGGCGATGGATCAAGCTGACTTTCTGCACGAGGCGATGCAAAGTATTGTCGAAAAGACTATACGCGTAACCGAACTGTGGCATGGCACGCCGGCGGACATGGTCGAGACCGGAGGCGGGGCAGGATCGAGTACAGTGATCAGTCCGAAGATGTTTGAAGAATTCTGTTTGCCTTACGACCAGCAGCAACACGCGGCTTTGCGTGACGCGGGTGTGAAGATTGTGTATCATCTCTGCGGGGGCGTAATGCAGATGTTGGATTTGGTAACCCAAAACGGCGCCGACGGCTTGGAGACTATGACGCCTCGGTCAATGGGCGGCGATTGCGACCTGGCTGAAGCGTCGCGCCGAGTGGGAGACAAATTGTTTTTCATCGGCGGGTTCGACCAGAATGCCGGGTTTGAACACGGCACACCGCAAGTCGCACGGCAGCAGGTTTTCGATTGCTTCAACGCCACCAAAGACCATGCTGGGTATATAATCGCGCCGTCGGATCATTTCTTCCACGGCGATCCGCAGAATATCCAGGCATTCGTCGATGCCGCCAAAGAATGCCGATATTAAAGCTCAATAAAACAATGGTGCCGGCGCGATTGAGATCAGCAATGCAGGCAACCGGGCCGGGCAAAAAATATAGTTTCCGCTTGACTTTCGCGTATCTAAGAGAGATAATTATTGGTGAAAGGTATATGTAATGTTGTTTAATCAAGCCCTAGTACATCTCAGTCGCACGCAGACAGCCAAATGGCAGTCGTCAAGTAATGCTGCGCGTATTACGAAGTGCGCTTTTTATTACGTGAGGTGTTCGGCAAAGGGCTAAAACGCGAAACGCGAAAAAAATCAAAAGCCGTTGTCGGACACAAAAGTTCGGCAACGGCTTTTTTTGTGGTATTTAGTAACTGTTTTACCAAAGGTCTTATGGCTTCGCGGATGGTCCGCGCGCCAGGCTGGGAGGTCGCCATGCAACACATGGAAAGAAACGACAAAATGCATCAACAAGAACACCTGAACATGGAGCGGATCGCGCAACGAACCATCGATGAATTCAACATGCTGATGAGTCAGGCGAGAGCCAAAGGCATGTCTATCGGGCAGACCGTGAATTTGGCTGCCAGCATGGGCTTGTTGGAGGCAGACAGGGAAACGGAAGGCTTGGCGGTAGAACACGAGAATGTGGCGTTGAGCGGCTAGAGCAACAGCGTAACGGTTTCTTGGGTTTTAACCGTTGGGATGGCGCAGTTGACCGACGTATTGGTTGTACGCGTCACGCAGTTCCACAAACTGATATTGCAGCAGTGTTCCGGTTCTGCCGTGAGCGAAGTATAGCGTTCTGAGTTTTTCGATCGCTGACGCTTCGTTGAGCGGCACGGAACGGCCCAAAGCTGCGCCCCAACGGATTTCGGTCATATTAGTTGTATAGAGAACCAAATGAGGTTGCGCCGTGTTGCGTCTGCCGTTAAAGTTGCTGACATCCAGAATCGCCAGTTCGTGCCAGAGTCGTTCGCCGGGGTCCAGCTCTTCGTCCATCTGGCGAATCATCCCCAGAACCTGTAAGCCTGCCCGGACTGCCTCGGAGGTTACAACATCTCCAGGTTGCCCCAAGGCTGCGACCTCGCCGCGTAATTCCACCACCGCGCCGGCTTGCCCGTTAAGGTCCGCGTCCGGCAAAAGCACGCCGTCGGCGTCGAGCAGATAAGTGCCCGTCGATTGAACAACCCGGGCTATGGGGCGGCGCAATTCGCAATCCAACACCACTTGTCCATCATAACGACGGTGAATCTGCCTTACCTGTTTGACCCACGGATTGCGTGACAGATTTTGCTGCCACTGCCGGGGGAGTTGCTCATCGAGGATATAATCATCACTGCGGATGCCGGTGGAGAAACAGATATCGCGAACCAACTGGCCGCTGACCCAGTCGGGCAGTCTTCTGTCTGGATCGGCCGAATCGACAGAACTGTCTATAAGTCGGATACTCAGAGAGACTTGGCGGTCCTGAGAGATTTGATGCACATATTTGTCCAGGAAGTGAAAGCCCCCGGCCACACCGAGTACAAGGAGAAAACTCCATAACGCAGGCATCCAGCGTTTATGTTCTCCGGGCTGCCCTTTTCCTTTTCCTCGCCCGGTAATCCGGGACAGGAATCCGCCTTTGCTTTTGGTATTTCTGTTTTTCGCCATTGAGTCTATATCGGCCGACGGTAGGCCATTTGTACAATCTGATCACACATTTGCCGCATACTCATTCCGGTACGCTGAGCGGCTTTGGGAAGGAGCGAATGCGATGTAAATCCAGGTATAGTATTGATTTCGAGAAGATATCCATTGCCGTCTTCATCGACCATCATATCGACGCGACCAAAATCTCGACATCCCAACACCGCAAAAGCCCGCATAGCCTGGCGCCGAACCGCCACTAACTGCCGCGGCTTGAGGTCGATGTCGAAATTGTACTCGGTATGGTTGTCTTGGTATTTGGCTTGGTAGTCGTAGAATCGGTGGCCGCTACGGACCTCGATTATGGGCAAAGCGGTACTATTGAGAATACCCACGGTGATCTCGCGTCCTCGGATATATGACTCGATAAGGCAGTCGCCGTACCGCGCCAAAGTGACCTCGGCGGATTCGTGAGCGACATGCTCATTTTCTGCGATAAGGACGCCGATACTGCTGCCTTGGCTGTTGGGCTTTACCACGCACGGTAAACCCGTTTTTTCCAAGGCTTTAGATATCATGTCGTGGCGATCGGAGATTTGGTCGGTTTGACCTCTGATTAGGGCTGCGGTCGGAGTCAGCAGGCCCGCGGCGCGAAAAGCCGCCTTGGCGCGATATTTATCCATGGCCAGACAAGAACTGTAGGAATCGCTACCGGCAAACCGCAGCCCCCGCTGCTCCATGATACTTTGGAGTTGGCCGTCCTCGCCGAATCGGCCGTGCAGTACCGGAAACACCACATCGACCCCATCGCAATCCAACGCTGACAGATCATCCGGAGCGATATCGGCGGGCAAAACCTCATGGCCCGAACTTGCCAAGGCTTCACATACCGCTTGGCCGCTGTTTAGGCTTACCTCACGCTCCTCACTGGGCCCACCCATTAGAACTGTAATCGTAAGTGTATTGTTTTGCTGACTTTGTACAACATCGTAGCTGGTTGAGCTGCGACGACGATTGATAATCTTGCCTTCCATGGCGATACTCCCAAATGCTTGTCGAGAGGTTCCCTACCTCCAAATTTCCAGTTCAAGTTCCAGTTCCACATCGAAACGGCGTTGAACCTGTTGCCTGATCTGATCTATCAGTTTGAGTACATCCGACGCGGTAGCGCCATCGGATACTACAATAAAATTGGCGTGACGTTCACTAACCTGCGCTCCGCCGAGCCGCAAGCCTTTCAGGCCGGCCTGGTCTATCAGCGCCCCAGCCGAGAGAGCCCGAGGATTCTTGAAAACACAACCGGCGTTGCGACTGCTCATAGGCTGGGAAATCTTCTTGAGCATCCAGACTTCTTTAATAGTCCGGCCGATCGCTTCGGGGTCGTCGGGGGTGAGAGTGAACTCGGCAGAGAGAATCAGCTTGGCCATGATATTGGTTTCACGATAGCCGAAGTAGATGTCCTCACGAGGCCGAACGAACTGATAACCGGAACTGTCCATCAGGCTAACCGAATGGGAAAAACTGCCGATATCCCCAAAACGCCCCCCCGCGTTGATTTTCACAGCACCGCCCACGCTGCCGGGGATTCCCACCAAACACTCCATACCGCTCAAACCCGCTCTTGCGCAAACCTGCAATAGCCGGTTGATGCTGGCGCCCGCTCCCGCACAGACAGTATTGCCTTCGATGGAGATTTGCCCGAAATACTTGTCCGTCATGCGGATAACCACGCCGTCCACACCTTCGTCGCCAACCAGCAGATTGGAGCCGCGACCCAGTATCTTTACATCGACGTGGTTTTCGTTGCAGCGTTCTATGACCTGTTTTAACTGGTCAAGATTGCGCGGAGTCACAAAATAACGAGCCGGTCCCCCAAGCTTGAACCAGTTATATGGTGCCAGCGGCTCATCAAACTTTACTATCTCTTCCAAACCTGCGAATAAATTCATCACCGATTTTCCATACATCTCCGGCCCCCATGGTCACAACCAAATCGCCGTCTTTGGCGTTTTGCATCAAAAACTCGGTTATTTGCTCGAACTCGCCCAGATAATGGGCCTGCGGTCCTTTGGTACTAATCCGGTCGGCCAACTGAGCGGCGTTAATCTCTCGTCGCAGAGCCTCGCTGTCCCGGACAAAGTAAATATCTGGTAGTAATACTACATCAGCGGCGTCAAAACTTAAAGCAAATTCGTCCAGCAAAAATCTGGTTCTGCTGTGCTGATGCGGCTGAAACACACACCATAGCTTCCGCGGACGGTAACGGGCCTTGATCGCCTCCAATGTAACGCGGATTTCCGTTGGATGATGGGCGTAATCGTCCAATACGACCACTCCGCCAACCTCTCCTTTGCAGGTCATACGCCTCTTGACACCTTGGAAGTCACTCAGATGAGCGATAATGCTCTGCTGATCAACCCCGGCCCAGTGCGCCAGGGCCGCGACCGCCAAGGCATTGCTCACATTGTGCCTGCCCGCCAAAGTCAACTCGACCCGCCCCCAAGCCGTTCCGTCATGGACCAGATCGAATTCGCCGCGGCCTTGGACAAAATTTAGATTCTCAGCCCGCCATCGTACACGCCGACCGGGCGATTCAATCGAAAACCATTGCCAATTGTCGCAAGGGCGCCCCTTACGGCTCATAATATTTAGACGCTCATCATCGGCGTTGACCACCACCAAACCGCCGGGGGCCACACAATCAACAAAATGGGCAAAAGAATCGGTGATTTCCTCTATGTCCCGGTAGTAATCGAAATGATCGCCTTCGATATTCAATATCGCCGCCGCCGCGGGACGCAGATGGTGGAAGGAACGATCATATTCACAGGCCTCGACAACTAAATGTTCGCCTTGCCCAGCCCCGCTGCCTCCGCCCAACTGGGCTACATCGGCGCCAATGACAAAACTTGGGTCCAACCCCGCGGCCCGCAGCACATACGCCAACCAAGCGCTGCTGGTACTCTTGCCGTGCGTACCTGCCACCGCGATGGTCGGCATCTGACAGCTCAACTGCCCCAAAAGCTGAGCGTATTTGTAAACTTTTATGTTGTGTTCTTGGGCCCAGATCAGTTCCGGATTATCAGGCTTTACCGCCGCTGACACCACCAGGCAATCCAATTCCTCCGGCAAATTGTGAGCCCCATGACCGATCCCCACGGCAATTCCCGCCGCAGCCAAACGCTCGACGACGACTGAGCTGTTAAGATCGCTGCCGGTGACGGAATGGCCGTGCTGTACCAGCACCTGGGCCAACCCGCTCATACCACAACCGCCGATGCCGACGAAATGGTAAGTTAGGCCGGTCGGATGCTTGTGTAAACTGCCGACACCACCGCGTAAAGCCGCCAATTGCGGGCTCCTTTCACTAACCAAATGGGACTTCTGTCCAAGCACTATCAACTCCCATAGCCTGTATAATAAATTAAACCATAATAAAGCTGAAATAACATAGATAAATCTGGACCACCCCCACCGATGGACATTTCAATTATCGGCCCCTAAGTCAGTTTTACATTGGTATTCACGGTTTTTTCAGCTCGCATGCCCAATATTATTTGAGCGGATTTAAAAACCGCTCGAAAGCGATTCTTGGGATCACAAAATCACAAAAAACCCGGCCCGGATGGGTTTTCACCACACAGATGAACCAAATCGCGTCCCATAAGTCCGAAAGATCGCGAATACATCGACTCCTATCGATCGAATAAGTCGCATTGTGGTCGCGACGAATGCCGAAAACCGCCCTGACAAGCTGGGCGCTCTTTAAGGATTATACCGCCTTGGGTTCATATGCCCAATGCAACTGTCGATACAAATACAGCAGAATAAACACACAATTTTTAATTGTAACCCCCCATCGTGAGGTTGAAGTGATGAGCGAAGCAGAATTTGCTTACCCCAACGATTGGTCCGACGCGGAAAACCGTATTGAAGCCGCCCATGACCTATACGAAAACGGACGCTGGAACGAAGCCCTGCTCGAACTGCAAGCGGCAATCGACATCAATCCCAACAATGGTAATTGGCTCTTCAACAAGGGCCTTACCCTCGACACACTCGACCGCTACAACGACGCCATCGAGGCCTACTCTCAAGCCAACGAACTCAATCCGGAAGACCCGGATATTCTCAATTGCCTGGGTATAGACTATACGCGTATCGGGCAGTACCAGTTGGCTTTGGAGACCTTCGAAAAACTGACGCGGATCGCCCCGGATTACGAACCGTCGTACTGCAACCGCATCATCACCTACGCCGAACTGGGCCAACACGACAAAGCCGAGGAGATGTTCTATCTCGCTCAGCAACTCAAAGAGAACTGTCCGGTTTGTTACTATAATATAGGCAATTCGCTTTTTGCCCGTCAATCGTACGACCGGGCCATCTGGTGCTGGCAGCAAACTCAGAAACTCGATAGCAACCATCCGCAAGTGGACTACCGCATCGCCCAGGCTTATTGGGCCAAGGGCCAATACGCTCACGCAAAAAAACACTTCCTGGCTGAACTGCGTCGCAGCCCGGGAGATGTTGAAGTGTTGCTGGATACCGGAATTCTACTGCTGGAGATGAACGATCTGGAATCGGCTCAGGAGAAATTCCACCGAATCCTGGAATTGAACCCGCAGCACGGCCAAGCATTTCATTACCTGGGCGAATTGCAGTTGCAAAAAGGATTGTATGCACGGGCCCTGGAAAGCTTCCAACAAGCCTTGAAGTTCAACTCCAATCAACCAGGTTCACACTATCGTTTGGCTGAATGTTACATCGCTCTCGGGCAACGCACCGGCGCCAAAGAACATCTCCAAGCAGAATTGCAGCTCGGCCCCGAAGACCCCGACGTGTTGTTGGACATGGGGTTCCTACTGCAGCACATCGGAGAGATCACCACCGCGATGACTTGCTTCGAACGCATCATCGACATGAACAACGAAGATGAACGCGGCTACCACAATCTCAGCTTGTGCTACTACAGCAGCGGACTCATTGTCGAAGGCATAGAACTTTCGTGTAAGACGCTGGAAATCAATCCTGACCATATCGGCGCCTTGCATAATCTAGCCTTGGCCCATAAGCAATTGGGACTATTGGAAGAAGCACAGGACTATGCCGCGATCGCGTCGGAGCTTAGTTCTGCTGATCCCCGAACCAGAGTTATCCTGCGTCAGATCAAATGGACACAGCGCAAAAACAGAATTATTGCTCCCGCCCAACGCCTCGGCCGATGGATCAAAAACTTCTGGACCAAAAAGCCCCGCGACAATAGCGACCGCAAGAATTAAAAGCCTTCTGATAATATCGCTAAATCCGCCAGGGGCTTAGTCTGCGTAGTTTCATCGGTCAATCTCTCTATCTAAGGCATTGTTACACCTCGCCGGTTCCCCAGATCCGCTCGGAAAGGTTTTGGTTGCAACTTTTACGCAATGACCCCATAATGTCGGCATGGCTGACTGGGTGATTATAACATTGATTGTCTGTGGAACGGTTTTGGCGGGCGTCATCGTCGTACAGTTTTTACGCCTCAGGCAGGGGGCCAACCTAGGCCGGGACCAACTGCTGCAATCGCTCCAACAGCAAGTATCAGCCATATCAGCCCAACAAGAAACCCGCTTGGACAACCTAACCCGCCAATTGACCACCACATTGACGGATGTGTCCAAAAGTGTCAACGATCAGCTCACCGCGAGTCGTCAACTGGATCAACAAACTCAGCAAAACATCGGGCAACGGCTCGACGCCGCCGGCCAAACCATAGGCCAACTCAAAACCCAACTAGGACAACTAGGCCAAGCCACCCAACACATCACCGAAGTCGGTCAAGAAGTGCGCAAACTCCAAGACATCCTGCGCAGCCCCAAACTGCGTGGGGCATTGGGCGAATGGACGTTGGAGAACCTATTGGCTGAGGTCTTGCCCAAAGAGCATTACCGATTGCAGCATCGTTTCGCCAACGGCACTATTGTTGACGCGTTGGTGATGTTGGCGCAAGGTAAAGTGGCCATCGACGCCAAATTCCCGCTGGAAAACTTTCAGAAAATGCGCCAAGCGCCCAATAGCCAAGTCAAACGGAAATGCCGTCAAGCGTTTCTGCAAGACATCTGCGGACGCATCGATGAAATTTCTGATAGATATATCTTGCCGACCGAGGGGACTTTGGATTTCGCGTTGATGTTTATTCCTGCTGAGAACGTTTATTATGAAGCGTTGATTCGCACCGAGAAAGACCGGGATATTGCCGCGTACGGCCGGGCGAAAAAGGTCATTCCCGTTTCGCCCAATACGCTATATGCTTATCTTATGGTAATATCAATGGGGCTTAAAGGCTTGAAGATCGAGCAGAACGCCCAAGCTATTCGGCAGCAATTAACGCAACTCGACCATGAACTCAACGCCTTTAACGACGAATTCAGTTTGCTGGGCAAGCACCTGCACAACGCCGCAGCCAAGCACCACGACGCCGCGAAGAAATTGGACCATTTCCAACTGCGCCTCCAACAATTGGATAACGATAGCCTTACTCCGCCCCATAACCTCAGCGATCCCGGCGAGCTGCCCCAGATCGAACCCTCTCATGCCAATCACTAAGCTGCCACATCCCCTGCTAACGCCTGCAACGATACACCAACGCCGGGGGCAGATTCCGCCACACCACTTTTGAACGTTCCACCTGAGCGAAACTGCTATCGAGCCGTTTGGCGAAACGCAGCCCAGCCGGGAGAACCAACCCCTGCAGATAAGCAAACGTCGCGAACAGCCCGCCTTCCGCCAATGCCGTCACCGTGGCATCCAGCAACTCACTCTGTAATTCGCTTTTGAACGCCGCCCAAGGCAGGCCGCTGATTATCACGTCCGCATGGTCTTTGCCGTGCTGAGCGAGATACTTGCCGATCGCCGAGGCGGAATCATTGTACACCGTAAGCTCCGGCAGATCAGCCGCCAAATGATCGCACATCGTCTCGTTCAACTCTAAGGCGAAGAAGGTGGTATCAGCTCTTTTTCGGCGTAATACCTCACGCGAAAAAACGCCTGTGCCCGGCCCCAACTCCACAATCGTACTGACCTGATCAAAGTCCACCCCCTCCAGCATCCGACAAGCCAACCCCCGCGAACTTGGCGCAACGGCACCAACCGTTGACGGATTTCTGACAAACTGTACAAAAAAGTCCAAGCCGTTAGCCATAAGTTCTATTCACCCAGCATCTAAAGACGCCTAACTGCCGCTAACCACAATACCCGTAGCGGCACGTACCTTTTCCATCATTTCACATGCCACGGCGCGAGCCTTCTTACCGCCCTCACGCAGTACATCCTCGACGTAATCCTGATCGTGTTCCAAATCCTCATAACGCTGCCGATACGGGGCCAAAAGCTCTTCCATTAGTTCCGCCAAACGCTTCTTGGCGTCGCCGTAACCCATACCGCCCGCGCGATAGCGTTGGTCCCATTCAGCAATCTCATCTTCCGACGCCACCAACTTCAGCAAAGCGAACACCGTACACGTATCCGGATTCTTCGCTTCTTCGACGGGGGTGGAGTCGGTGACGATTTTCATTATCTTTTTCTTGAGCGACTTGGCGGATTCAAACAGCTCCAGCGTATTGTCATAGCTCTTGCTCATCTTGCGGCCGTCAACCCCGGGCACTATCGCGGCACCTGATAGTATATACGGCTCAGGAACCGTCAATATCTCACCATAGGTATTATTGAACTTGATCGCCAGGTCACGTGTCACTTCTAGATGCTGCTTCTGGTCCTGACCGACCGGCACCAGATGACTGCCGTAAATCAGAATGTCCGCCGCCTGCAGAACCGGATAATAAAACAATCCGTGGTTCGGCGCCAAACCCTGGTCCAATTTGTCCTTGTAGCTGGTGCAACGCTGCAACAAGCCCATCGGCGTCAAACAAGACAAAATCCAAGCAAACTCGCACACCTCCGGCACATCCGATTGACGAAAGAAATTCACTCGCTGCGGGTCGATGCCCACCGCCAGATAACCCCGCGCGATCTCGGCTGTGTAATCACGCAAAGTCTGACCGTCCGATACGCTCGTCATGGCATGGTAGTTAGCGATAAAGAAAAAACATTCATTGCCTTTCTCCTGCAACGCCACATACTGACGCATCGCGCCAAAATAATTCCCCACATGCAATTTACCCGACGGCTGAATACCCGACAAAACCCGCATATCAAACATTTCCTTTCATATATTCCTTTTGGTCAGCCAAAGTCTATTGGCCCACTCCAGCCTACTCTTTCAGATTCTTACCCACAGCGAACTGCACGAACTTTTCGATCTCGCCGGCCAGGTCAGAAAGATCCGCCAACTGAAAATCTTCATAGTGGCCCGGCTCAAACTCGCCTTTATCATCCTTCTGAAAAAGACGCACTCGAACGATAGGCACGTTTTCTTCACCACTGACACCCCGGCGGGTATGTTCGGTAAGTTCCACACGCGACTCCTCACTGATGAACACCAACGCTGTGCCGGTGTAAATCGCCGTGGGAAAATAATCGCGTAACAATTTCAATAAACCAGTCATATCGGTTCACGTCCTGCTTACTGACCAATATCAACAGACAATCTAAGCCTCAAAAATACCGCTATTGCAAAGAACCCACGAGTTCCGCAACGCTGCTCATGCCGTGCCTTGCCAAATATGCTTCAATACCTTCGATAACCTCTATCAGTGCCGGCGGGTTGGTAAGTACCGCTGTACCCACGCCTACCGCCGAGGCCCCCGCGATAATAAACTCCAAAGCATCCAACGCGCAAGCGATGCCGCCCAGCCCGATGATGGGAACCTTCGCAGGCCCAGCCACCTCACGATAAACGCGCTCCACCATATGCACCGCCACAGGCTTTATTGCCGGGCCGCTCAGTCCGCCGGTTCGGTTGGCCAACACCGGTCGGCGCCGCTCAACATCAACCACCATACCTGTCAATGTATTAATCAAGCTAAGCGCATCCGCACCCGCGTCAATCGCCGCGCGAGCTGTAACGGTAATATCAGTAACGTTGGGTGTCAGTTTGGCAATCAGAACCTTATTCGCAGCCACTTGGCGAACCCTGCCCACCAAGTCAGCCAATATCTTCGGATCGGTACCAAACGTTATGCCCCCTTCTTTGACGTTGGGACAGCTAACGTTGATTTCCAACCCCGCAATTTCGTCTCGCCCCGCCAAGGCCTCCGCCACCGCGATATAGTCATCAACCGTTTTGCCCGCCACATTCACAAACACCGGCACCGACATCCGCGCCAACAACGCCAAAGGCCCTTCGATAAACTTATCCAACCCCATGTTCGCCAACCCGATCGCGTTAAGCAAACCGGAAGCGGTTTCCACCGTACGTTGAGGCGCATTGCCCACCCGCTCTTCACGCGTGATGCTCTTGGTAACAAAAGCCCCCAGCCGACCCAAATCGACAAAGTCACGCAACTCATAAGCGTAACCGCAAGTGCCGGAAGCCGTCATCACGGGGTTCGCCAGGCGCACCTTACCAATGTTCACGCTCAGATCAACTTGCTTTTTGTCATTGTCGGCGTTCATTTATTTCTCTATCAGACCAAAACAACCGCACCCAACGGCGATTGACCTCAAAAAAAACTAGGCGTCCCAATCCACCTTGGCTGCGTCGAACACCGGGCCGTGCGCACATACCAAACGATACTTCTTGGGCGATTCACGGTCTTTGCCCTCGGAGCGCATCGCGACGGCACACGACTGGCAAACACCAATTCCGCAACCCATATAAGATTCCAGGCAAACCTGGCAATTCATGCTATGCTCTTGGCAAAAATTCGCCACCGCCCGCAGCATAGGTTTGGGCCCGCAAGCGAAAACCTCCGCCGAACGCCACTGCTCATTACGTTTCAGATATCCATCCAATGCTTGTACCACGTTGCCCTTGAAGCCTATGCTGCCGTCATCGGCCGCTAACAGCACCGGCGTATTACTCGGACCAAACTCCCGAACGTACTTTCCCGGAACCAACGCATCCTCAATCCCATCAGCCTCATTCAAAAGATCGCAACAGAACAAACCCCTCGTCGCGGCCCCAGCGATACCCAAAACATCACTGCAACCATTACGTTTGAGTCTGTCCGCGGAGAAAAACATCGGAGGCAGACCCACACCGCCGCCTATCAGTATCACCCGCGTATCTTTATCTTTGGGCAAGTTAAAACCACGCCCTAAAGGTCCAATGATGTCAATTTCTTCGCCCACCGCTTGGTGCGCCAGCCAATTGGTACCCGGTCCATGCACCCGGTAGATAATCCGCACCATCACCTCGCGCCCGCAGCCGTCGCGACAGTGGCCATTACCCAACCCCAAAGCTATAGGATCCTCACTCACACCCGAAATACTGATCGGACGACGCAACTGAGGCACCGACATACGCGGCCTAGATATATCTCTGCAAGCAACCTGCACAAACTGCCCCGGCTCCGCACACGCCATAACCTCTGCCGATTCGCCGCAAAAAGACAACACCAGCGCGCGATGATGTTCGCCTCGCTGCAACTGCGCCGCGACACGCGCGACAAACTGCCCTCGAGTGCGCCCGGATTTCTTTTGTGATTCTTTATTCATGGCTACTTTCGCGGTTTTTTGAACGCGCCAATTCACACTTCATCTTGCTAACATAATAACGGCAACGACTTAAATGTCAGCATAAAAAAACTTCCGAACCAGCTAAGACCAGCCCGGAAGTTCGCCACGGCAAAAAAAGGGCTGCACATCGCTTCAGCGAAGCGCGCCCTGCCGCATACCCGTTACGCCTGCGAAATAATCCGGCAAGTCCTCAAGAAACAACCAAACCAACGCGAAAACCAGCAACCGCCGGTCAACATCAAGGTCAGATCAGACTACCGCGGCAGGCGATGTTATTCTGCCGAATTCTCCCGAAAGTATATCCCAGTACATTATGCCTGTCAATCAGGCCCTGACAGAGCATCTTTCCAACCCTAATGCGCAATACCCTGCTAATACAGTACTTACAATCTATAGTCCGATAACCCGCCACCGCCCCAATCCCCCGAAATCAATGGCTAAGAGCCACTAATGCCAAGTCGCCCAAGGTCTTAGAAAAAACCGTGAATTTATCTTTTTTTTCGCCCCAAAGCCATAATCAACTGCACTTCACCGGTTGGTCGGCCCACTTTGCGGGCGATTTGCTCCGCTGAGAGCCCTTGATCAGCCAAATCCCAGACCCGCTGATGTTCCGGGCTATCCAATTCAACAGCAGCCTCGGCGTCGTTTTCAGTCGGGTCGGCGTCAACTTCCAGTCGGTCTGCCGTTGCTTCAATCTCGCTCCGAACATCGCCGACCTCTTGAGAATTATCGGTGTGTACAAATGTATCGACCAAACGAACGTCATCGTCCTCCCGGCCCAAAGCGCTCTGCAACGCCGTGATCTTGCGATCAGCTTCGTCCAACAGGATTTCCAACTTGGTCGTACGGGTATCCAGCTCGCCGTTCACCCGACGCGACATATCCGCCAATTCACTCATCAACTCAGATATTCGATCCACCATAACACTGCTTTGTCGCACCTCGTTGACTCGCTCCTGAACCGTCATACCCTTACGCGCTTCGCTTTTGGCGATTCGCTTGCGCGTGTTGCGCAGCATCACCCAAGCCAACACCACAACAATCCCCAACCAGGCGGCCCCTTCCAAAAAATTACTGAAAAAGCTGGTTCTCCCGCCCTCTTGCTCCGCCGCCTGTGCTAATATCATCGCCCATAGCATATTCATTTTTATCATCCTTGATTATAAGCTTTGCGCGCTTCATCCAACACCAGCTTAACTGTCACGCCATGCTCAGCCGCGGCCCGTCGGCAATCCTCGAACTCCGGCGCCGCAGTCACTATCGAACCATTCATGCTGCCGCACTTGATTCTTATCGTTCCGAAACGAGTCGCTACTTCCTGATATTGCCGCTGCAAAACCCTGCGTTTGCACATATGCCAACGCACACCAAAAGTCGTACTCTCAGCAAGAAGGGTCTCGGTCAACGCTTCTCGATCAGCAGGCCGGGCGAGAACCGTTAGCTGCACGCCGGGCCGATTCTTCTTCATCATCACCGCCGTGGTAAAAACATCCAAAGCGCCATTACTCAACAAAGTCTCGTTTACATGACCCAGCAATTCACCCGTGGCGTCATCAATGTTCGCTTCTAGAACGCAGACTTCATCAGCCGAGGCGTCAACTTCCGCTTGTTCACCCACCGTCAAACGCAGAACATTGGGCACGCCTTGGTTTTCCCGTTGCCCGGCGCCATAGCCGCTTTTTTCAATCCTCATGCTAGGCATAGCCCCAAAACCTTCGCTTAGCGTGGTTAATATCGCTGCGCCGGTGGGAGTAAGCAGTTCGCCTTCTGCCGGGCCGCTCGAAACTTCCAACCCGCGAATCAACTCAGCTGTCGCCGGGGCGGGAACGGGCAAGACCCCATGAGCACATTGAACCGTGCCGGAACCTACCACCAAACCCGATACATAAACCTTATCGATTCCCAAAGATTCCAACGCCACGCAAGCACCCACGATATCCATTATCGCGTCGGCGGCACCTACCTCATGAAAGTGAATGGCGTCTTCGGTGGTCGCGTGTACCTTGGCCTCAGCCTGAGCCAGTCGGCGAAAAATCGCCTGCGACTGCTCCTTAACCCGCTCGCTCAAATCCGCAGCTTCAATCATATCGCAAATCGTCTTCAGATTACGATGCGGTTGGTGATGATGGGACTCGGCCCCATGGCTATGCTCCCGCTTGTGGTCATGACTGTGGGCGTGTTCGTCACCATGATTATGATCATGATGATGGCTGTGATCCTGATTATGGTCATGACCATGGTTATGCTGATGGTGTTCCGGTTCAGTTTTATGGTTATGATGGTGACTGTGTGCCGTTGCGCCACAAATCGGCTCAAACTGGGTGGCGCTGATGCCCTGCTTTACTACCTTGTCGATACGAATCTCAACTTCAGCCAACCCCAACTTGGCTAGTTCCCCCCGCAAGTAATCCGCTGAGGCGCCAGCATCCAGGCAAGCCCCTACGATCATATCGCCTGCCGCCCCGGAAAAACAATCAAAGTAAGCTATTTTCATCGGCCTTTGTTCCACCAATCTGGATTACGCAAATACTCTTTCATAAACACCGCGCAAGTGACCCCATCACCCATCGCCGTGGCCAACTGCATAGCCACGTTCGCCCGGCAATCCCCAGCCACAAAAACGCCCGGCACACTGGTCCGCAAATAAACCGGATCACATTTCACAAAACCATTCTCATCCAAGTCCACCAACCCCTTCAAAAAGGCGGTGTTGGGATCCATACCCACAAAAATGAAAACCCCGTCGCAGGGAAGTTCTTCTTGAGCCTTGGTCTTGACGTTCTCCAGCGTCGCCCCGGTAACGCGCTCGTTGCCGTTTATGCTGGTGACGATGGAATCGTAACGTACCTCTATTACGCCCTTTTTCGTCTCTTCCAATAGTTCTTCGACTAGTACCTTTTCCGCCCGGAACTCGTCCCGCCGATGCACCAAGGTAACTTTCTTGCAGAACTTGGCCAAGTGCATCGCCTCTTCCACGGCCACATTACCACCGCCTACCGCTACAACAACTTTGTCACGGAAAAACGGCGCATCACAAGTGCCGCAATAGCTCACCCCGCCGCCCGAAGCGCGAAATTCATCTTCGCCCGGCACACCCAACTTACGGTAATCACTGCCCGGACACAAAACAACCACACGCGCCAAATACACATCATCGTCGGTATGTACTTCCACTAAACCATCATCGCGGTGTTTCAAGTCCAACACTTCCGCGCCGTTTTTAACCTCGGCCCCAAAGGACGTCACCTGTTCATACAGAGTCATCGCCAAATCAGCGCCGCTTATCTGCTTGATACCCGGATAGTTCTCAATTCTGCTGGTCAAATTGATCTGACCGCCCGGCATGTACTTGTCCAAAATGATCGTCTTATGGCGTTCTCTGGCGGCATACAAACCTGCCGTCATACCCGCCGGGCCCGCGCCAACTACTACCACATCCGCTTTGATCTCTGCCATATTCTTGATCCTATCTCAATACCGAACTGTTCAACAATATCCTCGCTGGGCCATTCATCTATCTGCGTATGCTGACAGCGAAAGCAATGCTCATATAATTAGTTTCTTTATATCGTATCAGCTTGCGCCTTTGCCGGCTGCAAATGAAGTTGCCGCTGCAGCATATCGTCCAAGTCAGGAAACAACTTGAGCAAGTCAGCATGACTGACCCGCCGTAACACTCTAGGCTGATCACCCTCATCTAACTGCCATACCAGACTATTTTCCGTATCATAATATAATAGTCGCGTCCATCCCAGAGCCGGCCAAGTACAAGTCGCAGCACGGCCTTGTGGTTCCGCATCAATAACATCCTGCGGAACATCAGCGCCCGGCTCAACCACACACTCCAGCAACCCCCAACTATTGCCCAAGCGCGATACAACTTCAAACGATACTGAGTCCCCTTGCTCATCCGAGATCGCCAAACTCGTGAAAAAATCCAACAACTCAATGGGAATAAAATTACCGTCGTCCAAAGGCCTTGAGTCATCCGAACCAGCATCGCCGCTGCTGGAAGGGCTGATCAAAAGACCATCTTCCCAACGATAAACCGCTTCGCTCAACCGGCGACCGGTGCCCCCAGACATAACACTTTCCGAATGAATCAGATGGGACAGATCATTGGCAACCTCAAAATCCCTGCGAAGTACCATTGGCTCACGTCGGCTCCTGGTAACATAATCCAAAATTCTCCCCTTCAGCAGAAAACCTCCTGCCTCTTGAGCTTCAGACCATGTAGTCATCACCTTGTAACCGATTATACGCCCGCCTTCACTAACGGTGTAATAGTGCCACGCATGCTCCTGTCCGAAATAGCTGATCAGACCCCGCTGGGCCACCGTATCTACAAGCGATTCCGCCCGCCGCCGCGCCCCCGAGGTGACCCGCACATACATCAATGCCATCAACAGACATACCGCCAACCCTACTGCCAAAGCAATGGTCGCGGTTGTCGTTGAACCCATTCGCCGACGACGGCTGCTGATAGAGATATCGCTCATTCAGTCTCCCAATTAATTGATTAGTACGATTCCTAAACCGGATTCGCTTTATCACCACCGGCATCATAAGCTCAGCCGGGCCCAAATGCAACCATGCAACCGCCAATTATCGCGGTTTACAGACAATAAACCTTTCCCCCACAGTCTGTTAGCGAATCTCCACAACTACGCCAGTCCAAATTTAGTATAGACATCATCCAATTTTGTCTCAATAATAGACCCGCATGGATTCGTCCCAGCAACTTATCCAATACCGCCAAACCCGCTTGATCGACGAATTCATACCCAAAGCCCAACCCAAAATCGAAAAAGGAATCTAAGCATGGATCAGCAAAACTTACCCCCGGAACAACAACCCGTTTCCCAAATTGACACAGCCGCCTACAGTAATACCCCGCCGACAATTAGCTCAACCGCTGAGAAAACCCAGTTCGTCTGTCCATTGGCGGCAAAATTGCGTAAACGTCCTCTTTGGTGGCGCATCCTGAAATTCGTCATTGTTTTCGCCGTGGTGGCTTTTATCATATTGGCCATCACTGGCACCATCATGCTCAAAGGATTCCAGGAAAAAGAATACGCTGGAACCAACTTCCAACAGCGTATCGCCCTGATTGACTTGACCGAGATGATCGACATGGCCAACGCCATGCAGGTTCACGATATGCTCCGCCAAGCACAAAACGATAATACCGTTCGAGGTGTAATCCTAGTGGTAAACTGCCCCGGCGGACAGGTAGTACCTTCTGAAATGATCAGCCGCTACATCGACGACTTCACCAAGCCCATTTACACCTGCATCGAACAGCTTGGCGCCAGCGGCGCTTATTGGGTCGCATGTTCCACCGACCGTATCTACGCCCAAACCAACTCGATCGTCGGAAGCATCGGCGTAATCTATATGCAGTTCATCCTGCAAGAAGCCCTCGAAGAAAACTTAGGCATAGAACCGATTGTTATCACCTCCAGCCGTGCTATCTATAAAGACCGTGGAAGCCCGTTCCGCCAACCCACCGAAGAAGAAAGACAGGAAACTCAAACCGACCTTGACACCGTACACGACCGGTTCGTCGCCGCCGTCAGCCAGGGCCGTGATATGCCCGAGTCGGATGTTTGGCCCCTAGCCAATGGTGATGTGTTTGACGGAATCGAAGCACTCGACAACGGACTAATCGACAGAATCGGATTTCTCGAAGACGTTATCGACGACATGACCTCCGATTTGTCGCTAACCGATCCCCAAGTAATCCGCTATGTACCCGCAGCCACCTTATCCGACATGCTTCAAGCCGGATTTGATAACCACAGTTCATTCAATATCGAGCAAATCCGCCAAACCCTAACCGAATCCTCCGGAATAATGGCCCTCTGGCCCGGAAATCGTTAAGATTACATCAGAACATAAACAGGATTGATAATGCAACCATACCAACCACAAACATTACCTTTAAAGAACCTGGATTACAAAAGGCTTTTTGGATGTGTAGGAGAAGCCAATTTCGAACTCGCCACGTATGACGGACTGTTGCAGGGAATTGTAAACCCACAAATCTTACTATCACCACTAACTACTCAAGAGGCCGTCCTATCATCTAGAATAGAAGGAACCTTGGCAACACTTAATGAAGTTCTAGAACATGATGCCGGCGTGGAGATGGATGAGGCAAAACGCAATGATATCCAGGAAATAAGAAATTATCGTAGCGCACTAATGCTTGCTAAAAGTATGCTTGCAAATCGCCCGATCACTCTACATTTGCTGAGGGAAGCACACAAAATCCTGCTTAGCAGTGTAAGGGGCAAAGACAAGCATCCAGGTGAATTTCGCACAATACAAAACTGGATTGGTAAACCTGGATCAACGATAGAAGAAGCAACTTTTATTCCTCCCTCACCGCTGCAAATGTCCAATTACTTAGATCAATGGCAAAAGTACGCACAAAGTGATGATATTGATGGACTTCTACAATTAGCTGTTGTGCATGCTCAATTTGAATTAATTCATCCGTTCGAAGACGGTAACGGGCGAATTGGCAGACTGCTAATACCATTATTTCTATATCAGAAGCAGATGCTTAGCATGCCAATGTTCTATTTAAGTGCTTATTTGGAAACAAACCGCGAAGAGTATTATGCCCATTTGCAGGGCATTTCACAAAACGATGATTGGAATAGTTGGATAGAGTTTTTTCTAAAAGCAATTATTGCTCAAGCAAAGGAAAATTCCTCTAAAGCCCGACAGACAATGCTGCTCTATGAGAAAATGAAGGATAAGATAACAAATATCACTCATTCTCAATATTCAATCCAAATATTAGATGCTATCTTTGATAGACCTATATTTAGAACATCTGATCTGGTACGAATTACTCACATTACCAAGCCGACAATAATGAATTTATTACGGCAATTGAAGGATGCCTGCTTGTTGCGTAATATACGTGACGCCAGTGGCAGCAGACCGGCTATCATGGTTTTTCCAGAATTATTGGAAATTGCCGAAAACAAAAAAATATTCTGATTTTGTGTATAGTATATCATGCACAAAATTATTTGTGTATAATATTTTGCTTTTTATTATACACAAATAATTTTGTGTATAATCAATTATCCACAAACCTAAAAATGTAATGCATTGTCTAAAATAGGCTTACGCCAGAAATACGGATAATCTACCACTGTAGCTGGACCAACGCAAAACAACTGCCCGCATAAGCACACCATGAAAGACCAACCAACATAACACAGATCAATCCTGGTAGCTTGTTTGTCAAGCAACAACAATAATGTTATAATATGTAGATATACGTTATTTTTGCACACGGAAGCAATGCGATGTTTGGCATAAGTCTAGGTGCCACCGTGTTCCAATCCGCCTGAACCAACAGGAAAAAACTATGGCTAAAAACACTGGCGAAGTCAGTCAAACCCAACGGCTCAATTATATTCGCTCCGCACTCAGTCAAGCCGGCGAAGTCTCCATCCGTCGCTTGGCTCAGCATTTCAAAGTCAGTGAGATGACCATCCGCCGTGACTTGGCCCTGCTCGAATCCAAAGGCGAAGTCATACGCATCCACGGCGGCGCAGCATCAGCACAGCGCGTTACCTTCGAATTCCGCTTTCGTGACAAACAACGCAAGAACCTCCCCCAAAAGCAGGCCATCGCCAACGCCGCACTCGAACACATACATGACGGCGACACAATTATTCTCGACACCGGCACTACCACTCTTGAGATCGCCCGACTATTGGCCGGCCGATACAAACTCACCATCATCACCACGTCACTCGCTATCGTCAGCCAACTGCAATTCGACGATGAAATCCAAATAATCCTATTAGGCGGATTCCTACGCGACGGCGCCCCCGATCTGCACGGCCCGCTAACCGAACAAAACCTCGATATGTTCAAAGCCGACACCGCTTTTATCGGTGGTGATGCCGTCGATAAAAAAGGCATCGTCTATACCAACGACCTCCGCCTGCTTAACTTCGACCGCAAAATGGCTTCCATCTCCGACAAACTCATAGTCGTTGCCGACAGCAGCAAGTTCCAAGCCAAAGCCCTATGCAAAGCATTCGACCCGAATGACTACGAACGAATCATCACCGATGAACAAATCGACCCCGCAACCAAAAAAGAACTCACCAAAAACCACATCAACGTGGAAATAGCACCAATATTAGACAAATAAAAAAACACCCCGCTTATCTACCATCCCCCAAATATCCCTCAAAAAAACTATCGGGTGGCACCCTTTCGCGCAGCTAAAGGGTGGTCCCATACGTCATTCCTGACTTAATCGCCAAATCCAGTTAACCTGCTTCCCTGTGAACAGCCAACAACATCGCAATCCACCCCAAAAAAACAGTCAGGTGTGACCCTTAAATCGGATATGCCTGCTCGATCGGCAATACAATTGTATCAGCCTATCCAGCACACCCAATTCGGGCGCGGCTTCCTTGCACACACACCTGACCAGCAACCTGTATAAATACAGGCCATGGCATCCTTGCCGTGAATTCCATCATTTGCGACCGTTTCTAACAACACGCCGCGATATAAAATCTCAACCAGCGATTAACAGCCCGCATCTTCCTCAAACCACCTGAGCCATAGCCATCACGTCCAAATCCAAAACTTCGCCAATAGGCTCTAAGAGCATCTTTTCCGCTTGTCCCATTACCAACAATTCATTCGCGACCAACTCGCCCACCAACGACCGCGTAATCGTTCGGCAACCCAAACGCAAAACCCGTTCTTCCACCTGACCCGCCACCGACCGGGCCGTGCCCCGAGACATACCATGCTTCTCTTCTAAATCCGCTACTATTATAGATTTGTTCCAAGGCTGGGTAAATTCGTCATAACAATCCATCCCCGCAAGCTCTGCCGCCCCATAATCCAAAACCACCGTCCTGCCCCGCTGTACCTGTCTATTGATCCTATGCTCATGCAGGCACAAAGCCGCAGCCTCAAAACCAATATCACTCAATACAACTTCTATCATCGAATGGATTTCGTCAGCACCAACTTCGCCGCAGCCGTAACGTCGTTTGATATAAGTCGTAACCGCCTCCGAAAGATCTTCAGCAAGGTGAGGCTCAAAATAATCGCAGTCTGCCAAAGCCGAAGATATCGATCCCATGACCTTTGTGTGAAGATAAACTTCTGAGCTACCATCACATTTTGCGACTATTAATTGCATCTTTAAGCTCCTATCGCCCCGACAGCTAACAAGCCCAATGCTAAATTAGAACAACTGATTCTGCCCCGGTGAATCGTCAGCAACCTCCATGGCGCCTTGCACCTCATCCAAAAACTGAGCTAAGTCGTCAAACTCTCGATATACACTCGCGTAACGAATATAGGCAACCTTATCCAGACTACGCAGGCGCGCAATCGTCAGATTGCCTATCACCTCAGAAGAAACCTCCTGCGAAAACTTGATTACGATCTCTTCTTCAACGTCGCGTGCCAGCTCATCAATCTTCTGGGCAGAGATCGGTCGCTTGTAACATGCTTTTTGCACCCCGGCGATGATACGCTGGCGATCAAACGGCACGCGACTGCCGTCCTTCTTCACCACCATCAGCTTGATCGCTTCCTCGATCCGCTCATACGTCGTAAAACGCCGATGACATGCCAAACATTCCCGCCGACGCCGAATCACCCGTCCCTTTTCTCCGGAACGCGAATCGACAACCTTGTCCTTATCTTCTTTACAAAAAGGACACCGCACGGGCAACTTTCCCAATCATATACCCCGACCACATAGGAGCGTCCTCAGACGGAATGACCGAACAGGACTAAAACACTCATATCCTACATGTTGATCTAGAAGAAATGTACAACACAATATATAGGGCGTCAAGCCAAAAGTCCTTACCCATCAAAGACTTACAGCTGTTAACCTGTTAACAAACCCCAATAACCACTGTAAACACTTCAAAAACAACACTTTACGCCGCCAATTATAATCCGCCCCATACCAAGAAATGTTCTCTTTCCCCATAAAAAAATTACCGGACCCCACTTCAAAGCCCCCATTACACAGCAATTCAGCCATCTCTCTCCCGCGATCAAGCCGCCCATCAGAAACTATACCCCACCCACATCGCCACTAAATTCACCCCTGAATTGGGAGATTCAAACCCCGCGTTCGATATGTGCTGAAACCTCGCTCCAATTTCCCAATGCTCATCAAATTTGTATCCTACCCCGCCGCCGGATAGAAAATTCCAACGTGATGCGTTGTTGCGGAAATGATCCGATGTCCATATAAAAGACGAACCAATCTCCCCAAAAAGCCCCCGCTGCTCCTGCGCTATCTGATACAAACGGAAATTCAACCCCAGACCAAAACCATAAAGGCTCTCAGTGTTCTGATTCGCATCCCGCTGTTGGTGATAAAGCAGCAACGGCTGCGACTGTATCGCCATCGTGATATGATCGTGGATAGGCCATTCATACACCGCCGAACCTATCATGCACCAATCCCCCCGCCGATCCGAATATTGATTGTCCGTACTCAAACTCCCCCCACCCCCATACTCAAACCGCCAATAACCA
Source organism: Sedimentisphaerales bacterium (assembly GCA_016928435.1). GTDB lineage: Bacteria > Planctomycetota > Phycisphaerae > Sedimentisphaerales > SM23-30 > JAFGKT01. Next base: position 7,732 of record JAFGKT010000047.1, on the reverse strand, counting down.
TCATCAAAGCCCCCCAGCAGACCATATTCTTCGCCCCAAGCCAAAGAACCAAACAAAAAACTCCCAATAACTATCGCCCCAATCAGATATCCTCGCATAAACTTTCCTTCCGATACCAAAACCTCACCCCCCCAGCCAATCATACCCAATCTTAGTGACTAATTTATACCGCCGGCCCCCACTAAGTCAAGTACTTATCAGCCTGCCGCAAACATCCTCACTCACAACCGGGTGGCACCCTTTTCGCGCAGCTAAAGGGTGATCGGCCCCCAACCAAAAACCTTGCCCCAACCACCCCTTATCAAGGCGAACAACTAACCCCCCACTGAGGCCGCCACGCCGGATCATTTTCCCAACTCGTCGCACCTTCATCAAAACCGCTCGGCTCAGGATAAATGCCTTCCACACACCATCCCGACAGATCCTGGTTGAATGCCGACGCATATTCGAACATATAGACCATATTCGTAACATTCGAGGTATCCCAACCACCAATGTCCTGGTTGAATGCATACGCCCTGGTGAACATATTTCTCATGTTGGTAACGCTCGATGTGTCCCAACCACCAATATCCCCGTCGAAGTCAAACGCATAGGTGAACATATAGCTCATATTGGTAACATTAGAAGTATCCCAGTCGCCAATATCCTGATTGAACGACATTGCATAGTCAAACATATTGTACATATTGGTAACGCTGGATGTATCCCAATCACCTATATCTTGATTAAACGCATAGGCACCCCAGAACATCGAAAACATCATGGTAACGTTGGAGGTATTCCAGTTGCCGATGTCTTGGTTGAACAACCTCGCACCTAAGAACATACTACCCATATCGGTTACATTGGAGGTATCCCAGCCGCCAATATCCTGGTTGAATACTGACGCACCAAGGAACATAGCACGCATGTCGGTGACACTAGATGTATCCCAACCGCCAATGTCCTGGTTGAACGAGACCGCACTATCGAACATCCCGTACATATCGGTAACATTGGAGGTATTCCAGTTGCCGATATCGCCATTGAACGAATCCGCCCTGTAGAACATATATTTCATGCTGGTAACGCTCGATGTCTCCCAACCACCAATGTCCTGATTAAACAACTCCGTCGAGCTAAACATACCAGACATATCGGTAACATTGGAAGTATCCCAACCACTAATATCATGGTTGAAATTAGATGCTCTGTGGAACATTCTGCTCATGTCAGCCACAGATTCAAGACCAACCGAAGTACTCGGCACTGAGACAAGATTCGTACATCTATAAAACGCACAGTGCATGCTGGTAAAGCCAACTTGCCCCCAGTTGTCAACCCTTATCAGCTTGGCTTCATCATACCAGGGATCCCCGCTACCGTTGTCTAAACTATTATACCCCGTCACACTCCCCGTAACCGAAACCGTATAGACCCCATCCGCACTATAAGTGTGTACATGAGGCCCCGGAGCAGTTACAACCTGAACAGGACTGCCATCTCCCCAATCGATAGTCGCATCCACAGTACCAGCCAGCGCCAAGGTGACCGTTGTGCCGCTATCACCAAGGGTCGTATCCCAAGTCGTCACAAAAGCCGGAGAAGGGCAAGTCCCCCACACCGGTCGCGGCAAGCTCCAACTCGTCGCACCGATATCAAAGTTTGTCGGTTCAGAAGAAATCTGCTCCACACACCATCCAGACAAGTCCTGATTGAACGAAGATGCATAGCCAAACATGGCACTCATATTGGTAACACTGGAGGTATCCCAGTTACTAATATCTCCGTTGAATGCTGACGCCTCTAAGAACATCCACATCATACTGGTGACACTGGATGTATCCCAAGAGCCGATATTCTGATTAAATGCATATGATCTGTAGAACATCTTAATCATATTTGTAACGCTGGAGGTGTCCCAGCCGCTGATATCCTGATTGAATGCAACTGCTCCTTCGAACATCTCGTGCATATAAGTAACGCTAGAGGTATCCCAACCACCAATGTTTTGATTAAACGAAGCTGCACAGTCGAACATCCAACACATGTCGGTAACGTTTGAGGTGTCCCAGCCGCCAATATCTCCATCAAACGATGATGCACCACCAAACATTTCAGTCATATCGGTTACGTTTTCAATACCATCCGAAGTACTCGGCACTGAAACCAGATTTGAACACCTATAAAATGCAGACCGCATACTGGTAAAGCCCAGTTGTCCCCAACTATCTACACTTACCAACTTTGTTGGTTCTAGTTCCCCCATAGAACCCCAACCACTGTTCTCGAAACTATTATACGCCGCGACACTGCCGGTAACCGAAACCGTGTAAACCCCGTTAACGCCATAATCGTGTACATGAGGCCCAGGCGTCGTTACCATTTCAAGAGGACTGCCATCTCCCCAGTCAATAATCGCATAAACCTCACCAGCCAACGCCAAAGTAACCGTCGTCCCGTCGGCAAGACTCGTGTTCCACGTCGTTACAAAAGGGCAAGGCGACGGACAAGTTCCCCAAATCGGCCGCAACAGCGACCAACTGGAAGCACCGGTATCAAAATCATTCGGCTCAGAAAGAATCTGCTCAACACACCATCCGGACAAGTTCTGATTGAATGAATCCGCACCGTAGAACATCGCTTCCATATTGGCAACATTGGAAGTATCCCAGGAACCAATGTACTGATTGAATGAATCCGCACCCCTAAACATGCCGCTCATGTCGTTCACGTCTTCAATTCCATCCAAAGTCCACGGCACTGAAATTAGATTAGAACACTCAGAGAACGCCTTGTGCATACTGTCGAAACCGACTTGCCCCCAGCTAGCGACACCTCTTAGCTTTGCACGCTCAGAAACCGCGCCACCATTTTCATAGCTGTTATACGCCGTAACACTGCCCATTACCGAAACCGTATATATACCATCCTCACCATAGTTGTGTACATAAGGCCCCGGCCTATTCGCATCACTGATGTTTCCATCACCCCAATCGATAATTGCATCCACATCACCAGCCAAAGCCAAAGTAACCGTTGTACCTTCACCCAGACTCGTGTCCCAAATTGTCACAAAAGCCTCATCATCCAGCCGCCACTGGGACGCAATATAAATCAGGTCGTCAACGTCAACCTGCCCAGAAAAATCAAGATCCACCCCCTCGCAAAAATCGTTCACAGCATTGCAGTCTTCCAACCACCAATCAGCCATCACAGCAAAGTCCTCAAGATTAACCCTGCAATCGCCGCTAAAATCCCCACTCGGACACGCACCCCAAGCCACCGCCGCCAACCCCAGCACCATCACAAAAACCGTCGCCACCTTCCCCATCACGTCTTTCCTTCCATCTGTTAGCGCCAAAAAACTTAAAAAATCCTAGGATCATCTTAATTAACTTACCCCACCTTCTTATCAAGGCGAACAACTAACCCCCCACTGGGGCCGCCACGCCGGATCATTTCCCCAACTCGTAGCACCTTCATCAAAACCGCTCGGCTCAGAAGAAATCTGCTCCACACACCACCCAGACAAATCCTGGTTGAATGCCGACGCATTATGGAACATGTAGTTCATATCGGTGACGCCGGAGGTATTCCAGTTACCGATGTCTTGGTTAAATGACGAAGCATCTTCGAACATATAGGCCATTCTGATGACATTGGAGGTATTCCAACCGCCAATGTCTTGGTTGAACGACGATGCATTGTTGAACATATTGGCCATACCCGTGACGCTGGAAGTGTCCCAGCTGCCGATATCCTGATTAAATGCTGACGCATTGTAGAACATTCTCCACATACCAGTGACGCCGGAGGTATCCCAGTTGCCAATGTATTGGTCAAATGACGACGCATCTTCGAACATGCAGGCCATGTTTGTCACGTTCGATGTATCCCAGCTGCCAATGTCCTGGTTGAACGAGGACGCATTGTAGAACATACTGTTCATGTCGGTGATAGCTGCAATCACATCCGAATCAACAGGCACTGAAACAAGATTAGAGCAACTGTCAAACGCATATCTCATACTGGTGAAGCCCACTTGACCCCAGCTATCAACGCTTACTAGCTTTTCTCGCTCGGAAATCGCACCGCCATTGTTATAGCTGTCGTAAGCTGTAACAGTACCATACACAGAAACGGTATATATCCCATCAGCGTCATAGTAATGCACATGTGGCCCTAAACCATCCACATCGGTAAATGTGCCGTCCCCCCAGTTTACCGTCGCGTCCGCCGTACCAGCCAACGCCAAGCTCACCGTTGCCCCAACCCCAAGGCTCGTGTCCCAAGTCGTTACAAAAGAGCCAGGGCAGGTACCCCAGATCGGCCGCGGCAATGTCCAGCTAGTAGCATCGGTATCGAAACCACTCGGTTCAGAAGAAATCAGCCAAACGCACCATCCGGACAGGTCCTGATTGAATGACGATGCCCCCTGGAACATCGACCACATACGGATGACACTAGAGGTATCCCAACCACCGATGTCTTGGTTGAACGACGACGCGTTGCAGAACATACTGTCCATGTCAATAACGCTGGAAGTATCCCAGCCGCCGATGTCTTGATTAAACGACGTCGCATCGCGGAACATATAATCCATTTCGGTAACTCTAGAAGTATCCCAGCCACCAATGTAATGGTTAAATGATGATGCTCCGAAGAACATATATATCATATCTGTAACACTGGAAGTATCCCAGCCGCCGATGTCTTGGTTAAACAACGCAGCCCCCATGAACATCCCGCCCATATCGGTAACGCTGGAAGTATCCCAACTGCCAATGTCCTGATTGAACAACGACGCATGCGCGAACACCCCGCCCATATCGGTAACGCTGGAAGTATCCCAGCTGCTGATATCCTGATTAAATGCTGACGCATTGTAGAACATCCCGCCCATATCGGTAACGCTGGAAGTATCCCAGCCGCCGATGTCTTGATTGAACAACGACGCATCTTTGAACATCCCGATCATAAAGATAACATTGGACGTATCCCAATCACCGATGTACTGATTGAACAACGACGCATTACTGAACATGCGAACCATATACGTAACCTTGGAGGTGTCCCAGGAGCCGATGTCCTTATTGAATGACGTGGCCCCATTGAACATCTCCCACATGTTCGTAACTCTGGATGTGTCCCAACCGCCGATGTCCTGGTTAAATGATGATGCTCCCTGGAACATACCAATCATAGAGGTAACCTTAGAGGTATTCCAAGAGCCGATGTCTTGATTGAACGATTCCGCTTTACAAAACACACGTATCATGGAGATAACATTAGAGGTATCCCAAGAGCCAATGTCCTGGTTGAATGATTCCGCAATGTTGAACATATCGTTCATATTGGTAACGTTGGAAGTATCCCAACCGCCGATGTCTCCATTGAATGATCTCGCAACACTGAACATCCCACTCATGTTGGTAACTCCAGAGGTATCCCAACCGCCAATGTCTCCGTTAAATGATGTCGCACCAGCGAACATATATCCCATGTCGGTCACAGCTTCAAGACCATCCGAAGTACTCGGCACTGAAACCAGGTTTCTGCAGTAATTGAACGCACCATACATGCTGGTAAAGCCGACCTGCCCCCAGCTATCTACGCTCACCAGTTTTGCACGTTCGGAAGAATTGCCGCCGTTATCTTCGCTGTTATATGCCATCACACTGCCGGCAACGGAGACGGTGTATATCCCATCCTCGTCGTATTCATGTACATGGGGCCCGGGCGCAATTACCGCTTCAATCGTACCGTCCCCCCAATCGATGACGGCATCCACCTCGCCAGCCAGCGCCAAAGTAACCGTCCTGCCATCGTCAAGACTCGTATCCCAAGTCGTTACGAAAGGAGAAGACCAATCGACTAACCACTGAGAAGCCATCTCCGCAAGGTCAATTACATCATAACCTTCCAACCACCCGGAAGCCATAATAGCCAAGTCATCAAGGTTCACTCTGCAATCATCGCTAAAATCCCCACTCGGACACGCACCCCAAGCCATCGCTCCCAACCCCAGCACCATCACAAAAACCAACACTACCTTATGCATAGCAACCTCCATCATGGCCTTTCAGGGCACAAAAAAACCAGCGCAGAGAAACAAATCGTCTCTCTCGCTGGCAAGCATGATTTTCACCTATATCTTATCCGAATATAAATAATAGCTAATTAGCCCCCCAAACGCAAGCATATTATCGGCCCATACCCACACAATCCCTATACACTGCAAATAATCGACTTACCTCAATACCGCTTCTCCCTCAACCCATGACTCCTACCAAACCGATTCACAAAAAAGTACCGCAGCGCATCAATCACATGGTCATGCACCCCGTCCTTGGCCGGCTGCTCCGACAGCGCCCCATTCGCCAACCGCGCATACTCCAACCCCCCAAACGCCCGAATCAACTGTTCACAACGAGGCGAAATCAACAACCGCGCTTCCCCCGTCGCCGGTGCCAAAAAACTCCGCACTATCTCCACCCCTTCCAATACACCGCTACGCCGACAACGCGTCGGTATCCCCAACGCCGCCAACTCACCCACCGCTGCCGTACCGGTAATCTCATGCTTCTGTTTACCCGCCGGGTCGCAATACGTTGCCTCCACCTTATACGGATACCGCTCCTTTATCAACCGCGCATGCTCCGCCAAAGTCGTCCGGCTCTTAATATGCTCATCCAACACCAGCACCCGCCCTCGTTCATCCACCTGAATAAACAAACACGCCAGCGGATTACTAAAACCAAAATCAATACTCCTATACAAAGGCAAATTCGCGTCATACGCCAACTCCCGCACATGCCTTCCCATCGAAAACTCACCAAACACCACATCCTCTCGGCTAGGCTCCAAACACAACATCTCTGACCGCCACGCTTGCTTACTGCTCCGCTGCTTTTGCGCAATCGCGTCATCTATCCCATAGTAACCTTCCGCTTCCTTCGCTCGCCCCCCGCAATCCTCCCACAAACAGCAACTATTGCAGTCGCGCCCCACACAACGCTCTATCACCTCCCACAAACACCACCGAAAAACCTTCGCCCCCCCCGTCTCAGCCCCATCCAATATCTCCCGCATCAAACCGAAAGGCCGGTGCATCGTTGACAAAACCTCCATGTGCGCATCGATCCCCTTACTCGACTGCGTAACAAACTGCGCCGCCTGCCAAACATTACGATCAAACAGCTCCACCTCATCACAACGCAATCGCTGCACATGGTGCCCCCGCACGCTCCGGTGCGATTGCGCCAAAACCTGCACGTTCGCACCATTAACAAAACGACAACCCTTATCCGTCACCCGCCCCACAACTTGATTCGCGTAACCAGGCTCCAAAGCCTGCCTCAAATATTCGTACATACGCTGCGATTGCTCCTGGCTGCCCCCCAAAATCCGCACCGAACAACCAGGCAAAAACAAACACTCCAACAAGGACGCCACCGCACCCAAACTCGTTTTACCGCCCCCTCGGTTCGCCCATACAACCACATCCCCTCGATGCCCTTCACCTTTTTCTTCCCGCGTACCATCCAACAAAACATACGCCAAATAATCCAACGGGCTCGAATGCCCCTCACACATCCGCTTGCCCGGCACCTTCAACCCCAAAAACGCGTTAACATAAGCCGACAACTCCGCCACCGTACCAGCCCGCCTTAACCGCAGCACTACCCAGAATCCAGAAGGTTAGAATCGGCAAACATACGCCGGCACATACCGTTGTTAGTATTCC
>JAFGKT010000004.1 GCA_016928435.1 Sedimentisphaerales bacterium | reverse complement strand
TGAGCAAATGTTCTCCTTATCTATGGTGATAAGGATTATAATATATATTTTAATGGAAGTATAGGCTGTTTGGGCAACACGCCCTCTAAGCCCATGCTGTACTTCTAAATCGCAACTACATTCGACTCTTAACCAAGGAGCCTTGACTTGACTCGCAAAAAAGTATCAATCATCGGGGCCGGCAATGTCGGCGCAACCTGTGCCCATTGGATTCTCCAAAAAGAACTCGCTGACATCGTACTGCTCGACATAGTTGAAGGCCTAGCAGCCGGCAAAGCCCTCGACCTCTACGAAGCATCACCCATCCAACGCGCCGACGTCCGGCTCATCGGCACCACCGACTACGCCCAAACCGCCCAAAGTGACATCGTCATCATAACATCAGGCCTCGCCCGTAAGCCCGGCATGAGTCGCGACGACCTCCTCAAAGCCAACGCCCAGATCGTAACCGACGTCACCAAAAACGTCGTCAAACACTCCCCCAACGCCTTCCTCATCATCGTCAGCAACCCGCTCGACGCCATGACACAGGTCGCAGCCGATGTTTCCCAATTCCCCAAAAATCGCGTCATGGGCATGGCAGGCATCCTTGACACCGCTCGTTATCGCAGCTTCATCGCCGAAGCGCTCGGCGTATCCGTCGCCGACATCCAAGCCCTCCTTCTCGGCGGGCACGGCGACGACATGGTGCCCCTGCCCCGCTACACCACCGTCGCAGGCATACCCATCACCGAACTGCTCGACCAACCAACCATCGACGCCATCATCGACCGAGCCCGAAAAGGCGGCATAGAAATCGTAAACCTCCTCAAAACCGGCTCCGCTTACTACGCACCATCCGCCGCCGCCGCCGAAATGGCTGAAGCAATCCTAAAAGACAAACGACGCATACTACCCTGTTGCGCCTACTGCGACAAAGAATACAACGCCGGAGGCTGCTTCGTAGGCGTACCCGTAATCCTAGGCGCCAACGGCGTAGAAAAAGTCATCCAGCTCCAACTCAACCCCGATGAACAAAAACTAATCACCGAAAGCATAAACCACGTCAAACAACTAACAACCCAACTCAAAACCCTTAACCCCTAATCAACCAAAAATGTCATTGCCGCGTAATGATATACTGCCGTTTTCGCGCTTTAGCCCCCGGGTCACATCCCGGGGGTTCGAACCCATTGCCCATCCTAATCCTCCTCAACACCCAATTCACCAACCAATCCCACAACCCGCCTTTGGCAAACTTATAATACACGGTTACCTAAAAAAACCATGAAAATCGCACTAGCACAAACCAACCCAACCATCGGCGACCTCAAAGCTAACTCCGCCGGCATCATCTTACGTATCCAACAAGCCGCCCAAGCCGGCGCACAACTCGTCGTCTTCCCCGAACTATCCCTCATCGGTTACCCACCCAAAGACCTCCTGCTCAAACCGCGCTTCATCAACGACAATATCACCGCCCTTGAAAACATCGCCCAACACTGTCAAAACATCGCCGCCGTCGTTGGTTTCGCCTGCCCCCACACCGGAACCGGCCGCACCCTCCACAACGCCGCCGCCCTCCTCCAAAACAAACAAGTCGTCGCTACATACTACAAACAACTCCTGCCCACATACGACGTCTTCGACGAATCTCGATACTTCGAACCCGCTCAGTCCCAATCCGTCATCGAATTCCAAGGCCGCCGCATAGGCCTAACCATCTGCGAGGACATCTGGAACGAACCACGCCCAACACAACGCCCCCTCTACCACGCTCAACCATTCGCACAACTCGCCCAGGCACGCGTCGATCTCGTCATCAACATGTCCGCATCACCCTTCGTTATCGGCAAACACCAATTCCGCCTCGACCTCTTCGCCCAACAATGCCGCAAACACCAACTCCCCCTCATCTACGTCAACCAAGTGGGCGGCAACGACGAACTAGTATTCGACGGCAATAGCTGCGCCTTCACCAACACAGGCCACCTCGTCGCCCAAGCCAAAGATTTCCAAGAAGACCTCCTCATCGTCGATCTCGACAACCCCGACCCTCACTGCAACCGCGTCGAGAACCCCCTTCAAGACGTCGCCTCCGTCCATGCCGCCCTCGTGCTAGGCCTACGCGATTACGTCCAAAAATGCAAATTCAAATCCGTAGTACTCGGCTTATCAGGCGGCATCGACTCAGCCCTAACCGCCGCCATCGCCGCCGAAGCTCTCGGCCCAAAAAACGTACTAGGCGTAGCCATGCCCAGCCGCTACTCCTCCCCCCACAGCGTCGCCGACGCCCGCCAACTCGCCCAAAACCTAAAAATAAACTATCACGAAATCCCCATCGAACCCGCGCACGCCGCCCTCGAACAAATGCTCGACCCCATCTTCCAGAACCTCCCCCCCGACATCACCGAAGAAAACCTCCAAGCCCGCGTCCGCGCCAACATCCTCATGGCACTGTCCAACAAGTTCGGCCACCTCCTGCTGACCACCGGCAACAAAAGCGAACTCGCCGTCGGCTATTGCACCATGTACGGAGACATGGCCGGCGGACTCGCCGTCATCAGCGACGTCCCCAAAACCCTCGTTTACAAAATCTCAAAATACATCAACCGCAACTCCGAAATCATCCCCGACTCAACCATCACCAAACCACCTTCAGCCGAGCTTCGACCCGACCAACTCGATTCCGACAGCTTACCCCCCTACGACACCCTCGACCAAATACTCCAGCTCTATGTCGAACAGGAACAATCACAAGACGAAATCATCGCCCAAGGCTTCGATCACCAAACCGTCAAACGCATAATCACCCTCGTCGATCGCAACGAATACAAACGCAAACAAGCAGCGCCAGGCCTAAAAGTAACATCTCGCGCCTTCGGGTTCGGCCGAAGAATGCCCATCGCCCAAAACTACCACCCAACCTAAAATGGGGACTCACCTCCGCAGCGCCAGCGCAGGTGCCTGTCCCCATTTTATTAATCAACAGGAATAGGACCCCCCCATGAACACCAACAAAAGCATCGCCGAACAAACCGTCGTCATCATCCTATCCGCCGGCAAAGGAACCCGCATGGGCCGCGACGACCTCGCCAAAGTCTGCTTCGAAATCGACGGCATACCCGCCATCAACCGCATCATCAACACCTTCAAAAAACAACGCTTCAGCAACTTCATGCTAGTCGTCGGCTCCAAAGCCGAACAAGTCATGCAAACCGTCACCGACCAGCACCCCGATGTCTCTTACGTCTTCCAAAACCCACAGCTCGGAACCGGCCACGCCGCCAAAATCGCCGCCGAGGTCCTCCAAAACCTCGACTTCCAAGGCAACGTTATCATAACCATGGGCGACAAACTCATCGACGAATCCGCCATCGAAACCGTACTCGCAGAATTCATCAAACAGCACGCCGACGCCATCATCACCACCATCCCCAAAACCAAAGAAACCCAAGGCTACGGCGGAAGAGTAATGCTCGACCACCAAGCACGCCCCCTAACCATCATCGAAAAAGCCGACCTCAAAAAACAAGCCATCATTGACGAACTCAGAACCAAACTCCAAAAGAACCAAAAAATCACCAACGCCCAAATCCTAGCACTCGCCGCCAAGCATTTTCCCGACCCCAAAAAATCCGCCGCCGCCCTCAGCGAACTAATCAACCTAGCCCGCAAAAAATCACCCGTCACCAAAGCCCAACTCCAAAATATCATCGACTCCCCCGCCTACAACATCGAAATCAACTCCCAACAAGCCACCGCCCGCCAACTCGAAGCCCAATGCAAGCACATCAACGCCAGCCTCTTCCTCATGAAAGCCCAAGTATTCTATGACGCCGTATCACTCATCGACAACAACAACGCCCAACAGGAATATTACCTCACCGACATCGTCAAACACCTCAATAACCTCAAAGACACGTCCGGCCGACCCAAATACCGCTCCGCCGCCGCCACTATCCGCAACCCCGACCTCATCCAAAGCTTCAACTCACCCGACGAACTGCTAACCATCCAAGACCACATACGCCGCCGAAAAACCTCAAAACACCGCGCACCCGTTGACCAAGCCCCCAAACTCAAACCCACCCAATACTCAACCGTCAGACAATGGATCGAAAAAATCCAATCCGAAAAACCATCATTCACTCGCTGGCTCAAAAAAATCTACGGCAACCACACCGCTCTCCACCAAGACCGTACCAAAGCCATACTTAAAGTCCTGCGCTGTTACGGCAAAAAATTCAGCTTCGATGACCGTGTCTGCATCGTCCGCGCCCCTGGCCGAGTAAACCTAATGGGACGTCACGTCGACCACCGAGGCGGATTCGCCAACTTCCTCGCCATCGACCGCGAAACTATCGTAGTTGCCGGACCACGCTCCGATAGCAACGTCATCGCCGTCAATACCAACGCCGCCGAATTCCAAAAAGTTCAATTTAACGTCAACGAAATTATCGGCCGATTCGCCTGGTCCGACTGGATCAACTTCGTCAACAGCGACTGGGTCCGAAACCTACTCCTCAACAGCCCCGGCAACTGGGGCAACTACATCAAAGCCGCACTCGTCAAACTCCAACATCAATATCAAGACATAAAAGTCAACGGCATAAACTTCGCCGTCACCGGCAACGTACCCATCGCCGCCGGGCTCAGCAGCAGCTCAACCCTCGTCGTCGCAGCACTCCAAGCCGCAATCGCCCTCAATAACTTCGAAATCAACAGCCAACAGTTCATCGACCTCTGCGGCCAAGGTGAATGGTTCGTCGGCTCTCGCGGCGGCGCAGGCGACCATGCAGCCATCCGCCTCGGACAAAGAGGCAAAATCGCCCACGTCGGTTACTTCCCATTCCGCGTCGAAGACATCGTCGAAGCACCAAGCGACTATGCCGTCACAATCGCCAACAGCCACGTCAAAGCCGCAAAAAGCAGTTCCGCCAAAGACATGTTCAATACCAAAATCGCATCCTACAACCTCGGACTCGCCCTCCTCAAACAACGATGCCCTGAAATCAAAGACGCCGTACAATACCTCCGCGACCTAAACCCCCAGCGTCTATCATGCCCCACCAGCGACATCTACCGCATGCTCCTCAAAATCCCTCAATCTGCCACCCGCAAAGACATCCTCAACATGCTCTCCACCGATCACAAAGAACTAATCGAATCATCCTTCGCCACCCATCGCGATCCCGGCAGTTATTCCCTCCGAGGCGTCGTACTGTTCGGCATCGCCGAAATCGCCCGCAGCCGCATATGCATCGACTACCTACGCGCAGGCAAAATCACAGAACTAGGCCGAATGATGAAAATCAGCCACGACGGCGACCGAGTCAGCTCCCCCGACCCGTCAGGAAAATACAAAATCCTCCAAGACCCATACACCGACCAATACCTCAACAAACTCATCCGCGACATCCGCAGCGAAGACCCCGCCCGCGTCGTCAACGCTCAACTATATTCCCAGCCCGGATACTACGCCTGCAGCACCGTCGAAATCGATCAAATGGTCGATATCGTCAATGCCATACCAGAAGTCGCAGGAGCCCAAATCGCAGGTGCAGGACTTGGTGGCTGCGTCATGATCCTCGTCCAAAAATCCGCCCAACAGACAGTCCGCCAAGCACTAACCAAAAACTATTACAACCCCAACAAACTAACCCCCGCAATCCTAGACTGCATTACCGTACAAGGCGCAGGCCTAGCACAATTCTAATCATACCCCGCAACCTTAACACCTTCCTCCAACACCGTCATATAATTCTCGACCGGCATATAATTCGTCAACGAATTACCCGTCCCCAGCGCCCAATAACCATCAGAAAAACACTGCTCGATCTTTTCCCGCGCATACTTCCGCAATTCATCCCCGCTCCGTCGGCAAATAACATCCACATCCAGCCCACCCAAAGGCGTAACCTTCTCCCCATATCGCGCCTTAAATTCCTCAACAGGCAAAATCACATCCTCAAAGCTGTGCTTCGCGTCGATCTTGCACCCGTCAATCAAATCATCATAAACCGCGCCCAAATTCCCGCAAGAATGCAGAATAAACGGCTTACCGACCGCGTGCGCCTCCGCCACCATCTTCGTATATATCGGAAACACATATTCCCGTAATTGCTCCGGACTCAAAAACGTCGCCGTCTTGAACCCTAAATCGTCACCTTGCCGCACCGCACCCACCGCTTCCATCTGCCCTATCTGCTTCGCTCCGCTATGGTGCAGCGAACCAATCTTCTCGAACACCAACCGCACCAACTCCGGATTATCAACCAGCGCGTACGATAACCCCATCACCCCCATCATTGCCGTCGTCCATTCGTAAGGCCCCGCGCAAACCCCGCCCACAATCTTAACCCCGCTAGGCAGCAGCTTCGCCACCGTCTCAAAATGCTCAAAATCCAAAGGCCGCTCAACCTCCGGCCAATCATACTTCTCAAAATCCTCCAGCGTCTTGATCACCACCTTAGCTTCACTGCCATGAGACTCATCCTCGTCAAATTCCGGAAACGGACAATTCAGCGGTATCTCCATCGGCACACAGTCAAACCCCATACCCAGCCAAAAATCCACATAAATTTCCCAATACCCCTCGTCATCCATCGTCATCTTATCAAAATGCGTCCCCGTCCGCCTCGCGATAAACCCTTCGCTGGCGATATGCTCATAAAAAGGCAAATACCCCGGCCTCCCCGCCCGCCGCAAAACCTTCAAAAACTCACCAAAATCCACTTCGCGCGTAAGCCGATTCATCTGTAAACTCCATTGCTATAGGCCGAATTATCGATCACCGCTGCATTTTCCATATCGCCCAGCAAGCAGTTCAACCATCTATCTAACACATTCCCATCAACCCTGCAACCCATATTTTCCCTCTAGCCAACCAACCAACAACAATGACTGTTAGCCCCCGAACTTTACGTTCGGTGGGTTCGACCTCATTGCCGACACTAATCCTAGCCAATTACCTGTCCTCATTTATACTCATACCCCGCCCCTGGCAGCCAATTTCTTATTAGTGAATATAGTGCCCATTAGTGGTTCTCTTATTTGCGTATCCATTCGCGGTTCTCTCCCACGGCATGTCCCTACTTTTTTATTTTTTCCTCTTGACAACCACCCATCATACCGATAATAATGCCGTCTTAATATTCATAGGAGTTTTTCTCATGTTCACAAGTAGCAAAAATTGGCAAAACAACTCAGTAAACCGCACCAACGGTGCCGGTTATCGTTGCGCCCAACGCCTACTTGCGTCGATCATGCATAATTTCCTAGTAAAAGATATTTTGCCAATGATCGAGGACGTGCCTTAGAAGAACTTTTATTACATAGTTTATTAAAGCCTTCTGGGACGTCAAAATCTCAGAAGGCTTTTTTTATTGGGTAATTTGGAACTAATCTGAACAGGCTGCAACCCAGCCCTATGGAGAGTCCGCGCTCATGTTGACTGAAAAAATCAAAACCAGAGAAAAAACAATGAACAACAACATAACTCTCGTCGAACCCACTATTGACTTGGCCCTCGAGTTCTTAGCCATGGCCTGCGAATTCCAACGCGAGAAAAGCAACTTTTTCCCCGAGCCCATCTACGACATCAAAGCCTACATCCAACAATTAAACGACATGGCACTCGGCCGCAACTTAAAGCCCGACATGGTGCCCTGCACTCACTATTGGCTCGTCAAAGACGGATGGCTCATACTAGGCAAAAGCTCCCTGCGCCACCAGCTCAATGAATATCTCTCACACCAGGGCGGCCACATCGGCTATTGCGTCAGGCCCACACAAAGAGGCAAAGGCTACGGCAACTTAATCCTAAAACTCACACTCCGCAAAGCCTTAGCACTAGGCCTCGACCGCGTACTCGTCACCTGCGATACCGACAACACCGCCTCCGCGCACGTTATCCTAAATAACCGAGGCGTCTTCGAAGACAACGTAGTCTGCAAAAAAACCGCAAAATCAATATCCCGTTTCTGGATCGAACTGTAATCCGGTGTAATACACCATAACCCCAACGTTAGCCCCCGAACTTTACGTTCGGGGGTTCGAACCCACTAACAAAAACTAAACCCCTAAAACTCTCGACAACCAACCACCCTCAAGAACAAGGACAAAAACCATGAACAAAAAAAACAACCAAACAACCCCCTGGTACAACGACGATTCCCTCTGGAAAATCTGCTACCCCATCTTGTTCCCCCAAGCTCGCTGGGATGCTGCGCCCCAAGAAGTCACCCAAGTCCTAGAGCTATTGGAAATCTCCCCGTCCGCCCACGTTCTCGACCTATGCTGCGGGCCAGGCCGACATTCCCTCGAACTCACCCGCCAAGGCTTCCAAGTAACCGGCGTTGACCGCACCGCACAATACATCACCGAAGCTAACGACCGCGCCCAAGCCGAAAACTTAAACGTCAACTTCATCCAAAAAGACATCCGCCAATTCTCCCAGCCCGACACCTTCGACGCCGCCATCAACATGTTCACATCGTTCGGCTACTTCCAAGACCCCGCCGACGACCGCCAAGTCCTCGTCAACGTTCACCGTTCCCTAAAGCCCGGCGGCAAACTCCTCCTAGACCTAATGAGCAAAGAAGTAATGGCCCGCATATTCCGACCTCGAACCTGGGACAGACGCGATGGCACCATCGTCCTCGAAGAACACACCCTCAGCCAAAACTTCTCCTGGATTCAATGCCAATGGACCATTCTCAATGACAACCAACAACACCAAATCACCTTCAACCATCGCCTATACTCCGCCGCCGAACTCTCTGCCCTACTCCTCGATGTCGGCTTCGCATCCGTCCAATGCTTCGGCAACCTAACCGCCGCCCCATACGACCACCAAGCCCAACGGTTAACCATCGTCGCCCAAAAATAAGGATTCCCAAAAATGAACCAACTACCTACAATCGAAACCGATCGCCTCATACTACGCCCCTTCACCCTCGCCGATGCCCCCGACGTCCAACGTATCGCCGGCAACCCCGACATCGCATCAACCACCATGAGCATACCCCACCCCTACGAAGACGGCATAGCCGAGGGATGGATCAGCAAACACCAGGACCTCTTCGACAAAGGCGAAAATCTCGACCTAGCCATCACGCTCCGCCAATCCGCCCGCTACATCGGCAGCACAAGCCTAAGATTCAGCCAAAAACACCAACACGCAGAACTTGGCTACCTTATCGACCCAAACCTCTGGAACCAAGGCTATTGCACCGAAGCCGCCCACGCCATGCTCCAACATGCCTTCGCTACCCTGAACCTGCACCGCGTCTTCGCCCATCACCTGCTCCGCAACCCAGCGTCCGGCCGAGTCATGCAAAAAATAGGAATGCAACGCGAGGGCCACCTACGCCAACACGTCCTAAAAAACGACATCTTCGAAGACATCATCTGCTACGGCATCCTAAAACATCAATATCAACCAACTCCCAAAGATTAAACTCTCGACCCGTTAAAACCTTAGCATTCATTGGAACAAAAAGTAGGGCGGGCCATGCCCACCATCCCTGACCATCACAACGCATAGAAAACGCAAGGAAACCAATGTCAACAAAAAGATACAACCCCAACTGGGTCAAAAATTACTTCGACGACTTCGCCGACAAGGAATGGGACCGCCTACTCCAGTCCCCCACCCACGAAGTCTCACTGCACGTCCACCACCATTACCTAAAGAAGTACATAAAGCCCGGCCATCGCGTACTCGAGATCGGCCCAGGCCCCGGACGATTCACCCAACTCCTAGCCCAAATCGGTGCAACAATAGTCATCGCCGACATATCCCCCGTACAACTAAAGCTAAATCACGAAAACGCCCAAAAACTAGGCTTCGATTCCGCCATCGAAAACCAACTCGAACTCGATATGTGCGACATGAACGTCATCGCCTCCGAATCCTTCGACGCAGTCGTCTGCTACGGCGGCCCCCTAAGCTACGTCTTCGAGCAGCGCCACCAAGCCATAAACGAAATCGTCCGCGTCACCAAACACCAAAGCCCCATCCTCATAGGCGTCATGAATCTCTGGGGCGTCGTCCACGAATGGCTCCCAAGCGTTCTGCAGATCCCGCCGCAAGATAATTGGCAGATAATAGAGTCAGGCGATCTATGCCCCCAAACCTACCAGCAGTCCAATCACAACTGCCATCTCTTCCGCACCGATGAGCTGCGCCAATTCCTCGAACAAGCCAACCTGCAAGTCATCGAAATGTCCGCCTCCAATTGCCTATCCGCCGCCTGGCGCGATCGAATCAACGACATCCGCTCCGACCACGTAAAATGGCAACACCTACTAGATATGGAAATCCAAGCCTGCCAACACCCCGGCTGCATCGCCCTAGGTGACCACCTAATCGCTGTAGCCCAAAAAACCTGATACATAAAAGTCTACCGGAGACCATCATGAACCCAATCACAATATCCTCAATGACCATCAACGACTACAACGCAGCCCTTACCCTTTGGCAAAACACCGAAGGCATATGCCTCGACGATTGTGACTCCCCCACCGCCATCGCCCGCTATCTCCAACACAACCCAGGCCTAAGCTGCGTAGCCAAGCAAGACAATCAACTAATCGGCACCCTCCTATGCGGCACCGATGGCCGGCGCGGCTATCTCAACCACCTCGCCGTCGCCCCAACCCATCGCAACCAAGGTATCGGCCGAAAACTGGTCCAACACTCCCTCAACGCCCTCAAAAACATCGGCATTACCAGATGCCACACCTTCGTCCTCGTCAACAACTCCTCCGCTCAAGCCTTTTGGCAGCACATCGGTTGGCCCCAACAAGACACATTCAACGTCCGATCAATAACTCCCTGACACTCCGTTGCCATTGCACCTCCGAAAACCTCCTGTGCCTAATGACTGGTTTTGGCTAATCTAAAATCTGCGAAAATCTGCAGATAAATCCCCGCCACATTAACCTTGACATATCCCCCAAACCCCATTATCCTTAAATACCTGAGCGACCCATAGGCCGCTTCTATTACCTTCTTTTTAGGGGAACCCATGCCGCAGCGATACAAAAAACGCATCATAAAACTTATTTCCAACGCCAACTATCAACCGCTCAAACAGCGCGCCCTCGCCCAATCCTTACACATCCCTGACGATGAATACCGCGACTTCACCCAAGCCATCGACCAGCTTCAAGCCGAAGGCCGCGTCGTCATCAGCAAAGGCCAAAACATTACATTACCCCAAATGACCAACCGCGTCGTCGGCACTTTCATAGCCAACGCTCGCGGATTCGGATTCGTCCGTCCCGAAAACGCAACCGCCCAAGGCGACCTCTTCATACCGCCCGGCAGTACCCTAGACGCCGTCAACGGAGACACCGTCGTCGCCACCACATCCAGACAAGGCAAACGCGACGGCCAAACCCGCTTCGTCGGCAGAATCGTCGAAGTCCTCGAAAGAGAAACCTCACGTGTCGTCGGCAAACTTATCCGCCAAGAAAACCACTGGTTCGTTCAACCAGACGGAAACCAAATGACGTCCCCCGTCTCCGTCGACGACCCCTCCGCCAAAAACGCCAAACTAAACGATAAAGTCCTCGTCGAAATCCTAAGCTACCCATCCGACCAATACTACGCCTCAGGCGTCATAATCGAAAAGCTCGGAAAAGCAGGCCAATCATCCGCCGAACTAAAAGCTATTATCCGACGCTTTAACCTCGCCGACAAATTCTCCCGAGCCGCCCTCAAAGACACACGAGCCGCTATCGGCCGCTTCCAAAACACCTCACTAACCAAAAACCGCGAAGATATCCGCGACCAAACCATCATCACCATCGACCCCAAAGACGCCAAAGACTTCGACGACGCCATCAGCCTAAAAAGACTCCCCCAAGGCCAATGGCTCCTTGGTGTCCACATCGCCGACGTCAGCTACTTCGTCACCCCTAACTCCCACCTCGACCAAGAAGCCCAACATCGAGGCAACAGCGCCTACCTCCCCCAGCACGTCGTCCCCATGCTCCCCGAATTGCTCTCCAACGGCCTCTGCTCCCTACAGCAAGATCAAGATCGCTTCGTTAAATCCGCTTACATTACCATCGACGCTAAAGGCCGCCCCACAAAAACCCGATTCGCCAACAGCCTAATTCGATCCACCCAACGCCTCACCTACGAAGACGCCGAAGACATCCTCGCAGGCAAAACCAACAACTTCCCCAAACCCGTCGTCTCACTCATGCGCAACATGGACACTTGCGCCAAACTAATCCAAAAACGCCGACTCGACCAAGGCATGCTAACCCTCGAAATGCCCGAAGCCGAACTCGTTTACGACGAAAAAGGCCACGTCATCGACGCTCACCCAGCTAGCAACTCTTTCCCACACACCATCATAGAAATGTTCATGCTCGAAGCCAACGAGGCCGTCGCACGCATGCTCGACTCTCTCAATATCCCATTCCTCCGTCGCACCCACGCCGCACCCGACTCCTTAGCCGTCGGCGAAACCGCACGCATCGTCAACCTCTGCGGATACACCCTACCAAAAACCTTCGACCGCAAAGCACTTCAGCAGCTCCTACAGCGCGTACAAGGCAAACCCGAATCTTTCGTCGTCAACCTCGCCGTCCTCAAAAGCCTTCAACGAGCCGAGTATAGTCCCGACCATATCGGCCATTTCGCCCTCGCCAGCGAACACTACTGCCACTTCACCAGCCCCATCCGCCGCTATCCCGACCTCACCATCCATCGCCTACTCCAAGCCCACATCACCAACTCCCTCGACCACTATCCCGACTACGGTCAACTCGAAGACCTCGGCGAACATTGTTCCGAAACCGAACGCAACGCCGAAGAAGCCGAACGCCGACTACGCCAAATCAAAATCCTCCAAATGCTCTCCAAAAAACTCGGCTCCGAAACCAAAGCAGTCGTTACCGGCATCACCAACTTCGGCCTATTCGCCCAACTCGAAAAATTCCTAATCGACGGCCTTATCCGGCCCGAAGATATCCCCGCAAAACTTGCCGCCAAAAAAGACAAACACAAAAATAAAAATCGAAACCGCAACCGCCGTACCCCCAACACCCCAGAAAAATTCACCGATACCTGCCCATACAAACTAGGCCAAGAAATAACCGTAAGAATCGCCGCCGTCAACCTCGCCGACCAAACCCTAGACCTCGTCCCCGTACAATAACCCAAAATTAGCCCCTCGACCTGTCGAGGGGTTTTGCGTAACTATACGATTCGTGCCATGCCTATCCTCCCCCTACTAAAAGACCCCCACAACTACCAACCCGACAGTTGGCTCCTCGATGCCGCCCACCACATCCAATGGTACGTCGAATCCGTCACCAACGTCGTCGAAGCCCAAATCGCCGAACACCTCCGCCAACACGGCCCTCAATACCAAAACAAAATCAAAATCCTCCGCGCCGAACTCCAAGAATTCCTCGCCGACACTCAAGCCCTATCCGCCCACGCACCCACCAGCACCTACCAATCCGACCTCCAAGTCCTAGAACTCCTACGTGCCCACGGCCTAAACGACCCATACCGCCAACTCAAACTCCACGAAAACCAAACCGCCGCCGCACTCTACCCCGCCCGCGTCGCCGAACTCGACCAACTATCCGGCCAACCACTCGCACTCCAACTAATCCAAGGCACCCTGGCCGGCAACCGCTTCGACATGGGATGCACCGCCGGAATCAACGACTACCAAAAACAAGGCGCCCACTTCCACCAAGCCATCAGCGCCCTGCCACCGCGCCCCTGGCACATCGACGAATTCGACGCATTCCTTCCCTTCTTCAACTCCCTCGCCAACCAACCTCGCAAAATCCTATTCTTCGTCGATAACGCCGGCGCCGACTTCGTACTTGGCTGCCTCCCCTTCATCCGCGCCCTAGCCCAGCAAGGCTGCACCGTCGTCGTAGCATGCAACGGCATACCCGCACTCAACGACATCACCCTCAGCGAAGCCCAACAACTCGCCGACCAACTCGCCCAAAATGACCCAACCCTAGCCAACTTCCTAAACCAAAACCGCATAACCTTCATCGAGTCCGGAGGCCGATCACTCCTCATCGACTTCTCCACCGTCAGCTTCGCCTGCGCCAAACACGCAACAGACACCGACTTCCTAATCATCGAAGGAATGGGCCGATCCGTAGAAAGCAATTTCCACGCCAACTTCACTTGCCCAACCCTCCGCGTATGCCTCCTAAAAGACCAATTCCTAGCAGCCCGCGTAAACGCCCAACTCTTCGACGCCATCTGCCGATTCACCCCCTAACCTAGCGAAAAGAGGGGACTGGCTCCGCAGCGCCAGCGCAAGTGCCTGTACCCTTTTTCGCGACCGAACACCATGTGCCCACCAAAAAGACACTGTCATCCCCGCGCAGGCTCCGGATTCCATCCCTGACAAAACGCACCTCTCAAAACCTTTCGCCAACCAACCAGCAACCATAACTGTTAGCCCCCGAACGTAAGCGATATTTCGCATGAAATATTGCTCTAGCTCGGGGGTTCGAACCCATTAACCCACCCTTGACAATCCCCCTTTAACCAACTATCCTTTATCTTTTTGAATAATCATCAAACGAGGATGGACCGTACCCGCCATCCCTAACGCTAATATTACCCCCGCACCGGGTGGCACCCTTTCGCGAAGCTAAAGGGTGTTCTGCTCACAAGGATGGGGAACTTTTAACATACAAGGACCCAATCATGATAATAACCCGTTTCCCACCATCGCCCACCGGATACCTCCACATCGGCTCCGCCCGCACAGCCCTGTTCTGTTGGCTCCACGCCCGCAGCAACAATGGCCGCCTAATCCTCCGCATCGAAGACACCGACCTCAAACGCAACACCCCCACCGCAGTCCAGCAGGTCATCAAAGACCTACAATGGCTAGGCATCGACTGGGACGAAGGCCCCGACAAGCCAGGCCCCAACGCCCCATACCTCCAGTCCCAACGACTCGACATCTACCAAAAATACGTCCAGCAGCTCCTCGACCAACACAAAGCCTACTATTGCTTCGACACCACCGAAGAACTCCAAGTCTTACGCGACGCCGCCCAAGCAGCCAAGACCAACTTCACTTACCCGCGTCCTGAAAAATTCCCCACCGAAGCTGATGCCCAAGCCGCCCGCGACCAAGGCCGACCCGTCGTCGTCCGACTCGCCATGCCCAACCAAGACATCACCGTCACCGACATCATTCGAGGCCAGGTCACCTTCGCCGCCGCCGAGCTTTCCGATTTCATCATCCAAAAATCCGATGGCTTCCCCACCTACCACCTCGCTGTTGTCGTCGATGATGAACTCATGGGCGTCACCGATGTCATCCGAGGCCAAGAGCACCTCATGAACACCCCTTCCCACATCGCTCTCCAGCAAGCCCTAGGCTTCCGCACCCCCAACTACGTACACATGTCCGTCACCGTCTCGGAGGGCGGAGGCAAACTCTCCAAACGCGAACGCGCCAAAACTCTCCGCCAAGCCATCAAAGACCACCCCGAAGCTGACCTCGACGCCCTCGCCCAGGCCGGCTCCATCACCCGCGCCGACCTCGACTCATTCATCCTCGGCGAATCCACCCCCGACCAACCCAACATCTCCGCCATGGCCGAATTCCTCCACACACCCCTGCCCGAAATCAACGTCGTTGACTTCCTCCACTCCGGCTATATCCCCGAAGCTCTCCTAAACTTCGTCGCTCTGCTCGGATGGAACCCAGGCGACAACCGCGAGATCATGCCCCTCGATGAACTCATCCAATCCTTCGACATCCGCCGACTCAGCAAAACCAACAGCCTATTCGACCGCAAAAAACTACTTGCCTTCAACACCGAACACATGAAGATGATCGCCCCCGAAAAACTCCTCGCTCACTTCCAAAACTACCTTCAGATCATCGAATCGCCTCTGCGCAATCTCGACTCCGCTACCCTAGCCCACATCGTCCAATGTTGCCAAGGCGCCCGCACCCTCGCCGAAATCGCTTCCAAGTGCGACTTCCTAATCCAAGACTCCGTCACCTTCGACCCCAAAGCCGTCCAGAAAGTCCTTCAAAAACCCAACGCCCCCGAGCTTCTCCAAATCACTCGCGACGCCCTCGACGCCCTCACCGCCTGGGATGAACCATCCATCAATTCCTGTATCGAAACCCTCTGCACCCAACACAACGTAGGCATGGGAAAAATCGCCCAACCAATCCGCGTAGCAATAACCGGCAACACCATCAGCCCCCCCATCCACGACTCCCTAATCCTCCTTACCAAACCCAAAACCATCCAACGCCTCGACCAAACCCTCCAATACCTAAAAACCCTCTAAACCCTAACGTAGGGCGGGCCATGCCCGCCATCCCCGACAATCCGCAGCCCAAACAACCTCCGCCAACCAACCATCAACCGCGACTGTTAGCCCCCGAGTCACGCTCGGCCGGTTCGAACACCAACCAACAAACGCTGCCCCACCGAACATCCGACATCCATCAACGCCCCAAATCCTCAACGTAGGGCGGGCCGTGCCCGCCATCTCTGACAATCCGCAATCCAAACAACCACCGCCAACCAACACCAACCCCAACGATTAGCCCCCCGACCCGTCGGGGGGTTTTAC
This sequence comes from Sedimentisphaerales bacterium, assembly GCA_016928435.1. GTDB lineage: Bacteria > Planctomycetota > Phycisphaerae > Sedimentisphaerales > SM23-30 > JAFGKT01. The sequence goes on along the minus strand of JAFGKT010000004.1, from coordinate 4,025 downwards.
CTCAATGCACCATTGTGCACATCTGCAATGCCCACTATCCCCAACCCAAAACCAAAACCGTTAGCCCCCGCACGTCACATCCCGCCGGTTCGAACCCCAACCAAGAAACATAACCCCACTAACCATTCGCACGATTCATAACATGATAAACAATCCCGCCCAAAGTTATACGTTTGTGCCTTCCCATAAATCCAAAAAATAACACCAAAAACAAAAATCTCAACCAAATAATTACCGGACACATTTAATTCCCCCCTTTAATTCTGCTCAGGTTTTTTCTGTCGGTTGAACGTTTTATGTGGCCTATTGCTTTGATCATTAAGATTATAGTGTTATTCTAAGTTCTTTCAAATAGGTCATCTATGTCCTGGTCTGGGGATGATCTATATCCACCGTATTCGTCGCCGTTACTTCTATCGAGTGAAGATATAAAGTCTGCAACCAGATCATCGATATCAATTCTGTCAATTATTTCCCAAGCATCGATACCTAGTTCCTCGAGTGCACCGGATGAATACTCCGTCATTGCGTCATCATTTATTTTTTCTCGAATTTCATCATTGTCATAACAGTAGTCTTCTTCTCCCCATAGATCATATCCTTCAAACTTCACATAATCTGATAAATCTAAATTATCCTTGCTTGATTCGACACTGTCTTCAAAATTAGCCTCTAGATCAGCTCTCAACTTGTCCAGAATATCTTCGTTTCGCACACTATGACTATCCATAAACTCAATCAGGCTGTCAATTTCAGATGTGCTAAGATGTTGATTGTCTATGCACCTCAGCATGAATTCAAAGTTGCCGATACTAATTTGTTTACAGTGTATTTCCAGTAGTTCGATGAACATCTCCAGTTGGGTAATCTCAGAAGGCCTTTCAATGATCCTGGTTAACAGGTCAATCGTCTTGTCCCGTTTACTTTCGTCATGAATGAATTGGTATGTGATAAAAACTAGATAATCGTAACTTTTACCTTCTTCAAACGCATCCTTAAACAATGCATTCTTCAATTCCCACCCATCAGTTGCAGTAACTACTCCAGCTTCTTTGAGCGCCAATAAATGTCTCAAAGAAGCCAGCGTGTACAAGGATTTGAAACTGTCCGTATAGCCGTCTGGATCGCTGCAATATTCGTTAAGAATAAAATCTGCAATCGATGGATTAAAGAGTGTGTAGTATGTTGAACTGGAAGATCTGTTTCTGTTTAGAAAGCATCTTGTCGCCAATTGTGAAGTTGACCTGAAGTCTTTTTCGGTGTGACTAGGATTTTTCAGTTTTTCTAAGCTATTCAATCTTGCAAAACTTATTCTTAAGTCGTTTTCAGCAATACTGCCTCCATTGAACACAGTCAATTTAACCAAATTTCTTACGTACGGGTTACTTTGTGACTTAAAACACTGACTCCAAATGTCTTTCGGATTATTAAGAGTATTCACAACATAATCCCAATATGCTGAGCTATTGGATAGATTTATCCTAGTAGTATCGGTGATGAATTCAATCAATCTGGGGTTATAGTTTTTGTGGTTTATTATTTTTCTGTACCGTTTGTTCTTATGCAATTCATTAATATAATCTTCAGATAATTTACTAAACCAGATATGATTGTATAGGATTCTAGCTTTGTCGATGGCTGATAGAGCTTCTATGGTCAGCATGAATTCATTGCTTTTGATTCTGTAATTCTCAAGAATAGGACTGTAAAGAATTCCTGCATTCAAAATGTTTGTCCTTGATGTAAGAATAAATCGCTTGGTCGGATCATTTTTAATGCGTTCAATAAATTTCATTATATGAGAGTCTTTTTTATTCTCTATTGCTTCCAAGTAGTTGCTGCCAAGAAAATCGTCGTAATAAAATATCTGTTTTTTGTCTCTCTCATATATGCTTTCTGCTTCACTCAATGATTCTTCTATATTGACGAACTCAAAGTCCTTTGATGCATAGAACAGACACAAGTTTTCTGCCAAAGTGGTCTTTCCGATTCCAGGCTCCCCAGAAATAAGTAGAACATGCTTCTCTCTTAGTATCTTGATAGATCTTGCATGATTGGAGGTCTGTATATACTTAAACGAGTTTTTTTCAATTCTCTCAAGCTCAAATTCACTTCTACCCTTAATGGCGTTATTAATGATTCTGCTAAAAATTGTCTTACTTGTTATCCATAGTTTGAAGTGCCTTTCCTCAATATTGGGATTTTTGGCTAAAATATCGTTCAAATCTTCTTGGCCGAATATGTCATCCTCACGATTAATGTGCCGGCCAAAGACTTTCTTAATATCCGCTTTATTATCTGCTGACAGGGGCAAGGAAGTTACGAAGACGTAACGGGAGGGCTTTAATTTGTCGACCTTAGCAGCTTCTTCATTCTTACACTTAGCAATCAACCCTTTGTAGCCTGTTTTGAGATAGTGTTTGCATTGGATGATAACAGTTTTACCATCGTCCGCGAAGAATCTGCCGTCAATGCCCCTGTCTTTTCCTGGCTTGAATCTTTCTATGTGTGTGCCGAAATGAGCAGATAGCAAATCAGTGACAAGAATCTCGAATTCCTTATCGTTCAACTGTGAAAAATCGTAAGCCATGAGTATACAGTACGTCCCGTTGGCATGAATTAAAGGTTAAGGTGTCCGGTACATTTTTCAGCCCTCAAACCAACAAAAACACAAATCCCGACCGCCTCATAAACCATACCACTCCGTAAAAAACCCGTCAAACCAAAAACAATGTTATCCTGTCAATCCATATAAAATCTTTTCTTCTTCCCCTTGGATATCAAATCCCGCTGATCTGCTGAATCCATTTACCTACCTGACCCGCCCTTGGCTGGATATCGCTCCCGCGCGGAGTGTAAAATCTTGTAAATCCTGTCAAACAATTCCCTGACCTCATCGCCCCCATTGCACCCTCGACAAAACCCCCTGTGCTTAATCCGTGCCCCCGGCAGCTAATTCTTATTCGAGAATATTCGTGCCCATTCGTGGTTCTCTTACTTTTCGCGTCTTTCGCGTTTTTCGCGGTCAAAACCTCCCTGACTCTTTGTTCCAATTGTGCCATCGCCATACCCCCTGTTCTATCGCCTCGCCCCTGGCAGCTAATTCTTATTCGATAATATTCGTGCCCATTCGTGGTTCTCTTACTTTCGCGTCTTTCGCGGTTAAAAACTCCCTGACCTTTTACTCCAACTGTGCCATCGCCATACCCCCCTGCCCCATCGCCTAGCACCTGGCAGCTAATTCTTATTCGAGAATATTCGTGCCCATTCGTGGTTCTCTTACTTTTCGCGTCTTTCGCGGTTTCAAAGTCCCCGTTGCGCAACATTGCTACCTACCAAAATGCGCATAATCAGCCACCCCAAAAAACACTTCAATTTCTGAAAAAAACCGCCCCATTTCTAACCAAAAACAACCAAAACCGACAAATTTCAATCCATTTCTGATCACCCATTCTCTCACCGTCCCACCCCCGCGCACTCCCGATGTAGTGCGCAACGCAAAATGGCCACTGGCGCACGAAGATGGCCAGCGGTGTCTGCGCGCAAAAAGACCGCAGCCATTTAACCTACTTTATTGCATTTCGGTCAAAATGTGCGGTTATTTGTGCCGTTTCCCCGCTGACGGCAACTCAACAATAACAGACCATAGACGGCCGATAGCCGAAAGGCTAGTATTACATTGACGCTTTTCTCTAAGCCACCTCAGTGTTTCCTGCATGGTCATTCCATCCAAGTAACACCGGATCGCGTCTGCTTCACATTTCTGCTTTGCTATATTTGATAAGCGGCATCGTTGCCCCTTACTAAAACGTGACGCCCGGTATTCATCCAGCAATTGGTCGACCAAAGCATCCTCTGGCGTCTTCTCCTGCCGCTGGGGACGTTCGGGTGAACCAGACAGAGCAGCGGGGGTCAACTTGGCCAGATGTTCCAAACTATCGGCTTGGATTTGACACTTGCCGAAAGGGGTACTAACCGATAATTGATAATTCGTTTTCATGGTTTACCTACAAGCTCTTTGAGTG
>JAFGKT010000046.1 GCA_016928435.1 Sedimentisphaerales bacterium | reverse complement strand
TGCTGGTGGTAAAAGGTGTTGTAGAGTAATTTGGCAATGAAAATAACGTTTTTTGTTGACGAATGGCGTGATGTCATAGATACCGGGAACTATGTTGGTGGATTTGGTTTTTAGTGAGGAAGTTTTTGATCAACAGGATGTTGGACTGCGTAGCAAAGGGTTGGTCTATAAATATACAGTGGTGTCGAAAAGGATTTTTTGAGGATTGGCAGGATGGAATTCAGCATGGGCCGAGTCCATGCCATGTGACTGGGAAAAATGGATGGCGAATGCATGGGTAATAACGAAGGTTGAACCAGGACAAAAGCAACAGGCAGATGACTTGGTTGCGATGGCATTTGCATCTTTGAGACAATATTATGTGCCATGTGGGGAATGCGGGGAATTGCCTTCAAAGCCGAGATGCTTGATCATAAAGAAGAGAGGGGAAGTTGTGGGGACATTGTCGTATTATTTTGATTCGCCTTATGTGCGGCTCTATCGTATTGCGGTGCGGATTGATTGCCGGCGGCAGGGGGTGGCGAGGAGTCTGATTGAGTATGTTGATAAGTATGTTGCTGGGCCGAGAGGGGACGAGTTGGCTCTGTATGCGGTAAAAGAAACGGGTAATGTCGAGATATTCGAGAAATTAGGTTTCGCGGTGCAATCAGAATCCGTCGCACAGTTTGCGAAGTCTCCGACGGGGGGAGAAGTGTATGAAGTTGAGATGGTTCGGCGGAGAGGATGAGGGTGTACATTGGGCAAGGAATGACACAATGAGTTCGAACCCCCGGTGTGTGAACCGGGGGCTAACAGTAATGGTTGGTGTTGGATAGCGATGGTCTTGGGGGTTAAGGAGTTACGTTGGTGAGGAGACGACTTAGGGGGGCGTGGAGGTGGGTGTTGGTGGCGAGGAGTTGTTGAGGGAGGTTTTTGGTTTGGTTATGGAAGTCGGAGACGGTTCCGCCTGCTTCGGTTACGATTAGGGTTCCGGCTGCGACGTCGTAGGTTTGCAGGTGCAGTTCCCAGAATGCGTCGAGTCGGCCAGATGCGACGTAGCAGAGGTCGATGGCGGCGGAGCCGAGACGACGGACATCGCGGATTTTGGGGAGGATGGCTTGGAAGTATGGGAGGTTGTTTTCAGTGAGGTTGGCTCTCATACAGGCGAAGCCGGTGCCGAGTACGGCTTGGTCGAGTTGTCGGCAGTTGGAGACGCGGATGGGTTTGCCGTTGCATTGGGCGCCGTGGTTTTTTTGGGCGCTGAAGAGTTCGTCGAATACGGGGGCGTAAACGGCGGCGAGGTAGGGGGCGTCGTTGCGGTGCAGGGCGATGGAGATAGAGTAGAATGGTTGGTTATGGACGAAGGAGGTGGTTCCGTCGATGGGGTCGATGATCCAGCGGTATTCTTGGCCGGGAGTAGTGCCGAACTCTTCGCCGAGTATGGCGTGGGTGGGGTAGCGCTTGGTGATGGCGTCGCGGAGATAGGTTTCGACGGCGCGGTCGGCTTCGGTGACGAGGTCTTTGGAAGATGCGGGCTTGGCAGTGACGTTGAGTTCGGCGAGGCGGGAGCGATATTGGAGGGATATTTGACCGGCTTGGCGAGCGATGTCTTGGATGAAGTTTTGCATGATTTATTGTTTATGTAAGAGGAACAAAGAGAACCACTAATGGACACGAATATTCACTAATAAGAGTTTAACATGGGTTGAGAGGGTATATTACAGGATTAATAGGATTGGTATATTAGGACAGCGATGAAGATTAGAAATCCCGTGATGGCAACACAGAGGGCGATGAAGATAGATCCGATTATTTTGCCAGTGATTCCATCTTGGCGAGTAGCAGCGTGGGCGGCGAGAAAACACAACCCCAGAAGCAGGCAGAAAATAACGACAAAGGCGGGTGCGGTCCAAAATCCCCAATAGAGATAGGGAAGCATGCAAACGAAGATGATGACGGTTAGGGTGGTGCGCCAATATGACTTTTCCGGTGGCGGATCGGGATGTTGCATAAGACGACTTTTCCTTGATCTTGACGACCCCCTGACAGGTCAGGGGGCTAATTTTTGCATTTATCTTCCGATTAGGCCCATTACTTCGGAGCGTGATCGGGCGTCGGATCGGAATACGCCTAGCATTGCGGAGGTTACCATTACGGAGCCGGGCTTTTTTACGCCTCTTATTGTCATGCAGGTGTGGGTTGCTTCGAGTACGACGGCGACACCGCGGGCATCGACTTGTGACATTAGGAACTCGGCGATTTCGGTGGTGAGTCGTTCCTGGACTTGTGGTCTTTGGGCGAAGTCTTCGACGATTCGAGCCATTTTGCTTAGTCCTATGACTTTGCCGTGTGGTATGTAAGCGAGGTGGGCTTTACCCATGAATGGCAGGAGGTGGTGTTCGCACATGCTGTAGAAGGGGACGTCGCGAAGGACGACGATTTCGTCGTAGTTTTCCGTGAAGACGTTTTCGAGGTGGCGGCTGGGGTCCTGGTTCATGCCTGCGAAAAGTTCTTCGTACATGCGGGCGACGCGGTTGGGGGTTTTCTTTAGTCCTTCGCGGTCGGGGTCTTCACCTACGGCGAGCAATATTTCGCGTACGGCGTTTTCGATACGCTTGTGATCAATTTTGGATTTGGTTTCGCTGGTCATAAGAGGTAATCCTTCGATAGGTTTTTTTAGTGCGGCTGTTGGGGCCTGGGGTCAAGGTTCTCTACGATTCTATTACAGGATTAAGGTAAAAAAAAGGAAAAACATCAGGAAAAGCTATTGCGAATTGGACAAAATAGGGTAATTTAGGGTTGTGGGGATCAGCTTTGACGCTCGGATGCTATTGGTTTTATTCGCTGGGGCTTTGTTGGCTTGGGCGGTTATTTGAGCGTTTTGGGGTGGTTTTGGCGGTGTTTTGTTAAGCCATGAACGGCAAGAGAGACAAAGTTGAGCTGTCGGATTCGCAGTGTCGCAGGAGCATGAACTGCGCGGTGATTTCGTCGGTTGGGGCGATTGTGGGGGTGTACAGCATTGGTGGTAATGTTCTGAATCTGTTCGCGCTGAAGTTGGGTGCTGGAGAAGTTTATTTGGGGGTGTTGAGTTTCGCATTTATGGTGCCGACGCTTTTTCGGGTTTTCACGATGAACACGATCGAGCGGGTAGGTAAGCGGAAGGTTTTGCTGATTGGTTTTTATATAACGGCGGTGTTGGCTTTGCCTTTTGTGGCGGTGGCGCTGTTGGCGGGTACGGGGTGGCTGAGTGCGCAGTGGTGTTTGGCGATTGTGCTGGTGGCGATGTTCTTGCGGGTTTCGGTGGGTCAGATGGCCAGTACGGGTTGGTTTCCGCTGTTGCAGGATGTTGTTCCTAGTGATATGACGGGTAGGTTTTTCGCGCGGATACGGATAACGTGGCAGACAGCGGGTTTTTTGACGCTATTGGGTACGGCGTGGTATCTGGGTGAGGAATCATCTTGGGGGCAGTTCGCGGTGGTGTTTGGGGTGGGGACGCTGGCGTTTGTGCTGCGGGCGGTGGCATTGATACCGGTTGTGGAGAGGCCTGCGCGCGCAGAAGAACATACCAAGATTGGGGTGGGGCAGCGTTTTAGGGAGGTATTGGCGGAGCGTCATTATCGGGTGCTGACCTTGTACATATTGTTTTACATGGCGGCGGCGACGGCGGTGGAGCCGTTCAAGGTTAAGATGATGAAGGACTTGGGGTACGATGACCGGACGGTGCTGATCGCGACGGCGATGACGGCCTTGGGTGCGATATTGTCTTTGCGTTTTTGGGGTAAGCTGGCGGATCGGTTTGGTAATCGTTCGATATTCAGCATATCGCACGTAGGGATGATTGTGGTTACGCTTTTTTGGCTTTTGGTGGACAAGAGTGGTTTTGGGATGGGGATGATTTTCGCATTGTATCTGTTGGCGAGTGTTTTCAACAGTGGTAACGGGATTGCGCAGACGCGTTATATTCTGCACACGGTGCCTTCGGACAAGCAGAATCATATTAACATAATCAATATTGTTTCTAATGTTACGGCTGGAGTTGCGCCGTTGTTGGCGGGTTTGCTGTTGTGGTTGACTCGGGGGTTTGGTTTCGCCAGCGGCGCGGTTAGTCTGAATAATTATCATTTGCTGTTTGTGCTGACGGCTTTGTTGTTTGTTGTGCCGCATGTTTTACGTAAGACATTGACGGGGACGAAGGAGACTTCGACGTCGCAGGTGATTTCGTTCATGTCGAATACGATTCGCAATGCGTTCCAGGGGTATCTGTCGATTTCAGGTAAGAGTGATGATGAAGACGGTGATGCGCAGCGGGGATCGGGGATTTAATTCCGGCGGTGCGAGCCGCGCCGGCAGATATTGCGTTTAGGGTTCTGATTTGGGGTGGGATGTCCGATAATGGTTTTAAGTGGTGGTGGAAGAGGGGTTATGGTGGGAATAATCAATATTTTCGATGATGGTAGCTCAGTTTGTGGTTTAGCGGGCCGATATAAAAAGTGCAGAATAATTGTGTTTTCAGCCGGAAGGTTCGAGGTAGTGTCGTGTTCTACGGCCGATAAGCAAGTACACAGGAAAGGAAGAATCATGTCACAAGATAATGCTGCATCCTCGTTGTCGGTGGCCCGCGCTCGGGATCCCCGTGAACTATGGGCGATATTTGAATCAGCAGAGGACCTTCCCACTCTGCCCGAGGTCGCGATACGTTTGCAGGGAGTTGTTAATGACTCTCGGAGCGGTGCGAAGGATGTCGCTCGGATAATCGAGGATGACCCAGCGATAGCGACTAAGGTATTGAAGGTAGTGAACTCGGCGTTTTATTCGACGGGTCATGGCAGTATAACGAATTTGCAGCCGGCGATAGCGCGATTGGGTTTTCTGACGGTGGTGAACATCGCGTTGAGTACGAGTATATTTCAGGCTTTTTCTGAGACTGAAGAGCCGGTTTTTGATAGGAAGGAATTTTGGCGGCATTCGATCAGTGTTGGGATTGTAGCTTCGGTTCTGCATGATTACGCGGCTGACAAGATCGAACAGCCTTTGAGTCGTGACATAGTTCACCTAGCGGGGATTGTGCATGACATGGGTAAGATATTGTTCGAGCGTTATGCGAACACGGAGTTCCATCAGGCGATAACGAGCGCGAAAGCGGCGGATTTGCCGGCGGTTAAGGAAGAACGGCGATTTGTCGGCATGGGTCACGACGAAGTTGGCGCATGGTTGGCGCAAAAATGGAATATCGGCGAGACAATCGAAGCGGTGGTGCGGTGGCATCATGATCCGTTGGAATGTCCGCAGGAACATTTACAGCCGTTGGTGAAGCTGATCCATATGGCGGATTACATCTGCCACAACCAAGTATTGGGAGACAGCGGCAATCCGAGCCCGAGTTATGACTATCGGGTGCGTGAAGAACTGGACCTTACGGTTGAAAAGATCGGTGAAATAATGCAGACGGTGCATGAAGAAGCTGAGAAATCGGATATTCTGCTGTCGTTGACATGATGGGGATGTGATAATTGAGTCCACCCCCTTTGGTTATATAAACCATGGGGAGAATCGGGCAGAGGCTATTGCGGTCTCTGCCTTTTTTTATGGTCAGGGAGTTTTTTTATCCGCAGATTGCACAGATTAACGCAGATTTTTCAAAGAAGAAAAGATAGTTTGCCAGGGGCGAGCGCTAAGGCACAGGGGGTTTGATCCTAAGCACAGGGTGTTCTTGTGGATGATGCGATCGGAGTGGGGCACTACATGTGTGGAGTCGGGAATACCGGCAAGATGCCGGCGGTACGTGATTGGCTGAGAAACACCCTTTAGCTTTGCGAAAGGGTGCCACCCGGTATGGGATACAAACAGGGATGGCTAGGCGTCGGGGTGGCCTTTGGTTTGGAGGCGGTCGAGCGCGGCTTGGGCTTGTTGGTAGGAATCGTAACAGACGGTGCGGGCGAAGCCGGTTTGGATGAGTTGGCGGGCTTGGGGATCAACGGGGGCGATCCATTGTACGATTGGGATTTGGGCTTTTTGGCAGATTTGGAACATTTGGGGTAGGTTGTAGAATTCGCCTTGGTAGGGGTTGATTGCTTTAAGGTTGGGGATGTCGAGGAGGTGTTTGTACCATTGATTGGCATTGCCGCAAAAGTGGATCCATCCGCCGATTTCGCTTAGGCATTGGACATCGTAGGGTTTTACGAATTCGAGATATTGCTCGCCGCTGAGATTGACGCAGGAGTCGTTGCGGAGGCATAGGCCGCCTAGGAAATTGAGGGTGCCGTGATGTTCGTCGAGGGGTTGGTTGGTTACTTGGCGGAGTTTTTTGACGGTGGCGAGGATATTTTCGGTGATGATAGCCATGAGTTGGTGGAATTTTTCGGGGTTGTCGAACAGAGCGAGATAGATGTCGGAGCCCCAAATGATGGATGCGTTGTCGAAGGTTCCTTGGGTGTCGAAGACTTGTATTCCGGCAGCTTGAGAGAGTTTGGGGAAGGGTTTGAGAGTTTCTTTGAAGAATGCAGCAGTTTCTAGGACTTTGGGGAATAGGCCTTGGTTGAATTCGGGTGGTCCTTGGTCGATTTGTTTATCGAGTTGTTCGGGGGAGATGTGCAGGCCTATGGGTAGGGAATTGTCGAAGACTTTGGTTTGGCAGCCGAACATGGAGGCGATAATGCCGGTTCCGTAGTTGCAGCGGATGCCGTATAGGCGGTCGTCTTGGAGTTTGGCGCCGGCGTAAACGCTGCGTAGTTCTTGCAGGAGCATTTTGCCGGGGTCGTCGAAGATTTCGGTGAAGCTATATTGGGGCCATTCATCTTTGTCGATGGGATATTGGATTGTGGTGGGGATGTGCGGTACAGGTTGGAAGGTGAAGGCTTTTTGTTGGAGGGTTTGGGTACGCTGGATGTGGTCGAGGTCGATGAGGTCTTCGAGTCGGGCAAGGTGGTCGGCGATTATGTTGGGTGTGAGTTGAGATTTAGGCATGGTTTGAAGTTTGATTTGGTAACGGTTTTTGGTTGGTGTTCGAACCCTCGAACATGAAGTTCGAGGGCTAACGATAGGAATTATTTTGAGGCTTTGATCCAGTCTTGTAGGTTTTGGGCTAGGACTTCGACGCGGCGTTTTACCATGATGTGTTCGCGGATGGCGGGTTTGACTTTGAGTTTAGCCATGGCTTGATCGACTCTCTGCCAAAGACGGTCTTCCTTGGGGGTGTCTTTAGCGAGGTATAGTTCGGTGGTAAGCTCCTGGAGTTTTTGGAGCATGATGGTGTCGAGGTTTTCGTAGTAGCGGTTGATGATGCCTTGCTGGTGTTTTGAGTATTGCTGTTGGGGCATGATGTTTCCTTTTGATTAAGAATCCGGGTATTACGAGCTGCGCTGGGAGAGATTACGCTTCGGGCTCTGATTGGAATTTGCCGTGGTATTTGTCGACGGGGTATTTTTCAGCGTTGCGGATCATCTTGGCGCGGAATGCTTCGCTGAGATCGATATTCATTACGTTGGCGAGATTTAGCAGGTAGCAGAAGACATCGGAGATTTCCTCAGCGATTTGATGTTTGGTTTGGGGGTCTTGGGCGGTTTCTTCGGATTGCTTTTGGGTTAGCCAAAGAAAGTGTTCCATGAGTTCGGCGGCTTCGATGGCGGCTCCCATAGCTAGATTTTTTGGGCTGTGGAACTGGCGCCAGTCGCGCTGGTCGGCGAAGTCAGCGACGATTTGTTTTAGGTCGGCGATGGTGGTGGTGGAATCAGACATAGTTTTGTTTAACCGTTCAAATTAAGAGAACCACTAATGGGCACGAATATTCACTAATAAGACATTAGCTGCCAGGGGCAAGACGGAAACAGAATAGGTTTAGCTTTGAGTACAATTTAGTCGATGGGTCAGGGACCGCGTGGGTAACTTTGAACAAAATGTTCAAAATTACCCACCCTACGGGAATTAGTTGGTGCATTGGGTTGTTGGTTGGACATCGTTTGGTTCGACGGCTATGGGGGCTTGAGCGGAGATGGGGGCGAATGTTGCGGGATCGGTGTTTGTTGGTTGGAGTAGAAACTCGGCTTCTTCGATTCTGACATTGTAGCGTTCGAGCCACTGCAGGATTACGGGGTAAACTTCTTCCTTGGAGTGTTCGCCGATGATTAGGTCGTCGTGTCCGTAGTCTTGTCGTTGGCCGTTGACGCGTCCGAAGAGGTGGAAATCGCGTTGGTCGGTGCGCAGGGAACGGTAGGCGTAGCGTACGGCATCAGGGGTGGCCATGTTATCGACGGAGCCGACAAGGAAGCATGTTGGTGTGTTGACGGCGTTGAGTGCGGCGGTATAATCGATGGAATCATCACTGGAGCGGAAATGCTCGGTGCGGACCATGCCGACGAGCTGATGCAATTGGCCTGGTGATATTTCTTCTTGAGCGACTTGGAAGAGTCGGCGGACGACGTGGTCTTCCATATTTCGGCCGTTAAAGAACAGGCGATTGAATTCGTCGTCAACATCGCCGAATATTACGCCGATACCTGCTGGGGCGCTGGTGCCGACAACGGTTGAGCCGACGGCGATGAGGTCTTCGATTTCGACGAGGAAATTCATAGGACGGGATAGCGGATGGAAGACGGTCATGGGGACGGCGGCGGCGACGAAGGTTCGGATTTTGTCGGCTTGTTCAGGTGTTGCTTGGCTGAGGTAGGCGAACATAATCATTCCGCCCATTGAGTGGCCGATCCAGTGTACGCGCCGGCGTTCGGTTTGTTCGAGAACGAAATCGATGGCAGCGGGAATATCGTATTGGATATGTTCATCGACGGTCCAGTCAATCATTGGGGTTTGCTGCATTTGCTGGGTTAGGGTGTTGATGGCTGCGGGGTCGATATTGAAGTGCGCTAGTTTTCGTATAGCGGTATTCCATGGCTGGCTGCTGGGGCATGCACCGCGGAGTGATAGTGACCAGACGTCGTATCCTTGTTGGGCGAGATATCTTGCGAGTGATACTTGGTCGTCGAGGTCCCAGAACATGAGGTTGTAGCTTAGGCCGTGACACAGAATGATGGGGTTGCGTTGGGCAGAGATGAGGTCGGGCTCGTAGCGTCGGAGGGCGAGGGTTTTGCCGTCAGCGGTTTGGGTGTAATAGTAGGTGATGGTGATGCCTTGGCTGTTGCGGAAGGCTTCGCCGCAACCGGTGCAAAGGGTTAGGGTGAATAATATTAATGCCAGTAGGATCGCGGATGTTATTTTGTTTGTTGTCATGCTAAGACTCCGAATGGAAATTTGGGGCGACGGCGGGCGATTTTTTCCGGGGTCGCGATACGAATGTAATTTATATTTAGTTCCCAAAATACCATAAGGCGGGATTTGGTTTAAGTGATATTTTTACAGAGAGGTGATATAACGGGGGCGGGCGAAAATGACGCATGTAAAGGATTTGTTTGCAAGTATTTATGTTACCAGCGAGATTGCGGGGGTAAGGAAAAATAGCAGTTGGGTAATTTGTTAGGTATGGGGCTTGGATTTAGTTAGGCTGAATGATACGGGTGTGTTATTGCGTTAATATGTGTTTTTGGGCGTTGCATTGATAGGCTAGGTTGTTATATTCAGTCGGGTTGTTTATTGGAGAGTATAGACAGGATAACAGAATAGATTCAGCATGGGCTGAGAGGGCGTGTTGCCCGAAATTAGGTTTTTGCCCAGGTAATATTTGGATGAGATTTTACGTATTGTCTCATCGTT
>JAFGKT010000045.1 GCA_016928435.1 Sedimentisphaerales bacterium | reverse complement strand
GCCGGAAGACCATGAACATGAACACCACCACGAACCCGCACCGCAGCCGGAAGACCATGAACATGAACACCACCACGAACCCGCACCACAACCGGAAAATCATGAACATGAACACCACCATGAACCCGAGCCGCAACATCAAGAAACTCACCACGAACAGCCCGCTCCCCACCAAGAGAATTCGCCTCCTCAAGAGCCTGCTCCACGCCAAGAAACCACACCAACTCCACAGCCCGCTCCGGTTCAACATCATACTCCGCCCGCACAACCAGCACAGCCCGTTACTACCGTGGAACCTCAAACACATCCCAAACCTGAATATACAGCAAAGCCCGTAGAAGCTCCAAAACCAGTTGTAGTCCAATGTACTCATAATCCCTCTAATCACAATAAAACCCAGACCACAAAAACAATGCCTAACAACCTTACTCAACCCAACAATGATAAAAAGCAACCCGAGGCTCCCAACAACGCTCCTATCGTTACCTGCATCCAGAACCAAGCCGAGTTTCAACGCACAGACGATAACACCGAAATCCAACACATGGAGTTCAGCACCATTGCCCAAGACGGCACCATAAGTGCCAAAATCACCGTCAACATCTCGTACCAAACCAATAACAAGGAATAAAACCTGACTTAAACTAATTTGCTTCCAACAGTTACTACTGCCGTACATAGTCAAAAAAGGAAAGTAACGATGTCAAATAACATGGACCAAAACCAACCTAATTCCGATTTCGATCTACAGTGGGACGATCAGCACGATTCTTCTATGCCTCAAGATGATTTCGATCAAGAAGATGCCAACCAAGCCGCTGATAATGTCGTCGCGGGCCTCGATTGGGATCAGCCCAGCGATAATACTTCGGAGGATACTCAGGAAAATCCCGGCGACCCCGCCTGGCTCAACAGCAATAATGAGCCTGAACAAGAGAATAGTACTCCTGCTACGGGTTTTGGCAGAGGCCGAAGGGGCCAAACAGCCAATCGTAACACCGCGATATTGCTTATTGCCTGTTGTGCCGCCGTCGCTGCTGTATATTTTATAGGTTTGCACCATAGACCCGACACCGACGAAGTCGCCCAGCAAACCCTCAACGCCCAGTTGGACATGGCCCTTAACCAACTCCTGGAGTCCCAAAACCAACAAGTAGGGCCAGACGGCGTCACCGACAACCAAAGACTTATGCAGGCCTTCTACGAATACCCCGGAAGCCAGCAGATACTCCTCCATGAGTTGCACAACAATCCCTTTAGATCACTCATCCCGGTTGTCACACGAGATGAAGTAGCCGAGCAAGAACGAGCCGCGGATCGCCGAATCTCCAGAATCCGAGAACTCACCAATTTGTTCCAACGCCTCCAACTCGAAGGCATACTCGTAAGCCCAACAGGACCTCAATGTATGATCAACGGAGAAGTCTTTAACGAAGGCGACGCGGTTATCGATGAGTTCGAAATTCAACAGATAACACCACAACAGGTAATCCTCACCGCCGAACAAACCGAGTTCCTGTTGCAGATGTAATAAATTAACAAAACACCGAACAAAAGACCCACAGCCTTAAACCATTTGTATGGAACGCCGAATGCCTATGAACTAAAACTCCCCTTCGCTATCGACTGAGATTCAGCGAAATACGCCAGGCCCAACACGATCTGCACCGGAGCAATGTATGCCCAATAGCAGAAAACTTGATGAATTCATTCTCGGATCAGCCCAAGACGTAGCTCAAACGCTCGAAGAAACCGGCTGGGAATCCGACGGAGTGGAGTTGCGCGCGCTCTGGACGCCACCTCAGCCCCAGCAGCCTTCAACCAGAGAACTCGAACATAGAATCTGCGAGCATGCAAAGGTATCCTCCGAAAACTTTGAACAGGCCCGGAATCTACAAAGCAAAACGCCGCGAAAACCGATCGGCCAAATCCTACTCGACATGGGCGCCGTTACCGAAAGCGACCTGCTGACATGCTTGGCGAAACAGCTTGAGCTGCCCTTTACTCGACTCGAAAAAAGTGACATTGACCCCAACGCCGCAGCGATGCTAGACCCCGGCTTCATTGCCGTTCACCATGTGCTGCCTGTGCGTTTCGAAAATAATAGACTCGTAGTCGCCACCGCCGATCCAACCAATGTCTTCATGTTGGACGAGGTCAAACGACAAACCGGCAAAGAAATCGCGGTCTGCGTCACAACCACCGAAGATATCAACAGAATTACATCGGCAGACACCAAGGACGACGAATACCACATAGATGATATCATCCAGGATATTGCCGAAGATGATGTCGAAGTCGTGGATGCCGAGGAAGAAGATCTCAGCAACCTCGCAAGAGAAGCCGCTGAGTCGCCCATTATAAAATTTGTCAATTACATCATCTTTAACGCTGTTAAAGAAGGTGCCTCCGATATTCATATTGAACCCGGAGAGAAAAAACTAAAAGTCCGATATCGTATCGATGGCGTGCTATTCGAAATGATGAATCCGCCTAGTAATATGCACGCCGCGGTCGTTTCACGTATTAAAATCATGGCGAGCCTCGACATCTCGGAAAGACGACTGCCTCAGGATGGACGTATCCGAGTCGTGGTTAATCGCAGAGATGTCGACATGCGTGTCTCGACCCTGCCAACTTCGCACGGCGAAAAGGTCGTAATTCGTATTATGGATGCTACTACAACCCAACTTAGCTTGGCTGACCTCGGTTTCGAGGAGGATACCCTCGTAATCTTGAGCCATCAAGTAGCTCAACCGCACGGGATTGTTTTGGTAACAGGACCAACCGGATCAGGTAAAAGTACAACTTTGTATGCCTGTCTCCAAACCATGAATCTCAACAAGCTTAATGTTTCAACCGTCGAAGACCCCGTCGAGTTCCAGGTCGATGGCGTAACTCAGGTGCAGGTCCATGACCATATAGGTATGTCATTTTCCGCCGCCCTTCGTTCACTGCTGCGACAAGACCCCGACGTCATAATGGTTGGAGAAATTCGAGATGGCGAAACCGCTAAAATCGCCGTCCAAGCGTCCTTGACCGGCCACCTCGTACTCTCAACTCTGCACACCAACGATGCGCCCAGCAGTATCACACGTCTCATCAACATCGGAGTCGAACCGTACCTCATCGCCGCCTCAACCAACGCCGTACTCGCCCAGAGACTCGTCAGAAGAATATGTCCTCATTGTAAGGAAGCATACCCTATAAGCCCGGATAACAAACAGTTTATGGAAATGCACGGCTTTCAAGATGACCAACTCCATAAGGGAATCGGATGCGAAAACTGCCGCCATACCGGCTTCCAGGGACGAATCGGACTATATGAACTGCTCGTCATCGACGATTCTTATCGTGACATAATTACCAAAAACCCAAATGTAACCGAACTCAGACGATTGTGCGTCGAACGAGGAATGATAACTCTAAGACAAGATGGGTTCCGAAAAGTTCACTCCGGAACAACCACCGTCGAAGAAGTAATGCGAGTAACCGAAAGCACAATATAAAACCAACTATGTGCCGCGGGCCATGCCCGCCATTCTACCGTAAACATGTAGGGTATCCTGTTACCCACGCCGATAGCAACCAAGGAACAAACTTATGTCATACCTTCAAGAACTACTTGCCGTAGCGCTGGCAAAAGGCGCCTCCGATGTACACATACTCGTCGATTCACCGCCCTTGCTGCGTATCCACACCGCGCTCGAAGAAACATCATATGAACCTGTCACCCCCGAACTGGCTGAAATCATGTTAAAAGAAATGATTTCCGATCAGCAATACGAAAAATTCCTCGAAAACCGCGACCTCGATTTTTCCTCCGAAGTGCCCGGAAAGGGCCGTTTCCGTGTAAACGCCCACTTCCAACGAGGTAACATCGCTATCGCCTTTCGTGCCATTTCCGATAAAGTGCCGCCTTTGAATACACTTAATCTCCCCAAAGCTGTCACGCAGTTGGTCGATCTGCCTAGAGGACTCATTTTGGTCACTGGCGATACCGGCTCCGGCAAAAGTACCACCATGGCCTCAATGATCGATGTGATTAACCATAAATACGGCAAACACATTATCACTGTTGAAGACCCCATCGAATATATGTTGACCAGCGAAAAATGCGCCATCGAACAGCGTGAAATCGGTTCCGATTGTCCATCGTTCGCCAGCGGCTTAAAACATGCTTTGCGTCAGGACCCAGACATAATCCTCGTCGGTGAAATGCGAGACCTCGAAACCACATCGTCCGCCATCACCGCCGCCGAAACCGGTCACCTCGTTCTCTCAACCCTGCATACCATCAACGCCTCGCAAACCATCGAACGTATCATCGATATTTACCCAGCCGGCCAACAGAACCAAATCCGGTCTATGCTTGCCAACACCCTCCGCGCTGTTATCAGTCAAGTATTGTTCAAACGCGTCGATAAACCAGGAATGGTGCCAGGGGTCGAAATAATGCTCTGTAATTCCGCGGTCCGCAACTGTATTCGAGAAAACCGTATCTTTGAAATCCCCAACATCATCGAAACCTCAAGACCAATCGGTATGCAAACGCTCGATACATCTATTTCCGAATTACTGTTCAACGGCATGATCAGCCGCCACGATGCCCTGTCCCATGCCGCCAACCCAGAAAAACTCAGAAGAGCTATAAGCGCCTAATATGCAATCCGTAGAAAGTACTCGTTAATCGTTGTCCTGCCGTGCCGCGACACGGCAATAAAGCCACGAGGATACAAAAATGCCGTTCTATAATTATCAAGTAAAACTGAAAACCGGCAAAGTTTCCGCCGGACTCATCGAAGCGGAATCTATGATCGCAGCTTCCAACACCCTCCGTAAGCAGGGAGGATACGTTGTCTCCCTAAACGAAGCAGCCCAAAACGCTGAGTCTTTCCTCCAAAAACTCATGTCGTTTGAAGTTGAATTCGGACCGTCCGCCAAAGACATTCTCAATTTCACCAGCCAGCTTGCCGTTATGATCAAGGCTGGTATCAGCATCCGCGCCGCTCTAGAAGGTATCGCCGACCAAACGGAAAGTAAAAAATTCCGTAATATCCTCCAAGCCGTTAAAACAGACGTTGAATCCGGTAAAGCGTTTTCCGATGCCCTGGCCCGATTCCCCAAAATATTCAGCCCACTTTACATCAACATGATCCGGGCATCGGAACTGTCCGGTTCGTTCGCCGAAATGCTCCAACGTATCGCTGAATATCTCTCCCAGCAAATCGAAACCCGATCACAAGTACGCGGCGCCATGATATACCCCATCATCATTGGTGTCATGGCCGTCAGCACAACCGTTTTTCTACTCACCTTCGTTCTGCCCAAATTCGTCGTTATATTCAAAGGCAAAGAAGACCTCCTGCCTACACCCACCAAGCTAATCTTAGCCCTCAGTGGCGCTATGTGCAATTATTGGTACTTGTTCTTGGCCGGCGCCATCGCCTTCGTATGGGCCCTCATCTGGTTCATTCATACCCCAACCGGCATTGTAGTCTGGGACAAACTCAAACTTAAACTGCCCATTATCCGCAAACTGTGTCGCTGCCTCTATATCTCTCGTTGTATGCACACCATGGGCGAGCTCGTAAACGCCGGCGTCCCCATTCTCGACGCCCTCAAAATCACCGCTGATATCGCAGGCAATACCTTCTATAAAGAAATGTGGCTTGATGTCAGCGATTCCGTCGAACAGGGTAAGCAAATCTCCGCCCCTATGACCAAAGGCGATCTGATCCCTAAGAGCGTCATCCAAATGGTACATAGTGGCGAAGAGTCCGGTAAACTCGCCGAGGTCCTTACGGATATTAGTGAACACTACCAAAAGGAACTCAAAAACGTTATTCGCACCGTAACCGCCATGATCGAGCCGTTGATGATCGTTATGATGGGTTTTGTTGTTGGTTTTATCGCCATGAGTATCATTCTGCCCATCTTCAAATTATCCAGTATTGTTAAAGGATAAGGATATAACCATGGTATCTCATCATTACAATCTGCGACGTCGGCGTAAGCACACAGCATCCGCTTTTACCTTAATCGAAGCGATGTTCGCCGTCGCCATTGTTGGGTTTTCAATTGCCGGCCTTATGCTCGTCATGGGATCCGGAACCAGAGTAAATATGTTCGGCCAACAAGTATCCACCGCGTCCTTCCTCGCCGAAGAACTCCATTCTATCGTCGATAACACCCCCTTCGACCAACTCGTCGACCTTGACAACCAGACCTTCAACGCTGTTGACTCGCTCGGTAACCCCATCGAAGGACTCGAAAATTATTCCCAACACCTAAGCGTAACCTATATAAACCCAGCAACCCTCCAAGTTGCTACCTTAGGAGACCCACAAGTAGCCGTCAGAATCACAGCCGTCGTCTTCTGCGACGACCAGCAAGTAACTTCATACACCTGGCTACGCATTCAATAGACCATGATAATTGTCATTCCCGACCTGATCGGGAATTCAGAAAACAAAACACAAATGCTCAAGTAGGATGGGCTCATCAGCCCATGCTGTACTACATTTTCCTGCTGATCTAATGTGGCTTAGGAGCTAACGATACGATCATGCGTTAACTCTAACCCAAATTGGAAGGAAAATTACCATGAATACCGCCAAAAAGAGACGCCAAACCGCAACCGGCTCCATCATGGCCCTTTTCTTTGTCGCCATGATGTCAATGCTCGCCGTCGCCTTCGCTTCCATGAGCAGCAACAACGCCGCAACAGCCATCAACCATCACGATATCGTCCAAGCCCAAGCCGCCGCCGAGTCAGGCCTCGAATACGCTCTCTATCTCGTTGACTCTTACGTTCCCCCTGAAGAAGCTCATACACCCATCAATACCGTCGATCAAGACCAAGCCCAAACCACCATGGGATTCTTCGCAGCGCACGTCGCTGCTCTGCTTGGCGACAGCGGATGTTCCTGGAACCCAACCAGCCTGACACTGCGTGTTCCCGCCGCCGGCGGCAGACAATTTGCCCCCACCGGC
Source organism: Sedimentisphaerales bacterium (assembly GCA_016928435.1). Classification (GTDB taxonomy): domain Bacteria; phylum Planctomycetota; class Phycisphaerae; order Sedimentisphaerales; family SM23-30; genus JAFGKT01. The sequence goes on along the minus strand of JAFGKT010000045.1, from coordinate 14,984 downwards.
GACGCCGCCTTCAGCATCGAATACACTTTCCAACCCGCCGCCGGTGAAGATCCTCATCAGATCATTGTCACCGTTACCGGATCTGACGGCGAAATCACCCGCGCCCTCGGAATGGATTTCGGCATCCAAAAAGATAACAGCGTCCTCGAATACGCCATTGCTTCCCGAGGCCGTATGATCATCACCGGAGACAGCACCATCGAAGGCGACATCTACAGCGCCTGGAACCGCACCGACTATTGGAACCACCCCGCGCCATTCGAAACCGCCTCCACCGCCGCCGTAAATGGCGTACTCAACACTACCTGCTCCGAACAGCAGCTCATCAACGACGGCATATCACTCGCAACCTATGACGAGGAAGGAAACCCCCTCTACGAACCATACGACCTCTGCCAAGGCTACAGTGAAGGTGTCCAACATGACGCCCCCGAAGATATCCCCGGCCTATCACCCGAAGATTATGACACCAGCGTGTACCTTGATCTCTGCAGCAATATGCCATCTTCCGGAAAAACCGAAGAAGAGTATTTCCCGCATGTTGCCGGCGACTATAGTCTGCCACAATACGAATGGTCTGTAAAAATGAACCGCCATGTGTACGAAAACCGTACCTTCAGCAACGTCATTTGCGCATCGGGCCGCAACGCCCTATTTCGCAACTGCACCTTCGACGGCATCCTCTTCATCAACATCGCTGGTAACGGTACTAATAATATCCGCTTCGAAGATTGCACCTTTAACGGAGTAATCGTAACCGGCTGCCCCGATAACTTCCTCTGGACTAAAAACTGTCTATACTTCACCGGCGAAGCCAACTTCAACAACACCTACATGGAAGAAGCCACAATCATCGCTCCTCATTTCAACGTCAACCTTGGTAATGTTACCGCTGTCGAAGAAGGCTGTAACTCTACTCTTTCCGGAGCCGTCGTAGGCGGCATTGTCGATGTCCGAGGCAACCAACAAATCGACGGCACAATCATCTCCATGTTCGACACCTCACCTTATTCTCAAGGTTACGTCACTAACATCGGCTTCGCTGACGACGGCGGCAGCGAGTCCAGTGCCCTCGATCCCGCAGACGACATCGGTGTCATCCGCATAACTCCAGATCCTTCAAGACTGCTACCCAGCGGAATGGTAACACCAATCATCCTCGTCAGAAACACCGACTCCTACGTCGAATACTAAACAGCACTCTAAAAACAAACGCTCAACGTAGGATGGGTTCATCAGCCCATGCTGCACAACTTAAGAGTAAAATCCAATGACCAAATACTCCAACAAATACAAATATAGTCGTCGCCGCCGCCGATCAGCCTTTACCCTTGTCGAGCTGCTCATGGCCTTGGCGATTACCGCTATGCTTATCGCCGCCACCAGTGTAGCTTTTGACGCCGCCCTGCGCAGCTACGAAGCCAACCAAGAGCAAGGCCTGGCCAGCCTAGCTGCGCGCAATGTACTCCAGCAATTGTGCCGAGAAGTCCGCTCCGCCCACAACGATCCCGATACCCCAATCATCGTCAGCACCGATGGAACCGAATGTTCCTTCGTCGATGTCGCCGACGAAACCATCGTCTATAGTTATGATGCCGATCTGCGACAATTGCTCGTCAACATTAACGGCGGTGACAATTGGTACGTGTTCCTCGACGGCGTGGACCCAATCGCGCCCGGCGAACCAATATTCGCCACATTTCCCCCGACCGCTGAAGGTTTCGAACTCGGAATCGTAGGCCGCATCGCTATCCGATTCACCATCGAACGCGAACAAGCAAGATACCCCGTTTACGCCTCCGTAGTCCCCCGCAACGTCGCCTTACAAAACTAAATCCAGCAATCAGAGTCCCAGGGGATTAAATCCCTGACCACAACCTGAATTTGTTAGCGCGCTAAGATTCACAAAAAAATAAAACCATCTTGACACCAATGCTTTACTGTCATAAAACCCCTTTCGGAAGTTTACTTCATTTGATCGCACCGCGACATACTGACAATAAACACCGAAAGGAACCGCAAAATGACATCTGAGCAATCAACCCAGCAGAAGTGTCAGCAATTCCTATTTGACGGCCACCCTGCCATTTTCGGCATGACCCCCGGCCTTCATTACCAACTCCACCGCCCAACCGTCATGGAAGATGCCGTCTTCCAAGGCTCCCACGAAGTCGATGCTCTTGGTGTCAGTTATGCGTCCGTAGTCCGAGACGCCGGCCAATATCGTATGTGGTATCAGGCCTGGCCCAAAAAATGGGACGAAAAAGACGTACTCCGCGTCGGACTAGCCCAAAGCGATGATGGCATAGTCTGGAAAAGATGTAACTGCAATCTCGTAGAGGTTAATGGCTCCAAAGCAAACCCCCTCATAAATCTTCCCATTCATTCCGCCAATATCATCATTCAAGAATCTGCCCCCTCAGACCAAAGATACCGCGTCTTCGGTTACTTCCATCCCAGAGCCCTTGTCGGCATACCTGGCAACTTCGACCACTTAGCCGATTATGATGGATACGTAACCGCAACATCCGCCGACGGTATTTATTGGCCCCCCGAAAACGTCCAACCAATATGGGATTCGAGAGATGTCATCAGCGCCGCCCCCCTGCCACAAGGCGGCGCTATGTTAATCATGAAGCAAATTCGCTTCCTTCGAGGCCTTGCCCGGCGAACATTCTCACAGGCCTATTGGCGAAATAACCAAATGACCCAACCACTCGAAGCGCTCGTCCCCGATCTAATCGACGAACAAATGTCTATCGAAAAAGGATTCCTCAGCGCCGACTATTACGGCATTGGACTGGACCCGCGCGCCGACGGCGCCACATTAGGTTTCCTCTGGAACTTCCGCCATCAGTCGCCCATGGGAACCTTCCCCGAAGAATATCGCCAAACCTGGGGCAACCTCGGCCAAGTTGACATCAGCGTCGTTGCCCAATTTTCTCCCGGCGGCGCTTGGCACCACTTCCCCGGCCGCCCCACTTGGCTCGACCCCACCAACGTCCCCGAATGGGCCGACGGATGCATTTACACTTCACCCCACGTCATCCATTGTCCCGACCAAAGCCGTATGTACTTCACCGGATCCCGTGAGTACCATGGATGGACCGGCGCCGGAATCGACTATATCAAATATTTCAGCGATACCAAAAACGAAGGAGGCTGGGCCCGAATAGGCCTTGCTCATTGGCCCAAAGACCGTCTAATCAGCCTCAGCGCCCGCTTCCGCGAAAAACTCTACCTAAACCTCACCCCCAAAAAAGGCCAATCACTCAAACTCAATCTCAAAACCAAATCCAACGGCCAAGCCCGCGTCGCTATCCTTGACGCCAAAGATAACAAACCCCTGCCCGGCTTCAGCCTCGAGGATTGCCAACCAATATCCGGTGACCACACCGCCGTCGTCGTCCACTGGAACAACAAAACCAACTGCCAACCCGCGCCCCATCCGCACAAAACCTTGATCGAAATCGAACTCACCAACGCCGAAATCTACGCCTATTCCCTCGAAAGCTAGAATACGCCGGCACGCGCGCACCCTTTCTTTTCCTCTCAGCAAAAAGTATAGGCATGATAATGAACTCAATCGAACGCATGTCCAAAGTCATGACCGGCCAAATCCCCGACCGTGTCCCCTTCTTTCCCACCATCTATACCGACCACGCATGTTTGGCCTGCGACATCCCCTTTGAAGATGCTCTAATCAATCCCTCACTTGGCGCTGAATGTATGCTATCCGCCGCCCTCAAATATAAAGCCGATGCCGTGCGCTTTTGTATGGGCCCCGAAACTTCATGGTTCCATAACAAAACCGTCAGAAAACTTGACGGCAAACTCCTGCAATACGACAACCAGACCAACCAGCCCGAAGGCTTCTACGACGTCAGTGGCGGCGGCATATTTGTGCCGACAACCCCGCCCCCTCCCGTCAAAACCATCGCTGATGTCAATGCCATGGAAGTAACCCAAGCCGACCAATACCTCAAAAACGGCTGCCTCGACGCCGTAAAGCGGTGCGCAAACCAAGCTCACGAACAAGGCTTATTCACCGTTGGTATGTGCAGCGGCCAGACCATCAATTTCATGACCGAAAAGCTCGGCAGCTCAGAACTCGCCCTTATGACCTTCTATGACCATCCCGATCTAGCCGTTGCCCTTATCGAAAAAGCTGTGCAAATCTCTATCCAGCAAGCCACCGCCTTTGCCCAGATCGGCATCGACTGCATCTACATCGGCGATTCCTATGCTTCCGCCAGCGTCATCTCACCCGACATTTACGAACGCTTTTGCGCCCCCGCCTACAAAACCATGACCCAAGCCGTTCATGACCTAGGCATCTTCTGTTACAAACATTGTTGCGGCAACTATAACCCGCTTCTCCATTCCCTGCCTGCCATCGGCATCGACGCCATGGACGGCATAGACCCAACCAGCGGCATGAGCGTCGAAAAAACCAAACAGCAAATCGGCTCACAAATCACCCTAATGGGCGGCATCAGTTGTCTCACCCTGGCCAACGGAACTCCTCAACAAGTTTACGATGAAGCCGTCCAGTGTATCAATCAAGGCAAACCCGGCGGTAGATACGTACTCGGCAGCGCCTGCGCCGTCCCCCGCAACAGCCCTACCCAAAACCTACACGCCGCCAGAAAAGCAATCGATGACCACGGCAAATACTAAATCAATCTCAAAAAACCTACACCGCTCGTAATCCTCAACAAAGTCCTCCTTTATCCGTACTCGAATCCCAACTCCCCACGTTTTTCTCACTCCTCAGAAAATTTCCACTTGACCTTACACAGCTATGTGAGTATATTATCACATAGTAACTAAAGCCCTGGCCGCCGTCAGTATTATCTTGTTCATCTAAGTAGGATGGACTCTTAGTTTATGCTGAATTAACGCCATAAAAGCCTTAATATAAAGCACTTACATCGTCATGTCTACCCCTAACCAAAAACTCTACCAATGCCAAGCCGAAATCCTCCAAGCCCTAGCCCACCCCATACGCTTGGCGATTGTTGACTTCCTAAAGTCAGGCCCCCAATGTGTTTGCGACATCGCCCAGCACATCGACGCCCAACGCTCCAACGTTTCCCGCCACCTAGCTCTCATGCTAAAATCCGGCATCCTCGACTGCGAAAAACAAGGCCTAAAGGTCATATACACCCTAAAAACTCCCTGCATCACTTCCTTCCTGTCCTGCGTCAACCAAGTCGTCAAAAACCAAGCGCAACAAACCAACACTGTCCTCCAACTTATCGATCAAAACTCTGCTGCCCCCCAATAGCCAACCCCAAGAATAAGCCATGAACCAATTAACCAAACACAAAAAACTCCTGTTAATCATCGGCATTTTTCTCGCTTGCTTCTATCTCCCGCTCGGCCGAGCCCGTTTCGACAACGCCGTCATGGAAGCCCTCTACCTTCTCAAGTGGTACGCACGCGAACACGTCATCCTATGCCTAATCCCCGCCTTCTTCATTGCCGGAGCCGTCTCCGTATTCATCGGCTCCCAGTCCGTCATGAAGTACCTCGGCCCCAAAGCCAACAAGCTCCTCGCTTACGCCGTCGCCAGTGTGTCCGGCAGCATACTCGCCGTCTGTTCTTGTACTATCTTGCCTTTGTTTGCCGGCATATACCGGATGGGCGCCGGGCTAGGCCCCGCCACCGCTTTCCTATACTCGGGCCCCGCTATCAACATCCTCGCCATAATTCTAACCGCCCGAGTACTCGGCCTGCAAATCGGCATCGCTCGCGCCGTCGGCGCCATCCTATTCAGCATTATCATCGGCCTAATAATGCACTTCCTCTTTGAACGTCACCCCGGCACCAACACTGCCCCGCAACCCCAAATCCCCACCGATACCCATCATCGCTCCTTAGCCCAAAACGCCCTATACTTCGCTTCTCTCATCGGCATACTCGTATTCGCCAACTGGGCCCCGCCCGCCGAACAAACAGGCCTATGGTTCAAAATCTATTCCGCTAAATGGTTCATCGCCGCCGCCTTCGCTGCTGCCCTCGCCCTCATACTCATCATCTGGTTCCACATCCGCCCCTGGAAGATCATCCTCGCCGCCGCCCCTGTCATCGCCCTCTCTATCGCCATTCCTCAATACCCCATCATCCCCTTCATTACCGCCGTCGCCCTGCTCTCCATTATCCTTGCCACCGAAAAACCCGACAGCGAAAACGCACAATGGCTCAATTCAACTTGGGAATTCGCCCAACTCATCCTTCCGCTGCTAATGCTGGGCGTCATCTTTGCCGGCCTACTGCTCGGCAGACCAGGCCACCAAGGACTAATCCCCTCTCAGTGGATCGCCCGTGCCGTCGGCGGTAATTCCATCACCGCCAATCTCTTCGCATCCGTCGCCGGTGCCTTCATGTATTTTGCAACCCTTACCGAAATCCCCATACTGCAAGGCCTAATGGGCGCCGGCATGGGCAAAGGACCCGCACTCGCCCTACTGCTCGCAGGACCCGCCCTGTCACTGCCCAACATGCTAGTCATCCGCACCGTACTTGGCACAACCAAGACCATCACCTTCGTCCTCCTTGTAATCATCATGGCAACAATATCAGGAATAATCTTCGGCGCCATGTGTCCCTAGTATCTTGTCATTCCCGCGCAGGCGGGAATCCAGCTCCGTAGGGTGTACAACTTGCCTGCACACGTGTTTAACTTAAAAATAGTGTCATCTCAAAAAAGGAAAAACATCATGAAAATCCAAATCCTCGGCACCGGCTGCCCCAAATGCAAAACCCTCGCCGCCAACGCCCAAACCGCCCTCGATCAACTCAACCTCGATTGCGAAATCGAAAAAGTAACCGACATTAACCAAATAATGTCATTCGGCGTTATGGTAACCCCCGCCCTCGCCATCGACGGCCAAGTTAAATCCGCCGGCAAACTACTCTCACCCGAACAAATCAAACAACTACTAAACCCCTCCGCATAAATCAGGGAACATCAAATGTCAAAACTCGCCCCCAAAATTCTCGTAATAGCTGCTCTCATCGCCGCCGTAGCAATTGTCTTCGCTCTAAAGCAGAACAACGCTTGCTGCCCATTCTCTTCTGATAATCAAGCTAACACCAGCAACGTCGGTCCTGTACAGGACGAATCCTCAACAAGCGACCCTTGCGCCATCTCCGAAACAGCTCCACAATCTCTACCCCGCTTACTCGAACTCGGCTCCCACGGCTGCACTAACTGTCAGCTCATGGAACCCGTACTCCAATCCCTAACCACTCAATATCAAGGCCGACTCCAAGTCGATTTCATCGATGTCCGCCGGAACCGCGCCGCCGTCAACCAATACAATATCAACATGATACCCACCCAAATCCTCTTCGACGCCCAAGGCAACGAAATCTTCCGGCATGAAGGCTTCTTCGCTCAAGCCGACATCATAGAAACCTTCAATCGCCATGGCATAACCTTCGACGAATAACCTAAACACCCCTGCCCCGTCAAGGCCCCAAACATGCAGCAACTTTTCACAACCTTATCCCACGCCGTCGAAGGCTCACTCCTTATCGCCTTTGCCGCGTCCTTCATCTGGGGCATACTCAGCGTCATCCTCAGTCCTTGTCACCTCGCTAGCATCCCTCTCATCGTCGCTTTCGTCGATCGCCAAGGCGCCATCACCATCCGCCGCGCCTTCGCCGTATCCAGCCTTTTTGCCGTGGGCATACTAATCTCCATCGCTATCATCGGCCTAATAACCTCCGCCGCCGGCCGACTCCTCGGCGACCTAGGACCATACGCCAATTACTTCGTCGCTCTCATCTTCTTCCTCGTGGGCCTGCACCTGCTCGGCATTATACCCATCCCCTTCACCGCCCCAAACACCACCTCGTTCAAAAACAAAGGTCCACTCGCAGCCCTGATCCTAGGACTAATATTCGGCATCGCCCTGGGCCCATGTACCTTCGCCTACATGGCACCCGTACTTGCCGTATCCTTCAAAGCCGCTTCCACCAACCTCCCCTACGCCGTCGCCCTGCTTCTGATCTACGCCATAGGACACTGCTGCGTCATCGTTCTCGCAGGCACCCTAACCAAATTCGTCCAACGTTACCTAAACTGGAACCAAAAATCCCACGCCGCCCAAATCCTGAAATACCTCTGCGCCATCCTAATCATAATCGCCAGCCTATACCTAATCTATCAAGCATGATTTTAAGTGGCATCCTTTCGCGCAGCTAAAGGGTAGTCAGTATCCAATCTCCACAAGAACCCAACCACAGGCAAATATCATGACCACCAAACCCAAAGTCCTCTTCCTGTGCACCGGCAATTCCTGTCGCAGTCAAATGGCTGAGGGTTTCGCCCGCGCCCTCCGCGACGACCTCGAACCCTACTCTGCCGGCATCGAAACTCATGGCCTCCATCCTCACGCCGTCCAAGTCATGGCCGAACTCAACATCGACATCTCCCACCACCGCTCAAAACTCCTCTCCGAACTTCAGCACATCCCCTTCGACCTCGTTATCACAGTATGCAGCCACGCCCACGAATCATGCCCCGTCTTCCCCGGCAACACCAAAGTAATCCACGCCCCCTTCGACGACCCACCCAAGCTAGCCCAATCAGCTCCCAATCCTCAAGCCGCCCTCGACTGCTACCGACAAGTCCGAGACCAAATCAAAAACTTCATCCAAAACCTAAAACTCTAGCTTTTGGCGATTAATACGTGGTATTAACAGTAAAAAGCATAATACTTAGTTGTTCGATACCATAGAAGAAAGAATAATATGCCCGAGAATCGACGACATCCACACAAACCGTTTGAGGCCGCCTTAATCGAAGAATATCTCGGCGACCATAAGATCATATCGGTTGAACTATTGCCGCATGGAAAGAGCAACTCGAACTACAAGCTTGTCGTCGATGGCGAGACTTGCGTTTTTCGTTGGCATGCCGGCGGTACCGCGGAACGTGAACGCACAGCCATGCGTCTGGTCGAGGGGCTCGTATCGGTTCCGCCCATCCTTGCCGCCGGACCTGACTGGTCACTGTTTTCTTTCGTCGAGGGTGATCATCTGTCTGACCACCCGGAATGTTTGCAGGCCGCCGTCCGGACCGCAGCCAATATCTGGACGGTTACCTTTCCAAGCAAGGGCTGGGTCGCTGCCGATGGTACTATCACCCCTTTCGACTTCGGTGGCGAATCCGATTTTATGACCGCGATTCTCAAAGACCCAGCTGTGAACAAGTGGCTCGGGTCTCAGGCGGTCCACGCTATTACACGTATTTTCGCAATTGAAGCAGAACGTCCGACCGAAGACCAACCCTGCGGATGTCTGGTACATGGCGACTTCAATCCCTCCAACATATTAGTAAAAGATGGTGAGGTGGTGGCGATACTTGATTGGGAGTTTTCCCATTCGGGAGGGCCACTCATGGATATCGCGAATTTGGTTCGCAACACCTCAACCGACTATCATCAGGACATCCGAAAGGGCCTTGAATCTGCCGGCGTATTGCTGCCTGAGGACTGGATGTACCGCTGCGAGTTCGACCACATAGGGAGCTATCTGGAACTCCTTACCACGCAGCTTTCTGACGAGTTCAAGCAAAGCTGCGTTGACAAGATTCATAGGTTCATAGACAACTATGGATAAGCCCCCTAACCAGCAAGGTGGAATGGGCTCTCAGCCCATGCTGGTTTCTAATTTTTATTCGTATAAATTAGTGCCCAGACGCGTTTTTCCACAAATACACAATGTTGCGTGTAAACGCCGGTTAAAAAAGTGTGGCGACAGGCGGTTGTATCATAACAATATGATGTTAAAAAGTGGGTAAAAAGAGGAATAAGCCACTTTTGCCACAGAAAAGCATTAATTGCAGTTGACAGTAACACATATTTGGGATACAAAATGATACGCCATAAATGCTTTATTTCCATTGATTTTGAGTGCGAATAGGTTGGATGGCAGGTAATTCGGAAAAAAACTTGGCTTTGATTGCCGAACAGTCGGGAGTCATCAAGATGACTGTCCGTCGTGTATTGCGCAATCAGGACAATGTTTCTCCGCAAACATGTAGAATGGTTCTGCAGATGGCGGGGCAGATGGGCTTTGTCCCGGGCAAGTCACGCGGGCCAACAATCATTAGCATTCTAGGAGATTTCACATGACTCCGCGTGAACGTGTACAACTCGCCCTTTCTCACCAGAAGCCAGACCGTGTCCCACGCTATGAAATCTTTCTCCCTGGTTATGTCCAGCAGTGGAAAAAAGATAGATGTGGCAAAACGTCTGATGATATTTATGGCGACTATAACAAGATCGATATTGGAACAGTGCTGGCAATGCAGGAAGGGCCGTTTGTCAGCCGGATGCGTCAGGAGGAAGGTGACGGTAATACCTATTTGCTATACGACAGTTGGGGCCGAGTCCAGAAGTGCAGCCATTCGGGTACATTTTACCAAGTGTTGGAAACTGCCCTGTCAAACAAGTCCGATCTGGATGTAGTTGCATTCGAGGAACCATGGACAAATGATCGCATTGATTATTACCAGCAGTGGGAAGCCCGCAGCCATGATCGCTTCTGCCCCGTTAGTGGCGTAATGGGATTGTTCATGTCATCCTATTATCTCCGCGGAGAATTCGAACTCTTGATTGATCTACATGAAGACGAAGAGTTCTGTCGTCATTTGGCCGAGAGAGTTGCGAAGTTCCTTACGCAGGCAGGCGAAAAAACGCTGGATGTAACTAACACGTGGGACACAGCAATATGGGTTTACGACGAGCTTGGTAATAACCAAACATCAATGATTTCTCCAAAAACCTTTGAGCGGATTTATCTTGAACCATACCGTGAGATGATAGGAAGATGGAAAGAACGAGGCGTAAAGAATGTAATCCTTCACTGTGACGGCAATTGCCTGCCACTTGTAGATTTGCTTATCGACGCCGGCTTCACGGGTATCCAAGGGAATAATCCTTCTGCCGGCATGACTATCCCCCAAATGAAAGCCAGATACGGTAATCGCCTGGCATTAATCGGTGGGATGTGCAATATTCACGTGTTAACCAGCGGTAATCGGCGGGAGATTGAACATCAGGTGGCTGAGATTATGGATGTGGCACGTGATGGTGGTGTAGTGATCGGTACGCATTCCATTGATTCAGACATTCCCGTCGAAAACTACGACTATTATTATGAAATTGTCAATCGAATGGATGAGCAAGCCTAGAACAATAGATCATAGATGCGCAATCTGCCAAAACAGTCGATGGTGGTGGTTTTGCCCACCCACGAACCGCGCAGGCCGACCCCGCGTAGGGCCTGAAATATGAAGCACAAGCCCAGGGCGCCAAAGCCCGCCGCCAGCAGGTCCAATTCGTCACTAATCTTCTTGGGATCCCCCAGCAACATCTATCATCCGCCGTCCCCCGGGCCGCAACCAATTAAATCACCGCCGAAAAGCTGTCATTACGTCCTACTCTTGGCAGTATGGTAACCGCCTGCCGTCTGCCGGTCAAGGGAACCGGCGGTGCCAACCACACACTCATCGAAGCCGTCGCCAAGGGCCACCGCTGGCAGGCTCAGCTCGAGTCCGGCGAGTACGCCAGCATGGAAGATCTAGCCCACGCAGTCGGCTGTGACCGCACCTACGTCGGCCGAATGCTCCTCCTGACCAGCCTCGCACCTGACATCATCGAGGCAATCCTACGCGGCGACGAACCCGACGACCTCAGCCTGGAGAAGCTGCGGAAGAACCTGCCGGCGCGGTGGGATGAGCAGCGTACGATATATGGCTAACAGGAAATTCGATTTCGCTGGCCAATTGTCGTGCGGCGGTGGGGGGTTAACACATATGTTTGTTCATCTATTGGCTCTACTGATTGCAGGAGCACACATCTCATATACCATACGCATGCCGACCTCGTTTTCCTTGCCCGTGTCAGAGATGCAAAAGTGGGCCGAACAAGTATCTTCAGGTCCATGAGATATTAAAATGATACCTCGCCCATCAAACTGCCAATTGCTCCCCGAATAAACATCACCATCCCTGATGTGGTCGCTCAGGTGAATATCGTTCACGTCTCCCCAGTAGAGAGCACGAGTCTGGCCTTCAGGCGTTTGACGCCGCCCCGAAGGTGAGCCAAAACGGTTCACAAACTCGTTCTCCAGAGATTTCCACTCACATCGCCCTATTCGAAAACCGTAAATACTTGTCACAGTGTCTGCGTAGCTTTCAGGGTTATCAGGTTCAAGGCCAAATGATATTAACCAGTCGCCTTCGATGTATCCTGCGTAAGTGGGAACATCAACACTCCAGCTTAGTCGCGTATATTGATTCTGTCTATTTTGATGAAAGTCATCAAGAAGACTGACCCCGTCCCAACCGAAGTATGCCTGCGATTTCGGCAACCAACCCAACGCCGCTATTGAGAAAATTATTACTATCGCCAGAATCATGCCTGCAAGATTCTTACTCGTAGGTTGTAGCAACCGCCTAAAGTGTGTCTTTCGTTTTACATCAACATCACACGACATCCCTCGTAGCAAGGCAAGTTCGTCAACCTGCTTTAGGATATATTTTCCAAATCGAGCCACTCCTGCAATCAGCAGCAACACCGTTATCAAGTGTGGAGCTTGCGGCACTGAGTTCATAAAGAAATATGTTTCGTACCGGTTAGCTACATCGCCAAGATTGGCTATGACAATGACACCTATCAGAAGGTGCAGAGGTATCATCAAAAACTTGACTTTCTCCAGTAGTAGTCTACCAGGATAACGCTTCTTGTCCATACTTGCATTACTTGCTAAGCCTGACGATGACTCCTCAATGGCTGCCCTTTGACCATATAAAGACACCGCGATCATCCACCACGCTGTCACGGCCATAAGCCCCATCAATGCAAGTGTTGCAACAAAGCTGAGATGGCAATATCGCCCCCATTCATACAAACTGGCACGAGCTCGTAGCTTCTCGTATGCATTGGCATTGGCAACTGGCACCGATAGACGCAACGTAATCAGTAGCACGGTGTTCATGGCTGAATAGGCCAGCAGAAAAATGCCATCGGTCAGTCGACTCTTTGATAATTTTCGCAACTGCCTGATGTGCTCAGCCAACTGATTGTCTTGTGATTCTGAAGTATTGGAATCGCTCACTCATCACCTCCAAATGATTAGGATGCACCAGTGCAAATAGCATCCATATTTCAATGTTTCACCTTTTAACCAATGAAGAAGGTTTCGCAGAAACTTCAATTTGTGCTCCTATTTACTGTTATATATTTATATAGAGGACAATTATAATCAAACTGTGGGTTTATCGATTTGTTTATATCTTTACTTCTCTCAGGGAGCATGATTCGCTTTGCAAAATTCAACTTGAAATTTCAAATTTATAACAGAATTGTTTATCTCCAACTCGCTCAACATAAAGTGATTTTGTTCCCCAATAATTACCTCCCTCTTCAAGTAGCCGAGTGACTTGTTTCGTTGAGAGCAAAAAGCGTAATTCACTCGACTCATAACGGTCTATCACAACATTACCACAAGAACAACTTATTCCAGCTTTTATAGGCTTAGGGACTTTAGCCAGCAGCATTTGTTCTAAACTAGAAAAATCTATTGAAAAATAATTCGCCTGCCGCAGGAGTGAAATTATATCACAACTCGTACCTTTACTCCATTCAATAAGTTCACCTTTTATCCAATCCCTGCATCCCGATTCATCTGCTAAAGGCAATGATTCAAGGCTTTTGAGTATGTAAGTTTCGGTTACTTCTTGCCAGTGATGCTTAACTATTTTGGAAACAGGCAAGCTAGTCGTGTTAGTCCGCAGGTCGGCGTTACAGAAATCACATAATGTCTGATCGGCAGAAACTGTTCTTCCACATTTTTTACAGCAAGTGGAGTTGCTCGACTCCAGCCTGGCGCCACATAAGAGGCATGATTTAAGATTCGCTGGTACACCTTTTTTACATTTCTTGCAGAGAGTAAGTGAAGACCAGTCGGCGTCGCTGACTTCCCCAACCGTCTGGCTAAGACCAAGCTCGGTATTGCCGGCAAGACAAGGCTGATCTGATGTCGCACTATTACGTGCTTTCTGATGCCTGCGATATCGCTTGACGCCTCTCGATAAGTACGGGTTGTCCTCCGGAAAAGAACCCTGACTGCGTTTGCATTCTTCGGTAATGATCGATTCCAGCGTCGCCTCATCAAAGTTCGCCACGTAGTCCCACGCCGCCTTGTCTTTCTTGCCCGCGTGGCGTAGCAGCAATAGGAAAAGCACAACACTAAATGCTAGGATTATCGCCACCCCCGAAACTGCCCCTGGAAACACCAGTGCCAGGGAACCCATCGTAACCCCGCCCAGTTCTTTCTCTCTCCACGCCCCGTAGAAGCATACATATATGAAGGCGGGCACCAGCCCAACAATCAAACCGCAAATTAACCCGGCGACAACCCAATGCCCTTGATTCGTCAGACCCTGGCGAAACGCCTCCCGGTACCCCTCGGGAAAATGCGATTGCCTTACTTGTTCGCACAGACGGCCGCAATCTGGGCAAAGAACATTCATGGCCCTCTCAGCTTGCCGAATCTTCTCCTGCAGGTCCCGGGCAACGTCCGGGGGTGGCGATTGAGAATAGGAATCCCACTTCTGCGACGACACTGAATGCGAAAAGCTCCAATCCTTACCGCACGAAGGGCAAGTCCTGGGTATATCTGCCGTCTCGGAGTAGGTTGTGATCGTTGGCATAACTGAGCGTACTCCTTTTTCTGTGTTTTTTCAGAAGTTTTCTGTACAGTCCCATGATTTTTCCATCAACACCGTGAATAATATCTAATCCCTACAAGTTGGCAATCAAAAACCCCATAACTACCTTTGTGTTGAAGGTCAATCCGTAAAATATAAGTTTGTCACCGGTGACACTTACCAACACCCATCGCCGCTATCTTGTTCGCTTGTACTCACGAAGCAGTGCCATTGCAGTGCCAAATGGCTT
>JAFGKT010000044.1 GCA_016928435.1 Sedimentisphaerales bacterium | reverse complement strand
GGGCTCATCAGCCCATGCTGAATTCCATCCTGTAAATCACATCAAGACCGTTTTTCTTATTCACCAAGAACAACTAATCCCCATAATGCATCGCACCCATTCACATCACTGACCCGCCTCTGGCTAATTAATAATCTTTGTTAATCCCAGCGTATCGTCTTCCAACCAACTCCGGGTGGCACCCTTTCACGAAGTTAAAGGGTGATCGAACACCAAACAAGTCCAATTCCCCAACCACCTGCCGTCGGTCAATCTGTCAGTGGCGACTCGCCACCTCCCCGATGAAAAATCCGCCGCACCAAATTGCCCAAATCATCCGTCATCGCATAAAGCATCGGCACAACCAAAAGCCCCATCCAACCACCGGCTATCAAGCCGCCGATCTGCACCATCGCCATGGGCGCTCGCATCTCACCACCCCAACCTAAACCCATCGCCAGCGGAATCAGCGCTACCACCGTCGTCAAATTCGCCATAAGGATCGGCCGCAAACGCGTCCGCCCCGCTTCCAATATCGCCTCCTTACGCTCCATACCCTTCTTACGCAGATGAATAACATGGTCCAAAACGATAATCGAATTGTTAATCACCAACCCCACCAGCATCACAATCGACATCACTGAAAATATGCTGAACGTGCCGCCCATAAGCCACAACCCGCCGAAAACCCCGATCAAACTCAAAGGCAGCGAGAACATAATCAAAATCGGCAGAACAAAAGACTCCAGCAGCGCCGCCAGCAGCATATATGTCAAGCATATCGCCATCACCAACGCAACCATCATCCGCTGATTACTTTCCTCCATGTGTTCCACGTCACCACTAAAAGTATAATGATAACCCGGATGCCTATCCATCACATCCGCCATCTGGGTCTGGATATCCGCCACCACCTCCGCTATGCTGCGCCCCGAAACATCACACGAAACCGTAATCAAACTCTGCCGATCCTTACGAAACACCTGCGCCAATCCCGTTGTCGTCTCGATATCCGCTACTTGAGGCAATGGTATCAAATCGCCCATCGCGTTCATTATCGTCAAATCCGTTACGTCCGCTACCGTCTCACCGTTGCGGTCATCGTTCTTCACCCGAATATCGTATTCGTACGCCCCTTCACGATAATCCCCCGCGAAGGTCCCTTCAAATGATGCCGCCACCACCTGCGCCAAATAACGCGCGTCGATCTGTGCGTCCCGACACCTATCCCTGTCCGGAACAATCCGAACCTCCGGCTGACCCAAACGATAGTTCGTATCCACATCCACCGCCCCCGCGACCAACTCCTCATCATTCATTAGCGCCACCGCTTGTTGAGCGATCGCGTAAACAACTTCGATATCATCTCCCACAATATCCATTTGGATCGGCGATGCCGCGCCGCCGCCCGCCTCATCCTCCAATAGCTTTATGTTCGCGCCCGCTACGTTCGCCCGAGCAATGTAAGGCCGAAGTCGATTCACAATCGCTTCGGTACTCTCGTCACGATCTACCTTGCCCACCAACGTAACGATTATCTGCGCCACGTTCACCGCTTGACTGCTGCCTCCTACCTCACCGCCGGATACCCGACCCACACTTACATAAGTCCCCACCAACTCAGGCAAAATCTCTCTATTGTACAACACCGCCTCTATTTGCTGCACCGCTTCGTCCGTCGCCGCTAAACGAGTACCAGTAGGCATCTCGATGTTTATCACAAAACGCCCTTGGTCCATAGGCGTAATAAACTCCCCGCCGATCATCCCTGCCAACACAAACGAACCAATCAAAAACACTAATACTATCAAACAAGTCACTACCCGCCAACGCAAACACCACTTTAGTGCCCCCGTATAAGCGTCCTTCAGCTTCTCTAACTGCCCGTCAAAACCCCGCGCCAAAGCATCCAAACCCTTCTGCGTTCCAACATGCAGCTTATGTAAAAAACCATTGTGCTTCAACTCCGCTTTCTTCTTCTTGCCCAATAACCGAGAAGCCATCATCGGAGCCAACGTGAAAGAAATAAACAGCGATACAATCGTAGCGAATGTCGCCGTCAAACCAAAGTCCATGAAAAACTGCCCCACAATCCCTCCCATGAACGCGATCGGCACAAACACCACGATGTTCGTCAGCGTCGTCGATGATACCGCCACCGCGATTTCGTTCGCGCCTTCCACCGCCGCGTCCCTCGGACTGTGCCCCAAATCAATATAACGTACTATGTTCTCCAATACCAAAATCGCGTTGTTAACCAAAACCCCTATCGTCATCGCCAAACCCATCAAACTCATCATGTTCAGCGTAAAACCAAATAGGTACATAATGATAAACGTCGCTAATACCGAGATAGGCATCGTCAGCGACACAATCAACACACTCCGCATCGTGTGCAGAAACAAAAACAACGCCAACGCCGTCAGTAAAATACCAATGTACATATTCGAAAACACATTGTCGATCGACGAAGTGATCCACGAAGCCTGTTCTTTCTGGACCGTAATATCGTAATCGCTAGGCAATACCGCTAACAACTCCTCGATCTTCTCCCGAACCGCGCGATCAACCTCCACCGTGTTACTATCCGAACGCTTCTGCACCGATATACCTACACATGTCCTGCCGTCCGCGCGAACCATATCCCGAATGTCCTGTCGGCTGTCCTCAACATCCGCGACATCGCGCAAATAGATCTCACTGCCGTCCGACAGCGTGATAGGCAAATTCCGAATCTGCTCCAAATCGCCGAACTTACCCCATAAACGTATGTTATACTCCCGCCGATTCTGCGCGATGTTGCCACCCGGACTCTCCAAGTTCGCCGCCGCTACCACTCCAATAACATCCGTTATCCGCAAACCATAAGCACGCAAACGCTGCTGATCCGTCAAGATATGAATCTCACGCTCTTCTCCACCGATAACTTCCACTGATGCCACACCCGGAACCGTCGACAACGCGTCCCGAATTCGCTCGTCAGCCATATGAAAAACTTCACGCAGCGGACGATCCGCCGAAACCGCCAACAGCAAGATCGGCTGCGCGTTAAAATCAAACTTCTGAACTATCGGATCGTCCGCGTCCTCAGGCAGCAACCCCCGCACCAGGTTCACTTTGTCACGAACGTCCGCCGCCGCCACGTCAACATCCGTATCCAAATAAAACTCCGCCATTACCAAGCTCATCCCTTGCTGAGATATACTCCGCAAGTGCTTGATACCCTCCACCGTACTTATTTCGTCCTCCAACTCCTTGCTGATAAGCTGAGCGATCTCTTCCGGACCAGCGCCCCGGTAAGTCGTCACCACCGTAACCATCGGAAAATCAACATCCGGAAACATCTGCTGAGGCAACTGAACATAGCAGAAAATACCAATCCCCGCGAAACCTAGCATCACCATCGCTACCAGCACCGGACGATTAACACAAACTCTTGTCAAACTCATAAGAGCAACCCTATCAAACTAAAAAATAACGCAACCCAATCAATCCATCGAACACCACCAACCACCGCACTCTAATACTCACGCCCATTAACCCTATCGGAAACATGAACCTTACCACCCGCCTCAACATCACTGCTGCCCATCGTCACCACCATGTCCCCTACAGACAACCCGTCAATAATCTCAACTCGATCACCAAACGACTCTCCCACCGTAACATCACGCCTACGCGCTATGCTCTCATCGTCAACTACCAACACAAAAGAACCCGCACTGTCCTGCCTCAAACTGTCCGTCGGCACTACCAAAGCGCCTCGCGCTTCTCTAGTCACAATGTGAGCCCGCGCGAACATCCCAGGCAGCAACCTATGATCCGCGTTCTCAATCAATATCCGCGTCACAAATGATCGACCACGAGTATTCGCCAACGGATTTATCTCCGCCACCGTCCCCGTAAAAACCTCATCGTGCAATGCGTCAACCGTAACATCAACCGTCATCCCCACCCGAACCAGCGGTATATATAACTCCGACAAATCAATCACCAGATAAACTTCATCTATCGCCAATACCGAAAAGATCGGCGAGTTCACCTCCGCGATGTCACCCACCTCCAATATCTTACGCGTTACCACCCCCGCGCAAGGCGAATACAAATAATGATCCGCTAAGTTCTCTCGCAAGCTATCCAAATCTCGCTCAGCCAAATCTCGCTGCGCCCGAGCCATCGCCACATCCTCATCTCGAGGCCCCGCCAACACCAAGTCATAATTCGCCTGCGCCGATGCCACATCCGCTTCCGCCACCCGAAACTCACTCTCAGCCCGCTGAACCTGCTGAAGCGTCGTCGCTTCCTCAGCATACAAACTCTGCTGTCTGTTATATTCCACTTCCATCAAGTCACGGTAAGCCTCAGCTCGTTGCACCTGCGCCTGTGCCACCGCGATCTCTTCAGCACGTGAACCATTTTCCATCTTCTCTACGTTAATCTCAGCTTGCGCCAACGCCGCCTCACCTTGAGCCACCCGCAGCTCGCTCCTCGTCGCGTCCAAGCTCACCAGCAGCTGCCCCGCCGTAACCCTGTCACCCGTATTTACGTGAATCTCAGCCACACGCCCCATGACTTCCGGAGAAATCGAAACCCCTTCCAGAGCCTCCAAACCACCGCTAACCGCCACCGTATGCTGCAAGTCCTCAGCCGTAACCTCATGAACCAGCACCGGCATACCCGCTTCCGCCTGCAATTCCACTATCGATGTCGCCTTAGTCTGCTGACTAATCCTAATCACCCGATAAGCCGTCGCCGCCGCTAAAACCAAAACTATAACCAGTATTATGATAACTTTCTTCATCGTAGTATCCCATTCGTAGAGTAATACTCAGTTCTTACCGCGGGCAACGCCATTGTGGATCGTCACACGCATTCCGCACCCAGCAATTTTAGCCGTACGCAGTACCTAATATCCCATTCATTCAATGTCTTCTGTTCCAATTGCCGTCAGTTCCATTTCGCCTAAAACACCAACCGCAGCCGCCAACTGCAACTGCGCCAATTGATACCCATGCACCGCCTGAATATAATCCGAACGAGCCGTCGCTAACTGCAGCTCTTCCGTAATCACATCCAACGACGTATTCGCTCCCTCACGAAAATTAACCCGTGCCAAACGCAAAGATTCCTCCGCGTCCGCCACATTACCACGCTGCGATTCCACAAACTCTTTCGCGCTCTCCAGCGTCAAAAGCGACTGCGTCGTCTCCAGTTGCACTTGTTGCTCTAGCTGCCGCAATGAACTTTGTTGCCGGTGCAGCTCCGCCCGCGCCTGCGTCACCCGCCCTTCCGTCTGCCGCCCATTAAACACCGACCATTCCAGCACTAATCCCGCGTTTGCCGTCCGTTCCCAATGCCTGCTCGATCCAACCCCTACGCCGGGCCGATCCTCCTGATACATCGCCTGAAAATAAACCTTAGGTCGATCGCCCGATTGCTCCACCGCAATATTGTCCCGAGCCAAACGCACCAGCGATTCACCTATCAGCAAATCAGGCCGACGCAGCATCGCCCAACGCAAACAACCACCTTCGTCCACCGCCACTTCGGAATAAACCAATTCATCCGTCAAGGTCACATCGCTCAGTTGCGACACCCCAATCTCGTTCAGCAGTGCCGCCAGAGACACCAAATACTCATTGTGCATCTGGATGATCTCCGCTTCGATCGCCCGCAGCCGCACTCTACTGCGCAAAAGCTCAAACCGCAGCGCCTCCCCTTGGTTATATCGCGCCTCAACCAATCGCAAATTCTCCGATGCGTCCACCCTCGCTTGTCGCGAAACCCCTTCCAGCTCCGCCGCCAAAAGAGTCGCCAAATACAGCGTCCGCACCTGCAACTCCACTTGTTGCTCTACTCCGCGCGTTTCTTGCCCCACCATATAACTAAACACCGCCGCCGCGTCGATCACCGCCCCGCTCAATCCTCCCAAGTACAAAGGCTGACGCGCCAGCAACTGCCACTGATAACTATCCCGCACATTAATTACCTCGTTGTCGTTCCATAACGCGTTACTTGTCAAATCCACCTTGGGCATCGCCGTCGATATCGCTTCCACCATCTGCCCTTCAGCTTCCAACAGCCGCGCCCGTTGCACCGCTAACGATTGATTGTACTCTTGCGCCAGTTCCATCGCTCGTGCCAACGAAAGATCACCGCTGACAACCAGCAATTCACCCGCCAAATTCGGATCACCCCCGTCAACCGCGACCATACGATTATAACTAACCGCCCGGTTCTGCGCAAAACCACGCCCCACCTCCTCCTGACTCACACAACCGCAAACCAGAACCCCAGCGAACAACACCAAAACCAGTAATCTAAACTTAAGCATAAATTTATTCATTTCCGTGGTCAACTTTCGCAGTTTTGAACGTCAAAATATGCACTCCAAAAGGCACTTCCGCTAGGAAACCCGACAATGTAAATTAAGAAAAAGTGCGACACATAGCGGAGCGGAGAGCCCGGAACGGATTTCACTTCCGCGCTACCCCGTCAAAAAACAAACGCATCATAACTTCTACTTTGGTTGCGTATTTGTCAATGTCATCATCATCTAAAGCGTCAAACAAAAACCCATCCGTTATGTTATCCAACGCCACCACCATATCAAACACTTCGATGTCGTCACGCAGAGCACCTTCAGCTATTCCCGCCTCAAACGCCTCCGTCAGACGCGTGTACAAACGCTCGAAGTTAGGCCATACCACCTCTCGCCACAACTCCGTCTTGGCAAAACGGTCACCCATACGCTCACGAGTGTATAACCGCAAAAAGTTTGGCTTAGCTCTGCACAAACGAACCTTCGTCTCAATATAACAACGAACTAACTCCTCAGTACCCACAACATCCGCCATCGCCTCCAAGCCCGCCTGAATCAAATATTCCACCCGCTCTTTGATCAACGCCTTATATAATTCATCTTTGCTCGAAAAAAACTTATACAATGTCCCAACCGCGAACTCCGCTCGGTTCGCTACATCCTCTACCGTAGTCCCGTGAAAACCCTTCTCTGCGAAACACTCCTCCGCAGCATCCAATATATCATTGTAACGCTGAGCATGCTCTCGTTCACGACGACCCATCGAACCACTCATAACACACCTAAACCTTTTATATACATCTCCCCACCCAATTCTGCCATTCCCATCTGGTAGGGCGGGCCATGCCCGCCGCCTTAATCAACCACTACCCAACCCCAAACCTTAGCCCCCGGCTTTATGCCGGCAGTCCGAACACCCCTGTGCCAATCAAACCCAAATCATCATACCTCATACCTCATAACCCATAACCCCCCCCAAAAAAACCTTGCATTCACAATTCATCTTGTGAATATCAATTCATATAATGAACCCCGCTTCAAGTCAAGTTAATTTCCTTGCTAATCCCCCCACACCCCCAATCATCCATAAAACCCTTTAATAAACCACTTTACGACTGTTTACCCCCGCAATCCTCCCCCCTCTCACAGCTCTTCTGCCCCCCAGCACAATCGC
>JAFGKT010000043.1 GCA_016928435.1 Sedimentisphaerales bacterium | reverse complement strand
GTGAGATTACAAGCCTTACACTGGTTCCCGAGCCAATGAGCATTCTGCTTCTGGCTTTTGGATGTTCGCTGGTAAAAAAGCGAGTAGTCTAAGCTAGCTTGCAGCAGCAGTCGTAAGCATCCTGGTTTTGTCCTCCCTTAAACAAGAGACCTACTGGGCACCGAGTTGGGCACTCACACAAAACAGAACACACAAACCTTTTAACGAAAAATAGTTACCTGCCGCCGCTGTCCCCTTCCCAAGCTGGACGTCGTCGGTTCGAATCCGATCGCCCGCTTTTTTGCATTACAGGGACTGGGGTTGACTTGAATTGACGGGGGATGTCTGGGGGTGACAAGTCTTTGACTAGTAAAGCTTTAGGGTTGGTTTGCGTGGGGACGGTCTAATCGCCAGGCGGTGCCAGATGGGGACAGGAATTGCCAATGGTGGACTGCTGTCGGGCACCGAGTTGGGCACCTGGGCGGCGGGGGAGCACCGAGTGGGGCACTGAAATGGAAAAAGTTGAAGGGCGAATTACTACTATAACGCTAAGCATAGCGGCAGTCCAGATGGTCCGATTTCGATGCGTGTAGAATATGATTTAGACTGGCAGAAGTGGCTGGAGAGAGTATGCAGCATAGTACATTTTTATCTTGTCAAGTATAAATAGTTGTGGTACCGATGCATCCTTTTCTCATTACTCTAATTTTTTGCGGTTGATTTTGTCAACAATTACCGTATTATAAGGCACTTAACTGCACTGCGAGGCCGCCGAAAAAGCCCTCGCCCGCAGTTACCAATGCCCCCGGGCATAACACAGCAGTAAAAACCAATTTGTAAGACCTAAAGTCTTACAAAACCTAACCTTAGGGCCTGTAGCTCAGTTGGTAGAGCAGGGGACTCATAATCCCTGGGTCGGGGGTTCAAGTCCCTCCGGGCCCATTCTAAGCAATCGGGGGAATCTGCGTCAGAAACGCTGTTTTTTGCGTCCAAACTACCATTTTCTGCGAATCGACCGGAACTGCCGGAAGAAATTATTGATCAGTTTTGCCCTCTGCGAAACACATACCCAGCGATTGGTCAGCTCATCCACATCGTAGGTGTCGGTACTGCCATCCCGCAGGTACGCACTGCCCACGCGATTGCCTAAGTCATCCATGGGGAAGGTTTCGTAGTTTGCGCCCATATCATAATCCGCCCGCGTCAACCGCTGCAAATCATCATAGGTGAAGTCAACATCCGGGTCGCTGGTGCGATGGTCGTATTCCTGAGCCACGATATTGCCACCGGTGTCGTATTGGTAATTGAAGCCGGCAATGGCCTGCTGGGTGGTGTCGTAGTAACTGTCAATCGCCGTGATTTGTCGTCAACGATATTGTTGCCTTTGACGCTTTAGCCAATAATCATATATAATTTTAGAATACAATTCGCTGTTACAGCTTACCCATCCAGGCGGCTCTATGAGCAACACGGGTTCATTCGTGCTTTTTAGAATCAAGTTCTCTCTGGAATTATCAATGTCATTCATATCTATGCCATACGCTATTGTAAACATCTGAAAAAAAGGAATGTCATGCCATGTCCCAGGTTGGCGTTCTATTTGATAAACCTCTTGATCTTCGACCATTCTTATACGCAGACAGTCGCTCTCAATAAGATCCGATTCACTTGAAGGAAAATCACCGGTCAAATCAATATACTCAAATAGAACATCCATAACAAGAGTTGTGGCATATGAGTATTCGTGGGGCATACTTCTTACATAATGAGATACTTTTCTCAGGGCTATATACAGCAAGGATAACACTATCCCTGCAATAGCCAGTAAGACGATGAGTCTCCTTCTGCGTTGATTTTGAATCATATTACTAAGGACATTCATTCATAAGCTCCTCTGCCCACTCAACAGGGTATGTCCAGCAATTCCTTCTTCCAGGCCCCAAACCACAAAATCCGGCCTCATTATAATACATGGTAGTCTTCTCGGGCCAGCGATCTCTCATTCTTGCAGCTGCCGCACAACTGATGTGACCGAGAAGACGCTCTCTTACGTATTGTTCCTCGCCTGAATAGTCAACCACGTTAACGTTACCTTCACCCGGTCCATCTATATCACGCGTCCATGACCCACCGTTACTACAAATGACTGCAAGCCTTCCATGCAATTTCTCTCTTGATGGAGTATGATTGATGATAATCTCATCAACTATACCTTCAGGTTCAGGTAAGTCCCCAGCATGCCGTTCAAGATAAAGTTCACACCAACAACACGGACCATAATGAGCGTCATACACAGTAGTCCTCCATCTGCCAGCTACACCCCAACGACGTCCCTCAAATCTACACCGACACGCCCCCATTGGGGTCTGGCCATTAGGATTCGCAATTATAACTTGCCGACAACGACGAGAAGCTCTCCACCGGCCTACTCCATTATCTTTAAGCTTACAGCAGACTACAGGATTGACTGGAACTTGCCCGCCTCCATCTCCCGTCCACGACCCACCTGCACCACCTAAACCGGTAGCATCCAATGCATTTGCTGGTCTACTGAAAACGTACTGATAAAAACTCAATCCATCTCTATATTGTTTACTTGGCGCATTCCCCATAGTGTGATTGGGTACGACACCGAGGGGGTCGGGGGTTAGCCATCGGCCGGTGGTGTAATCGTAGTAGCGGTTGCGGTTGTACTGGAGGGTGAGGGTATTATCATCAAGGAAGTCGACACGGCGGCCGGTAAAGAGGTAGGGGTTGCCAAATTGGCTAGTTGAATAAGTTTGTGTTAAAGCAGCGTTGTAGATAGTCGGTTTGCCATACGCATCGTACTCATAACGTTCGACGATGGTGCCGGAGCCATTGATTAAAGCGACGGGGCTAAAGAGATGGTCGTGGACGTAGTAGTAATCCGTCGTAGCCGTAATCATCATCAACGGCTCATCGATGAAATTACCATATACGTATTTACGTGCCACAGTGCCGGCTTCATTGGCATCTTCAACCTCGTATAGCACTTGCCAATTGGGACTGTAGAAGTAGCGAGTGATTTCGCCGGTCAATGGATCGCCTTTTTCGATGCGGCGGCCTAAGGCATCATACACGTACATCGCTACGCTCTGGTCCTCATCGTCGAGGATTTCGACCAGGCGGTTTTCGTAATCGTAGTAATATTGATAGCCGCGATGGTCTTCGATGAGGTTGCCCGCAGCATCATAGATCAGCGAAACGCTGTCGATACTATCATAGCGGTTGGTCAGTTCATCGACATCGTAGGTGTCGGTGGTGGTGTCGCGCAGATACGCACTGCCTACGCGGTTGCCGAGATCGTCCATCGGATAAGTTTCGTAGGTGGAGTCCATGCCGTAATCAGCCCTTTCCAGACGGGAAAGATCATCATAGGTGAAGTCAACATCCGGGTCGCTGGTGCGATGGTCGTATTGCTGCTCGGTGATATTGCCGGCCGCATCGTATTGGTAATTGAAACCGGCAATCTGCTGGGCAGCCGTGGCGAAGTAACTGTCGATGATGGTGGTCTGCCTTAGGTTATTGTAACTGGTGTCGGTATTGACGTCAATAACCGGATAGCGACGGCGGGCAGGCGATGGGCCGGTGTAGTCGTATTCCGCTACATCTATTGCTTCAAAGGTGATGGTGGTAACGCGGTTTAACTTGTCGTAAGCGTATTGGGTGGTTTGGGCGGTGCTGCCATCGGCATAGCCGGTGATGGACCAGAAATTGGGTGCGGGCCATTTACAGCAGCGGTATTTATTCTTTCTCGTCGTTTTCGATATTCTCCTCGGCGATGGCTTCCAGGCTTAGTGTGTCGATAGGGGGCAGGGCTCGGGCTTGGCCCAACATGCCTTCCAGTTCGCCGTACATTTCTGTCATGTTGCCTAAGACCGCGCCGATCTGTTTTTCCCGCTTTTTCCAAATGCGTGCCATGGCGTTACGTTCTTTGTCCAGGTCTTGCTGCATTTGACGATATGCCGCGACTACCGTTTTGATACGTCGTGCAAAATCCTGCCCGGTGATGTAATTGTAAATCACATCTTTTAGCGAGTCTTGATGGGCTACCACCATTTTCTCACGTGCCAGGTTAATCAACTGTTGACGCAATGCGGCGCACAGTCCATGAGCTGATTTGTAATCAGTTATCCACACTTCCTCATATAGGTCAAAATTCCGCACCTCACGCGGCAAAGCCATCGTCATCAAGATCGCGATATCGGCACCGGCGTTCTGTTGGTCCTGCTTGAGTTTGTCGATCCAAGGCCGTTGGAAATCCTTGGTGTTTTTCGATTCCCACAAAATTGTCCCGCATACCTTGCCGTTGCTGTTGTGTACCCGCTGCAAAATGTCTCCGCCGCGTTTTCCCTTTACCACTTCTTCAAAATCATCATAAGGAAAGGCTCTCGCTAGTGTTTCCTGCAGTTGTCCTTCGAGTGCTTCGCCTTGCCGTTCTTGTGATCCTTGTTCCACCTGTCGCTGCAGTTGGCTTATTTTTCCTTGCATACTATTGATAAGCTCATCTTTCTCACGCATCTTGAGCAGTTGAGCTTCGACGGCTTTTTCGTTAGCTTCCTGAGCGATTTTTTTACGCTCCTCATCCAACTTACGCTGCACTGTCAGCTCCAGCTCTGCCCGCGACTGCTCCAACTCTCGTTTTTCTTTTCGCAAAGCGAGCTCTTGTTCGCGTGCTTGTTTCAGTTGGTTATTTTTTTCCGCCAATTCTTCCTGTAGTGCTTTGTCTTGGACCTCTTTTTCCTGGCGGAGTTTCATTTCTAACTGTTGAGTCAGAGATTCCCGTTCGTGTGCCAACTTTTGTTGAATCTGCTGTTCTATTGCTGCTTCTTTGGCTGCGGTTTGTTTTTCCCGCTCCTTCAAGGCTGTTTCCCGCTGTTGCAGTTTGAGATTATTCTGCTGTAATTCCTGTTGCAGTTGGCTGCGTATTTTGTCCTGAATTGCCCCTGTAATCGCTTCATTAAGAGCTATTTCGGTTCTGCAATTTGGGCATACTATTGTCTGCTCTGCCATTTACTTTGTCCTTGTATAACGTGGAGAATTCATCAGATATCCAGAGACTATCTTGGTTCACGGTAGGGCGGTAGGGCGGTACCCGCTCTTTCCTTCGTCTCCTCACACCCCAAGACTACCGTCTGGAATCATCCCGAACCAGTATAACCCAATTGTTTTTGCAGGGCAAAGATCACTTATTGAACGCTTTGGGCGCAGCTAACCCGTCAATCGCGGATGTTGACCCACGTTGGCGACTCACTCCGGAGCCCCCTGTTTCCTTGTGCCCATTTTTTCTCAATACGCTATATAATTCAACTGGTCGAGGCCATTGTAAGTTATTATTAAAAAAAGACTTGCGGCGACACATGTTTTTTGTCCTCCGAGGCGTCTTCATTGGGCTTTTCGGGCCCTATTTCCGAGTAGTACGATTCGAATATAACCACATATTTTGCTTGTCCTAACAGGATTTATGAATATCATAGAGGTTCATCCGTCATTTTGTCTGTCTGGATTGGAATTCTGTTAACCCGTAAGAAACAAGGAGCCTGGGACATGCCGACGAAAATATTCCTGGACGAGAAAGACATCCCACGTCAATGGTATAATCTAGCCGCGGACCTGCCTACCCCGCTGCAGCCGCCTTTGGGGCCTGATGGCAATCCTATAACGCCCGATATGCTCGCCCCCGTGTTCCCCATGAATCTTATCGAGCAGGAAGTCAGCCAAGAGCGTTGGATTGATATTCCTGAAGAGATTTTGGAAATCCTCTATCGTTGGCGTCCTTCGCCGCTTTATCGCGCCAAAGCATTGGAGAAGGCTCTCGATACTCCCGCCCGTATCTACTACAAAAACGAGGGTGTCAGCCCGCCCGGAAGTCACAAGCCCAACACCGCTGTCGCTCAAGCGTGGTATAATAAGCAGTTTGGCATCAAGCGATTGACCACCGAAACCGGTGCCGGCCAATGGGGCAGTGCCCTTAGTTTTGCCTGTGCCTTGATCGGACTGGAATGCAAAGTCTTTATGGTGCGCATCAGTTTTGATCAGAAACCTTTCCGTCGGCTCATGATGGAAACCTGGGGCGGCCACTGCATACCAAGTCCCAGCGAAGAAACCAACGCCGGTCGTGCGATTCTGGAAAAAATGCCTGATACCCCCGGCAGTCTCGGCATCGCCATCAGCGAAGCCATCGAAGCCGCTGTTACCGATCCCAAAGGCGAAACCCGTTATGCTTTGGGCAGCGTACTCAATCATGTTATGCTGCATCAGACGATCATTGGTTTGGAAGCCAAGAAGCAACTGGAAAAGGCAAACGAAAAGAAAGTTGATGTTGTAATCGGTTGTGCGGGCGGCGGCAGTAATTTTGCCGGCCTGTCATTCCCGTTCGTCGCTGATAAGATCAACGGTGCCGATATCAAGATTATTCCGGTTGAACCTACCTCTTGTCCTACGCTTACCCGTGCGCCTTTCTGCTATGACCACGGTGACACCGCCAAGATGACGCCTCTTTTGCCGATGCACTCTCTTGGTCATGATTTTGTTCCCCCGGCCATTCACGC
The DNA here is from genome assembly GCA_016928435.1 of Sedimentisphaerales bacterium. Taxonomy (GTDB): domain Bacteria; phylum Planctomycetota; class Phycisphaerae; order Sedimentisphaerales; family SM23-30; genus JAFGKT01. The sequence continues at coordinate 46,979 of JAFGKT010000043.1, read as the reverse complement.
CGGCGGTCTGCGTTATCATGGTATGGCTCCGTTGGTCAGCCAGGCTGCCGTAGAAGGCTTATTGGAGCCTATGGCGCTGCACCAAATTGAGTGCTACGAAGCAGCTTTGTTGTGGGCCAAGACAGAAGGCTTTATCAGTGCCCCCGAAACCAGTCATGCTATTGCCGCGACTATCCGCGAGGCCAAGCAGGCCAAGGAAGAAGGCAAAGAAAAAGTCATAATCATGAACTGGAGCGGCCACGGCTTGATGGACCTTACCGGTTATCAGGCATTTCTCGAAGGCCGTCTGCATGACTATCCGTTGCCGGATGAAGAACTGGCGAAGTCTCTTAAAGGCATTGAAGGCCTACCCAAACCCAGTGAAGCTAAATCGGGTAAGTGGTAAAGGCGAAAGTGCAGTGTAAGTTATGTCAATAGATCAGAACGATCAACGAACTCGCCGTTGTCCGCGGTTGGGTCACGAGATCAACTTTGAATATTGCAGAAAGGGCAGTCGCGTCACCGGGCGTGACTGCCCTTGTCGTAAAATCCTCGATTGCTGGTTTGAAACCTTCGATGTCCAGGCATTCATGCTCGAAAATTACGGGCCCGAGATCATAGAACAGATAACAGCACTGCCCCAACCAAAGATTACCTCGCTTATAGATCTCATTCAGCAAGCTCAACAGGCTGCGAAGAATGCCGAAAAACCCCAAGACAAAGAACCGTAGCATTCCCAATCACCTACCTCATACTACGTGAGCATCTTTAGACTATGTGGGAGCCTGCTTTAATATTGGCCGGGCTGCTCTTGATTGTGGCCCTGGTGCGTCTGCTGTTGGTCTATCGTGGTCGGCGTCAGAAGTTAGCCGATCTGGCTTTGAGACTGCAAATGCGCTATTATGCCAAAGATCCCGGTTATATGCTCGACAGCTTGGATACATATCATTTTGTTCAACAAGGCCATTCTGCCCGTGCGGTGAATATAATCCAAGGTCGCCGCGGCCTGCGTCAAATCTATGCTTTTGATTATATCTACGAAATAGGTTCCGGACCTAACCGTACGCTCCAGCATCGCACCGTCATACTCGTCAATCAATCGCGAACCTTACCATCTATCGTTGCTTTACCTGATAGAGAATTCGATGGTATGGGGCGATTTGTCGCTTTCAAGTCGTTCCGGACCGGATCTGAAGAGTTCGACCAACGATTCAGTCTCTATAGCGATCACCCTCAGCAGGGGCGAGAAATGCTTACCGATCAGATACGCCGTAATTTCTCTCGTTGCGGCCAAACCGCTTGGGAAACCAGCGAAAACAGCCTATTGATGTACAGCGACAGGGAGCTATCCGCATTTGAAATAGGATGCCTGATGTGGCGTTGTTGTCGTGCCTGCGATTTGTTGGAGGGCACGCAGGACACTAAAGGCATTTTTGTCAAGCCCCCCAAAGGCGCAAAGCAAGTCGCTACCTGACAGCATATTTCTAATACTGCAGCGACGTCACGTGTATATCCGTTTGCTGTTCGGTGCAGTCTGCGTTATTGTTGTCGTCTTTGACGTTTTTCTCCAGTAGATACGGCGCTACTCTTTGCAGGGTAGTTTCCATCTTACTGGCGCTTAAGGGCATGGTTATGTACTCGGTGGCCTTGCAGGACATTGCCCACTTGCCGTGCCCTAGATTATTGCATACTGCGATGATTATGGTGTCTGTCAGTTGTTTCTGAATTTGCCGGAATTGATCTTTCTTGCCTGTGTCGAATTCCACGAATAACACGCCATAGGATTCGATCTCATCTTCCTCCAATTCAGATATGTCATGCGCCGCTTTCCAGGTGATAGCGTACTCGTCCAAGAAAAATCCCAGCATATTTATTTGCTTGTTGTCTGTGGAAAGTATCAAGACATCATTTTTTTCCCGCTTGATTTTATAACCTTTTCGTATCGCGCTGCCCGCCAAGGCGCGATCCATCATTTGGCATAAATATGCTTCCATATGCTCCGCAATCAGGCATTCATCCACGCCGGCTTTCAGCAAAAGACAACGTTGCTCATGATCGTTAATTATCGCCAACTTAGCCATTTTCTTCGGCGTGTCAACCAAGGCGTGCATTTGCTCAATATCTTGGACTAAACGATCGCAATCCAACAGAACTACCAATTGACTCTGGCGCGCGTTCTCTAATCCCAAAGCCTCTTGGACCGTATTTACAATTTGCACGGGGTGTCCCAACGCTTCTATCTGCGACTGCACTTCTTCGGTGTTGATTGACTCTTGTGTCACAAGAGTTACTGGTATTGCTCTGCGATCACTTATATGGCGCTGCAGTTCGCTGATCCTGTGGTCTTCTTCCAGTCGAACCGTTAGTTCTTTCTTCGTAATGCTTCTGCAACCCAACTCCAAATAATGATTCTCATCTATCACCGCTCTTCTTATTCGAACAACTTCCAGCAAGCATCGTTTCATCTTATAGTCCGGACCGGGAAAGACTATTTCCACCACTGTGCTGAAAGCGAAATTAGCCGGCACCAGCAGGCATGTACCGTTGCGGGAGATATTTTTGATCTCAACAGTATATTCTGTTTTTTGTCCTGCTCTGATGTTTGTCAAACGCCGCAATGACCCCTGGGTGCCCAAATCAAAGCGAGATTCACGACGCATATCCCGCGATGTGGTTTTATCGGTGATAATTCCAGTAATCTCCGCCTTGGTTATCAAAGCGCAGATGGTCTCTTTCAATTCGTGCAAATCTTCTGTGCTGCACTGCGCGAGCAGCGATTTGATTTCTTCAATGCTCATCTTTCTCGCCTAAGATTGAATACGTCTTTGAAAACGCTTGTGCTTTCTCTGGCCCATGTGATTAAGTGGGGGAGTTCTGGAATCACGCTTATGCCCTATTCGTTTCGCAATGATGCTCAGGCCAATTGGGGTTGCCTCAGTTGAAAGCATCGGCAAAACCAGGGGCTAATACAAATATTGGCTGTGAAATGCTGGTTTTTGGCTGCGTTTGGACCGATAATAACAGTTAATAATTTAGGTCTATAATATGGGTATATACTAGTTTTTGGGCTTGGGCTTCGTTCTTCATATCTATGTTCACATTCCATCGGCCCCTACGAAGTTCTGTTGATTCGAGCCGAGATCACGCTATACTGGTCATATATCGCCTGAGCGAGAAGGTACGACGGCTTAGGTCTGTTATTTGCAGTCACTTATGACCCAAGAAAGAAGGTATGTATATGGTTAGTGGGCAGAAAACCGCCAACAAACTTTCCGGCCGACGCATGCTCAAGGAATCCGCGATCCCGCATTTCCAGCGTTGGTCTCAGCATTATGACCGTACCATCATTAATACGCTTCTTTTTGAGCCTTGCTATCGCCAGGTGATGACTCAACTGCGCCAATGGAAAAGACGCGGCGCCAACTCGGTACGGCTGTTGGATATCGGTTGTGGTACCGGTACCATGGCGGGCTGGTGCATGACGTTCGGCAATGAGGTCGGCGAAGTCATAGGGCTCGATATGTCCGAAGGTATGATCGAAAAAGCCCGCGAGAAAGCTATTGGCCTCGATATCGCCGACCGTGCCCATTTCATTGTCGGCGACTCCGAACATTTGCCCTTTCCCGACGGCAGCTTCGATGTTGTTACCTGCCTGAACTCATTCCATCACTATCCCCATCAGCAGCGTGCGGTTCGCGAAATGCGACGAGTCTTGGCGCCCGGAGGCAAAGCGATCATTATCGATGGCGCTCGCGATGAACCGTGGGGGTATTTTATCTTTGAAGTCTGTGTCGCTCGCGCCGAGCCCGATGTGCATCATTGCACCCGCGAGCGTTTCCAACGTTTACTGAGCCGTGCCGGGTTCGAACGCGTTGAACAGCGCAGGTTCGGCGTTATTCCCCCAGCCCTAATGAACATCGGATACGTACCCGAAACCTGATAATCGCGATACCAACTAACCCCAAGGTAGGATGGGCTCTTAGCTCATGTTGCCAAATTCATAATTTGGAGTATTTAATGGCAGCACCCAAAGAAGTAGAAATCGGTACCAGCTTCACCCCCAAGTTTGACGGCGACGGCCTAATTCCCGCCATCGCCCAAGACGCCTCTACCGGCCAAGTCCTAATGGTCGCGTACATGAACGACCAAGCCTTGGCTTATACCCTTGAGACCGGCAACGCGACCTATTACAGCCGCAGTCGTAAAAAACTCTGGAAAAAAGGCGAAGAATCAGGCCATGTCCAAAAGGTCCGGGAAATCCTCGTCGATTGTGACCAGGACTGCCTTATCCTCAAAGTTACCGTCGATCAAGGCCAATGCCACGTCGGCTACCAGTCTTGCTTCTATCGCCGAGTCAAGGCCGGCTCATCCGATACCCTAGAGTTCATCGCTGAACCCGTTTACGACCCCAACGAAGTTTACAAAAAGTAAAACTGCGATCAATACAGTTATAGCGGTGTATTTCCAGCCCGGTGACATGCGACCAGGTGCCCGGGGCGGTACTCTCGCAAAGACGGAATCTTCTCTTTGCACTCGTCTTCGCATTTGTCGCAGCGCGGATGAAAACTGCACCCGCCCGGCAAAGCGCCTGGATCCGCTACCTCGCCGCCAAGCGCAAATCTCATCGGGACATCCGGATCCGGCAGTGGTATCGCTGACAGCAGAGCCCGCGTGTATGGGTGCAGAGGATCGTCGAAGATTTCGTCGGTGGGGGCCATCTCCACAATTTTTCCCGCGTACATCACAGCCACGCGATCACAGATATGTTTCACAACACTGAGATCGTGAGCGACGAATATATATGTCAGTTTGAATTCTTCCTGCAAATCCTGCAGAAGATTTATCACCTGCGCCTGCACTGAAACATCCAATGCCGACACCGCTTCGTCCGCGACCACAAGGGCTGGATTCATAATCAAGGCCCGCGCGATTCCGATTCGTTGCCTTTGACCGCCGCTAAACGCATGGGGATAACGCACCGCATGCTCAGGTGCGAGTCCCACCTTCTTTAGAATCTCCACCACACGATCTTTCAGTTCACTTCCCCTGGCGAGTTTGTGTATCACTAACGGTTCGCCGATAATGTCTCCAACGGTCATGCGTGGATTCAGCGACGAAAAAGGATCCTGAAATATCATCTGCATCTTTTGACGTAACGGCTTGAGTTTAGAGGCTTTCAGCGTGGCAATATCAACCGTATGATCCCCAAGGGTCAATTCCACGGTGCCGCTGGTTGGGTCAATCGCACGCAAAATCGTCCGAGCCATGGTTGTCTTGCCGCAGCCGCTTTCTCCCACAACGCCTAGTATATCGCCCGGCATAATATCAAAGCTCACATCATCAACCGCTTTAACCGCGTTTGTGCGACGGGTTAAGAACCCTTTGCTGGGAACCGAAACGGTGAAATACTTTTTCAGCCCCTTCACTCGCAAAAGCGGCTTGGTCGGCGTATTCGATTGTGATTCGTTAGATTGTATCATAGTTTCAGTTCGCTATCATTAGCTCTGAGACAGGCAACGGAGTGTTTGCTGTCCAGGCTGGTAAGTTCTGGCGCGGCAGCGGTATCGCAAAGTCCTTTGACGCAGTATGGACAACGAGGGTGAAAGGGGCATCCGGTTGGAATTTCCGCTGGTGAGGGCACACTCCCGGAGATCGAAGGCAGACGTTTGTGCCGGTTGCTAAGACTGGGCAAGGATTTCAATAGGCCCATGGTATAAGGGTGACGAGGTGTTTTCATTAGATCGCGTATGTCAGCCTGTTCGACGATTCGCCCCAAATACATCACCGCGACATCGTCCGCCGACTGCGCTACCACACCCAAATCATGTGTGATCAGCATAACAGCCATCGATAGGTCACGTTGTCGCTCTTTTATGAGATGGATAATCTGCGCCTGTATTGTAACATCCAAAGCCGTGGTGGGTTCATCCGCGATCAGCAGTTGGGGTCGGCAAACCAAAGCCATCGCGATTACGACCCGCTGACGCATTCCGCCGCTTATCTCATGAGGATAAATATCGATCCTCTTTTGGGGACTTGGAATCCCAACATCCCCCAATGCTTTGATAGCGATCTCCCGCGCCCGTGCGCGACTCACATCCTGATGCAGCAAAATGGCTTCACATATCTGATTTCCCACCGTATGTACCGGACTCAACGCCGTCATCGGTTCCTGAAAAATCATACTCACTTTGCCGCCGCGAATATCATAAAGTTCGTCAGACTTCTCGCTCAGTGACAGTATGTCAATGCTCTCCTGCTCGTCGGCATGCAGCATAATTCTGCCGCTTATTATCTTGCCCGGCTTCTGGATCAGACGCAGAATCGAATACGCGGTGACGCTTTTGCCGCATCCGCTCTCGCCCACCAGCGCCAGTGTCTTGCCTCGCTTAACGCTGAATGTCACGCCGTCAACCGCGCGAACTATGCCGCCATCGGTCTCAAAATATGTCCTGAGATTCTCGACTCGCAGCACAATGTCATTGTTGGCAGACATAAATTACCTGGTAGAATACGGATCAGCCGCGTCACGCAAGCCGTCACCGAGAAAATTGAAACTTAAAACCGTAAAAATAATAAAAAGCACCGGCGCCATCAGCCACGGATAGTTCGCCACCGTTGTCATGTTCATACACGCTTGCAGCATCACTCCCCAACTCACCACCGGCGGCCTCAACCCCAAACCCAAAAAACTCAACGATGTCTCCCCCAGAATCATCCACGGAACACTCATCGTCAGCGAAACAATAATGTGACTGGTAAATCCGGGCAGCAAATGGCGGAAGATAATCCTGCCGTGCCCGGCCCCCAAAAGTCTAGCCGCCGTGGCGTAATCTTCTTCACGCAGCGACAGCAGCTTGCCTCGCACCACCCGCGCCAGTCTGGTCCAGCCCAACAAGCTCAGCACAATTGTGATCGCAAAGTAAACCCGCAGCGGCGACCAATCGCCCGGCATAACCGCTCCCAGCGCCAGCCAAAGCGGCAGCTTCGGAATCGCGCCGATAACCTCTACCATCCGCTGAATAACCGTGTCCACTGTCCCGCCGACATAACCTGAAATGCCCCCGATAGTTACGCCCAGGATAAACGTCACGACAATCGCGATTACCCCCACTGACAATGAAACCCGCGCACCATATATAATCCTGCTCAATATATCACGCCCATATTTATCCGCTCCCAATATATAGAATGTCAAAGGCGATCGCCCGGGATCATTTTCACTCGCCAACTCCGCTCTACCAGACGCCGCTAAAGCGTTTCTATCAACACCCAGAAAGTGCCGATCCATCGGTATCAATCCCCATAACTTGTACGACTCACCATGGGCAAAGAAATCCAGCTCGATTACCCGGCGTCTATCTTCCGTGAATGTCCTGCGAAACGTCACAGGATCAACATGACGCTCCATGGCGCAGATATAAAAACCGTGTTCTAAACTGAAATGTATCGGCTGAGGCGGACAATACGCATATTCCAGTTGCTGCCACTGCGAAGAATGGGGCGCAAAAAACTCCGCGAAAATCGCCAGAATATACAAAACCGTCAGAAAAAACATCGACGCCACTGCCAACCGGTGCTTTGCGAACCGCCTTGCTATAAGCTGCCACTGTGAGAGAATTTCCGTGGAAGGCTTGTCATGTTGCTTTGGGCTGATGTTCTTAGATTTTCTGGTCAATGGCTGCCTCCTTTGAACCTTATTCTAGGATCCAGCCAGAGCAGCAGCAGATCACTCACCAATGTGCCAAACACCCCCAGCAAACTCAAAACCATCAGCATCGACCCCGCGAGATACATATCCTCTACCATGAGCGCGTCGAGCATCAGCGGTCCTACGGTCGGCAAACTCAGAACCATCGCCACAATCGCCCCCCCGGATACCAACTGCGGAAACAACCCGCCGATTCCGGACACAAACGGATTCAAAGCCATACGTACCGGATATTTGAACAGCAGCTTAATAGGGCGAACCCCTTTGGCTCGTGCTGTGGTTACGTAAGGCTTTTGCAACTCATCCAGCAAGTTACCCCGCATAACGCGAATCATCCCCGCTGTGCCGCCAAAACCCAGCACCACAATCGGCAGCCAAATGTGTTTCAGCAAATCGACGAACTTGGGCCAATCCCATTGCGGTTGAGCCCCGTACTGACTTGAAAACAAGCCCGATACCGAAATACCGAGGTACTTGTTGCTCCAATACATCACCACCAGCGCCAGCAAAAACGAAGGCACACACATCCCGATAAAACCCACCAACGTAAACAAGTAATCCCCAATCGAATACTGTTTCACTGCTGAGTATATGCCTATTGGTATCGCCGTGGACCACGTAAAGAGTATCGAAAACAACGATATCATCACCGTCAGCAGAATGCGGTCGCCTACTATGTCGTTTACCGATTGACCGCTGGCCATAGAACGCCCCAGATTGCCCTGCAGCAATCCGGTATCACTGCTGTTGAAGGACGTAAACCAATACAACCCCAGCCACCTTGCGTATTGTTCCGGCAGCGATTTGTCCAACCAGAACATCTCTCGCATATCTTCAAGCCTCTGCAAGGACGCGGCATCTCCCTGCTCCTGCAGCATCATAATCTTGGTCGTAAGAAAATCACCCGGCGGTAACTGAACAATCGTGAAAATCAATACCGAAACCAACAACAGCGTAGGCACCATAATGAGCAATCGCTGCCCAATATACGGATGCCTCAACGCCGCCAGTACAATGCATAACATCACCACGCCGACAACTAAAAACTTGACTAATGACGCGATTACTCCCGCTGTCCCTGAACCATTCGACTGACCGCTTGCATCCGTATCCATCCCCACAGCCGGTATGCAACCGTCCTCTGGTTCGTCGCGATATTCCGCTGAATTACTATTGTTATCACCGATATTATCGGACCTTTCGGCCGCCATTTCATTCGCCCATCGAGGCAAAACAGGGTTCAGTATCGCGTTGCGAATCTCAGCAATCACACTTGGATGTTCTACCGGATTGTCAAAATAATACGTCTCCATCCCCGCGTTGCCCGGACTGCGGAACATCCAACACGCAACGGCGTTGCGAGGAACATTGTGCAAACCATTTCTCACCAAAACCAGCACCGGTGGGGGGGTAGAGACATTGATCGTCCAAACGTTCTCCGCGGCAATCTCCAGTATCTCGTCAAAAACTTCCCTTTGTTGCTCTGGGTCTGCGAACTCACAGACTCGCTCGTAAAGCTCCATTGCCCGACGCAAATCATGGCCCGCCGGCGGCTCAACACAGCCAATTCCCTCCGACCTCGGATCGCCGTACAGTCCGCCGCGCTGATACCACTTGGCGTAACTGATCGCGTAATTCGATTCGCTGTTGATCGGCACAAAATAACGCGGTTCCAGCACAGGCATAAACTCGCTGTTGCCCACCCAGACATTCAAATCATGAAGCAACGCCTGCTTCTCAGTGTAGAACAAAGCGCGATTCCGCACACGCACAACGACCCGCAAACCAATCTCGCTCCAATCCTGCACGACTAACTGAGCCATTCCGGTACTGGTGAATCCGCTGGTAATGTTCAGATAAAAAGTCATCCGCCGACCGTTCCTGAACGTGCGATATCCTTCAGAGTCTCTGTTGGTCAAACCCATCTCATCCAAGAGAGCATTAGCTCTATCCGGATCATATTGTGTATAGCTGCTGTAAAACCTTGGATTGTAGAAATAAGACGCCGGCCCAGGCCCGCACTGTGCCGCCTCGGCTTGGCCGTTATACTCAGCGTCGATAATCTCTTCACGATTAATCGATAATGACAGAGCCTGACGGAACCTTCTATCGTTTAATAAATCATGTTTTTCCTGCGAGTCTTCCTTATCCGCGTCAACTCTGTAATTGAGGTTGCACGAAATCACAAACTGCCCCCTGTCGCCGCTATACCAGTGATATACCTCGTAATCTCCTTCCTCGCGCTGCGCCATCAAATGGCTGTATTCCTCATACGGAATAGCCCGAAACTGCATGCTCACCTCACCCTGAGCCGCGGCAATCGGAATCATCCGCGGGTCTTTCTGCTCTATCACGATCCGATCGATATAGGGCAGTTGGTTGCCCTGGGTATCGACCATCCAATAGTAAGGATTGCGCACAAACGACTGCGGCGGATTGGGCCGATGAATCCGATATATCCACGGCGCCAAGGTAGGCCGATCCGGATACTGAACCATATCCGTCTGCATATTCTGGAACAACCCTACCGCACTTTGCATCTCGCGCGCCTCTAGCGTTGCGTTTATCAGTTCCTGGTCCCCCAAATCAGGATGGTAAGGCCTGAGATAGTGCGCCGGGCAATCGAGCATATTCCCCATCGCGCTGTCAGACGCCAATTTCGCCAGGAATATCCCGTTGGGCACTGGAAACGTGAACCGGACTGTATAATCGTCCACCTTTTCTATGTTACCCACCTGCCCGTGTGCCTGCATAATATCAGGAACATTGCCCATCAAGTCTGTATTGTTGGCAATGTGTTCCCACCAGAACAAGATGTCGTTAGCGGTGAACGGCCGGCCGTCCGACCATCGCATCCCTCGCCGCAAATGAAATACGAACTCGCGCGCATCATCAGATATTTCCCACGACCTAGCCACGTGCGGCACAATCGGATATCCTTGGGGCGACCAACGCACCAGCGTCACGTAGGCAAAACGACTTCGCATTATGCCCAAGTCCGAGCTTACCGCCAGACGATGCCAAGTTCCCCCGTATGTCCCCGACCCATCAACACCTTCCACCACCAATGGCTCAGGCCCAACCCTCTGGGCGACTGGAGGCAGTCTGCCTTCTTGAACCAATTCCGCCAAGATTGGCGATTCTCCTTTGGGATACCATAGCCCCTCGGACCCATCGGAGTAATCCACTTCCCGATAGATTACCAGCGGCGCGCACGGATCTATCGTCGTATTCCGCAGCAGTTCCGCCTCTCTGATCTCGGCGTCACTATATATCCGCGGCCCCACCGACAAATCAGGCCGAAACAGCCATGAGAACACCATAACCAGCAGCGCAAAGGCCAACCCCGCAACGATCACACCCAAGCAATATCTGACAATGGTTCTACGCTTCATCAATCTTCCCAGACGACCCGCTTTGAATCACCGCCCCGCAACTACCTCACTAATATCCAACATATACATTTGCCTGCCGCTGCCGTCGTGCGTCGAGTCTATCACCAAATACCTCCCGTCCCGGCTCACACGCGGGTGCAGATCACAACGCCATTCTCCCTCGTAATTGTTGGCTGATTTATCCGCGTACTCCATCGGCGACTCAAACGATCCTAACATTATAATCTCACCGCTGGCAACATGAAAGAGATATAAATGCTGTTTTCGTTCATCGTCCGCGTATGTGTCGCCCACTACCCACTCACCGCCCGGCAAATATGAAACATGGCCACCCGAACTTGGCATCACCCCGCGACCGATCTCGCCCACTCTGCCTCGCTGGTCTTGGTATATTCCAAAACCGTCAGCCTGGACCACCAGATGACGCGAATCACGCCAATTGAAGTGTCCGCAGCCGCCCGGCACCAAAATATAAGGCTCCGTACCATCGGCGTTCGCGGTGAACATCCGTGTTTTGAACGGCCACCCAGTGCCGCGATCCAGACGCCAGCGATGCAAAAACGCGAAACGCTCTCCCCCCGGCCCAAACAACAGACAGTTAAAATAATGCATCCCGTTACTCATATCTCTTGTCGCGTCCGGAATCCTCGCAATCTCCGCCAGAGATATTATCAGCTTCTTCTCCCCAGTCTCAAGATCGAGCTTGTATATCCCCGCATCCTCCGGCGCCAGAATATCCTTATTCTTATCTGCTATCCCCGCGTAACCGTAGCCCGGCCGCAAATGCTCCAGCCGCTCAAAATCCAATCCTAGTGCCGTCTTGCCATCCGGATGCACCGCAAAAAACGCGAAAGGAAGCGTTCGCTTCTTACCGCTCGCTACATCCAAAATATGACACACAAAACCGTCCTCACTCCGATCGTTCCAGATTATCTCATTGCGGTGCCCCGGCAGCCATTGCAGCATACAACCCATTTGCCAACACCAAGCCCGGCTTTGACCCAAATCGATCCACTCATTCGCCGATTCAAGATCCACCATCCCCACCTTGATTACATCATCACCGCTAGGCCTTCTGTTCTCAAACCCAACTTCCATCCCCAGCACATAACGTTGCCCAATATCAAATTGCTGCTTGTCGTAATACCCAAACCAATGATGGCCCGGCCCCCGGGTCAGTTGGTAAATCGGAACTGTAACTGTAGAGGCTTTATTCATACAATTAACCATATCCTACAGTTCAGAATTCGATTTGATAAATTCAATAAGCTCATCAACCTGGCAAAACGCCAAAGACGTTGTCGTGTCCGCGCAGCCATAGTAAATAGCGATACGACCGCTGGGAGCGTCACAAAGTGCTGCGCAAGGAAATACAACATTGGGCACATCACCTACGCACTCGTACAACTTCTGCGGCGAAAGAAGATACGGCTTCGTTCTGTAAAGTACCTTCCAAGGCGTGTCAATATCCAGCAACGCTGCGCCCATGCTGTAAACAAAACCATTGCAGCTCGTTAGAACCCCATGGTAAAACATCAGCCATCCTTCGGTTGTCTCGATCGGAATCGGCCCCGCGCCGATTTTCGTACACTGCCAGGTTAACTTATCCCGTTTCGGAGCCATAACGTGACGATGGCGACCCCAGTGAATCATGTCCGGGCTTTCACTGCAGAATATATCTCCAAAAGGCGTGTGGCCGTTGTCGCTGGGCCGACTCAGCATGAAATACTTGCCCTTGATCTTACGCGGAAACAGTACGCCGTTGCGATTACTAGGCAGAAAAGCGTTCTCAAGCTGATAAAACTGCTGGAAATCATATGTGTACGCCACCCCGATCGTCGGCCCATGGTAACGATTACACCACGTCACATAATATCTATCCTCCAAATAGCAGACCCGCGGATCGTAGCCCTCCACAAACTCCGCTATCTCAGGCTCATCACAAATAAACTTAATCGGATCATTTTCCAACTCAAAGTGAATTCCATCTTTGCTGTGCCCTCGGTGCAACTGCATATTCCGACATCGGCTGTCAACCCGAAAAACCCCTGCGTAACCATCTGCAAACGGAACCACCGCGCTATTGAATATACTGTTGGAGCAAGGAATCAGATCACGCGCTATAACCGGATTATCGCTGTACCGCCAAACCACATCGCTCGAACCGCCCGGCCTATCCTGCCACGGCATTCCCGGCAGTGCGTCCCCCAAAATCGTCTGCCTGCCCGCCATGACCTTATCCTTATGATGTTTTCCTGACACTAAAATGCTATGTTTCATTATCCTACTCGCTTTCTGACTCACCAGCGACGTCTCTCTCTGTAAAAAAACATGACGTCACCCACCGGCGAGCCTACATCCCTTTCAGAATATCACGTACAGTAAAATACGCTCTCTTGGGTTTGCGATGTTCGTCAACTAGTCCTTTATTATTGTAGGTCCGCGGCCGACCCAGCGAAACCTGCGTCCCCAAAGCGGTTCGCCCGTCACAGAACTGCCAAATATAGAACCCCTGTACCACGCCGCTGCCTGCCAAAGCGCCAATTACCTGTTCCAGAAGTTTCGCCTGGTAATCTTCACTCCAACGCATTCCCACATCAAAAGTCGTATTGCCCAATAGTGCCCCAGCGCCGAATTCCGAGATAAGAAACGGCTTGTCCTGGCCGTTCTCCTTTAGCCACTTTCTGCAACCCTTCAGTGATTCCGTATAACGCTCTCGCAGCGTATCCAGAGATAAATTGTCGTCATACCACCCAGGATACATATTCCAGCAGACAACATCCACCAGATCAAAACAAATGTCTTCACGTCCGCACGCCGACGCGAATGTCACCAAACGCGACGAATCCATCGAACGAATATCCTCAGCGATCTTGGTAAACAGCTTCAGCCCTTCCTGCGAACTCGACTTGGACTCGTTCTGTATGCTCCAAAAGATAATACTCGGATGATTATAGTCGCGTTCGATTGTCTCACGCATCATCTGTCGCGCCCGCACTTCCAGCTTAGGATTCCCCAATGACTTAGCGGGATGATTCCAAAAAGCGATCTCCTCCCAGAACAGCAACCCCATCTGGTCACAATAATCCAATACAATCGGATCGTTGGGGTAATGACTGCCCCGGATACTATTACACCCCAGATCCTTGATAATCTGCATGTCCCTAAGTATCAACGGCCCATTAACCGCGTACCCCAACTCCGGCTGGTCGTTATGACGGTTGATCCCCTTGATAAAAATTTCTTTGCCGTTCAAGAGGATGCTTGTCCCTCGTGTCTCGACCTTACGAAACCCGCTGCGTTCATACAGATCGTCCCCGCTGCACGAAACATGAAACATATATAAACGCGGATGCTCCATATCCCACAACTGCGGCTTATAGCCATCCAGCGAAAACGCCATACTGACAGTTTCATTGGCTGGCAAGGTTTGCTGCTTACTAACGCTTTTCCATCCATCTGCCGCAATCGTGAATTCATCCGTGATCGCCTCATCGGTCCAGTTCTTCACCCAAACCTCGACGTTAACGCTCGCCACATCATAGCCGTCCCATTCCGCGTCAATCTTCACTCGATCCAATGACAGCCCCGCGAACCGCTCCACCTCAACTCCCCGATATATCCCTCCATAAACAAACCAGTCCACAAACGTCAACGGCAGCGTATCATCATCGTTTACGCTATTGTCAACTTTCACAACCAGTAGATGCTCGCCCGCGGCCAGCTTGGGCACATCAAAACTGAATCGATTATAACTGCCGTAATGTCCTCCCAATAGCTCGCCATCCAAATACACATCCGCCTGACCACTCACCGCGTGAAACACAAACCGGCTGTTCGCTTCTTTGTCCGTTATGAACTTTCTGCTGTACCAGACCGTACCCATATAGTCGTATCGGCCCAGGTCAAAATTCCAGCACGAAGGCACATACGTCACCTCGTCGCCCAAACCCCTGCCCGCGGGATAACCCAAAGAGTCACCATTACCCTCGGGGTCATACGTAATGGTCCATTGACCGTTGAGATTCAAACTCTCTCGCTTGACTGATTTCTGAAAAAGTCGTTCCATATATGAAAATTCCTAACGTAATTCAATCATGATACAATGCTGAACTTGGTATCGGCTGCTTCTCTATGCCGGGCCCTTCATATTCCACCATGAACCACTCGTTTTGCCTTTCCGCTGAATAAAAAGTCTCCCGTTCATCAGCCCGGCAATACAAAACCTCTAACCTATGCCTGCCCGCCTCCAATGCGATAAATCCGCTTTTCCTCTGGATCCACCGACTAAGTCTGTTGTTCACAATCAATGCGTCGCCTATCATCAGTCTGCTGATCCCGGCGTCAGTGGTATAAAAACGATAAATGCCATCCCGCGGCACCTCAATATATCCCCTGAACTCCAACGCGATCCCATTATCACGCCTGGCTATGTTCCTGTCAATACGTTCCACCACAGTTGTTTCGATCGGCGTCAACGTTTCCAAACACGCGCAATCGCCCGGCGATATCTCATAATACGAACACACCAATCCCGGCTCACCCCCGGCCGTGCTGTCAGGCGAACGCATAGGCAGCTCATAAAAAGACGCGACGTCAACCGGCGTATAGTTGATATCGTCTCTAAACGCCCGCGCCCGAACCGTTGTATTTGTCGTTATCTCGAAAGGCTCGGTATAAAGAGTCGAATCCTCACTCGGCTCTCTGCCGTCTAACGTATAACGCAGCTCAGCGCCTTCTAGCCATGTATGCAAACTCACCTCTATCGAACCCGAGAAAGGTCCGCCATGCGGTACTATCGTCGTACGATAGTCCGGCGCCTCTGCCCGCCACAACTCCTTCCAGTATTCCGGAACCGATGTTCTGCCTAAATGCCACGTCCAGAATATCCATGGAATACCGTTATCCTCGAACAAATGGGCCATGTCGCGTTCCCAGCGTTCGCTTGAGTTGTCCGGCGCGTGATTGAAAGCGCCGAACTCCCCGCACCACACCGGAACGTTCCATCGCTGCGAAAAATCCAATACCGGCTGCAATTCCCTCGCCAGATAATCCGCGTCCACCAACTCCACCCCGCTCCACCAATTCCCGGTAATCCAGCCCGGATAACGCACATCACCATATTCATCGCGATAATGAGTAAATCCCTTGGGCGAATAGAAATGGAAGTCATATATCACGTTTGGCCGATCTATGTGAATCGCGTCGATCATACTGCTCGGCCCGCTCGTCTGCACACCCGTCGCTGAAACAATCCGCTCCGGATCAACCTCATGTACCGCGTCCACTATCGCTGTGCATATATCCCGATATGCCGAGTAAAGCCGCGGCGCCACATAAATCTCACTAAACATACAGTATCCCACCAGGTAGTCCAGTTCTCTATAACGCTGCGCCACCTGGCGATAAAATTCCGGAAACTGCTCCTCAATCAAATCAGGCCTAAGCAGCTCATCCGTCAACCCCAACGCCCGCCAATGCACCTCGATAATATAATAGATGCCGTTTCGTTCCAGCCAACGAACCCTTTCATCCATCTGGGCCCAATTTTCAGGCCGAAGAACGCAACGCCTCTCCAAATCAACCACCCCGTTGTTCACCACCTCCCAGTAATCCTCATCATAC
Source organism: Sedimentisphaerales bacterium (assembly GCA_016928435.1). GTDB lineage: Bacteria > Planctomycetota > Phycisphaerae > Sedimentisphaerales > SM23-30 > JAFGKT01. Next base: position 30,269 of record JAFGKT010000043.1, on the reverse strand, counting down.
GTCAAAAGCAATCGTACAAAATTAATTCCCCACCGCTTGAACTGCCGAACTTCATCCTCGCAGGTTAGCCATTCCGCCCGTGTGTATATCCCCCGCAGCCGCACCTCATTGCCTTGCCCATCAACAATCCTTCTGCCGTCCACACGTAGCCGCACATCAGGATTGGGAGGGTTTACTCTTAACGGCCCATCCGAAACTGCTCCGTCCATCACCGCTTGGCTGATGTCCTCATCTCCGGCCACAACCCCATTTGAGCCTTCCGTACCCAACGCGGAACATCCAACCGCTGCCCATAACAGCAATGCTCCCACAATAATCAATCGGCTCGCCTGATAATTCATAATGTCTTCTTTCCTCCGATTGATTTCTTTAGAAGTACGACCGAATATTGTATGTGTTCACCTGATGTACGTATGGTTTCTCAGCCGCGTCCGAATCCGGCTGCGTAAATATAAATATCGAATCTCCACCATATGGTTCATACAGCACCAATTCATCCCGACTGTCACCGCAAAGATCCACAGCAAACGCCTGCGCCCCGACCGGCCGCCAACTCGTCCCGCAATGCAGCTTACTCTGCACATACTCATCCATATCGCCCAACTCCGCCACAATCTCACCTCTGCCGTCAACCAGCACTCTATCCTGCGGTATCCACAGCGACTGTACATCCCCACCTTGCCAGTTTACCACTGCCGGGAAATCCGGATATGCCGGCATCAACTTGCGATGCTCAAATCGCGCCAACGTTGTGCCGTCACTGCCCCTGCATGTTACGAACGAACCAACATGACCCGACGCCAAAGCAATAACTTCCAAACCAGGCGAATCCGCGATAAAATTCCCCACCCAAACCGCCTGACCGTGCGCGATCTCCTCTCGCGTCTTTTGCCAAATAATCTCCCCATCTCTCGACAGGCAATACAAAGGCCCAACCCCGCACACACTAATCAATATCTGTTTACCTTCGCCCGGCACTAACTCCGCCACCGCTGTAGTATCCGCGTGCCAACTGAAATCCAGCCCGCGATCCCACAGCACCGTCCCATCATTATCCGCCAACATATGCCCTAGTACGATCTCGTCACAGCCGTCGCCATCGATGTCCGCAACCGTCGGCACATGCCCCATCGAGTTTCGCCCGCCTGCTATGTGCCAAAGCACATTCAGCGAACTATCCAGCGCGAACGCGTGACACGGAATACCGCTGCTGGCCCCGTATTTCAAAATGATACTAGGCGGATTGTCTCTGCCCTGCAGATACGCGATCCGAATCACCGGATGACTCCGGCTCGGTTGTCGATTCAGACTCGTCAACGGTTGCCTGATGGACATATTTATCGGCGATTCCGCTCGGCACTCAACCGCGCCTGTCTCACCATCCAATATATAAAGCATCGGCCGATTGTTTTCCCAAAGCTCCGTTATTACCTCCGACCTGCCGTCCTCGTCAATATCGTAAATTGTCACTATCCCCCGCAACGCCGGCGTTGTCCCAGGCTCACCCACCGCCGCCGAGCCAACATTCGCGTGCGCCATCAGCGACGAATCTCCCGCCTCCCACATCCTTTCACCCTCGTGATTCAATGCTATCAGCCTGCCCGGCACCGTGTACGAACTGCCGTTCTTATACAATAAATAATCAACCTGCCCGTCATTGTCCAAATCCCCCAAACAAAGATAACCGCCTCCGTACTCACTAATGTCGATCTCCTTATAAAGCCGCATCCCCGCCGTGGTACCCAAATACGTCGGCTCAGACACCACCAAATTTCTACCCAACGATTCCCATTGGGCATAAGGCGCATTCGCTGGCAGTATCCCCGCCACTTCCACCGACCAACTCACTGCCTCAGCCTCACTCATCGCCCGGTCATGAAACCAAACGCCGCCCAAAATCCCCTCAAATCGCTCCAACAGCCTAACCGGCCGATCACTATCGAAAAGACTATCCCCCACACCGCTGGTAACTTCGCCGCTGAACCTGCCATTGATATACAACGCCAATCTGCCCGGTTCAAACGTCGCCGTCACCACCGTCGGACTTTCAAGTTCGATAGACTCATCGCTTACCAGTTCCGTCACCCCGCGATCAAAACAGCCGCTGCCGCTCACTTGAAAATACACCCGTCGCTCGGGCGTCAATCCCAACTCGTACACCGCCTCGCCCGGCATAAAACCCCACTGCGAGATCAGTGCCGCCTTCATCGGCCATTGCTTCGAAGCCTGAAACACCGCTGTCAGCGTCATGCCGTCCCGCAAGTCCAAATCATTCACCGCGCCCTGCTGCCCGGTCAATTCCACATACGCCTCTAGATACTTATTTATCTTCAGCGCGTAGTTCCCTTCAAATGACGCCAAAAAAGGAATGCTGCGGCCCACAGGCCGATGATCCGGATCCCAACGATATTCAGCTATCATCCCACCGCTACCTCCAGCAAGATCGGCGACACTCAACGTCACTGTGCTATATACCAACAAAACAGCAACGAGTATCACACCAATACTAATGCCTAAAAACCGTTTGTGGTTCCCACAGAATCTTTGTACTGTTCCGGTGATCATGTACCGATCCTTCCGTCGTATCGGACAGCTTTTTGCTGTCATACAACTTTCGCTATGCCTCCCGGCATTTCGCATTCTAACACAAATATCGTCCCAACACAATTTTTCCTGACGAAGAAACGCCAGACCCGCCCAAGACAAAAGCGGCGACAATCAAGAGAATCACCAGTAAGAATAGCACCCGATATAATTGCTTCTTGGATGCTTTTCCAGTGAACTTATGTCCACCCAACTTGCCGAACCACCCAATAGCAATCGATGCCCTCCTAACACATTGAACTCAATGGGCTCAACGAACAGATTGTATTCTCTTCTGTATCCACCTTGCCTATGTGTTGCCTCGATATAATTTCCATTTAATTCAATGTGGTCCGCCATCAAAGTTAATTGCCCCGAATCGGTAATCTTCAACGGAGACTGCCATTGTACGGTACCCGGAACCTGCAGCAGATTATCCCAATTCCACGGCGCAACATTAGTTCCGCTGTCCGAAACATATCCATTCATCCTCTTGCCCCCGCAATAAGCGTATCCCAAATACATACCGTCGCCGTTACTCCAACTGGCTGGGAACGGCTCCATGTCATAGACCCTGTTTCGCTCCTCCGGATCCGTCGTACACCAGTTTACGTCCATTTGGCTGTAATAGCTTTTTCTAAACTCCGGACAAACAAGAACCCGCGGGTCCTCAACCGCTTCGGCAAGGTAAATGTAATACGGATCATACGTCAGGTATCGCAACTCAAAATCCATATTCCTGACCGGCAGCCAATCATTGTTGTCCGTCCCGTACATGTTAAGACAAATCCCTATGGTATGCAGATTGGTCGCGTCAACAACCCGCCGCGCTTGCGCTCGGGCTTTACCGAGAGCGGGAAGCAATATACTAACCAACAGCGCAATTATAGAAACCACAACCAACAGCTCTATCAGCGTAAATGCTCGTTTCTTATTCATCATTCCAGTTTCCTGTAACAATAGAAACTCAATTACTGTCTTGCAGCCACTCACTACTCATAACCGCGAAATCGCTAATGTCGCTCGCGCAGTCGCCGTTTATATCTCCCACCGGATCAGCTGCGCAATGGTCCTTAACAAACCTAATATCGTCGTAGTAAACCGTGCTTGTGCCCGCGTTGCTGCCTTCGGGCACGTGGTCGGCGCGTATCACAAATCCATCAACCGATGTAAGGTTCGGCCGAATAAGAGTCGGTATCTCGATACTCCACAAGAACCACTGCTGCGAAGGTGTAACCATCTGATCAGCGTAAGTCCCGCAGTCCTCGTCCGCGCTGATAATCCCTAAACTCTCGATATCCAGACCCGACTGCGCGCCAAACTCGATCTGCCGATACGTAACCGGCGCATTACCCTCCGCGTTGTATTGCCATATCTCGAGCCTGTCATAATCACTCAAATCAACAGAACCGCCCGGCAGTGCACACAACACCCAACACGTCGGATTCTCTTCGACCGCTGTTTGGTCGTAATCAACCCGCATCGACTGACTGCCGCTATGTACAATGCTCGTCTCCACGCTTATTGTCGTTGTGTTCTGCGACCCCGGATCGAGTATCAGCCAGTTACCCAACCCCGACTCAAAATCATCCACCGACAACTCACCGGTAACTTCGCTTTCGATATGCAGCCAGTCCGCGCCCAACCTCACCAAATCCTGCACGCCGACCGTCCCGTCAGGAATACCCTCAATCCCCGAGATATCCGATTCGCCCAGACGCTTGTAGAAGAACCGCACCTCGCGCAGCTTGTACCCATAAACCGAACCATAGTTGCCCAGCCCGATACCACCTACGGGGGTCAGTCGCACATACCGCGCCACCACTCCGCCAAAGTCTATCACTGTATCGTGCGTGCCGTCGGTATTGCCGTGGGGCAGCACAAAGTATGGGTTAGCGCCGTCCATCACCGTGGTATAGTTTGTGCCGTCCAGCGAATATTCAACCTTCAGCCGCTGAATCGCGATCGCTGCCTCTGTTGATGTTGTACCATCGTGGTTCCACACCCACATTTCAGTAAGCTGATAAGGCTTGTCAAACTCAATATCCAAAGGCGGCTCATCCAGCGTCGCTGGATAACGATGGTACCAGCTATTGCTCCATGAGAAACTCGCGTGCAGGTGTTCATTGTATATACCGCTCTCATTAACCGCTCGATCTCCCGGAGTCCCGCCGTCACCTTCCGAGCCGAACCCCGCGACCACGCCTTCACCCCCCGGATTCCAACGCAGCCAAGCCTTCGTCGAAAACTCCCATTCATTACCTGTTGTCACGATCGCGCCGTCTCGCCCGTCAATCCGCCACGCATAATCCTGCAGATTGTCCAACTCAACCGAAAACGTCGTAACGTCCGGCCCAATATTATCACCAACCTTCACCAAAGGACCGCCGGCCGGCCCGAACCACACATCTTGCCCCGTCACCCCGCCGCTGCCCGGACGCCAGCGTAATTGGGCGTCTATGTTCGCTATCGCACCGTTACTCGGACTTGGCGCCGTAGCTTGCGGACTTGTGTTGTAATAGAACCGTAGTTCGTTTAGCCAATAGCCCCACAAAGAACCATAGTTGCCGACCCCAATGCCTCCAATCGAACTAATCCGTATATGCCTGGCTGGAACATTGCCGAACAGCACTTCATCCGAATGCTCGCCGTTAGCGCCCTTGGTCCATATAAAGTAGGGATTAGCGCCGTCCATCAAAGTCGTCCAGTCGTTAGGCTCCTCCGGGTCCGGATTATCCAACGCCGAGTATTCTATCTGTACCCGCTTGAACGCCCGGTCGCTTGTACTCTCAGCCGCATCACAATTCCATACCCACAGTTCATCTAGGTAATAAACGTCGTCAAAGTCAAACTGCGCCCATGCGTTCAGAGCTGTGCCTTCGTAGTCTGGGTATTCGGGGTGGTTGATATCTTGCCGCGCATACCAATATGTACCGGCGGGCGCCGCGGCAACCTCGTGTACATCACCGTCCATCCCGCTGCCGTCAACGGTTCTGTGAGACCCATAAGTGCCTGAGTTGCCCCACGCCGCTCGCGATTCCGTCGCTGATATAATCCCGCCGTCCGGATATATCAACCGCGCCCGAGCCGTAAAGTGCCACACATCACCCGTCGTAACCACCGCGCCATTGCGCCCGTCGATACGCCAATAGTAGTCCTGCTCGTTATCGAGATAACTCAAAGCAAAGGAGTTAACCCACGCCCCAATATTGTCTCCGATCTTTACCATTCCCCCAGCCGTCGTGCCAAACCAAACATCCTGTCCCGTAACCGCGCCGTCACCGGGAACCCAGCTCAAATCAGCGTCTATGTTTACTTCCGTGTCAAGTCCCGGCTCCGGCTCTGTCGCTATGGGACTGTCCCACATCCCCTGATGATAGAATCGCAGCTCACGCAGAATATAACGGTCTATAACCCCGTAATTACCTACGCCTGGGCCCCCGACCGCGCCCATGCGTAGATATCGGACCGGCGTGCCCGCGAACGGAATCACATCCGTCGCGCTGCCGTCTTTCGCACCCATCGCGAAAGTCCATTCATCCAGCATGCCGTTCATTAACGTATAGTAATTAACACCATCCGTCGAATACTCTATACGTACCTGCTTCCATGCGTACCCCTTAAGGCTGTCCTCGTAATTCCATACCCACATGTCCGTTAATTCATAAACGTGATCGAACTCCAATACCAAACAAGGCTCGGTCAAGTACCCGATATCCTTGGCGTACCAAGAATTGCTGTATGCGTGGTAACGCGCATGGTAATCTCCTGATATGCCGCTGTGATTCACACAGTTCTCCGCTGGATCACTGCTGGAGCCCGTCGGTCCGTCAGCGGAAACAATCTCGATGCCCCAATGCAAATATGGAACCGCCGTACGAGTCCCCACAATCGTTTGCCCGCCTTCATATACCGCACAGGGCTCTTCACCGGCATTGCTAGTCACGATCTTACCGTCGTCTATCAACGCTCCGATCAAGCCCCGCGCGTCAGCGTCTATTCTCAATTCGCCGCCCGTTATATCAATCGTCACACCATCAGCCACCGCCACCACCGGCGAACTCAACGTCAGCGAACCGCTAACTAACTCCAACCCGCCCGTAGCCACAAACAGCTTGCCCGCGATAACGGTCGAATTGACAACCACCGGATAATTCGTACCGCTGGCCAGATACGCCACATCATTTACATCTGGAACGTCAGGAAGGCTGTCTTCATTGAGCCAATTGTCCGCGACATCCCAATTATTACTCGTATTTCCCACCCAATTATTATGTATAATTGAACCAGTCCCTGTCTTAACCACCAAAAACGGCGCTTCGCTCGCGTCGCCGTGGTCTTCCTTCGTCGAAAAGTAATATCCTGCATCGAATCGTTCCGAAGCTATGATAATCGTCACCAACCCGTCAGGACCGCGATTGTTCAGAAAATCAACCATCGCCGTACCTTCCGGCACTAATTCTATCAAACCTTCATCGTCATCTGTATAGCTAACCGTCCCCAGCTTTGTTAGCGATGGATGATCCGATACCGGATTTGCGATGTGAGGCGCGTTCGCGTAGGTCAGCGTCATCTCGTCCCAATCGTCGCAGCCGTCCGCCAAACCGTAAATCGTCAATGTGTCATTAAACCCCGGCGATTGATTCGGATCAGGACTGCCATAAAACGATAGCAGAGTCTCTGTCGAGTTAATAACCGGAGAATCTCCAATGCCGCTCAGGTCAAATCTCATATAGCCAACATAGTTCTTGGACAGATAAAACCCAAAATCTGTACCGTAGTTCGTCGTCTGATGAAAATAATTCACCCAAGTGTCCGCACCTTGACCGTCAGCCGTAGTCACAGTTACGTCTGTCCACCCCGTTTGTGCCAAAACCGCGATAAGCAATAGCACACAATACGTTAAGTAAGATCTGAACCGCATATGATATCCTCCTGAGCCTCTTTTAGTTGGTCGTACTAGGCTTGGCGGTCGAATCACGCACAATCAATTCGCACGCTACCTGTACGACGTTTGGTTTGCCCTTAACTGCCTTTCCTTCCGATCTATCAATCAACAACCGCGCCGCGGCTTTGCCCATCTTTCGCCCATCTTGTCGCACTGTCGTTAACGCCGGTGCCATCCATTGCGCAAAATCCAAATCCGCGAAACCAACCACCGAAACATCATCTGGTATCCGTAACCCCAACTCGCCCAGTGTGCGATAAATCAGCCGCGCTACCCGGTCACTGCACGCGAATATCGCCGTGGGACGCGGATCGCGATCCATCAACTCCCGAGTCAACCGTCCAACCTCCTCATCACAATGCGTAACCACCGTCACATAATTGGCGTCACTGGCCTTTATCTCCTGCTCAAAATACAACCGCCGACGCTGAGCCCATTTGTACGAATCATCCCATGCCACCTGCGCTATATTCATATGACCTAAATCCAGCAGATGCTGCGCTACTGCGACTGCCCCCGAATTCTCATCGGTCTCAACCGCGTCGCCCAGCGGAATCTCATGGTCAACCGTAACCACCGGCAAATTCCGACACTCCAACTCCTCGATATGCTCGGTATAAAGCGGTGCCAAATGAGGCCATACTATTACCCCGTCAACACGACGGTCGATCAGCCGATGCAGTTGTTGAAGCATGAACGCACTGTAATACTCGTCCTCGTCTTCTTGTTCGCACCACGCGTTGATATAAACATGATCCGCCGCCGTCATTTCCTCGTGAATCCCATATAGCACATCCGTCCAATAAGAATCATAAGGCGGAACCATTACCCCCATCGTACGCGTCTTGCCAGTCTGAATCCCCTGAACCAGAAGGTTAGGCCGGTAACGCATGCTCTCCGCTGCCTCCAGGACTCGCCGTCGAGTTTCTTCAGAGATCTCTCCCCGACGGCGCAATGCCCGCGAAACCGTTGTTACCGACAAACGCGTCTTCTCGGCTATTTCGCGTAAACTGACTGTTGATTTACTACTCATCGCTTCTCTGGTTGTTTGGTAATATCTAGACGTTAGATGTATAAACAGCGACTCCACACCAAGCCTGCAATTGAACGCTTGCACCGCATGCGATGCTAAAAGCATTTATTCGGCCTCGCCTGGTGTACTGCGGAGTACTCGCTGCCAATTCAGCAATCAACGCCTTGTCTTTCGCCGCTGTCGCAACAGAAATATATGAGAAGCGCCCTCGCCCATTCCGCGGACGCTTCTCAACTCGGGATTCTCTCGGACGCATCCAAAAGAAACCCGCTTAGTTACGCTATCGCCGGCGGCGAATCAAAGCCAAACCACCTAGCCCGAGCATAATCATCGTCATCGGTTCAGGCGTCGTTATCAACGTGTAGTCACCTTCAGTTGATACAACTAAACCTTCGCCGCTAGTGTTGGTGATCAGCCCGGCCAAAATATCAGCCGCCGCGTCACCCTCACTGTAATTACTCGACAAAACATAAAGCGCAGCATTGTCCTGGATGTCCAAGAAACTCCCCGCACCATAGAAGCTTATGTCGCCGGTCTGGACTATACCATTGTCACTCAAAGTAGCATAACATTCATTCGTGCCGCCGTCGTTCACACCAACTTGGAATAGGTTATCTAAGTCTATTCGGCCGTCACCCCAAATGTTCACTTCCATATCACAGCCGTTCTTCCAAGGACGCAGTTCCATACCAGTCAAATAACCTTCGACGTTCACTGTCCCATACTGCGGAGCGGGATAAGTCGTCGAATCGTTACCGCTGCCGAAAATCTTATCGGTGAAACCAACCTTGCCCGTCGGGTCAATATGCAGAGTGCCATCGTAGAAGATGAACCTGTAATAGTACCCAAGGTAATTCGGACTGCTAGGTGTGATCAAATCCCAGCTCTCGTGCAGCGGTGAATTGTCAGGACCACCCGAATTCGGGCCCTTAACATAGATCGTAGCCCCCGCTGATCCGCCGATATGAGCTGTGTACACAGCCAAAGCATTGGCAGCCAAAACCAAAACACACACAATCGATACCCATTTCGCCATCTTCATTTTACTGTCCTCCTAATGAAAGAGTTTCCTCGACGGCGCTCCTACCTCAGAACACCGCCACTGTTTCCCATAAAAAATTATAGACCTGCTGAATCGCCGCTGCCGACGAATCCGCAGATTAAACAACACTTAAATTTATTACCCGAAAACCTCCAAAATGGCTCCGCAAATGTTTACGCAAATAGTAAACTGCCACTTTTAGCATTCTCGCATTATCGCCCCTAAATGTCAACGCCTTTTTTTTCTCCATCCATCTCATAGTCTGTATCTATAGCAAAAATAAAACTTTATGAAAAAATAATCCCCCAGGCCCGCAATGCCGTCTAAACGCGGGAAATTCAACCGCTCGGCCGTTTTTTCGCTTTTTCAATTCCTTGAAAAACATCGTTTTCTTGATAATATGATCCTATGCTGCAAAAAATCCGAGCCGCTTTAAGCAACTATTGGGGATATGACAGTTTCTTACCACTGCAACGCGAGGCCATGGATGCGGTCTGTAACGGCCGTGATTCCATAGTAGTTTTGCCGACCGGCGGCGGAAAATCCCTCTGCTTCCAAGTGCCCGCCGTTACCATGCCGGGCCTCACTATTGTCGTATCGCCTTTGATATCCCTCATGAAGGATCAGGTCGATGCACTCACCGACTGCGGCATCGCCGCCATGCGCATCGATAGTTCCATGTCCCCCGATGAACGAGACAACGTCATCTCTCGAATAAATGACCGCTCGTTAAAGCTGCTCTATTTGTCCCCTGAACGCCTTCTCTCTGACGGATTCATCGATTTTCTCAAAAAATCGCAGGTCTCATTCATCGCTATTGATGAAGCTCATTGCGTCAGTATGTGGGGCCATGATTTTCGTCCCGAATATCGACAGTTAGGTGGATTAAAGAATATCTTCCCTGATATCACTATTGCCGCATATACCGCCACCGCCACCGAGCAGGTACGCAAAGATATCGCCCTGCAGCTAAAGCTCAAACAACCCGAAACCCTGGTAGGTTTGTTTGATCGCCCTAATTTGGTGTATAAGGTTCGTACACGAAGATCAATATTAAACCAAGTCTGCGCCGTCATCGATCGATACAAACACGAGTCAGGCGTAGTCTATTGCATTCGACGTAAAGATGTCGATTCGCTCTGCGCCGGCTTATCCGCTAAAGGATATAGTGTCGCACCATATCACGCAGGCATGTCCGACCAGGACCGCAAAACAAATCAAGAACTGTTCATCAATGAAAAGGTCAATACCATCGTCGCTACCATAGCCTTCGGTATGGGTATCGATAAATCCAACGTTCGCTATGTTGTTCATACCGGAATGCCCAAGTCGCTCGAAAATTATCAGCAGGAAAGCGGTAGGGCGGGGCGGGATAGGCTCGAAGCTGAGTGTTGCTTGTTTTATTCGCCCGGTGATTACGGCATATGGAAGGGCCTAATGAGAGACATGCCCGAACATGCCCAAGAAATCGCTATGACCAAACTTAATGGTATCTATAGCTATTGCACCGGAGCAATATGCCGACACCGCGAAATATCGCGATATTTCGGACAAGACCTCGAAAAAGACTCTTGTGACGCCTGTGATGTGTGCCTGGGTGAATTGAAGTGTATCAAAGATGCTATGGTCACAGCGCAGAAAATCCTCTCGTGTATTATTCGTCTGGAACAACGCTTCGGTGCCGCCTACACCGCTCTGGTCCTCACCGGCTCAAGAGACCATAGAATCCTCGATAACCAGCATGACCAACTGAGTACCTATGCGCTGCTCAGTGATTACTCCAAACAAATAGTTCATGATTGGATCGAACAGCTTACAGCGCAAGGCTATATCGCCAAGACAGGCGAATACAATGTACTCAGCGTAACCCCAAAAGGATGGACCGTTCTAAAAGGCAACGCGACTCCGCGTCTGCTCCAGCCCAAACGAAAAGATTCTCCAGAACTCAAACTCTCCAAGGCCGCCAAGGATTCCTGGGATGGCGTTGACAGAGGCTTGTTCGAGGCCTTGCGCGCCGTGCGCTCTCGCATCGCCGCAGAAAAATCAATACCCGCGTACATTGTCTTTGGCGACGCCGCCTTGAGAGACATGGCCCGAAGAAAACCCGCCAACCTCGACGAGTTCCTCCAAGTCAAAGGAGTGGGCCAGGCTAAATGCGAACAGTACGGCCGTACCATTCTCGACGCCATCAAAAACTACCATACCAACAAAAACTCAAATCCGCATACCTAGACGCCGACATGGTCGGCCATCCACAAACTAACGCGAATCCCCTCTGAGTGGCATTACCACCTCCAGGATAAGCCCAAATATTGCGCAAAACGCAATACGAATGCCGAAAAATCAGTGTTGTCACGGCTCGCGACGAGGAAAAAAACAACAGATTTGGCAAAAAAATGCTTACTTTGCACCCCATCTTGGCCAATTTGTGTCTAGTTTGTTTGTGCCTCCGGTTTTCGTCTCATAAACCCCATAGTTCTAAGAAATTATGGTTTCTCTTAAACCGCCGTCTTGAGCTGCTATGACGCTTGGATATCGGTCGTCATTTAGAAAATGTCAAAAAAACCTCGCACAGGGGGTTGACATGCAATTATCACTCTGTTAATATGACCGGTAACATGACCGGTAATACTATTGATGATATAGCCTACCAGCTTTTGGTGCGGCTTTTTCATTTTTATTTTTATGTGACCGGTCATGTTGGTCCGTGCCATGTGTGATGTATAGTATATATGGCGCGGCGCGCTGAATGTTGGGAAAGGAAGAAAGATTTTGGCAACGATCCGAGATATTGCAAAAGTGCTGGATTTGTCGCGGCAAACGGTGTCGCAGGTTCTACGGAACCCCAGCCACAATTCCTATTCGCCCGTAACTCGCCAACGGGTGTTAGCCGCTGCCAAAGAACTCAATTATGTCCCCAATGTTCTGGCCCGGGAATTGGCTCAGGGTAAGACGCATGTTTTGAGCATGGTTGTGCCGTGGAATACGCCTGAGCTGATGGATACGGCGCAGCGGTCCGCAAAGCAGCTTGGCTATGGAATGATGGTTCAATTTACCCCCACTCCTGATCCGGTATTGGAAGCTGATGAGCTGATGATCGCGGTCGAACGGCGGGTAGATGGGATTATCTGGATGCCGGTTGTCACGAATCCGAGCCCGGCACGCAGCAAAGCCCTGGCTCAAATGCGAGGGATGGGTGTCCGGCTGGTATTACTGGAAACGTGGGCCCCGGAATTGGCTGAGACTGATACCGTGCGATTTGATTATGGTGGAGGTGCCAGGCAGGCAGTAGAACACCTGCGATCGCAAGGTTATCAGCAAATAATCGCTGTAAGTCATCTGAGACACGATCCCCACGATGATCGCGATGAACGCTTTCTTGAGGCCTGCCGAGATTTCGGTATGAAAGGGCAGTTGGTTTACGCCGAGCCTGTCCAGTGTCCAACAGAGGCTATTATTCCGATTCTCAACAATGCTCAAGGACCGGTGGCTTTCTATTGTGACACTGATATGTTCGCCCTTGATGTGCTTGCGATAGTCAAGAAGCTGGGCAAGTCCGTGCCGGATGATGTCGGCATTGTCGCGGTAGGGGACCTTAGGATAGGTAACCGCTACTGCACCGGTGAATTATCGCATCCGCCGTTGACGGCTGTGCCACGCCCATTCCGTGCGATGGCGGAGCGGGCGATTGATTTGATAGTGCAGGAAACGCCGAGTGACGGCCCGCAAAACATAAAAATTCCCATGTCGCTGATTGAACGTGAATCGACTAGACGACTGCGATAACCACGTACCATATCTTGTTAAGAGAAACTGAAATAGCACCTAAGTGCCGTAAAATAGTTGGATGCAAAAAACTAGAGAGAAGTTGATGTACAAAGCTATCAAAAACACATTGCTTTTTCTATTACTGGCGACGATGAGTTGTGCCGTTGCGGGAGGCTCGGACACCCTTGATCTGACGCTGGCAACGGATGATTACGTCAATGCTGATCTCTTTACCAATCCGGTATTGCCGCGGGAGGGAGAGCAAGTGCGAATCGGCGTGCGGCTGACAGCCGCCGATGTCACCGATCCCTTGACGGTATTGTTGCAAATCGAAGACTCACAAGGACAAGTGCTGGATACGGCGCAGCTTGAATTGCAGGCCGAAGAAAACAGCCAAGATAGGGTCGCTTTTTATACTTGGACAGCCGGAGCGAACGGATTTTATCAGGTCACAGCGACGGTCGATCCAGACAACGCGATTGCCGAAACCAACGAAGACAACAACATCGCGACATTGACGTTGCCGGTACTGGATGAAGGCCGTGAACTTCATTTTGTGTGGTATCGCGAAACACCGGGTATGCGATGGGCTACCTGTGTTACCAGCCTGGCTGATGAGCAGGCGCCGGTGTTGCTCGAACGCGGAATTACTCCCTTGAAGTGGACCTGGGGCGGCATGAGTCAATGTGCTTCGGGTTATTACGATAGAGAATTGATGGAAAGCGATCCTGAACGGTTTGCAGCCGAGTTAGAAGATTACTTTTACGAGATGTATACTGCCGAGCAATCAGACGGATACAGCGGTTTCGGCATCGATGAAATGGGCGGCTACCCAGGCTCGCTGAAAGAAGAGTTCTCGGCGATCTCGCTGAGAGGACTGGTTCGAGCCCAGCAAGAAATGCCAGAACGTGTCTTTGCTGTCTGGCACGGCGGCGGCGTGCGTAACGAAGTCGCTCAATATTACCGTCAAGCGGCCGACTTCCTTCTGCTGGAATGTTACATTTGGGGAGCGATGCCCGAGTGCCTCGACACCCAGCAAATCTATCGGATGATCGATAGTCGCATGGAGCCTTACATACGAGCGACAGACTTGATTACCTCCGCTTACTCAAGCCATTGCAATACGCTGTTGGCGTTCGATTTGTCGGAACGGCCCGATTATATGGAACCGGGTGAGATGGAGCAGGTGATTCGTTACGTTAGGCGGAATTGGCCCGAGATGCGAGGGCTTTGCTGGTACTCGTTGGGCGCAGGTTACGGAAGATGGGGCCTAGACCCCACACCTGAATTGGATGTGAAATACGCCACCATAGTCGCCACAGCAAATGATTTGCTCCTTCGATATTACATTATGCCTTGTGTAACTTTGGAAGAAGAAAGTTTGTGGATAGATCATTCAGAAGGACAACCACGGCTGTGGGCCGCGGTAAGCAATATTGGTGGTATGGACAGTGGTTCGATTACAGTCGGTTTTTACTGTGACGGCGAAGAATTGGCGCAGCAGCAAGTTGTGTCAGTCCCAGCCGGAGCTAACCGAAATCGTAATCGAGTGATGGTTCCTTGTTCGGTCCAATTGCCCCAAGGCAATCACGAATTTGAAGCGAGAATACTATCTGCTGACGCGGCAACAGTATTGGATTCACGGGCAACAATCGCGAGGTTGATCCCGTAAAGAAAGGTTGTGTCGGGCGAGCAATGTGCTTGGCCGAATGAATAGTATGGAAGCAATCTTGGTTCTATGTCATGATGTTGTGGCAGCCATGTGTGTTTCCTGGAGTTTCCTTTTCTAAAGGAGGTTTGTGATGATGAAGAAGTTGAGTTTTGTTGCGATGTTGGTTTTGGCAATGGCTTTGCCGGCGGCCGCTGCGGTGGAGTACAATTTGGATTACACTACCGGCGTATTGGATGGTTGGGTCGAAGCCGGTTACGGCGGTGTCCCTGGTTTTGACAACAGCAGCGATGTAGAACTGCGGGCCGAGATTCGGTCTTGGGTCCGGGTTACTCAGACGATGGTCAAGTTTGACCTGTCAAGTGTGGATACAACTGGCCATGATGATTTGATGAGTGCAACGTTGACCATGCACATCAAGGAAGGCTGCAGCTCAGCCGTTGATACCGTCAAGGTTTGGCAGATGAACGATGTAGTGGATTGGACCACCGATGCCACCATGGTGACCTATGACGGCACGAATGATTGGCCCGACCTCATCGGTCTTGGCTACCCCGTTCCCTATGCCTCCAGCATTCCTTCATCGCTGGTCGAGGCTGCTCCGGTAACCACCAATAATACTGATATCACCTGGGACGTCACCGACATCGTCAGATCTTGGTTGTTTGACGGCAAAGGCAATATGGGCTTCCTGATCGGTGTCCATGATGCTATCGAAGGCGCACCGGGCTATTCTTCGAATCCTGTCGTAGTCTTCTGGCCGGAGGAATATGCCGCCGCCGAGGGCGATGCAACCCTGGCAGCGCGCTTGGATGTAGTTGTTCCTGAGCCCATGACCATGTCCCTGTTGGGTCTTGGCGGTTTGGTGGGTCTGCTCCGCAGACGTAAGTAAGTTTAGGTAATACTTTTGCCCGGTCCAAGGGTCGTCACCTTGGACCGGGATTCCAATTCAAGGGGCACATGGATGTGTGCCAAGATGACAAAAAGACAGAGACGTTTTACGCTTTACTGGGCTTTCAACCCAAGGAGAACTCTGATGCGTACGAAAATGACGAACAAACAGGGCGGTTTTACGCTGATCGAATTGTTGGTTGTGGTTTCAATCATCGCTTTGCTGGTGGCGATCCTTTTGCCTTCGTTGGCCAAAGCGCGTGAGGCAGCTCGGACCGCGGTGTGCGCTTCCAATGTAAGCTCCATTACAAAGGGAATACTGCTTTACACCACGGAACATGATGCCTATCCGTGGGAGAGGTATGTTGCCGGCGCGCCGTATACCAAGGGGACTTTGTTACCGGCCCGGCTATACTTAACCGGCTGCGTACGTGACTACGGGATTTGGTGGTGCCCTACTAATAAAGATTTTAATCCAGACACCGATCACCCGCACTTTGCGAATATGGCTCCCCAGGACGGCACATGGGATATGGACGAAGAGTATCCGCCGGATTTTACTGTGGGCAGCTTTCTTTATAACAGTGGTCTGTGGTCGACGCTTTGGCGTGATATAGCAGCCGATGTACGCCATTGCGATGAAGCGTATGGTATTCCGGATGAATTCCGAGCTAGCACGGTGGACGTTAGGGCTGGAAAATCACCGGCTGAGATCGCTGTCTTGACTGATGGTGAACTTATTGCCGCCCACGGGATATCATTGGTTAATATGCGTATGAGTTTTCGTCATAACAACGGTACCCGTCAAGACATGGCGTGTCTGGACGGTCACATAGAGACGATCGACGCCGGGAACAAAGAGAATGCGGAAAGCTATGAATACAGGGATAGTTTATTTGGTGAACACTGGTGTCCGTGGTGTCCGTAATAACGCATATGGACGGGCAATTGTTGTTTAGGTGCGTTTGAGTAACACTTATTCTATAGCAAGGAGATGCGATGATGAAGGCAATTGTGAAGAGAATGATGATGCTGGGATTGGTCATGTTGCTGGCTGGCAACGTGATGGCTGCCCCTCCGACGGTGTGCGGCGATCCAAACACCGTGTATTTGACCGGGGACATAACTGGAACGGGCAATGTGCCTGACTGTTACGTGGACACTCTCGACCTGAGCGCCTTGAGTTCACAGTGGCTAGAGTCAACAAGCACGCTTTATTCGCCGGACGTGTTGCAGGACGGTCATGTGGGCAGAGACTGCAGTGACCCGTTGAATGCCATCGGCGAGGATTTTGACGAAGATTATCTGCTGATGAACGGTGTTCCTAATACGGAATTCTACGCCGCGTTGATACAGCATGACGTTAACAGCAGCACCGTGCCCGTGCCGTTCGATCAGTTCTGGGGCCCCGATTACGCAACTTATCAGGCGGTTGCCAAGGCTACGTTAGTCGTAGAGGTTACTTCGGTTCAGCAGACCGATCCCGCCCTGCCGCTGTACTGTGCCGCGCCGGGATATCCTTGGACTTCCGATGCGACATACTTCTCCAGGGACGGCCAACTCGACCCTTGCGGCAACATCGTTAACCCCTGGCCGGGTGTCGGCCAAGTGTGGGCTTGTGCAACGCCTAGTACCAGAACTGAGCAGGTGATAACAGGGACCGGGACCGTAGAGTTTGATGTAACCGATGCGGTGCGGGATTGGGCCATAGCGGATTTGTTGCCCAACGGCCTGCAATTGCATCCGTATACGACACCAGACGATGAAACCGACTATCCTGATATCCAAATCGCCTCTTCCGAAAGCGGAAACGGCCCGGTATTGAAGATTATGATAACCGATCCGTACATTGCTCCTCGGCCCTCGATGCCATATGTAGTGTGGGATCACCCGGCCTACGTCGAGGAGGATGAGACGCTTTACACCAACATGAATATGGAGTGTGGATTATTGGATCCGTTCTGGTGCTACGATAACGGCGTCAATCGAATGGGTTGGGGTGCTACTCCGTCTGTGTACTACAGTGGTATGGATGAAGACCCGTGCTACTTCTACAAGCAAGCATCCCGACGTCACTATTCAGCCCAAGGATATCTGCCCGATGATCCTAATGCCTGGGCGGAGATCATAACCTCGGGAATATCGTTTACAGACTGGAACAGCCCTGAAAGCTGGTATCCCGCATATGTAGATGACTGGATTTCCTCTATCCAACTAGCCGAGGCTAATGACCCTTGTGCGTTTAGAGCCGTGTGGGCGTGGGGCTATCCCACGGAATTGGTCCCGTTAGTCCAGGATGGTACGATAGACCTGATAATCGTTCATGCACGCCTTTGGGTCTACTCCGGCGCCATGACTTGGGCCCAAGTACAGGGCATAATGGATCAGGGAGTCACCGATGGCATTGATGACAAGATGATTGTGGGGCTGTCGTACATCAATACTTATGCCGGCGCGAGTGAGTCGGCCGTCAGCACCGTACTGGCCAATATCAGTTCGCAGTATCCCAATAGCCCTGGGATAGCTTTCTTGCAGAGTAAAGCAGATACTTCCGCCAATCGAAGCTTGACTGCACATTGCAATACCCTATCCGCGACATACTGGCCGACAACCCGGTTTACCCCGGCGTCCTGGTTGCCCTTGTATCCCCAGGGCGATTTTTCCGAGGATGGCGTTGTGGACTTGGCTGATTTCGCGTTGATGGCTGCTAACTGGATGAAGTGTTCTGATCCAGCCAATGCCGAGTGTGATATTACCTACTAGTTAGTCAAAATTATCACAAGTAACCTAAAAGAGCGCCGGACGCCGTTGGTGTTCGACGCTCTTTTTTTGTAATTCTGATTCAAAGTTAGGAGAAGCGATGGTCAAGAAGAACTTAAAGGCGATGATGACGGCGGGATTACTGATGGTGCTGGTTAGCAACGCGATGGCGCAAACCCCAACCACCTGCGGTGACTCTGGAACCGTGTGGTTGACTGGCGACATTACCGGACCGGCTAATACGCCGGACTGTTATGTGGATATATTCGACCTTAGCGGATTGAGTGCGCAGTGGCTGGATTCAACCGGCACAAGCTACATTTATACACTAAGTGGTTCGGACGTACAGGACGGTCACGTGGGTTATGGCAGCGGGAGTGCGAATCAGTTTGATCAAAACTATCTGTTGGCTGACGGGGTTCCGTCAACCCAGCATCACGCGGCGTTGGTGAGGTTTGACCTTAGCAGTCTGCCGGATACGGAGTGGGCTGGTCTTAATGTTGCAAGCTACAAAACGGTAGCTGCCGCCACACTGCGACTTGAGTGTACCTCCGTTAATCAGACCGATCCAGCTCAGCCGTTGTACTGCAGCAGCACCAATGGCAATTGGAATACCAATGCGACATACACTACTACTGACGGCACCACTCCCTGGCCGCCCGGACAAAGCGGAGTTTCGCCCTGGACGGATGGCCAAGTGTGGTGTGCGGCCAATAATCGTGCCCAAACGAGCGCGGTGATAACCGAGACGGGACCTGTCACGCTGCGGGTAACTGAATCGTTACGACCGTTGCCGGCCGAGAGGGACAAGCAAGCTATCATACCGGAATATGGTTTCCAATTGCATCCGTATATCCAACCCGACTTTAATACTGACTATCCGGATTTCACCTTTGCATCTTCGGAGGCAGCGAACGGTCCTCAATTAGACGTGGTAATAACCGATCCTTATGTTTCTCCTCGTCCCACTCCACCTTACATAGCATGGTTTCAGCCGGCCTTGATCGTTGCCCATCCTGAGCTGTACAGTAATATGAATGTTGATGCGGGCGGCTCATTAGACGCATTTTGGAGTTACGAGCGGGGCATTAATCGCCTAGCTTGGGCTTATGGTCCGCAATCGCCTTATGCTCCTGATGGAGATGAAGTTCACTATTTTGTCGAGCAGGCGTCGCGTCGTCGCGTTGTAGCCCAAGGTTATGTGCCGGATGATCCCACGGCCTATACCGATATCATCACCGCCGGCGTAGCCATCGACGAGTGGGGAACCTTTGCAGGATGGTTCAATTATTCTTATTGTGTCGAGGCCTATCGACAGGTAAAGGCTGCGGACCCGTGCGCATTTATTGCTGTGTGGGCGGTGGGATATCCGTCTCAATTGGTCACCTTAGTCCAGGAAGGCACGGTGGATTTATGGATTACCGAAGCATACACCTGGGGAGTCTCCTTTCCGACCTCTTGGTCGTCCGTTCAGTCGCGATTGAATACGGCCCGAGCCGACGGCATCTTGGACAAGATGATCTGTGCCCTGGGGGAGATTGATACAGCAGATGGTACGACCGAAGCGGGCATTACCTCTAAGATTGTCGATATTGCTACGAATTATCCCGAATGTCCCGGGATAGCTTTTTATCAGGGCGGCAGCGTGGCGGATACTGCTGCTAATCGAGCGTTGATGCAACACTGTAATACCATCAGCGCGACATATTGGCCGGCGGCGACGCGATTTACACCGCGGTCCTGGGAGCCGTTATATTCCGAAGCCGATGTCTCCAAGGATGGGTTTGTGAACTTAGTGGACTTTGCACTAATGACGGAAAACTGGATGAAGTGTTCCGACCCAGCAAACAGTGCCTGTGATCCTTACTGGAATTGAGAAGAAATTTCTGTTATAAGTAACGTGGGTGCGGTGTGGTGTCAGAAACGGGCAACACGCCGCTATGAAACCCTTCAATGTAAATCAAGAAAAAGTACGGCATCGAACTGATAAAAGCAGCCCACCAATGAACCAGCTATTGCGAAAGGATTTCCGGTTGAAGAGCGATAAGATGACTATGCGTCACACTCACATGTTTCTATCAGTGGTATTTGGCATCATAGCCTGCCTTTCATCTATCACTGATGGTGATGAAATAACCAGTCGCATTTTCCAACTCGAAGGTATAGGCCAGATAGAGTATATGTTCTATGCCGACGATGAATCCGGTCGCATTACGGCATCGGACGAAGTTGTTACTCCCCACATTATATGGGCAAATGGTCTTGCCGATGGTCCTCTCAATATCCTAGCCATCGCGCATAAGGAGCAAGGCCGTTGGCCTATCGAATTGTCACAGCGTTTTGATTTCAATGTCAAGACTATTTACGCTTTCGATCCTGATACTTTGGGCGCTCCTGCCGGCGGCTCGCATCAAGGATTGATTGCCCAAAGGCCTGACGATATCGCTGCCTTACTGCTTCAGGCTCTTAACGAACCTGTTGATGTTATCATCAGTGATGTTAGCTTCAACATCCTGACGCCACGTCTTCAACAGCGCATTCTGGAATGTATCGATAATGGCGTCGGCTATGTAGGCCCGACTGAGGGTATGCCTATCGATACCTATCAACCCCAGCCCCGCGTTATCCAACAGATTGTAGCTGAAACTGTCCCCTTCACCGGTTTGCAGGCCTTACAGCAGTTTACCTCCGCTGATGATGTCGCCGCAAATATCGCGACTTTTTGGCAAAACCCTGATAATCACAGAATCGCTGAAATTTCCGCTTATCCCCGTTTCGCTGATCGCCCCAGTCCTGACCGTCTGCAATACTTGGACCAGCTTGATATGGAAGAAGAAGCGTATTTCGCATTTTTCGGCCGAGCTGTACTCTGGGCCGCCGGACGATTGGAAGATAGTGCCGAATGGAATGTTGATTGGCCGACCGAATCGGTTAATCGTGCTAATTTGCCCTGTCGCCTTCCATTTTGTTGTATTGTGCCCGATACCGCTGTAGAACTGAAAATCTGGGACGCCGACGGCCGACTACGCTATCAGGGAAGCTGCGCCCAATTACCGGTATTGCCCGCAGGCGATTATTTTGCCGCCTTGTTTCTCCTGCAAGCACCCAGCCAATATTACGATTGGCGCCTTGCTCATATCAATATTACCGCTGATGTTACCATCGCTTCTATAGAACTCGATAGTATCTACAAAAACCCCGGCCAGAGCATCCAAGCCGATATCACTCTATCAGCGCCCCCGCCCGATCACGCTGTCCTTTGCTGTGAAGTAATCGATAATTTTGGTCGAAGCATTTATCGCGAATTCATTCCCGCGCAACAACACGTCACCTGGTCGGGTCAATTTGAACATTCGCTCCATATCTACAATTACGTCAATGTAAAGCTCATCAGTAATGCCGGTGATGTTCTCGACGAAAGTCGTCACTCTTTCTATATCGCGCAGCCAGGCCCTCCGCGCGACGACCTCAATTGGTACGTCTGGGGGGCGTCCACAGGTTTCCATCCCCGCAGACGAAATGTACTCCATGCCTTCACACGCCTGGGTATGTGCGGTACTGTCACCGGGCCTAATCTTGGCTTGGAGGTCGAAGCCGCAGCCATGGACAACATCCATCCGGCCCCTTGGGCATTTAACCCACCTCGCCTGACTGTTGACGATGCCGGACAGACATCCCCACGTTACGCTTCACAAAGCTATCAGAGTGAAACATTAGTGGATATCGCTGAGAGGGCCCAACGAAATACCGCGCTTTCGCCCTTGCTCTATTATCTCGGCGATGATATCCGCTATACTCCCAGAGGGGTCGATGCCGGCTGGTCCGATGATTTCCGCGCCCTCTTAGCCCAATGGACGCAACAGCATTATGATTCCATCGAACAACTTAACCAAGCATGGGGCACTTTCTACAGCGATTTCAGTCAAGTCGAACCCATCAGACGAGAAGAAGTTCTCGCCGCCGCCGAACAAGGCGATTACGCGCCTCTGTGCCATTGGGTCGAGTATCAAACTTGTGCCGACACCATGATCGCCGATTGGTGGCGACTCATGGCCGAAACCACCCATGAAGTTGCCCCGAACGTTCCCGCTAATATGGGATCGTGTACGGTCGGATGGACTTGGCCCGGCTCCGGAATCGATTTCTGGAGACTGGCTCAAGGCAAAGACCTCGTAAATCAATACCCCAATCCTTGGATTCATGAGATATTTCGCTCTGCCGCCAATCCAGACGCCCTGCACGGCACCTGGTATGGAGGCTACTCGCTCTATTGTATCCCACCATATTATGATCAGCAGTTCTTCCCTTGGTGGGCTTTGTTCCATGGCATCAATCTCCACGGGCTATATTATGGCGGCCAAGATTCCCATTGGTCCGCTGAACGGCTCCTGGCCCCCGACTTAACCCCCATAGATGGCTCCAGGCATATCTTCGAGCAACTGCACCAATTGCAAGGCGGAATCGCCAAACTCCTGCTTAACGCTCAACGGCCGTCGGACCATATCAGCATCGTTTACTCTCCATCGAGTCTGCATGCTTCTTTGCTCTTCACGGACGGATTGCCCAAGCCCGCCGCCTGGAACTCGCTCTCCACCGGGGCCGATTGTTTCATATATATGCAATCTTGGGAAGCTCTATACTATATCGCCCGCGATACGGGATTCAGCATTGATGTCATTCACGAATCGCAGCTTGAAGACGCGCGCCTACTCCAAAGCGACACCCGCGTACTTATCCTGCCTCTGCAATTGTGTCTTACCGCCAACCAAGCGGATTGCATTCGCCGCTTTGTCGAAAACGGCGGCACCGTCATAGCTGATTCCATGTGCGGTATGCTCGATGATCAGTATCGCCCCAACTATCCTGGTATGCTCGCCGACGTACTTGGCGTGTCATTCCAGCCGCAAACCAGTCAAACACGCTTCGAGATGCAAAACGTCTTCGCTAATCCCGACCAATCTATTCTCAACGTCATGGCCGTGGACAACAGCGTAACCTTGGATACCGCCGAATCGCTTGCTCAGGCCGAAAACAACACCCCGGTATTCTGTGTGAACAACTATGGTGAAGGCCGTGCGCTCTTTTTCAATGCCTTGTCGCGTGACTATCAGCTATGGCGCACTTCCGCCACCGAAATGCCATGGCGCGACCGCGTAGCCGCTTTTCTAGACGAGCAAGTCGATCTTCGTCCTGCCGTTGGTTGCGAACTTAACACCTTTGGTCAAGAGGATGGTACCCATCGCATCCAAGTAACCGAATTCAATCGTTATGAACTCGATGGCGCTCAATACGTCGGTATATTACGCCATCACAAACTGCGGACCGATGAATCGATCACCATGGCTGATCTTCGCCCCAAAACCGTACGGTTGACCTTCGACCAGACCGCCCACATATACGATGTCCGCAGAGGCACTTATCGAGGTTTCACTAATAGCGTCGAAGATGTTATTTATCCCGCCCGCGCCGAGCTGTATGCTCTCTTGCCCTATGAGGTCCGCGACCTAACTCTACAGGCCGATTTTCAAAATCCCGTCATTAATGTCCAGGCTCAAATTGTCTGCGACCCCGAAGATATCGCTCGGTCAACCCATGTCTTTCATTACACTCTTATAGACCCGCAAGGCCGAACTCATCCGGAACTCTCTGGCAATGTTCTTGCCCCTAACGCCCAAGTCGAGCTGAACCTTTTTCTAGGCTATAATGCCTTACCTGGTGCCTGGCATCTGACCATGCGTGATACCGCTACAGGCATCACTCGTCACATCCTTGTGCCCATAGACACTTCAGCAGCCCATTAAGCTCAGTCCCCATACACACAAGGGAGCAAACTGAAAGATTGCCCCCACAGGCCGGAAAAAGAACCAAAATCAGCCATTTTCCTGACTTCGACAGCCGTTAATAGACAGGTAGGGGCCGAGGGCAAGAATCCAAGAATTGCAGCAAATAGCACTCCTAATGTAAATAATTCTATTGATCTGTCTTTTAATGTTATGGGAGACGTTCTAGAACTCTCTTTACTGAGTCTTTCTGTTTTTTCATTGAAGGCTCATACTCCAAACCAAAAACTCCGTCGTAGCCCATCTTTTCGATTTGATCTATTACGAAAGGATAATTTGTTTCACCTTTGAACAGTTCATTTCGGCCCGGCACACCGGCGGAGTGAAAGTGCCCGATCACGTCGAGGCTTTTTTCAATATGCTTGACGAGGTCGCCTTCCATAATCTGCATGTGGTAGCAGTCATAAATAAGTTTCATTCGCTCAGACTTCAAAGCTCTGCAGATTTCAGCACCTTTGGTGGAGTTATCTACAAAATACCCTTCGTGATCGTAGGATGTATTTAACGGTTCCAGAAGCAATGTTATTCCCGCTGCTTCAGCCATTTCCACTGTCGGCTTCAGACCTTCAATCACAGATTCGGTCATCTGTGCCTCGCTCATGCCATCTATAGTATTGCCCGTGCAAACAATGCTCATTGGGATGCCTGCTGCTTTGTTGAAATCAATAGTCATCTTCGCGCGATCCAACCATTGCGAACGATTTACTGGATTCGTCAGCCCTCCACCAATTGAACCGTCCGGCGCGCCGATAACGGTATTGGTTATCTTAACTCCAGCATCGGATGCCAGTTTTGCCAATTCCTCTGGGGTTCCGTTAAAACTGAAATCCTTGACAAACCACATCTCAATAAATTCTAATCCCAAGTCTGCGGCGGCCTTAAAACGCTGCTCAAAAGGAATGTCCGTCAAAGCCATCTCTATGCATAATCCATACTTCATTTTATCTGTCTCTCCTTAAAGGTAAACATGAAGAACTTTGTTAATCGCACCGGATATCTTCGCACAGTCTTCATCGCTGAGATTACACTCAATATCAACTAGAATAGCTTGCGACAGCAATTTCAATGTATTGGGGCACATGTCTTTTGAATATTTTGGAAGTTCGCCTTCCGGAACGCCCGACCATGGAAGCTTGTCAGAGGCAACAGATTTATACTGCAGAATATGCTCCCAGTAATTGTACGTGTGCCAATCACGTACCTTCGAATCGTAAATCCCTCCGCACGGCACGCCCTCAGCCTGCAATGCCGGCAAGACTTTTTGAGCGGTATCAGCATTAGGAAGAAACATTACAAGGCAGATACCGGTGTCACCCTTTTCATCAGCAATTCTTCGGAAACGCAGACCCGCAAAATCGTCAATGGCATTTTTAATCATCTTCTTGGCTGCGCGATGACCTGATACGATTTCATCTGCACGCTTGATTTGTGCCAACGCGACCGCACCTTCGAGTTCACTCATGCGATAGTTTTCACCGCAGAATAGTTCTTCGCCCTCGGCTTCGGGGCCAAAGCGGTCAGGACGCCAGCAAGCGGCACAGTCGTGCCAATTCAAAGCGCGAGTGTATAGACGTTTGTCGTCGGTGGTGAGAAACCCACCTTCACCCGAAACGATAACCTTATAGTAGTCGAAGCTGAAGCAGCCCATGACTCCAATACTTCCCAGAGATTTCCCGCCGAAGGAGCCACCCGCTGCCTGTGCGGTGTCTTCGATAACCGGAATTCCGTGTTTGTTGGCGACGTCCATTATCGCATCCATTTGAGCAGGCGCCCCGCGCATGTGGACAGGAACGACCGCCTTGGTACGTTTGGTAATTGCTTTTTCAATGGCATCCGCGCTCATGCATAGCGTTTCGTCACAATCCACAATAACCGGAATGGCGTTTGATGAAACTACCGTTGCTGAAGTAGCAAAGAAGGTATATGCGGGCACGATTACCTCATCACCGACCCCAATTCCCAACGCACGATAAGCGGCAACGAGAGCCGATGTGCAGGAGTTCGTGGCAAGGCAGTATTCTGTGCCGACGAGTTTCTTCATTGCTTCTTCAGCAGCTAGAACCTTGCTTGGGCGGGGATTATAGTATCTGAAAAGGTGTGGTCCTTTGAAATCCGTTTCAGCGTCGATCAATTCTTTGATCCGCGCGGTTGTCTCCGGGGACATTTCCCAAAGATCGAGTAATTCCAACAGTTCCTTTTTGCCTATTTTTGTCGGAAAAGGTCCGAGATCTCCAGCAGCCTTAGGCCCACCATTAATTGCCAACTCTTTACCCATTATTTGCCTCCAAAGTTTGTTCAAAAAGATTCACTAGCTTGTACCATACAAAAGTCTTTACTTTCGATCTGCGAGCAGCAGCAGCCATTTGGCGAGCATCTACCAATGTACCTGCCAATGGCTTTTTACACGCAAATGTTTGCCTGCTGTGATTGCTTCGGCAGCCATCGGAGCATGAAGATGATTCGGTGTACCGAGATCGACGAGATTAACCTCGTTGTTAGCACAGACCCTTGAAAAATCACTTTCAAAGTTTTGCCAACCCCACGCATCAATATAGTATTCTGCATCTTCGGTCACTTTGTCGCAGGCCGTGTGCATGATGGCTTTAGCTGGTACATCAAATAAACGATTCACCTGGCCCCACGCATTTGAGTGAGTCCTGCCCATAAAACCGCGTAATATTATTTCTCTTTTCTTTGCCATTCTCGTTTCTCTATAATCCCATTAAATGGTTTACTACAAGAAGTTCCAAGCCCTCGTAATCACGGGCAGCAATCAGTTGAGCTTCAGCTGCGGTGTCAAAAGAACGAACCTTCTCGGCAAGATTCAAAAAAATTTCGCGTGAATTTGAAAGGTGTTTGGTAGCGATATCAGCAGGTTGAGTCCGCATCGCCTTTATGTCAAGTCCGACCATTTCGCCACGCTGCCCGTAGCCGTATTTCTCCAGAATGCGAACCTGATTAAAAGCGCGACGAAGATCGACAGAGCCAAAAGTTTTATCCTGATCAAACTTCAGACCGTTCTGATCGTTAAGATGAACTGTCCAGAGTTTATCGTGAGCGAGTGCGTACCCCATCTCGTCGGAAGGATCGAGTCCGGCAAGTATGGCATGTGCAGACTCGATATTGATGCCCACCCGCGAAGCATCCTTCGTAAGCATACCGAGTGCGATAGCATGGCCGGTCGTTGGAATATAAGTGTGGTCCATCGGTTCGTTTGGTTTAGGTTCGATGGCAATTTTTATGTCCGGGTCATAGTCAAACATCGTATCAATGGCTTCGGCGATTCTCTTAACAGCGTCGCAGCTGTCTTTGGCTTCTCGAATATAAGTTCCTTCGCGTGCCAGCCAAAATACAATCAAATTAGTTTTCAAGGCTTTCGCGATATCTATGCATCTGAGGCTTCGCTCGATTGCGTATTTGCGATTTGCGGGATCGTTGGATGTGTAACCGCCATCGATTGTTCGCGGATCTTCCCACAGCCGTGGGGCGACAAACTCAGCCACCAATCCGTGGTCGTCGAGCTTCTTTTTTACCGCCGCGGCTTCTGTGATAATCTGATCTGGAGTTAGGTCGTTCATATTGGGCACGGCATCGTCGTCATGGAATTGGACACCGTTAAATCCCAACTTCTTATATTCCGCGAGCTTGACGTTAAAGTCTATAGACTCTCGAACCGTCGGGCCAAACGGATCAGCTCCTTCATGGATGTTCCATGGGCCGAACGAAAATGTGTATTCAGTTGACATGTCGAATCTCCTAGTAAAAGCATTAGATTATCCGAAAGTTCTCAAAATATTCTAAGGTACTCGTGCTTGATTTAGAATGGACAAAACTGTCTTAATATTGTATAATACTGCAAAATGTGGCGACCGTTTATGCTTACGTCGCAATGCTGTGAATGTGAAACCGAAGATGAGGAAGATGGTCGCTTTTGGTAAGAGAAACAAGCTTGAACCAGCTATACCGCAGGTTTTGCCCCATGGCTGTTAGCTTCTGTAATTAATCTGTCTTCCGTGCTTTTTCTTGTATTTTACTGCTTAATAGAAATACCTATGAAATCAAAAATCTTTGGCCATGTTTTCAGTAAAACCCCCGACGTTACTCCGCGTGTACTTTCAACTATCGACTCAGTCAGTCCCCCTTCTGAAAACGTTCACAAATCGCTGTATCCCAACTGGGTTCTAGACTATAACTTCACGCGTTCTGATGTTTGCCGAATTAAAGATCAAGCAGCCCCATGGAGACTTCGTAAACAGAATATAGCCCATTTATATTCCCCTGGTACGCCATATTGGGAAAAAGCTTCGGATAAAAAAATACCTGTCCATTGTGTGTGGATTATTTTTGACGGCGGAGAAAAAATAGGTTTTGATGACATTACCGGACAGAACGGTTTCGCGAGATTTATCGACAACGATAATATTCTGGGAAATTTGCTTCTGGAGTGCGCTTCGCTTGGTCAAGAGAAAGGCGAAAGTGGATTTTGGTCTGTTCAGTCGATATTCTACAGGATTATCGAACTGCTTAAAAATGCCCAATACCAAAGCGATCAGGCATCATATATCATATCAGAAACTGACAATGAAACTGACTTTGTGTTACAGGTCCAGAATTACTTGAAAAGCAATCTGTCCCTAAAGGTCACTATAAGTGAAATTGCCACCCACTTCCAGATGAGTGACTCTTCGTTTGCCCATACATATAAAAAGCTCACTGGCAAGACGCCGATTGCATCCCTTATAGATGCTCGGATCAATCTCGCTAAAAACCTGCTACTGCGGGGTTATCGCATGAAGGCCATTGCCGCCCAAGCCGGGTTCAACGACGAATACCACCTCTCAAAAGCTTTCAAAAAACACACCGGAATGTCCCCTCGATTATACTTGAGAACCCAGTTCGGCGATTGACAAAGGCAAGTCACTTTTATTGCCTGTTCTGCCAGAGACCTTTGACCGACGGATCTGTGATGGAAAATGCGACAATATTAAATTGCTTCTCCTTGCCTTCGATCTCATCAAAGTGAGCTTTATCAGCCAGAGATACATCTCCTTCAACGCGGCCGTCGTCCAGAGGATTGGCTATGCGTTTTTCAAGGTTGCGGAACATTGCTCGCATATCGACGATCCCGCCAATAAGAAACCAAACTGTTGACACCACACCTACAATCAACGAGGCAGGAATTACGTTGATGTAGAATACGGTGCTCCAGCCTTAGGGGGGGCTAATTTTGTCTCGATCCTGCCCCGGTGTTTGTACCCAAATCCCACGTACGATGGAAATCATTATGGAAAGATTCGCGCTGTGGGCCATAATTGCGTCATGGCGAGCGAGGGCCACGCACATATGTTTGATTCATGCACCTGGGCGTCGCTGCCCATATCTGTCCTTACTGCGATCAGATTCAAAACGATTATCTTCAATTTGCACTCTGTACGTGTTTCTTTGCTTGGTGATCCTGCATGATTCCGGTGTTTTTCTATTTCAGAATACCGGCGCTAAGTGTTGACATTCCACGCCGGGTCGATTATAGAATGTAAAGAATAGTTGTATTCTATTAGCCAGGGGGAAGGTGGCTTGTGGGTGTATGCGTCGTCCGTCATAGGAGACTGCAGGATCGTTTCTGCGGTCTTCTCGCATGACTATTAGCATGACTATTAGAGCGGTAGCAGGAGATAATAATGAAGCGTTATTGTATGGTGGGTGTTGGTGGTCGCGCAACGATGTTTCGGGACGCC
>JAFGKT010000042.1 GCA_016928435.1 Sedimentisphaerales bacterium | reverse complement strand
GGGTGCGAGCCGCACGGGCAGACAGACCGGCGATAGATGGTTAGGAAATAACGCTTCCGTTGGGCGCTGCCACAATAAAGACGACAGAATTGACACGATTTTTGCCAGAGGCGTGACAGTTAATCGAATGTGAACGCTGGACGCGGGGACAAATGAGCGGTAATGATTTTGAAAATAGATGAAACGGGATGCTAAATTGTCAGAGACCGCGTGGGTAACATTTGAACATAAATGTTCAAAATTACCCACCCTACATTGGGGGTTAGAGTTGTTCTTGGGTCAGGGATGGTGGGCATGGCCCGCCGTCCTGACTACGCCAAATCCGCCAACAACTCCGCGAAGTCATCATAGTTTTTGCCTTTGCCCACCACCTGCTGCAATTTTTCGTAACTTGTAATATTCACACAACGATTATTCAACGGCGCTTTTACGTATAACGACGCCATCAAATTTCCGCTTTGCACCATCCGCTCGAAATCCATCGTTCCAGCCCTGAAGCCGTCCAAATTATTCGCTAGATATGTCAGCATCCCCGCGCGGAACGAATCGCCTGCGCCCACCAGATCCACCGCGCCGCCCGCCATGAACCGAGACGTCGTTTTTACCGGCTTGCCGATCACCCCGTCCGGGCTCCGATGCGTTTGATAAGCCCCGTTGCCTACTGTTACGCCGAACATCCGCGTGCCGTCAACGCCATCCCAAAAACGCTCCGCCAAAAACTCCAAAAAATGCGTACAGTTCTCATTTTCATCATAGGCGTCCCATTGTCGCGCCCCCGCCAACGTGTTTTCGATCATCTTACATTCATCGCCCGAGGTAAAAAACACATCAACTTCCGGCAGCACCGGCTCCAGCAAACGATAGTCTTCCACCGCTTTCCCGCTGGCGATCAAACTTGCCGGGTCGCCTGCCATAGTCGCGCAGTCAACAATCGTCACAATCCCTTTACTTCGACACCACTTGATAAACTCCGCCAAGTCACGCCCGCCGTTGGCGTCGCCGCTGCGTGAAAGGCCCGCGTACATATAATGCACCACCCGAGGCTGTAAACGCTCGACCTCGCCTTTGAAATGCGAAAAACTAAAATCATTGTTACAGTTCGGAAAATACGCCAACCCGCCCCGATCCTTACCCGGCTTGTCATGAATAAAAGTTATCCCTGTAGGAAAACTCCCATGAGTGAAAGTCGCCGACATATCCACACCCGCTGAGACAATCGCGTCATAAAAGGCCCGTCCGCAAGCGTCGAATCCATCGTATTGACCTTGGCCCAGATTCACTCCTACCGCGGTTTTCAATCCCGCCTTGGCCAGCAACGGAGCGGTATTGCCCGGCCCGCCCGCGGCGCCTCGGCCTTCATCCAGCCAACCCTTAAACTGCTCCTGACTGTATTCGGGCATCTCCGCGGTTTCACCTTTAACCAAACCGCCTTCACCCACCAACGAGTCAACAAAAGAAAAATCCTCGTGACGCAAATCAATAACCGCCGTGTTCAGTACCAAAACATCAATGCTCATGTTTTACCTCAGTGAAATCGCACTTAAATAATAAATGTGCAAGTTTGCGGCCTCATAATTGCGCCCGGAATTTGCACGCCCAGCCTAGCTGTTTCGAGTCCGTTTTTTCCACATTCTAGCGATTCTCGCCTAACACTCAAGACCAAACCTGATCACCATCGTCCCACGCCCCCGGTTCGATCAATATCAAAATCATCACCGTCATTTATGTTAAGTTCTTGAATGCTATATTTTTATGCGGATCGTCCCCGCTGCCCCAATGCGGCTTACCTGCTGCGCCGCTGACGTCCAATCCCGCATCTCTAATATCTCCTCTTACTCCTTGCATAAACTATTTTATGTCGGTATAAAGATAAATTCGTGTTAATTAGCCAGGAACGCTAAATTACTGAAATGTTCAGTTAAGGTTCCGATTGCTGAGTCAGAGGTACTATATAAATGAATCCAGTAAAATACATTATCGCCGGTGCCGGTAGCCGAGGCTTCTCCTATGCTCGTTACGCCAAAGAATTCCCCGAACAAGCCAAGATCGTAGGCGTCGCTGAGCCGCGCGAATTTTATCGTAACCTAATGGCCAAAGAGCATAATATCCCCGCCGAAAATGTATTCACTGATTGGCGCCAAATGGCGGACAAACCCAAGTTTGCCGATGCCGTTATTATCTCCACTCAAGATGCTATGCACCGCGACCCCGCCATTGCCTTTGCTCAAAAAGGCTACAACATGCTCCTCGAAAAACCCATGGCACCCACCGCTCAAGACTGTTGCGATATCGTTGACGCCGTTGTGAAAGCGGACATCGTCTTCGGAGTCTGTCATGTGCTGCGCTACACCGCTTATACCCGCAAACTCAAAGAAATCGTCAATTCCGGTGTGATCGGCGATATCGTCACTATGCAGCATCTTGAACCCGTCGGATGGTGGCACCAGGCCCACTCCTTCGTCCGAGGCAACTGGGGCAACGAAGCCCGTTCCGCTTTTATGCTCCTGGCTAAATCATGCCACGATCTCGATTGGATCCGCTATTTCATGAATTGCCGTTGCACTAAAGTATCATCATTTGGCAACCTCTTCCATTTCCGCTCCGAAAACGCGCCCCCCAACGCTGCTGATCGCTGCCTCGATTGCCCCGCTGAACCCGAATGTCCTTATTCTGCCAAAAAGATATATCTTGGCCGTATCGACAAAGGCGACACCGGTTGGCCTACCGAGATATTAACGCCCGATACTACTATCGAAGGCGTCACCAAGGCGCTGCGTGAAGGACCATATGGCCAATGCGTTTACAAAGTCGACAACGACGTCGTAGATCATCAAGTCGTCAACATGCTATTTGAGCATGGCCAAACCTGTACTTTCACCATGACCGCTTTTAATTTCCCTACCGACCGCAGAACCTCTATCTTCGGCACTCACGGCGAAATCTACGGCGACGGCAACGAAATCAAAATCCACAAATTCATCGACGAATCAGTCGAAGTCGTCGAAGCCAACGCTAATGCCGATGGCTCTATCCTTAGCGGCCACGGCGGGGGCGATTTCGGACTGATGAAAGCCTTCAACAACGCCGTAACTAACAACGATCGCTCAATGGTACTCTCAGGCCCACAAGAAACCCTCGAAAGCCACCTAATGGTCTTCGCCGCCGAACAAGCACGACGCCAATCAGCCGTCATCGACATGAGCGAGTTTAAAAACTAGCTCTATCACACAATCCCCACTATAATACCCCAAAGATTAGCCCCCTGACCTGCTCAGGGGGTTTTGGCTAAATGGACCAATCGCCCCAGACCAAGGTTACCTATGCCCCAACCGCGCCCCAAAGCCTTTACCCTAATCGAACTGCTCGTAGTCATCGCCATCATTTCGCTGCTGATCTCCATCGTCCTGCCCGCGCTCGGCCAAGCCCAACGCGTAACCAAACGCACCCTCTGCGCCCAAGGCCAAAAGCAAATCTATCTCTCCTTCAATATGTACCTCCACGATTATCGCGACACCTACCCCTGCAACACCCAAGACCCCGACGGCATCTGGCTCTGGATGGGCCGCGGCTGGCGCAGCTTCGTCCAACCCTACCTTGGTCAAGGCCAACGAGAAAACTCCGTCCTCTGGTGCCCCGAAGACCAAACTCCCTACGAAAAATACGAATCCACCAGCTACTCCTACTCCATGACCTTCTATCACAGTCCCGAACAAATCGACACCCTCTCATCCGTCTCCGACACCTACGGCACTGGTTCCCTGCCCTCTATCGCGCAACGCCTCAACTCCGTTCGCTACCCATCTTCCAAAATCATGGTCGGCGAATGGGCCTCCTATCATCAACCCACCGAAGCCGACAACGGCTGGTGGTGCTGGCTCGGCGCCCGAAACTTCCTCCTAGCCGACGGCCAAGTCCGCTTCATTACCGCCCAGCAAATCCGACCCGCCAACGACGCTCTCCCCGACGCCAACCTAACAACCCACGGCATCCAAGGAATAGACGTCATCCAATAACCGCCCTAAAACGTTTGTTTCCATAGATTAACGAATAAGCCGCCAGGGAAATGTCGGAACTGTAACGCTTCCTCCCAAAGAATATCATCTTAACTTTTCTCTCCAATTTTACCTTGGCAACCTCATCCCAACTGTAGTAAAATACCCTACTTGAGCAAAATACTTGCTCAAACTCCCCGGGGAGTGGCTCAGCTTGGCTAGAGCGCTGCGTTCGGGACGCAGAGGTCGCAGGTTCAAATCCTGTCTCCCCGATTT
>JAFGKT010000041.1 GCA_016928435.1 Sedimentisphaerales bacterium | reverse complement strand
GGCGATGGCACAATTGGAGCGAGAGGTCAGGGGAGCCGGCAAGATGCCGGCGATACGGTCAGGGAGTTTTTAACCGCGAAAAGCGCGAAAGACGCGAAAAGTAAGAGAACCACTAATGGGCACTAATGTTCTCGAATGAGAATTAGTTGCCAGGGGCAGGGTGTCGGGCACAGGGGGGGGTGGTCGGGAGTATAATTTGGACGATGGGTCAGGGAATTGCTTGGGTAATATTTGGCTGGTTGTCCGGAATTACCGATCTTGTCGGGGTTAGTTAATCCGGTCGTTTACGCTCGCGGCTCTTTTTGGGGTGGTGGTGATTTGGTTATGGGAGTTTTTTGGCATTAAAAAACCCCCGGGATGTGGGCCGGGGGTTAATGGTGTGGTTTGAGTTTTTGGAGTTGGTTACGCTTGTTCGTCGAGGTAGTCGGCCATTTCCATGGCTTGGGCGTTGGCTAGACTGACCAACTCGTTACACTCTTTGACGATATCGCCCAGTATAGACTCTTCGCGGTCGAGCAACAGCACAAGTGCTTTGTCGAGAACTGGGCAGCGATCTCCTTGGCAGGTGAATTCTTCCACAGGCTCACCGCAAGGGGATGTTTTCGTATTCTCCAGCTTCCCTTGCTTACGTTGGTCTGTGGTTTTCATGGTAGTGATCTCCTGATAATGGTTTGACTTACGAGTAAAGCTTTGATTGATTTGTTTCGCGTTGACGGGTCTCGGGTAGTACGTCGTGATGTTTTTTTCTTGAGTTGTGTTTCCAGGTTGCGTACGTGAAAACGGATTCTACTTTGTCGGGCCCATGTGGGCGGGGCAACTTTGCTGGTGGATTGCTACTCTCTCTGACATCTCCCAGAGGCAAGGTGTTTTTTTGTCGATGCTACATACTTTGCGAATTGACGGGACGTCCACGAAAAATTGTTTACAGTTTGAAAGTTCGTTTTCTATTTTGAAGTTCAACGTTAGAACTGACATTTCGTTTTACAGCGAAAAAGCGTTGGCGGATGAAATACGCACCAT
Organism: Sedimentisphaerales bacterium; assembly: GCA_016928435.1. Taxonomy (GTDB): domain Bacteria; phylum Planctomycetota; class Phycisphaerae; order Sedimentisphaerales; family SM23-30; genus JAFGKT01. Next base: position 33,593 of record JAFGKT010000041.1, on the reverse strand, counting down.
TAACTATCTATTTAATTATTCCACATATAGACCAAAAGGCAACTTGGAGTTGCTGGAAAAAATAACATGGTCGGCTCGGCAAGTACGGGGTTTATCGTTATTCTATCGAGAACAAAGATTGGGCAGTTGCGTTTAGGGTGGTGCGAATTGCTCGTAATGTGGGTTTTAACACGGATAAGGTGGTGGTGCAGTGGCTTAAAAGGTAGTGTAGAAAAGTGGTTAAAAAATTATTGGGAGAGGGGATTAATACTGGACAGAAATGATACACAATATGTGAAATTGTGTGAGTTGATGGTTTGTGTGGTGGCTTGGACAGGGTAGTTAATGGGATAATTGGCAGTTACTTATGGGGATATTTGGCTGGTGCCGAAGGGTACGGCTTCGAAGTTGCCGGTCGTTAGGTTGTAGTTGACGTTGAGGAATCGCATCTGGTCGAAATTGACGGGCAAGCGTTCGGAGCCTTGGAAGTATATGGTTTGGAGGGTGCTATCGTAGGCGGCGGATTCGGCGACGAAAATATGATGACGGCCTTGATTGACGATTTCTAGGAAGACTTCATCTTGGGCTAAGAGGTGACTGATGCGTGTGGTGTTTAAGGACGCGGGGGCGTTTGGCTGATCGGGCTGATTGTCGGTTTCATCGAGAGTGATTTGTAGGGTGCGGCAATCGAGTCGGGTCATTCCTTCGACGTTAAGAGCTTGAGCGGCGGTGGGAATGGAATTGCTGGTTAAGGGCAGGTGGTCGAGGCTGACTTGGGATGTGAATGTGAGTTGGGAAGCGTCGCGGTCGTAAGTGAGCCATTCGCTGAATCGAGCGAGGTTGTAGTTTGGTCCTTGGTTGGCGAAGGCGTTGTTGAGGACGGTGTCAACGGAGGCGGTTGTTTGGGGTTCGGTTTGGGTGTTGGGTGTTGGGGTTGCGGGGCGATAGTCGAGGATTTCGACGGTGCCTGGGCCTCGTATTTGAAGAATGCCGGTTAGTTGGTTGAATCGCAGGGCTTGGCCGTTAAGCTGCATGTGGCGGATTGGCTGGTTGGTGACGGCGTCGGTGGTTTGGCTGGTTAGTTGGAGATCGGGGCCTTGGGCGGATAGGACTTTGATGTTGCTTTGCTGAGAGAAGATGGATGTTGTGTCGGCTGAAGGAGCGGCCGGCTGGCAGGGTTCGTTGGGTTGGAGTTCGACGTCTAGAATTGAGCAGGTCATTTGATAGGTTTGGTGGGTGAGCATGTCGGCGGACTCTGAGTTTAGGGTGACGGCGTTTAGGGTGACGTTATGTTGGGCGATGTTGTAGGTGGCGCCGTCTTGCCAGGCGATGTTGACGGGTGTGGGTTGGGGCAATGGTTGGCCGTCGAGTGCGGTTTGGGTCATTACGGAGATATTGCCTGACCCTTCGATGGTGCATTCCTGGGTCATTTGATCGAGGGTGATGAGTGGGCCTTGGAGGAGTTGACCTTCGGCGATACCTTGAATGGAGGCGGGTTCGCCATAGATTTGCCAGAGTCCGGTGGTTACGTCGGCTTCGAGCTGATGACCTTGGACTTGATAGTTACGGCGGCGGTCGATCAGGATAACGGTGTTATCAGAACCGAGGGCGCTGACGTGCTGAAGTTGGGTGTCAGCAAAAGCGGCGGCGATGGTGTCGGGCGAAGCTGGGGTTTCGGGGGTATCGGGAGTTTGGATAGCGGGCGCAGGGGGCGCGAAGGTTAGCAGGAGCGATTGCGACGCTTGGAAGATATAGTTTGGGTCTTGGGCGTAGATGTCGCCGTCGGCGGTGATGGTTTGGAGGGTGGTGCGGCCCGTATTGTCGGGGACGAATTGTGCGATGAGGTATTGACTATGGAATTGCTGCTGCTGGGTGGGCGAGTGCATATTGGGGTCGTGCAGTTCGATGGTTTGGATGGTGTCGGCGATTGCGACGCAGGGATCGTAGGTGGTTGTTGGTAAGAAGGTGATACGGCCTTGTGATGCTTGGAGGTTTTGGTCGGGGGTTTGGATGGCGATCGGTGCAAGGAAGTCGATTTGGCGTGGTCGGCGACCGGCGACGCCGACGAGGTTTTGGTCTGAGGGGGCGCAGGGGTCGAGTTGGATGTTTATGGAGCCTTGGTATTGTCCGGTGACGGCGGAGGTTTGTTGGGCGGATTGGAGGGAGAAGTTGCCGGGGCCTACGATGGCGACCAGTCCTGACGCTTGATCGAAGCTGATACTGTTTTGCGCGACGATTTGCGATTGGGGATCGAGCTGTACAAAAACGGGGTTTAGCTGCTGCTGTTGGTCTAGGGGCTGGTTAGGGTCGGTCAATCGAGCGGAGAACTCGATTCGCTGGGTTTGGCGGTTGTATTCGATGGTGTCGGCGACGACGATATCTTGGCCGGCGCGGGTTAGGCGAGCGGGCGCATCCGGTGTTCCTCGGGCGATCAATTGCATTTGGTCAGGTGTGGTTTCGGCGGAGTCTTCGGTGTAGATTTCCAGCGGACCGCTGAAGGTGATAGTGATCCATTGCGGCGCGGCTGATGAGTTGGGGTCGATGGGTGCGTTGGCTGCGGGCGTAACGGCGGTGGTTGAAGGCGTGGCGGTATCGACGGCAGATTGGGAGATAGCGGTGTTATCGAGTGCTATAACGATTTCGACATTATCATTAGCGGTGAGCTGTTCATCGGCGCGATCTATGACGACGTTGTTGTGGAGTTTGGCGCGGTAGGTAATGATATCAGGGGTTGACGGAAGGGTTTGGGTTTGGGCAGCGGTGGTTGGTGTGTCGGTGGTGGTTGACTGGGGGGTTTGCGGTTGGGTGGTGTTGACGGTTGGTGCGGTTGGTTCGGCAAAGAGTTGGTCGGCGCGGATGCGCAAGAGTTGGACTCGTCGGATTTGCAGTCGTTGGAGTCGGTTGGCAAGTTGGTCGTATTTGAAGTTGAGGTCTTGTCCAGCCATGGTGAAGCGCGGTGAGAGGACGCTAACGGGGCCGGTCGCGGTTAGCTCGGAAGCCTCCATGTCGAAGTGGAGCTGGTCGAGGGTGATAAGCAGTTGGGACCGGCTGGGCGCATCGGGTTGATCTGGGTTGGGTCGGTTGATTTGGATGGTGACGTCGCCTTGGAGCAGGCCGGTAGGTGGAATTTGTACTTGTCCGGCGGCGCTTTGCACGGGGATTTGTCCGTAGTCGGCGTTCATTTCTATGATTTGGCCGTTCTGATAAAGTATCATCCATGGTTGAGAGATGCTGAGGCGGTCTTGTTCGGTTCCGAGTCTTTGTTCGAATCCGAACTCTCGGACGATGTTGCCTTGTTCGTCTCGGGCGATGAAGTGCGGTCTTTGGATTTCGCCTACCTGTACGGGACCGGCGTCGAGTGGTGTGGTGCCGGGCTGTTGACTGTCGCCGGTTGGAGACATAAGAGGGATGTCGGACTGGGAGCGGGAGACGGATTGGTCATCGCCGCGGATCTGCCAGTAGATAAAGAGTACCAGCAGTACAGCCAACATTGATATAGTAACTAGCAGGAGCTTTTTTTTCATTCGGTGTTTTTATGGTTTATTGGACAGGTGTATCACAGTGAGTTTGGACCCCCGAACATAAAGTTCGAGGGCTAACGTTGGGTTGCGATTGACTTTGGAGATGGTGATATTTTTTTACGATTGGTAGCGTTTTAGTGCGTCGTCGATCAGGTTCATTTGTTGTAGCAGGTGTTCGATGATTTCTTGTACGGCGCCTTTACCGCCTGGTTTGGTGGTGACGAATTGTGCTTCGGTTTTTACGGCTGGTAGAGCGTCGGCGACGGCGGCGGCGAAACCGACTCGACGGAGGACGGGGAGGTCCATCATGTCATCGCCGACGTAGGCCATTTCTTGTGGTTGAATTTTTGATTCTTCGACGAGTTGGTCTAGTGCTTGGAGTTTGTTATGCGCTTTTTGATAGACGAAGTCAATTTCGAGTTGTTCGGCGCGATGGGTTACTGCTTGGCACTGTCGTCCGGTGATGATCGCGGTTTTTAGTCCTTGCCTTTGCCAGATTCGGAGCCAGGCGCCGTCTTTGACGTTGAAGCATTTGGATTCTGAGCCGTCGTCGTGGATGATTATTCCGCCGTCGGTTAGTACGCCGTCGACGTCCATGACTAGCATTTTTATTTGTTGGATGTCAGAGGGCAAGGTCGGTTCCTTTTTCGCAGATTACGTTGTAATAGATTGAGTTCGAACCCCCAGGATGAACCTGGGGGCTAACCGGCGGAAGAGCTGCTGTCGGGATTACTGGATTACTTTCAGGGCTAGGACGTCTTGTACGTCGATGATTCCTACGGGTTTATTTTGGTTGTTTACGACGGGGATTTCGTCTATTCGGCGTTTGTGGAAGATATCCATTGCTTCGCTGGCGAGGGTGTCGGGTTTGACGACGGTTGGGTTTTTGGTCATTAGGTCGGCGACGGGGGTATTTAGGATGTTTGAACCTTTTTGTCGTACGGCGCGGCGGAGGTCTCCGTCGGTTAGCAGGCCTGTAAGTTTACCTTGGGAATCGATGAGGAGGATGCAGCCGTGGCGCAGTTTGGTTTTGGCTTCGGCTTCGTCGAGGGCTTGCTGGATGGTGCCGGCGTCGGATGCGGTGGGGAGGTTTTGGTCGTGGGTGAAGAGTGAGGCTTGTTCGACGGTGACGAGTTTTCGGCCTAGCGCTCCGCCTGGGTGGAATCGGGCGTAATCTTCGGCTTGGAAGTTTCTCATTTGCATGACGGTTAGCGCGAGAGCGTCGCCGAGCGCGAGCATGCACGTTGTGCTGGTGCTGGGTGCGAGGCCTAGGGGGCATACTTCTTCTAGTTGGCCGAGCGATACGGTGACGTTGGAGTATTGGGCCAGGGGTGAATCGTTGCCGCCGGTGAGTGCGATCATTGGTATGCCGAGGCGTTTTAGCAGTTCGATGAGTCGGACGATTTCTTCGCTGGTTCCACTGTGGCTTAGTACGATGACGATGTCTTGGTCGCGCAGTCGGCCGAGGTCTCCGTGGATGGCTTCGGAAGGATGGAGGAAATGGCTGGGTGTGCCGGTTGACGCGAGGGTGGCGGAGATTTTTTGTCCGACGATGCCGGCTTTTCCTACGCCGCTTACAACTACGGCGCCGGTGCAGTTGAATATCATCTGAGCGGCGTCACAGAAGGAGTTGTCGAGATGGTCGGCGAGCTTCTGGAGGGCCTGGGCTTCGAGTTGAATGATTTTTTGGGCGGCTTTGAGGGTTTCTGGTTGTTGGCTGGTCATTGGTAGGCCCAAATTAAGAAAGTGTAGAATAATAATAACGATTATTTCAGTACTATTATGGTGGAGAAACGCCAGGCGTCAAGCGAATCTCTGATAGTCGGCGTGTGTGGTTAAGTTTTGTTTAGGTGGGTAGATAGGAGGGCGTGATATTGGGGTGGGGTGTACACGGATAGATAATCCCCGCTTACGGTTGGGGCTCTGATTGGGTGTTGGGAATAAAAGTGATTTGGTTATGTGTTTATGAGTTGGTTTTTGCGGGGGTTACGAATGGCAGGGGGGTTATGGTGCAGATTAGGTTTGAGTTTTGGGTTTGGATGGTTTGGCCTGGTTGGGCGGCGGGGGTGTTGATGTATGCCAGTGCGATGTGTTGGTTAAGGGTTGGTGAGAAGCAATGGCTGGTGATGTGTCCGATTTGGTTTTGGTCGGCTAGGATTGGTTCATTGTTTTGGGGGGTGCTGGGGAGTTGTAAGCCGACGAGTTGCTGTTGGGGTGATTGTTTTTGGATGTCGCGTAGGGCGGGGGCTCCGAGGAAGTCGGGTTTGTTGAGGTCGATGAGGTGGGCAAGGCCGGCGGTGAATGGGTCGATAGATTCGTTAATTTCGTGGTCGAGGGCGGGCAGAGCGGATTCGACGCGTAGGGAGTTTTGTGCTTGCAGGCCGACGATTTTGGCACCGTAACTTTCGCCATACTTGTTTAGCATTTCCCAGGCCATTCCGGCTGCTTTGGCGGGCAGGATTAGGTCGGCGCCAGGTTCGGGCTGATCGTTGTTGAAAGAGATGACGAAACGCATAAAGAAATATGATTGGATAATTACGTCGTCGGGGTTCATTTGGCCTAGGTCGAAGGGGAGTTTTTCGCGGAGGAGTTCGAGGGCTTGGGGGCCTTGTAAGGATACCATTGCGGTTTTGGCGGTTTCGTCGGTGATGGTTATGCCATGGGGTGGAGCGTTTTCTTGGAGGATGTTGAGAACGCGTTGGTGATTTTGGGGGTGGCCGATGAGTAGGAATCCTTTGTCTTGATGTTGAACGCGGAGTTTTTCGATTACGCTGCCGGCTTCGCTGCAGAGCAGGGCGGCACATTGGCGTTCGACGGGCAGTGCTGTGATATCGCAGGTTAGGAGTTGGTCGAGGGTTTTAGCGGCGTATGGTCCTGAGACGCGGACGCGGTAGCAGTGGCTGAGGTCGGAGACGGCGAGGTGCTGACGGCAGGCGAGGTGTTCGGCTTGAGGGTCGCCGAAGTGGTCGGGGATGGTCCAGCCGGCGTGTTCGGTCATCTGGGCGTCGCGTTGGAGGTGCAGATCGTGGAATGGAGTTTTGTTGGGCATGATATATTATTTATGGGTTTATGGTGGGGTGCGGTCGGGGATTTTTAACCACGAAGATCACGAAGGAATTTTTTAGAATACAATTACATAGAATGTTATGTGAGCGGCACAGGGAGATAGAACCCCCGGGATGTGACCCGGGGGCTAACGTTGGGGATTGATTTATTGTAGTGAGCGGCGGGAGGTTCTCACCCTTTAACTAGCGTGAAAGGGTGCCACCCGATGCGGCACACATTAAGCGTCGGCTAGTTTTTGGGCGACTAGGTCACCTACTTCGGAGGTTGAGTAGCCCATTTTTCCGGCAGCCATGCTTTTCATTTTGTTGGCGGTGACGAACTTGACGGCGTCTTCGACGGCCTGGGCGGCTTTGGTTTCGCCTAGGGTGTCTAGCATCATGCCCATGGCACAGATAGCTGCGAGAGGGTTGATGACGCCTTGTCCGGTGTACTTGGGAGCTGAACCACCGATGGGCTCGAACATTGAGACGCCTTCGGGGTTGATGTTACCGCCGGCGGCGAGTCCCATTCCGCCTTGGGTTATTGCGCCGAGGTCGGTGATGATGTCGCCGAACATATTACCGGTTACTAGTACGTCGAACCATTCAGGGCTTTTGACCATCCACATGCAGGTGGCGTCGACGTGGTAGTAGTCGCGGCGGATTTCGGGGTATTCTTTTTTACCCATTTCGTGGAAGGCACGTTCCCATAGGTCGTAGATGAATGTAAGGACGTTGGTTTTGCCGACCAGGCCGAGGGTGTTTTCCTTGCCTTTGCCTTGGGCCTTTTTGCCGTGCTTTTGGGTGTATTCGAAGGCGTATTTTAGGGCGCGGTCCACTTGGAAACGATTGTATACGGCAGACTGGACGGCTACTTCGTTTGGTGTTCCTTTGAGGTTTACTCCGCCTACGCCGGTGTATTGGTCGCCGGTGTTTTCGCGAATGACGACGTAGTCGATTTCAGCTGGGCCTTTGTCCTTTAGGGGCGTTTCGACGCCTGGGAAAAGGCGGACGGGTCGCAGGTTAATGTATTGATCGAGTTCGAAGCGGGCTTTGAGTAGGATTCCTTTTTCGAGGATTCCGGGCGCGACGTCTGGATGGCCGATGGCGCCGAGTAGGATGGCGTCGAACTTGCGGAGGTCTTCTACGCCGCTATCTGGCAGGGTTTCTCCTGTGCGCATATAACGTTCGCCGCCGAAGTCGAAGTTGGTTGATTCGTATTTGAAGCCGAACTTTTGGGCTGCTACCTGCATTACTTTTACAGCTTCGGCGGTTACTTCTGGGCCGGTTCCGTCGCCGGGCATTACTGCGATTTTGTGGGTTTTCATGGTTTCCTTTCGTTATTGTAATACGATTTTTAATGCAACCGCTGATTACGCGGAGTTATTTGCATGTTTTGGTTACGATTTAAAGCAACCGCGGATTACGCGGATTGACGCGGATTTTAGTTTTTTTAATAGGATACGTTTTTTTTCGGTTTATGCTTTCATTATACTCTTTAACTGCTGTTTTAGTTCGGGCAGTTTATTGCGGACTACATCCCAAACGATGGTGTAATCTACGCCGAAGTAGGCATGAATTAGGTGGTCGCGCATGCCTGCGAGTTTCTTCCATGGGACTTCAGGGTGATTGCTCCGAAAGTCGTTCGGTATTTTTTTTGAAGCTTCACCGATAATTTCGATGCTTCTGACAAAAGATCGTTTGAGTGTTTCATCATCAAGAAACTGCTTCTGTACCAGATTCGCACTGGTGTTTTCCAGATAATTGATTTCATCAAGTATGTGGCGCAAATATTCAATGGGTAAGTGCGACATAATTCACTTCCTTCATGACATGCTGCTTGATGTATGGGCTCAACGACTCGGGGGTTACCAGTTCAATCTTACGATCAAACAATTCTTCGAGAAAGAAACAAGCTTCGATGAAATTATCATAGGTTTTTTTGTCGGTGTCAAATTCTGCGAGGATGTCAATGTCGCTGTCGGGGCCAGCTTGTTCGCGAGCGAACGAACCAAACAATCCAATGGTAGAGATTCCAAATGACTGCAACTTTTCTAGAGATCCCTGGAGGGATTGCAGGATAAGTTCTTTGGTAAGAGTTTGGTTAGCCATAATTGTCTCCGATTATTTTTTGGCTAGCTGGTTAAGCAGGCCGCCGTTGTTTATGATTTCTAGGGCGAAGTCGGGCAGGGGTGTGAAATCGTAGGTTTGGTTTTGGGTTTTGTTGATTAGTTTGCCGTTCTTTGCGTCGATTTCTAGTTCGTCGCCGGTTTTGATTTTTTGTTCGATTCCGGGCAGTTCAACGACGAGGAATCCGCAGTTGATGGCATTACGATAGAAGATACGGGCGAATGAGCCGGCTATGACGGCGGCGACTTTGGCGCCGCGAATGGCCCAGACGGCGTGTTCGCGGGACGAGCCGCAGCCGAAGTCATGGCCGGCGACGATGAAATCGCCGGGCTGGACTTTATTGACGAATTCGGTGTCGATGTCTTCCATGCAATGCTGGGCGAGTTCGGCTTCGGCGTCAACGTTGAGGTAGCGTGCGGGGATGATTTCGTCGGTGTTTATGTGGTCGCGTTTGTAAACGTGGGCTTTAGGCATTTTAGGGATCCTTTTTTTATTATTCGTAAAGCAACCGCGGATTTCGCGGATTACACGGATTTAATTTTTGAAGCAATCGTTTATTACAGTGATTAAGTTTGTTTTATAGGAGACGGTTTTCTTATTGAGTTCGGACCCCCAGGATGTGCCCCGGGGGCTAACTGGTGGGCACGGCCCACCCTACTTATATTTTGTTTAGGGCCTGTTTTAGGTCTTCGATTAGTTTGTCGGGGTTTTCGATACCGGCGGAAAGTCTTACGGTGTTTTTCTTGACTCCGAATGTTGTTCTTCGTTCTTCAGGCAGATAAACCATGGTTGTTAGGAACGGGATACAGATAAGGCTTTCGGTGGATCCTAGGCTGACGGCGTGGTAGATTACGTCTAGGGCGTTAATGAACGCTTTAGCTTTTTCGATGTCGTCTTCTACGTCGAAGGCGAGTACACCGCCGAATCCGCGGGTCATTTGTTTTTTAGCGACTTCATGGCCTGGGTCGTTTTTGAGTCCCGGATAACATACACGGGGAATCTTTGGATGATCGTTGAGAAACTCAGCCATGACTTGGGCATTGGCAGCCATTTTTTCGCAGCGCAGGTCAACGGTTTTTAGGCCTCGTTCGAGCAGCGATGCTTGGTACGCGTCCATTGTGGTGCCGATTGCTTGGCGGGTGAACCATAGTTCGTTGTAGTAATCTTTGGATGTAGCGATAGCGCCGGCCATGAGGTCGTTGTGGCCTCCCAGGGCCTTGGTGGCGCTGTGGATGACCATGTCGGCACCGAGCGTCAACGGCAGTTGATGGTAAGGAGTAGCGAAGGTGTTGTCGACGATGAGTTTTGCGCCGCATTTATCGGCGGCTGCGCGCATGGCGGCGATATCGACGATTTTGCAGAGCGGGTTGGTTGGGGTCTCAAGGAAGATCATTTTTGTGTTGGGCTTGAGATATTTGTCGATATTGTCGCTGTCGTCGGCGTTGAGCCAGGTGACATCGACGCCGAATCGTTCGAGGATGAGCGATACTTTGTAGTTGGCGCCGTAAACGTCGTGGAAGATGATGAGGTTATCGCCGGCGTTGAGGTAGGTTAGGAAAACCATGGTGCAGGCGGCCATTCCGGTGGTGCAAACGATGCAGTCTTCGGCGCCTTCCATACGCGCGATGATTTTTTCGACGGCGCGTACGGTTGGGTTGTCGTCACGGTGGTAGGTGTAGCCATCGACTTCGCCTTCGGTGATTTTGCGGAGGACTTCGAAGGAGGCGTATTCGTAATTGACGGCGTTGACGATGGGTGTGACCATCGGTTTATTGCCGTATGGGGTTAAGGGATCGTGTGGTGACATTTTGTTACCTCATTTATTTTGGTGGCCCTTGGGGGCGGTTACATATATTTTCTCAAACTGACCAATGTTATCGAGAAGCATTATTCTATCAGTGACATTCAGTAGAACTTATGCCATTAATCGGACTCGCCTTCGGCGAAGCTGTTTTTGTCTGGATTCCCGCCTGCGCGGGAATGACACGTTTTTTGGGGTCGGTTACATATATTTACGTGGGTCGGTTAGTTTACCTTCGATGGCGGATGCGGCGGCTGTCGCGGGACTTGCGAGATATACGCCGCTTTCGGGATGGCCCATTCGGCCGACAAAGTTGCGGTTAGTAGTGCTGACGCATTTTTCGTGCGCGGCGAGGATACCCATGAAACCGCCGAGACAGGCACCGCAGGTTGGCGCGGAGACTACGCAGCCGGCATCGTAAAAGATGTCGAAGAGTTTTTCGTCCATGGCCTGCTTCCAGATTTCGGGGGTGGCGGGAACGACGATGGTGCGAATGGCGACTTTATGGCCCTTGAGGATGGCGGCGGCGATGCGTAGGTCTTCGATGCGTCCGTTGGTGCAACTGCCGATATAGCTTTGATCCATTTCCATGCCTGCGACTTCGCTGATGGGTTTGCCACCACTGGGCAGATGAGGCAGAGCGACGGTTGGTTCGAGGGCGGCGCAGTCGAATTCCTCGACGCGGTCATAGTCGGCATCGGGGTCGGATTCGTAGATGGTGTATTCGGTTTTATGCTTGAGGTGTTCGGTGAGGTATTGCTTGGTGATGTCGTCAACGGGCATTATACCGTTTTTGCCGCCGGCTTCGATGGCCATGTTGGTTATTGTCATTCTGGCTTCCATAGACATTTGGCTGACGGTTGATCCGGTGAATTCCATGGCTTGATAGCGGGCGCCATCGGTTCCGATACGGGCGATGATGTCGAGGATAACGTCTTTGCTGTACACACCGTGGGAGAGTTTGCCGTTAAGGACGAACTTGATGGTGCTTGGTACTCTGAACCAGAGTTGGCCGGTTGCGATAGCGGCGGCGAGGTCGGTGGAGCCTATACCGGTGCTGAATGCGCCGAAGGCTCCGTATGTACAGGTGTGGGAATCGCCGCCTACGATGGTTTCGCCGGGCCGGATGTGGCCTTGTTCGGGCAGCAGGGCATGGCATACGCCGGCCTTGCCTACGGGGTAATAGTGCTTGATTTTGTTTTTCTTGCACCATTTGTCGAGGCGTTTGTGGAGTTCGGCGGACTTGATGTCTTTGGCAGGCTGAAAATGATCGGGGGTGACGACGATTTTTTCGGTGTCGAAGACGTGGTCCATGCCCTTTTCAGCCAACATTGTGATAGCGGCTGGTGTTGTGACATCGTGACACATGATGACGTCGATATCGGCGTTGATGAGTTGGCCTGGCTTTACGGTTTTTTGGCCGGAGTGAGCGGCGAGGATTTTTTCGGTGATGGTCATGGACATATTTTGTATTCCTTGGTATTTGGTTTTTGGACCCCCGAACATAAAGTTCGGGGGCTAACGTTGGGTTTCATTTTTTGGTATGGTCTTGTCGCATCATTCGGTTCATGGCGGCGACGATTGCTCTTACGGCTGCTTGGACGATGTTGGTATCGATTCCTACGCCGAACATTACCACGTCGTCGGGCAGTCGCAGGGGCACATAAGCGATAGCTTTGGCGTCGGCGCCTTTGCCTATGGACTGTTCTTCGTAGTCTTCGATGGTGAAATCTGAGTTGTTGATTTTTTTCATTCCGTGTACAAAGGCGGAAATAGGGCCGTTACCATCGGCGACGACGTTAACCGGTTGGCCGTTGACGACGATTTTTATTTCGCCGTGAATCTGGGTTGGGTCGTTGTCGTCGGGTCTGGGCCAATAGCCTTTTAGTTCATATGGGCCTTGCGGGTTGACGAATTCGTTTTCGAAGGCCTGGTACACTTCATCGGTGGAGACTTCACGGGCGACCCGGTCGGAAAGCTCTTGTATGCAGTTTCGGACTTCGGCCTGCATAGCTTTGGGCAGGGTTAGGCCGTGGCTTTGCTCGATGACGGAGGCTACGCCGCCTTTGCCTGACTGTGAGTTTATGCGAATAAGGCTTTCGTACTTGCGGCCGAGGTCTGCCGGGTCGATGTGCAGATAGGGCACTTTCCAACCCATACCGAACTTGTCGGGGGCCTGGTTGAGTTTCTTGATGCCTTTAGCGATGGCGTCCTGATGCGAACCGGAGAAGGCGGTGAAGACGTATTCGCCGCTGTAGGGCTGACGGGAATAAATGGGTATTTGGGTCAGCTCTTCTACGGTGTTGGCGATATGCTCGAGGTTGGAAAAGTCGAGTCCGGTTTCTATGCCGCGTGAATACAGGTTGTTGGCGACGACTACGAGGTCAACATTGCCGGTTCGCTCGCCATGGCCGAACAGGGTACCTTCGACACGCTGGGCGCCGGCGAGGAACGCCAATTCGGTGGCGGCAATGGCCATGCCTTGATCGTTATGCGAATGGACCGAGACGATGATGCGGTCGCGCTGAGAGAAATTACGGCAGAACCATTCGATCATGTCGGCATATTGGTTAGGCGGACGGCGCTCGACGGTGGCGGGCAAGTTGAATATCAGTGGTTTTTCGGGCGAGGCCTGGCCCCAGGTCTCGAAGACAGCTTCGCAGGCTTCGAGGCAGAATGACAGATCGCTGTCGGTGAATTCTTCGAGTGAGAACTCGAGGCGGATGTCCGACTGGGGCATCTTGGCGGCGAGGTCGCGTATCTGGGCGATGGACTCGACGATCATCTTGAGCAGCGCGGGCCGATCCATGCTGAATACTTGCTGGAGGTGCAGATCACTGGAGGCATAGTAAGCGTGGACTATGGCGCGGTCGATGCCTTGGAGCGATTCCATGGTTTTTTCGATCAGGTGCGACCGGCACTGGGTGAGGCCCATGATGAAGACATCGTCGGGGATGAGTTTTTGTTCGATGAGGCGGCGCGTGAAGTTGAAGTCATCGGCGCTGGCGGACGGAAAAGCGACCTCTATGTGCTTAAAGCCTATATCGCAGAGCAGGTTGAAGTAGCGGAGTTTTTGATCGGGGGTGAGCGGGTTGGGCAGAGCTTGATTGCCGTCACGCAGATCGACCGAGCACCACTGAGGGCTGGTAGTGATGGTATTGTTGGGCCATTTCCTATCGGGTAATTCGATGGGCTTTGGGCTACTATATTTAGGTGTGGCGATTTTAGGAGCCATTTTGATCGAACCTCCGCTGGTTGAGCGGTTCGGTTTGGTTGACACGCCGCAAAAAATCGAGGGCGTGCCAAGCGATTAAAACCATGCATTATAACCGGACCGTAAACCGGGGTAAATGATTTATTAAACGGGTCAGTTGCGAGCGATAAATGCTTAAGGGGTAAGCGTTTATGCTTTAACTGAGAAATAGACCGACAAATTATGGAGAGTAAAGTATATTAGCCCCGGGGGGCTAGCATGCCGGCCAATAGGATGGCTAGGGGTAGGAGGGAGGTGGTTACCGGGGCATTGGGCGCGGAGGCTGGGCGAGGGGAGGAGGCCCGGTTGGTTGCGCTGTAAGATGGCTCGGTAACGTATTTCATAATATATATTGTATCGGCAAATTGGGGGCGGAGGCAAGTGTTTTTTTATGGGGGGAGTTTTGAAACCGCGAATTACGCGGAGAACGCGGATTTTAAATTGGCCAGGGGCGGGACGGGGCGTAAATAGGGACAGGTGGTTGGGGGGATTAATGTCGGCAATGAGTTCGAACCCGCCGAACGTAAAGTTCGGGGGCTAACAGTTGCGGTTGTTGGTTGGTTGGCGGAGGTTGTTGGGATTTGTGGCGTTGGGGATGCCGGGCATGCCCGCTCTACTTTGGGAAACGGAGCATAAATAGGGACAGGTAGATAAAACCCCCTGACAGGTCAGGGGGCTAATCTTGGATTGTTTTATTGTTTTAGTTGGTCTAGGTACCACTGGGCGGTTTGCTGGATGCCTTGGTCGTAGGAGACGCGGGATTGCCAATTTAGTTGTTTTCGGGCTTTTTCGGCGGAGAAGAAGACATCACGGCCCATTAGCCAGACGCTGTAGCGGGTGATGAAGGGGGGTTTTTTGCGGTGGAGGAGTCGGCCTATACATTCGAGGTCGAAGCCTAGGGAGTAGGCGAGCCAATAGGGGACGTGGCGTTTGGGGGCGGGAGCGCCAAATGCTTGGGCGAACTTGGAGAGGTATTGTAGTTGGGTGATTTCGCCGTCGTTAGAGATGTTGTATGCTTGGCCTAGTGCGATGTCGTTGTGAGCGGCGAGGAGGCAGGCGTCGGCGATATTGCCTGCGTAGATGGTGTTGAGGCGGTTATTGCCCGGGCCTAGGATTTTGATTTTGCCTGAGGTTATCATGCGATGGAGGCGGGCGATGCTGGTTCGGTCGCGTATGCCGTAAATCCAGGAGGGGCGGATTACGGTGAGGGGGAATTGTTCGTCTTGGTGCATTTTCCAGAGCAGGTGTTCGACCGCGACTTTGGCGCGGGTGTAGTAAGACCATTTGTTGACGTTTACGCCTAGCGGTGCGGTTTCGTCGAGGATGAGGTTGTCGGCGTTGGGGTGGCCGTACGCGCTGATGCTGGATATGTGGACAAAACGGCGCACATTGGCTTTTTGAGCGGCGCGGGCGAGAGCTTGGGTTGCGTCGATGGTATCACGTTGGAACTCGTGCCATGGGCCCCAGTCACCGACGCGGGCGGCGGCATGATAGATGGTGTCTATGCCTTGACATGGTGCTTGGAGAGTGGCGGGATCGGCGAGGTCGGCGACGACTTTTTCCACGCCGAGGGTGTCGAGGAAGGAGGTGTCGGAGGTGGGACGGACGATGACGCGGACGGGTTGGCCAGCTTCTACGAGTTTTTCGACAATGTGACTGCCGAGCAGTCCGGTGGCACCAGTGACTAGATTCATTTGTTTGCCTTTTTGAGAGGGTTTGGTTTTAGTGATTTTATTGTGGTTGAATCCCCAGGATAAACATGGGGGCTAATGCTGGCTATTATGTTGTCATAATAGTCGGCCTACCCTTTTTAACTTTGTGAAAGGGTGGCACCTGTCGCAGGATGGACCTGTGGGCTAACAATTCGAGAATGATATTAAAATGGTTTTTGGGGTGAAAGGCAAGAGTTTAGGCGGGAGATTGGTTGTATAGGGTGTATCAATATTTTCGAGCTGTCAGGGAATTTTGGACATGATAACAGGATGGAGGGGATGATTTTAGGCCAGATGCGTAAAGTAAGTGATGTAATAAGCGATAGGAAAGATTCTGTTTTTAGGCCACAGGAAGCGTTTTTTTTGCTGATTGACAGGATTGGACTGAAAAACAAGGCATAAACATTGATATTTGCTTGATATATCTGAATGAGTGGCGGCTGGTAGTGTTTGACTAGGACGGGTTTGGGCAATTATAATGTTGATGGAGGTTTTGCGATTTTTTCGATAGGTTTGATTTTTGGAGGCAAAGCAATGTCAATCAATTTGAAGAAGATAGTTTATCCTACGGATTTTTCGGAGTTTTCTATGTGCGCGGTGCCTTATGCGCTGGAACTGGCGGAGGAGTTTGGCGCGGAACTGCATTGTTTGCATGTGGTTGACGAGGTTGGCCAGTATTGGGTTGGTGCATCTGAGAGTGCGGTGCCTTTGGTTATTTCGCCTGAGGAGTTGCTGAAGTCGGCTGAGGAGCAACTGGCGAAGTTTGTGGCGGAGCATTTTGAGACGACGAAGGTAAAGGTGGTGAGCAAGCTGGTTTCGGGCCGACCATTTGTGGAGATTATCCGTTACGCGCGTGAAGAGGAGATTGACATGATTGTGATCGCGACGCATGGCAGGGGAGGGTTGGCTTCGATGCTGCTGGGCAGTGTGGCGGAGAAGGTGGTGCGTAAGGCGCCTTGTCCGGTGTTGACAGTGCGGCATCCGGAACACGAGTTTGTAATGCCCTAGTGGCGGTGGCGAATCGCCACTGATAGATTGACCGACGGCAGTTGGTTGGGAAATGACGCTTCCGTTGGGCGCTGCGGCAAGGAAGTATATTGTCAGTTAATGATCGCTGCCAAGGGTGAGTCGTCGCGGATGGATTGACCGACGGTAGTTGGTTGGGAAATGGAACTTGGTTGGTGTTCGACCACCCTTTAGCTGCGCGAAAGGGTGCCACCCGGAGTTGATGGGATCCCGGCGGTGCGAACCGCATTGGTAGATATTGCTTTGGGCCCTGATTGGGGTTGTATTTTTTATGGACAGGGGGTGGGGGAGGTCCTACAATTACATGTTTAACAGGTGTATTTGGGCTTAGGCAGTGTTGCTTTGGGTCTTGATGCGGTGTTTTATGCTGAAAGGATAATGATGAATCTGGTCAATACTATTACTCGGGTGTTGCTAGTTGGGGCTTTGGCTGTTTTTTTGGGTTGCACGGGTGATGATAACTCATCTAGTTCGGCGACCGGAGAGAACGGCAGCGGCGAAATGGTTACTTTGACGCCTGGGGCTGGGGTGGGTTCGGAAGAGTCCTCGTCAGCATTAGGTGAAGGTGTTGCGGCTGTTGTGAATGGTCATGAGATACTGATTAGCGATATCGACGCGGCGTTGGCGGGGCAAATGATGCAAATGACGCAGGGGCAGGCGGTGTCGGCGGAACAAATAAGTATGTTCAGACAGATGTACCAGCCGCAGATATTGGATTCTATGATAAAACAGGCGTTGTTGTCGGACGCTGCGGAGCAGGCTGGGATTGTGGCGACGCCGGAACTAGTTGACGCGTTTGTTGATGAGCAAATTCAGCGAGTGCTAGAGCAAACCGGTATGACGCGGGAAGAACTGGCAGTGACTATGGCGAATGAGGGAATGTCGCTTGATGCTCAGATAGAGCAAATGAGGGCTGATCCCGCTGTCCAGTCCGCTGTGGTGATCGAGACGCTATTGGAGCAGAATTTTGGGGATCGCTTGGCGGTTAGTGATGCAGAGGTCGCGGCGTTTTACGCGGCAAACTCAGCTCGTTTTGCCAGTCCGGCGCGGGTGCGGGCAAGTCATATTTTGATAAAGACAGTTGATGATAATCGTAATCCGCTGAGCGAGGAAGAGATCGCGGCGGCGCGGGAACAGATTAACGCGTTGCTGCCTTTGGCGCAGGATCCTTGTGCTGATTTCGCGGCATTGGCTCAGGAGTATTCGGCATGTCCTTCGAGTGCGGAGGGCGGCGATTTGGGTTGGTTCAGGGAAGAAGGCGACATGGTTCCGGAGTTTTCGGAAGCGGCGTTCGCTATGCAGCCTGGCGAGGTAAGTGGTGTGGTAGAGACGATGTTCGGCTATCATATTATCAAAGTTACCGACCGGCAAGAAGCTGAGACAGCGCCGTTGGAAGAAGTAGCGGCGCAGATTCGCGGTTATCTAGAACGAGGTAAGATGCAGGAGGTGTTACAGGAATACATACCGGCCTTGATGTCGACAGCTTCGATCGAGTATGCTGCGGGGTATGAACCGCGGCCGCAACAGCCGACGATGCCTATGGGTGGCGGGATGGCGGTACCGATGCAGTAAAGAGGTGTTTTGGGGTAGATGTGTGTGGTCGGCTGCGAAGTATTTGGGCTAAGTTGTTGGGCTCATTGGAAATATATACTGGAAAAGTATTTATTCTGCTTGACACAAAGCATTTACGTTAGTATGATTCGATGCCTTGGTGTTGCCTGAGAGGACAGCGATTTCTGCTGTCCGGGTTTGCCAGGGACAGTAAAATGATAGATCGCGGGGTAGAGCAGTCTGGTAGCTCGTCGGGCTCATAACCCGGAGGTCACAGGTTCGAATCCTGTCCCCGCTAGTTATAACTGTTGTTAAGCCAGTTGTTTACGACTGGCTTTTTTTATGCGTGTGCCCGGCAGGGCACACCTGCTTGGGGGTTCGAGTCCCCTGTGAGCCCGGTAGTGGGAATCACTAGCTGGACGGCAAGGGCTGTCGCTGTGAGGCGAGGTCTGAAGGAAGCCGCAGGCAAAATGCTGCTCTGACGAATAGAAATCACATAGTAGGCGGCTATGCTGGACAAGAAGGCGCATATCTTTGAAGTCCAATAGCTACCCGGAAAGCATAGTCGTATATGTGGCAGAGATAAGCATGGAGGCAGGTGAGTATTACCCGGGGAGATCTGTATGTTTGCCACGCGCTACCGCTGCCGCGAGGCAGCGGGATTGACATACAGAAGTCAGCCGAGGGCATAGTAGGCTCATAGAGTTCGACGGAGCCGAAGGCCTGAACATTTCAGTCGTGGCTGATTAGTCTGAAGTTTACGGATATGGTGGAGCAGAAGATGGATAACCATGCCAACTGCGGAGGTAGACAGCGGCACTGTCGAGATAAGCAATTGGTGCCTCAAGTATCGGTAACCACTTCAGCGTCGATCAGCAACTCGAACAGCTCACTGATGGAGCAAGTAGTCGAACCATCGAACATGCAGCGCGCATGGTCACGGGTAAAATCCAACAAAGGCTCTGCGGGGGTTGAGTTGGATACGACGGCGACTGCGGAGCATCCTTTGGCGACAATGGAAAACCCCTGCGACCCGTCTGAAGAAACTGCTCAAACGCGGCTTGGCAGTGGACAACGCGGCCCAATCGGCCTACAACGGCCGGGGACCGTGGTGGAACGCTGGTGCCCGCCATATGAATCTGGCTTTCCCCAAATTGTATTTTGATAGATTGAACCTGATATCGCTTGCCGAAACCGTGAGCCGAACCGATTGGCTGAAATGAACCGCCGTGGTACGGAACCGTATGCCCGGTGGTGTGAGAGGCCGGAGAGGAAACTCTCCAGCCTACTCGATGCCAGTCGGGGTGCAACTAAACTGCAACTAGAAATGTTGGGGATGGATTCTTGGCTACGGATTACACGTATATACAATCATAAGTGTGCGCGCAGCTGGATGTGTCAGTTGAGGGAAAACAATCAGATTCCAGAAAATTTTATCTCCTTCATGCAGAACTAGTTATGTAGATATCTTCCACTACATTTTTGGAAGATATCTGCGTAATATTGGTCTTCTGCCGGGTATAAAGGAGAGCAAGTGTTATTTAGAGTGGCTTTATGACGGGAGGAGTGTAGATTAATGAGTGGTTACGCGAGGAAGTTAGCCGAAAACTGGCTCCGAGTGGGGTTTGGACACTTAGGTCAGATATTGCGAATGTACTGAACAAGCAAATGACTTCTCTGCCGAAGGGTACAGATATCAGTGTGCAGGAACGGCGTTATCCGACGACACCGGCAAGTATGCGATCTTTTCTGAATGCTTTCTTTGCACGACATTTCTTTCAGGTTCAAGATTCGATTCTTCAGCCCGAAGCATTTGAGAGGTTTTGTAATTTGCTTCGGAAGGGCGAAGTTAATATCGTGGATATCGGTAGTGGGCCGGCGGTGGCCAGTCTGGCAGTTTTGGATCTGATTAACGCGATAAATGAATCCGGATACAGGGTTCGAAGCAATGTGAACATTGTTCAAAATGACAGCTCGGCAGTATGCCTTCAATCCAGCACAAATATGTTGTCTGCTTTTCGTAGAAGAACCGGCGGCGTATGTGTAATTCGCGATCCAATATGCATTGATGTGCCTTTCCCTGATAGTCTCACGCAAATAAGAAGAATATCTTCTTTTATCGGGCGATATGATCTGTGTTTTGTTTCCTATGTTCTTGATGCTTTCAAGAAGGAGATGACACACGGAGAAATTGGTCTGCGGATAAAAGAACTACTTGGCTGCTGTGCTGATAATGGGTTGTGCATTATTCTGCAGGACAAATTCAGAGAATCGCTGATTCGTCAGGCGGGCAGGCTTCAAGGGGCATCGGTACACAAAGCAAGGCTAACCCAGAAAGTGTATGACAATGAGAACTCCAATGCGGAGCAGCTTTATACGTACTTCAGAACGACGGTTATGCTGGGGTCAGAATCTGAGGATCATGGTGTGTTGACAAGGTTTTGTTTGCAAAAGAAGGCTTTGATGCGGTGTTTTTGACAGATATTTAGGAAGGGGTCGATAATTTGCTGTTGGGCGATGTGGGAAGGTAGGCGCCAGGAGCCGCCGCGAAATATCAGGCGATCAGGTTGGGCGATGTATTCATAAACGCTTTTCAAATTTTTCATGGTGGTTGATATGGGTTTGAAGCGGGGCTGAATGATTTTGGCCACAGAATAGACGATGTGCAGAGCTTTGATTTCGGCGGCTAAGTTCACGAGTTGTTCCAGGTCTTGAAGGGTTTGGGTTTGGGGCAGATGGAAATCTGATAGAGATCGGTTGTTGGGTAAGGGGTTGCGTGGAAGAAGAGGGTCGATGCGCAGTACAATAGGTATTCCCTCTGAACTCAATTGACGGATTGCCTGGATTCTATCCTCTACCGATGGCGCGTCGACATCAAAGGCTTGGCATGGTTCTTGACGCCAAAAAGCTAAGGATATCTCTAGACGTAAGCCTGGTAGGTTGTTCTTGCGGAACTGTTCTTTAGCTGGGTGATTGTTATCCAGCACAGAGAGTTGCTGCAGTATATCGAGATACTTCGACTGTAAGGCGATGCTTGGATTTTTTGTTAGCAGAACAACGGATGTGAATCGATGGCGATGATTCAATATCTGTCGTAGCGAAAAAAGTGTTTGTCCGACTGTTTGTTCTATTGGTTGAAATGGATCTGTGCTGTTGGATAAATGCACGGGTGCGGGGGGTACGTTGTGTTTTTCCAGATTTGCCAAGTCGTGTAACAAGCCACGTTCAAAATCTTTCTTGCAGTGCGGCTGTTCAGGTTCGTAACCAGCAGCATAACAATATTCGCATTGATGTCCGCAACCAGCATAAACATTGATGCAGTAGCGATGACCTGATGGAAAGTCGTTTTGGTTGGCAAACGGGCAATACCACTTTAAGATACGCGGCCTGGTAACTCCGATAGTTGCCTTCTTTGAGCGGTGTGGTAAAAAATACCAAGCCAGTGCAGCCCGTTTGGTCGGCGGTAATGATTCAAACACCGGGCGATATTTGACCTCGACCTTGTTGGCCAGCTCTATGCCCTGTTTGACATTTGGGTCCATTTCGTCACAATCCGGCATGTTGTCGAATAAACTTTGCTGGGATGAATCTTGATTCGAAGTTTTTGGCAGTGTGTTGTTCGGGGTCGCCAATACTTCCTCAGTGCGAGCAGGTTGGTCATTTTGTTCTGCCAAGATTATATACTCCCATGCCTCCAAGCCATGAAACAGTTTGTAACTGCTCATATTATCTGTATCCTTGCAGTTTCTGCAAGACGAATCTCTCGTATCTTTTATAGGCAGGTCGAAGGCTAGAAGTAGTCACGTTTTCAAGTGGTCATTGTCATATTATTTCGTGGCAAAGGCGTTGAGTTTGACCAATCATGTAAAGTGGAAGGGATAACAGTTTGAAATTCTGAGGTGTTTTTCCTGCAATTCTTGTTTGTGTATCGAGGATTGAAGGCGTGTCTGCATTAAATCTAATTGCGAAGTTGCGATTCTTCTCGGCAACGAAGACATGTAGCGATTTTAATGTGCCGGTCTTGCCTGCTTTGACTTCAATGGGCACGATGTTCGTTCCTATCTGGAAGAGGTAGTCAACTTCGGCTGATGTGTTGCGTTTCTGTCTCATCCAGCAGTATAACTGCGGCTCTTCATAGTATTTCTTGGCGTATAGTAAATGTTGGCCTATGAACTGTTCACATACTGCTCCTGAATTTATGAGCATAATATCGTCGGCATTGTGAACGTCAGTCATGCTTAAGCCGCATGCTCGGCAAAGAAGGCCGACGTCAAGGAAAAGAGTTTTGAAATAACGATCGTTGACTTCTGCTCCAAGTGGAATGCCGTTGGCATCGCTATGCTGGACTCTTCGGATTACACGGGCTAGTTCAAGCATATTGATTGCTTTGGCCAGTTCGCGACTCTGTTCCTGGCGATCCAGGTTGGTATATTTGAATTTCTGTCCAACCAATAGTGGAAGGCGTGAAAAGACTTTTTGTAAACGGCTATGATTTACTCGCTTTCCATACTTGCTGAAGTCATCTCGGTAAGTGGCAAGTATTCCTTCTTGTATTCTTTCTGTTGTTAGATAGGAGTTTGATTCTATATATGCTTTGATTGCTGCTGGCATTCCACCAACAACACAATAATCTCTAAAATCTTCCATAAAAGCAAGATGAAGAGAAGCGAATGATTCATCAGTTATGGTGAAGTTGCGTAGTGCATCAAGTCTTTTTTCTTTTCCAGCTGCGAGTAAGTATTCCTCAAAAGTCATTGGGCCAAGATGTAGATACTCTATGCGCCCAACCGGCATAGAAAAAGAATGGTCTTCCAGCACAAATTCAAGCAGTGAGCCGGCAGCAACAATATGAAGCTTGGGCATTTGTTCATAGAAATATCGCAGAGACGCAAGGACTTTCGGGGCCGCCTGGATTTCATCAAGGAACAGAAGTGTTTTGCCTGGTTTGATGTCGGTTGATTGATCCGCTTCGAGCAGGGCTATCGTCTTAGTTGGAGAGTGCGTTTTGAAATAGCCTGCAGATTTCTGGTCTTGCTCGAAATTGATCTCGACAACATTGTCAAAGTGCGAATCTCCGAACATTCTTGCAAGAGAAGATTTTCCTACTTGTCGAGCTCCGCGAATGACGAGGGGTTTTCGGTCAGGCTGGTCTTTCCAATCTTGCAGGGATTTCATTGCGAATCGGTACATGACAGTCTCCTATAGCCTACGGCATTGCTAATGAATTACCGTGTATTATATGCGTGTTGCGTTCCTAATCAAGCTGTATTATCTGCGAAAATGTGTGGTTTTGTGAAGGATGTTGTGCTCTCACTTTTAGCTTGTATGCGTAGAAAGTCTTGAGATAGGTGGGTATTGACAGGAAAAATTGTACAGGAAACTGTACAGTGAAATCTGGACAACATGTATAACATGGTTATAATGTTGTCCGTAGATTCTTGATTGTAAATCGTTGTAATGTCATAAGATATAGAGTTTTCAATGGTTTAGTGAAAACCTCTGGTATGTGGGCATTAAAGACTCATAACCCGGAGGTCACAGGTTCGAATCCTGTCCCCGCTAGATTTAACTATTGTTAAGCCAGTTATTTATGACTGGCTTTTTTTATGCGCCAGTCTGGCTGCAACTAAACTGCAACTAAAAATGTTTGGGGTGGTTTACTTCATCTGTTGATTTCCTTTCATTTTCGTTTTTCTGTTGGCCTTCATTAGGATAGCGGCTGTGATGTCGGGGAAATTTCAGTACGCAGGTATTTTTGAAAGAGTGTTGCTGTGGTTTGAGTTTTTGGTCGCAGGTGGAATAGTCTTGGAATTGCTGTAAAGTGGTTATTTTCAGTATTTTACGAACATTGATATAGTTTTATTAGTAATAAAACGCGTGAAAAGTTTGACATTTGGATAACATGGTGTATGTTTGGGGTGGTTGAGGGTCGCAAGGTAGGGGGGTAGTCTCATGGGCAATCAGATTTGGTTTCTAAGCTAGGAGTCAAGAATTGAAGGTTTTTACGATAGGCTTTTCGGGCAAGTCTGCTCGTGTTTTTTTTGATGCTCTGCAAGATGCGGCGGTAAGAAGACTAATTGATGTGCGGTTGTACAATACTTCGCAGTTGGCAGGGTATGCGAAGAAGGCGGATTTGGGATACTTCCTGGAAGCTATTGTTGGTGCTAGTTATGAGCATCTGCCGATTCTTTCGCCTACGCGGGAGCTTCTTGATGGGTATAAAAAAGGGGTAATCGGTTGGGATGAATACGAAAAGTGTTTTAATGACTTGATGGTGCAGCGGGGTATAGAGGGTGTTTTGAGTGCGGAGAATGTAGAGGGGGCTTGTTTTCTTTGTAGTGAGTCGAGGCCAGAGCATTGTCATCGTCGGCTCGTGGTGGAATACTTGGCGAAGCATTGGGAAGGAGTCGAAGTTCAGCACCTCTGAGTGAGGAAGATTTTGGAGGCTGACAGTGTTAGATTTGTTTGAGGCAGATGGTTTGTCGTATACGCCGCGGGGGGTGAGGTGGTTTTTGCCTGATCGGATTTATTTGACTAAGGGTTGGGATGCTACGGCGGGGGGGCGGAAATTGGCTGAAGCTATAATTGGGGTGTATCCGCAGGCAGAGGTTTTTGATTGTTCGGATCGGGCGCATAATCGTGTTGAGCTTGGGCAGATTAATTCGTTGGATGCTCATTATGCGGGGAAGCGGACTTTGGTGCTGGGGGTGCATAAGAGTGCGGTGCGGTTTAGTGATGAGGGGGAGAACACCTGTCCGAACTACTGGCATTTTTCGTGCTATGGTTTTTGTCCGTTTGATTGTAAGTATTGCTATTTGGCGGGGACGCCTGGCGTTAAGTTTTCGCCGACGGTTAAGGTGTTTTTGAATATTGAGGAGGTTATTGGGCAGATTGATAGAGCGGCAGGGCGGTTGCGGGAGCCGACGGCGTTTTATTTGGGGAAATTGCAGGATGGTTTGGCGCTTGATCCGCTGACGGGTTACAGTCGGCGGTTGGTGCCGTTTTTTGCTCAGCATGAGTATGCTCGGCAGGTGCTGCTTACGAAGTCGGCTGATGTGGATAATTTGATTGAGCTGGAGCATGGCGGGCATACGACACTGTCTTGGAGTTTGAATCCGCCTGAGGTTTCGGATGCGTTTGAGGCGAATGTGCCTTCGATTGCTGCGCGGGTGGGAGCTATGCAGCGGTGTGCTGAAGCGGGGTATCCGGTTCGGGCGGTGATTATGCCGATCATTCCGGTTGAGGGCTGGGAGGAGCTTTATTCGAGGTTTTTGACGGATTTGCTGGAAGCAGTTCCTTTGGGGCGGATTACGCTGGGGCAGATTTGCAGTTTTCCTTCGGCTTTGCAGTTGACGGAGCAAAAGCTTGGTAATAGTAATGTTATCTCGGAACAGCTTGAGCGAGGTAAATCATTGGATGGTCGAACACGTTTTCCTTTTGATTTGCGGGTACAGGTTTATCGGCATTTGATCGGAGCTATTAGAGATGTCAGGCCGGGTTTGCAGATAGGTTTGTGTTTGGAAGAGAAGCGGGTTTTCGAGCAGTTGGGCATGGAGACGGCTATCGGATGTTGTAACTGTGGGTTATGATGAAAGTAATTGCTAAGAAGCGGGCGACGAATTTTCTTACGTCTTCGGGGTTACGTTGTTTGGCGGGTTTGCCTACGGTGAATATTTCGGCGGGGTGTGCACACAAGTGCGTTTACTGCTATACGAAGGGATATTCGGTGTATCCGGGAGACGAAGTAGTGGAAGTCTATGAGGATATGGCTGAGCGTATTGCTGATGAGGTTGCTAGAAAGCGGAAGAAACCTGGGGCAGTGTACTTTTGCCCTTCCTGTGACCCATTTCAACCGATAGAAGAAGTGCAGCAGAATAGTTTTGAAGTCATGAAGCTATTGCTTGAGATGGGGATTGGTGTTCAGTTTGTTACCAAGGGAAAGATTAGTGATGATATTCTAGATATTTTTCGACGTTATCCTGAGCAGGTGTGCGGGCAAATCGGCCTTACGTGTGTTGATGACGAAATACGGCAGACTATTGAGCCGTATGCCGCGAGCGTCGAAAGTCGATTGGTTCAACTGCGTCATCTTGTTAGCGTTGGTGTTACAATGTCTGTGCGTTGTGATCCAATGATTCCAGGGCTTGCGGATGGCAATGATCAACTGGAGGCGTTGTTCTCTGCTATTGAAGATACTGGTTGCAGGGAGGCAGCAGTTAGCTATTTGTTTTTGCGGCCGGCGATTGCGGAAGGACTTCGCAGTAATATCAAGGAGGCTCAGTTGCTAGAGAAGATTCTTGAAAGTTACCGCAATGGCGTACAATTACCTATTGGAATGAAGAGTTCAAAGGGGACCATGCTGCCCAAGTGTGTTCGCGAGGAGCGATATGCTGTGATACGTCGTATTGCTGATTCGCATGGCATAAGTGTGCATCTTTGTGGCTGCAAGAATAGTGATATAACAAACGAAACTTGCTACATTACCCGTTCGCCAAAAGAACCTGAAGGTTTGTTTGATTAGGCAAATTCTGCTTTGTATGTGCTTATCGCTTAGAGGCTATGCGTAGATTTCCGGTTGTATCCGATGAGGGCGGTTCATCGGAAATAGCATACCTGGTTCGTCAACTTCTCAAAGTCCCAGAGATTGCGAAATGCAAAAGGGATATATTGCTTGCCCGTATAGATGAAGAAGTAAGGTTGCTCTATCTGGGCCACAACTAAACCTCAACTAAAATGTTGGACATCATGGTCAAGATGGTTATCATGGTGATCGAAATGGAAAACCTAAGAGATTGTTGGGTCAATAACTTACGTGTTTACAAGGATTTGTGAAAACGATTTGGATTGGCTCATAACCCGGAGGTCACAGGTTCGAATCCTGTCCCCGCTAGTTTTGTAAGTCGCGTAGGGATAAGCTTTTAGCTTGTCCCTTTTTTTATGCCTGGATGTTAAAATAGCTAGAATGTAGCAAAATTGTAGCAAAAATCGATTCGCAATTGCTACATAAGCCATCCTTAAGCATACAGAGGACAAGCTATGGTAGAATTTTCCGATAGAAGGCGCAAACACGGTCATTTTATGTAAGAAACAAAGGTGTTGCCAAGTACACCCAGAGCGAATCGGCGGACTATCACACAGATTCCGTGCACATCGTCTTCTTCGCCTCGGGGTTGCATTGGTTCAAGATTGACGGCATCGAGCTGTCGGTTCCTCCGCACTTCATCAAAGTCATTTGTCCTGGCGCCCACGTACAGTTCGCGTGTGATCACACCCGTTACAACTGGAACATTCAGATTGAGACCAGTGAGATTCGTTCCGGGCCCAGTCCTCGCGACTTCGAAATACTGTGTGCGGGTAAGTGGGTCAAACTTATGGCCGTGACGCCCGTGACCGATGAACATGTCAGTGGTTGGGATGGTGAGTTACTGCGGATGCACCAAGCCTTCGGCCAGCCCACACTTCTCCAGCAATTCCGCGCCAAAGTGGGCGTCTATAATATTCTGCGTTACATTATTGATCGCCATGGCGATACGCTTGGGGTGACGCCCGCCGGCAAACTCAAGGAGATGTTGGATGACGGCCGAGCCCACGACCAAACCTTGCAGCAACTCAGCCAGCAATGCGGCTACTGCGCCGACCACCTCCGCATTCTTTTCAAGCAGGAATTCGGCATCACACCGTTGGAGTACCACAACCGGATTCGCATGGTCCGCGCTATGTCTTTGATCGATAACAGTGACCTGCGCGTGAAGGACGTCGCCGAAAAGAGCGGCTTTACGCACGTTCCCCACTTCTGCACAATGTTCAAAAAGAGCTTCGGTATGACACCGTCGCAGGCGATTGTGAAGTTACGACACAAGTAATCAAGTTCCTCATGCTCAATTCGTCTCGCGTCTTGCGCTGCCGCTATCTGCATATTGCCCAGGCCGGCCAACCTTTCTTGGTTGCAGCTTCCGTATTAGGGATAATCTCATCTGTGAGTTAAGTGGTTTCAAATATCAGTTACTCATCTGTTAGAATTGCACCAAGTCTGATAGAACCAAATAGGTGTTTTGACTTGATCTGGAGTTGGTTATCAGGTTTATGGTAGCGTAACTTGGTTCTGTGTGCATACCGTCGCGGGGAAATCCTGTGGGATTTTGCTGGTAGGGTATTCCTGTCAGGCGGCTTTTCGATGATAAGATTTTGGCGGGCTGGCTAGGCGTGCGATGCAGAAGACTTCGCTGGTGTTGCCTTGATGCTTGGGTTCAATGATTTTGTCTATTAACTATCGACATAGCTTTGTATTGTCCAGAGAAATTGTACAGGAAACTGATCTTGTTTGATTTTGTTGCTATTACTATGATTTTGCTTATACGCGTTGGGTTTCGGCGACAAAGGGGATGGTGTCATCCATGGCGCGATTTTGAGGGTATCCGGCATTGCCTAGACCTGTGACAAGGTCGGCTACTTGGATTACCTCGCCGCGTGCTATTGAGTGATTGGCCGCGATTCCGGTGAGGATGGAGTATGCGCCTTGGACATAATCTGCTGAGCGCAGCAGCGGATCGGCAGGTGCCTGGCCGAATATGTCATTTAGCATTACCTCATCACCTCCGCCGTGGCCTCCCACTCCTTCTCGCACTTTGACTTGATAAGGAGTTTTAAAATGGGGGTAGATGCGGATCGTTGTCGAATTTGGCTGAAAGGCTCCTTGCACGCTGCCGTCACCGTTGATGTAGGAAGTTTCACGGCAACTATGCTCCAGGCGTCCCTTGGTGCCGTTAAAGGCTATCTGGTATCCTTCCCAAGGCGAGAACGAGTTCAGCGAATAAGACATAAATGTGCCGCTATTGTACTGAACCACTACGTTCATGGTGTCCTCGATGTCGATTTCCGGGCTGAACACGCAACGATCCCGATAGTAGCCATCATATTTCTCATTATCAAGATATCTTGCTTTGACATCAGCCATGCTGGCAATGTCGAGGTAGAAATTGCAGCGATCTTTTACGGGGCAATCGAGACAGCGATCGCTATGGTCCTGCAAGCCGCAGCGTTTGGCCTGCTCTTCGGTGTAGAACACGCGGTCGCCGTTGGCGTAAACCGTTTTGGGCTCCGAGCCGATCCACCAGTTGACCAGATCGAAATGATGTGTGGCTTTGTGTACCAGCAATCCGCCCGAATTATCCTTGTTGCGATGCCAGCGCCGGTAGTAATCCGCACCGTGATTGGTATCAAGCAGATACTGAAACTCAACCGATAGTACTCGTCCAATGATCCCCTCCATCAGGAGCTCCTTCACCTGTGACCGCACGGGCGAATATCGGTAGTTGAACGTGACACGGACGCTGCGACCTGTTCTCTGGACGGTATCGACGATTCGCTGGCAGCGTTTCTCGTCGATGGTCATTGGTTTTTCGGTAATGACATCACAACCGAATTCCAAGGCCCGGCAAACATATTCGTCATGGGTACTGTCCATCGTGCAGACAATAACAGCGTCGGGTTGATGCACTTTGAGCATCTGATCAAAACCGTCGGCTTCGTAACATTTTAAGTCGGGATTGACGGCTCTAAGATCTTCGGCTAGCAATTCCAGTCGTCCGGGGTTGCGGTCGCAAATCGCCAGAATCTGAGCTGTCTCACGAAAACTTTCCATAAAAGCATCGCGAAACATTATCGCGCGACTACCAGTCCCCACCATACAATAGCTTTTCATCGTTGTCTCCTGGGCCTACTTTAGTAGTAATTTAACAAAACCGCAGACCTAGTGCGGCATTTACCTATCTATTAAGACGCCATGCCCCGAAGCCCAGAGGCGGGCAATTCAGCGTAATATTTTGGGATTCGATTCTTGTTGTTATGTTGCCGAAGTTCGAGTCGTAAGGCGTGATTGTCTCGGCAAGGATATCAAAGGTGACTTCTCTAGGCTCGCGTGCGGTATTCACGGCCACCATGATATCTCCTTCAGGATTGCGAAAGACAGCGGCATAAACCTGATCTTGTTCAAAGTTGATACGTTGGGCTGTTGCGCAGTCTGTAAGTAATGCATGCGTATGTGGGACTAAGTCTCGATACGTGAGCCAATCGGGGTTTTGACGTGCCGGTCCGTGCGCCCACCACCCCAGACCTTTGCTGCCGGCGACGATAGACTGATAGGCCATGTTCCATATTTCATCCTGGTTTGGGTGCCGCGGAAAGAAAGGCTCTCCCTGGGCCTGCATCGTGACCAATAGTGATTGGCCGGGCTGCATAACCGAAGCACTAAACCGCAGCCAGTCTGTAACCATGGCGATGTCGTTTTGCGGCACCGGATAGGGGTCCGGCTGGAATACATCGAAAGCGGGCATATAGGCCTGAAAGAGCGCGGGCGTTGTTGACACACCCAATACCGGATGGTCTGGGTCAATCTGATGAATGATTTCCCGTGCTTTGATTAGTGTTGCTGGGGCGGTGCTGGTACCTTCCGGTTCATCAGCGATATGCCAGCCAGCCAGTGCAGGATGGGTCTTGAGCTGGCTGACGAGAAGGCGCAAACCCTGGTAATCTTGTTGGTGGCGAAACAGGCGACATAAATGAATCCAGACATACATACCGTTTTCTTGGGCGGTGTCAAGTATTCTGAGATTAGTTTCGATGCAGTCGGGGGCGGCCGGGCGGTCGTGGCCTGTGAGCACTGTATTGAATCCAAAATCGGATAGCTCTTGCATATCGCGTGGCAGGAACATTGTCATGGGGACAAACAGATTGTCATTTTTGCGCCAGGTTCCGTCGGGCGCGATGGTGAATCGGGTAGGAACACCGAGAGGGGCGCCTTTTTCAAAATTGACAGTGATAGAATCTTCCGGCGACGTATTCTGTACGGTTATGACCAGATCGTATTGTCCTATGGGAAGATTGCTGATGGGAATGGAAAGCTCGTGAGTGCCGAGTGCCTCACTTATCATGCCCTGCAATAAAACGCCCCCATCCTCAGCTATGATTTGCCAATCGCAGCAGACAATCTCTGGATAGTTCAATGTGACCTGGGCACGCAGGAATGGCTCCACCGAATAGAATGGCTGAACGAGTTCGACGCTGAGAGGGGCATTATCCTGTTCGGCTGCGGTAAAAGGAACTTCCTGGACGAGAACGGAATTGTTGTTCAGCATCCAGTTAATGTTAGCTATGTAGGGACCGTCCGGTAGCGGTTCTTGGGTGATGACGGCATAGGATTCCGACTGGACATCGAACGTTCGGCAGGAGATTGCCTCGGCTGCCGGATAGTCATCGGCGGTGTAGATACAAACGTTCGCACTGACTTGAGCATCGGTGGGGACATTGGTAACGATGGGGCTGAAGACCGGCGGATTCTCTTGCAGTGCATCGGTATCAATGATTGTGATCGGTAGGGTGGTATCTGCTGGGGCCAATCTCAGAATAGCGAAACGGTTCAAGGTCCGCCTATTGTCGTGTATCAAAGCCAACCAGTTGGAAAATTCCGCGTGAGGGCCCTCATTGCGGGCAAGGCTGATCGCCAAGGTTGTGCCTGCTTGTGGTTCGATGCCCAATTGCGACCATGGAATAGCCATCTCAACGTGAAACATATCTTCAAATAGGTGTACGCGTGGTGTCCAGTCTGGATCCCAGTCGAGGGTGCGCCCTCCACCCTCGTAGTAGGCGGCATCATAACGTGTTGCCAGGGTGTTAGTGACGAGTTGGTACAAAGGCAACTGGTCCGGCAGGGGGGCGACAAAAAGCTCTACTGAATTGTCGCGGAAGACGGGGCCGTCACGTTCGGTAACCATGGAGGATACTTGCGGCATGGTGGCGCGACTTTGCAACGCTAAGTATGCCACATAAAGGTTATCCTCGTCGTAACAAAATGCTACACGTGTCTGTTGGCTTGCAACTTGGGCCTTATGATTCAGCGAGAAGTTGGAAACCCATTGGCACTGAGCCCATAGGTCTTCATTGACTATTCCATCGATCATGGGGGGGGTAGGGCAGGCAAAGGCATTCAATAGCGGACGATCAACATCGGCATCTACTGAAGCTACGCAAGCTAGAGTAGAAAAGGCAAGTAGCCAGACGAGATGGAATTTTGATTGGTGCATGTGATTGCTTTCCTAGAGCTATTTTGGGATATACATATATAAACAGTACTGAACGCGGTCGTTTGGGTTATGTGTCGCAAGGTGTCATGGAGTAGATCAGGTCGGTATAGAGTGTTGCTGTCCAGCCATAGTCGAAGAATACCTGATGATAGGGGCCTATTTCGGGGGCGCATTTGCCTTTACGCAGCAATTGCGGCGGCGCCAACAAATTCTGGTCGTCATAATATTCGAATACTGATGCATGTTCTTCGCAGAAGTGTTCGATTACCCGCATTGTTCGTTTTCTCAGGTCCATCGCCAAATCCGTAAAACCATAGCGGTCGAGGCCGTACGCGACCAACCAGTTGATGTTAATCCATGTCGGCCCTCTCCACATATCTGGCGAATGATGCACTTTGCCCCCGGCAGCGACTGATGGCACGGGAAAGGCTGTGCCGAATGTTTGACTGTTGCTGAGATGTCCGGCAAGCTGGGCGGCTTGGGCATCATCAGCGGCACCACAAATAAGCGGCATGAATCCCGATGATGCCAAAACAGAGCTGTGACAGTTGCTTTGCAGGTCGTAATCTACGAAAAATCCCATATCTTCCGACCAGAGGCGTTCTCTTATAAGGCGGCACAGTTTCTCATGACGGAGCCGCCACTTTTCGGCAGCATCGTTCAGTTGCAACGTCTTAGCGAACTGCCCCATAATCTCGCAAGACAAAGCAGTGAACGCGTTGAAATCAACCGCGTCCATTTGTGTTGCTGCGTCAAATCGCGGCGAGTTGTCCATGCCGCTTTCACCGCTGCGACAGTTAGGATCGCCCTCGATGAACCATTCCAGTAGCCCGGTGCCATCGCTGTCACGATTGACCAGGTCCCATTCGATATGAGCAGCAAGTTTAGGATAGACCTCCTCGATCCAGGCATTGTCGGGTGCTGCGTCGTTAATAAGCTTCACCCCCAAGGTCAGAATCGGCGGCTGAGTAATCGTGGAGATGCTATATGGATTCACCGCATGGGCGACGAAGCCGTCATCTTGCTGAACGTCCAGCACAGCCATAATCGCATCGCGTGCTATTGCTGGGTCGATATTGCGCCAACCAATAGCATGGAACGCTGAGTCCCACAACCATAAATTGCGATGCGGCCAACGATCTGGTGTCGTCCAGCGACAGTTAATCATCCCAGCGGGACTGCACACCTGGCTCTTCATTATAGAGAGGGCTTTGTAGAGGGTTCTACGCGTTGAATCGTCAAGCTGCGCTGGAATTTTGCGGGTATTCAACCAGTGCCGGCGCTGTTCGAGTGCGTTATCAAGGTCGGCGTCAATCTTACCGGCGTCAAAATGAGATGCGGCGCCGATTAGAGTACGGTTGTCGCGTGAATGATAGGAGATCCCGTCAGTTTCAGGTGAGACGCTGCAAGGGCCTTCGATAAGCAGGTGATACGCATCCAAGAATACGCCGGTGATAGTTGTTTGTTTGTTTTGTACAGAGAAACAGTCGGAGGCTAT
>JAFGKT010000040.1 GCA_016928435.1 Sedimentisphaerales bacterium | reverse complement strand
CTGGTGGTAAAAGGTGTTGTAGAGTAATTTGGCAATGAAAATAACGTTTTTTGTTGACGAATGGCGTGATGTCATAGATACCGGGTTGAGTGGTTAGTATGCGATATTTGCGGGCACAACTGGTGCGGATTTTGACGCAGTATTTTGGGGATGATGATAGGCGGATTGAGCATGCGCTGAAGGTGCTGGGGCATGCTGAGCGGATTATGTTGGAGCGGTCTGGGTGCGATGAGGATATCGTTATTGCTTGTGCTTTGCTGCATGATGTGGGGATAAAGGTTTCTGAGGCGAAGCACGGGTACAATAATGGTAAGACGCAAGAGGAATATGGGCCGGGCGTGGCGGAGGAGATGCTTGGTTCGATTGATTTTCCAGCGGAGAAGATCGAGATTGTGAAGAACATCATCGGCAATCACCATTCGCCTTCGCGGTACGATTATGCGGAGTTGGCGGTGTTGAAAGAAGCGGATAGGATTGTGAACAGGTTAGAGTTGATGTCCTAAGGGCTGTGTTTTATAGCGGACGTTGCGGAGCAGTTTAACTTATACGAGATTAAGCAAGTTAGATGGATCAAATAGATATTAGTAGATGCAATAGAATCAATGTAGTTGGAACAAGCGGCAGTGGCAAGACTACTTTTGCTAAGTTGCTTTCTGACAAGCTGGAGATTAAGCATATTGAGATTGATGCGGTGTTCTGGGGGCCGGACTGGCATTTGCCGAGCGATGATGAGTTTTTGCCGAAATTAGAAAAGGTTTTATCTGAGAACGAAAAATGGGTTCTTGACGGCAATTATACCAGGGCCATTCCGATCAAATGGAAAGATGTGGATTTGGTGATATGGCTTGACTATTCTTTTCCGAGAACTTTTTTGCAGGCTATTAAGAGAGCTGTTACGCGTTCAATAACCAAAGAAGAATTGTGGGAAGGAACAGGAAATAGGGAATCGTTTAAGGGGAGTTTTTTTAGTAAAAACTCGATAATTCTGTGGACTATACAAACCTATCACAAAACAAGGCGGGCATATGAACGGATTTTGAAGGATTCACAATATTCACAAATCCAGTTTTTGAGATTCCGTTCTCCTAGAGAGTCAGCAAGATTTATTGCAGGTATAGAAGATCATCGGGCGAAGGGGTAGAATAACAGCATGGGCTGATGAGGCATTCTGCAGGACTAAAAGTTGCGAGTGCTGGTTGGTGTTTCAGAAGTTGATTTGGTTTGTTTTGCATCGGGTGTTCGAACCCGCCGAACATAAAGTTCGGGGGCTAAAAGTTGCGGATGTTGTTGGGTTGATGATCCCATTTACGGTTCTAACCTTGCGGGGGATTGGCTGTCTTATAAGAGGATACGGTCTGGCAGGGAGATAGAGCGTGTTTTGGATTGGCTTGGGTGGGGGTGAGACGGTAGAATGAATGGGTGAAAGTGATTTTTGAGGAAGTTTTCATGAGACGTAAAACCCTGATGCTATTGGCTTTGGCGGCGTTGAGCTTAGCGGGGTTGGGGTACGGGCCGACGGCGTTGGGGCAGGTTGCAGAGGAGATTTGGCAGCCGGGGGTTGAGATTATAAACCCTTCCATTGGAACGTCTTATGTTCGGGGTACTACTCAGAATATCTGTTGGCAAGACTGTGAGGTGGCGGGGCTGTATCATCGGATTGACTTGGTGGGTGAGGGGACGCGGACGCGGATCGCGGAGGGGTATATGAGTTCAGGGTACGAGTGGGCGATTCCTCGGGATATTGAGACGAGCGAGCGGTACAGGATTCGTGTTTCGGTGGCGGAAGATGGGAGCGATCCGGATACGGCGTGGGTGAGTGACTGGAGTGATTATTTCGCGATTATCGATGACTTAGAGCCGGATGTGGTTATCCCGGAAGAGGACCCCGGGGGCGAAGGTGCGATATCGTTTACGTTGACGTGGAAGCACAACGGCAGCGACGAAGGGCCTGACATTGATTTGCATGTGACGGATCCGAGGGGCAACCATTGGGATTTTCGGAGCGAGTCGAGCGGGCATTTTGATTATGACGACCAGGGGGCGGGCGGTCACGGCCGGGAAGACGACGGGAAT
The DNA here is from genome assembly GCA_016928435.1 of Sedimentisphaerales bacterium. GTDB lineage: Bacteria > Planctomycetota > Phycisphaerae > Sedimentisphaerales > SM23-30 > JAFGKT01. The sequence continues at coordinate 40,813 of JAFGKT010000040.1, read as the reverse complement.
GGGCCGGAACGAGCGTATTGGGATGGTGAGACGGCGCTGCCGGGCGAGTACGAGTTTTTCGCGCGATGGTACGACTATGGTCATTCGGTTACCGACGCTGACAACGCGGAGATAACGCTGAATGTGTTTAGACGTCAACCGGGCGGCGAGCAGCGGTTGGTAGCTTCTTACACAGATGTGCTGCGCGGACGACGTGACGAAACGCCTCACTGGACGTACACGGTGCAGCAAAACGAAGCGAGGCTGGACGAAGCGACATTGGAGAGTTTGGAGATTGTTGGACGAGACACGGTGCGTTCTGGGAGGACGCAGCAGTTGCGGGCGGTGGCTACGTGGAGCAACGGTGACGAGACTGATGTGACGCAGTACGCTAGTTGGGAGACGGACAATTCGTATTGTGAGTTTGAGAGGCCTGGCAGGTTGCGTAATCGCAATAACTCAGACGAAGATCAATCGGCGACGATATACGCGGAGTATTCGCCTGGCCGGGCGGCGCGGGCTGTGCGGGCGGAGTTTGAAATTACGCTGGAAGGCGACTAAGACGGGGGCGGGTTGTCACATTTGTCATATGCGGGGTTGTTGGGATTGGTCAAAGGTAATTATTTTAGTTAAAACGGCCTGAGCAGGTCAGGGGGCTAATTTGTTGGGGGAACGGTATAAGCGTAACCTTTTACCAGAATCTATCTTAACACATCGTTGCGGTAATCGCGTTGGTGAGTTATAATCTTTGCCGATTTGTATTTGATTTTTCCGGCTCCTGATTACAGAGGATTTTATTATGTATCTGATGGGTTATGACGTAGGCAGTTCTTCGGTTAAGGCGACGGTATTGGACGCGGAGACGGGGGCGGTGGTGGCGTCGGCTACTTCGCCTAAGACGGAGTTGGAGATTAGCGCGCCGCGGGCGGGTTGGGCTGAGCAACGGCCGGAGACTTGGTGGCAGCATATCAAGGCGGCTACGGCTGAGATTGCTGGGCAAGGTTGTCGGCTCGAAGAAGTTGGAGCGATTGGCATTTCGTATCAGATGCATGGTTTGGTGGTGGTGGATAAGAATTATGAGGTGTTGCGGCCTAGCATTATTTGGTGCGACAGTCGAGCGGTGGAGATTGGGCAGAAGGCTTTCGAGGCGATTGGGGCGGAGAAGTGTTTGGGGCATTTGTTGAATTCGCCGGGCAATTTCACAGCTTCAAAATTAAAGTGGGTTAAGGATAACGAGCCGGATATTTTCGCAAAGATTCACAAAGCGATGCTGCCTGGTGATTATGTGGCGGGGAAAATGACGGGGCAGTTTGTGACGACAGCTTCGGGATTGTCGGAAGGGATGCTTTGGGACTTTCAGGCGAACGCACCGGCGGAGATGGTAACGCAATATTACGGCATACCGAATGAAATGCTGTGCGATGTTAAAGATACGTTTGGGGTGCAAGGAGAGTTGACGGCGGAGGCGGCAGCGGAGTTGGGATTGAAGGCAGGCACGCCTGTTACCTATCGGGCTGGGGACCAACCGAACAACGCGCTGTCGCTTAATGTTTTGAACCCCGGCGAAATCGCAGCCACAGCGGGGACATCGGGGGTGGTGTACGGCGTGACCGACAAAACCGATTCCGATCCGCAATCGCGGGTTAATATTTTTGCGCATGTGAACCACTCAGCCTCGGCGAACCGCTGCGGGGTTTTGCTTTGCGTTAGCGGGACGGGGATTCTTAATAGTTGGCTCAAACATAATGTTATGGCTGATGGTGATGATTATCCGGAAATGAACGCGATGGCGGAAAAGGTGGCGGTTGGTGCTGACGGGTTGGTGGTGTTGCCTTTTGGCAATGGGGCGGAACGTACGTTGGGCGATAAGAATATTGGGGCTGCGGTTGAGGGATTGAACTTTAATACGCATAATCGGGGTCATCTGCTGCGGGCGGCACAAGAAGGGATTGTGTTCGCGTTGAATTACGGCTGTGAGGTTATGCGTTCGATTAATGTGGAAATTAAGACGGTACGGGCTGGTCATGCGAATATGTTTTTGAGTCCGCTGTTTGCTAAAGCGTTTGCTACGGTGACGGGGGCGCGGGTTGAGCTGTTTAATACGGATGGTTCGCAGGGGGCGGCGCGGGGGGCTGGGATTGGCGCGGGGATTTATAAATCGGCGGCGGAGGCTTTTGATGGGCTTAAATGCGTTAAGACGATTGAGCCTGATAGTTCGCAGGCGGATGCTTATGCGGCGGCGTATGATAGATGGTTGGCGGCGCTGCGGAGGCGGCTTGGTTAGTGCGAGTGGTCAGAGAGATTTTATCCGCAGATTTCGCAGATTAACACAGATTTTAAGAAAGAAGATCAAAATATTTTGCCAAAGGCAGGCCAGAGATACGAATGAATTCGGTATATTAGTGGGATTAGTTATTCGAAGGGAACAGAAAAAGACTTCTGAAAGATTGACAGGATAAATACCGCATGGGTTGCGAGAGGCGTTCTACGGGGCTGAAGGCTGGTCGAAGATGAATAAAGACACATGATGGAATAGAAAGGCCCTTGGAGTACATATAGATTGACAGATAACATCGAAGGTAGTGTGGGTTGTGGGATATCGGGCATACTCACTTCTCAAATAGGATACGATAAGGGATTGCCCAAGCGAGCGATCGTTCGTAGTTCTGATGCAGATTTTATACAGTCGGGCTGTTTTGTTGTACTGGATGATAATGGCGATTGCGTAATGAGGGCCCCAGTCCAAGAATGGGGAGAAAAATGGGGAAGCTTTTGGTGGGTTGCGGACTTTTCGGCTTTAGACCAACCTGGAGACTATACCCTCAAAATAATCGATGGCGACAGGACTATCCTCACCAGCGATCCGGTGGTTATTGCAAAAGAGATTCTTTGGTCCAGTTGTTTTGAAACCATCGCATTTGAGTTCTTAGATAAAAAAGCAGAGTTGGCCCCGGCCAAAGGGCCGAAGATAGGCTGGCTGGACTCTAGCGGCGGCCAGTTGCAGGAATTTAGCAGCCACTGTGTCACACTGGATAGTATTGAGGATATTATCGAGGTTCTTGGCAATCGTCTGAATACGGAAGAACTAAGCCACTTGCATAGGCATATCATTAACGGTTGCAGTTACCTGGCATTCTTGCAGGATAAAGCACGCGATGAATTTGGATTAGGCGATGGATCGGTAGTACATGATTTTGACAGTTCCAAGCAATATCACGCAATAATAGGCAATGTTGCCAAGGCTGCTATGATTTTTGCACGTTCAGCGAGAATCATCCTCGAAAATCATCCGAGCATCAGCGCTGAATATCTTGAACGAGCGATTAAGGCTTTTACTTGGGCAAGCAGCAGGAAATACACGCCTGTAATTAATGAAGAGGAACACATCTTCTATGCCCCGGTACACGGCGCGCCGCACGGTGCAACACCGCCTGACAATCAACTAATGACGCGCGATTTGCTAATGCTGCTCAGGGCATCTGTGGAACTGTTCAAGTCAGGCAGGCAAGAATACGAAGAGCAAGTGTTTGACTTTGCTAATATGGTGATGGAACGGCAAGTGCCGCAATCAGCAGCCGAGGGGCCTTTCTATGGCCACTTCTACACTTATAGTGATTTCTCAATGTTCGGCGGTAGCAAATTCACTGAAAAGGCGAACATTCACTGCGGAGCGTGGAGTAAAGATGGCCGTATCTACAATAAAGGCGGACATTATCCACACTATTTGGTGCCTTTTTTGGAAATGCTCAGACTGTGGCCATCGCATAACGAAGCGGTGCGGTGGAAACAGACCTTATATGATTTCGCTTACGGTTATCTCCTGCCAGCCTGCAAAAAGAGCCCGTTTTATATTCTTCCAGCAGGTTACTATTGCGGACAGGGATTGACCTACTTCGGCAGTTGGTATCATGCTCATAATAACATATATGCCTTTGCTGCAATTCTTGCCCTTGAGTTTGCGAACATCTTTGATGATTCTCAGTTTGTTGATATTGCGGTCGGCAACTTGCAGTGGATTGCGGGATTGAATTGCGGCCAAGCAGACAACTGTGCTTATGTCCCGATAAGCATGATCAAGGGAATAGGACATCGCTACTACAGTGACAAAGGCTGGAATGGTGAGATCAAAGGAGCGATTTGTAATGGTTTTTCAGCTAGTCCTCAGTTTACGATTTGCCCCATCACGATGGCTGAAGACAAGCCGATGTATTTGGACAATGAAGCATATATAGCCCACAGCCTACCCTATTTGGCGGCATTGGCTCGGTTATCTTGCCATCGGCAAGAAAGCAATGCCGTGAAATGAGCCTTATAAGTAGGCTGGAGCAGAAACATTCATCCGGATGTTGGGAGATTACTGCTCTGATTGATAGAGATGGTTGTGACTTATTAAAGATGTTAAACCGCAAAACGTTTAGCATATATTAAACCTCATTTCTCATAATTAGCCGATCACTCAGGATGACAGGATTAGCAAGATTTTAGATTGGCCACAGGCGGGACAGTAACGCGAATGAGTTCGATTCGTTATTGGGATTGGCTTCATAAGTGGAGCAAGAGAGCTTTTAAGCAGATTGACATGATGGAATACAGGATGGGCTGATGAGGGCGATCCTGAGTTGTCGTCTGTCTCAAGCAACTTGCAAAACTTGTTAGCTAGTTTTGTGCCGTGTGATAATTAGGCCATATAATTTTGCTCATTTTTTCCTATTGACTCACCCCGGGGAATTTGGTTTAATCGGATTACAGATCAGGGCAAAATCGCCCTTTTGGGCCTGGAAGGGGTCTTTGGTTGGATTGGAAGACGCTTTTTTTGAGTTGAAAATGACCTATAACCCAAACAGCAAATGGTGGGCTTGGCGACGCTTAGAGCGTTGCGGAGGCGAGGTATAGGTTTATTTATAGGGCGTAGCCCGAGATAACAGATCGCAGACGCAGCCGGTTGAAAAGAACTTCGGGCTGCGTTTTTTTTTGTGTGAATTGGCAAGAAACCGTAAGAGAACCGCATGTGCAAACGAGTTGCACACCCTACCGCGTTTTTTTGGTTTGTCCGCGGATAGTGGTGGGCGGATTAGCTGGTGATTTTTTTGGAAATCGTGAGATAAAACCCCCTGACAGGTCAGAGGGCTAATTGGTGTGAACAATAGAGAACAAGGTGTTTGGAGATATATCATGGCTGACACGCAGAATACTTTTGTTACCGCAGGCGGCATAACCGTCACCCGCAAGACCATCGAAACATCGATCAGTTGCGGGCTGGATCCGATCTATGAGCAGATCGATCAGGCACGGGGATGTGTCTTGGCGAGCGATTATGAGTATCCGGGGCGCTATAGTCGTTGGGATATTGGTATGATCGATCCGCCGGTTGAGATGATCAGCCAAGGTCGTGACTTCCGCATGGCGGCTCTGAACGAACGGGGTAAGATTCTGCTGCGTCTGCTGCTCCCGGCCATCGCTGAGAACGACCACGTTGAAGATTACCAAGTTACGCCTGACGAGATTAGCGGGCGAGTGAAACCCATGGCGAAAGACTTCCTGGAAGAAGATCGCAGCAAACAACCGAGCATCTTCTCCGTCCTGCGAGGCCTAACCAAACTGCTGCACTGCGAAGACCAGTACCTCAGCATGTTCGGCGCGTTTGGTTACGATTTGGTGTTCCAGTTCGAGCCGGTCGATTTTAAGCATGATCGTAAGCAAACGGGGACTGACTGCCATGTGTTTTTGGCTGACCGTATAAGCGCCATCAACCATCAAAAAGAAATCGCCTTCGATCTCTGCTACGAATTCGCTCAAGGCAATGAGAACACCGAAGGCATCAGCGTTTACGGCGAGCGTTTTCCGTTGCCCCCAGCCCAAGGCCCCAAGGAAGTCGCTTGCGACCACGCGCCCGGCGAATACGCCGCCAAGGTCGAGAAAATTCGCGAAGGCTGTCGAGTGGGCGATTTCTTCGAGGTTGTTTTGTCGCAGGTGTTCAGTGTGGCTTGCAATCGCAAACCCAGCGAATTGTTCAACCGTATTCGCAAGCAAAACCCCAGCCCCTATGGTTTTCTCATCAACCTGGGCAAAGAGCAACTCATAGGCGGCAGCCCGGAAATGTTTGTGCGGACTGACGGTAAGAATATCGAGACTTGTCCTATCAGCGGCACCGTCCGCCGGGGTGAAAGTCCGATGGAAGACGCTAAGCAAATCCTCTCGCTGCTTAATTCCAAAAAAGATGAGTCCGAACTCACCATGTGTACCGACGTGGACCGCAACGACAAATCGCGTGTTTGCGTGCCCGGCTCGGTCGAACTCATTGGTCGCCGTCTCGTCGAAACCTACTCGCGATTGTTCCACACCGTCGATCACGTCAAAGGCGTACTCCGTGATGATTGCGATATGTTCGACGCGTTTCTATCGCACATGTGGGCTTGTACGCTCACCGGTTCACCTAAGCCGATCGCCATGCAGACTATTGAGAATTTGGAAAACAGTGCGCGGCGTTGGTACGGCGGCTGCGTGGGGCTGTTTACTTTTAACGATCAGCTTAACACGGGGATTACGATTCGGACTGTGCATTTGCAGGATGGGACCGCTTCGGTTCGTGCTGGTGCTACGTTGCTTTATGATTCAACGCCTGACGAAGAAGAGCAGGAAACCCGCGTCAAGGCATCAGCGTTTTTGAATGCTGTTACGGCTGATGCTGTCAAGCCTGCTCCTACGCCGACAGCTCGTGTCGGCAAGGCTACCAAAGCGCGTATTCTCTTTGTGGACAACCAAGATAGTTTCGTCCACACCCTGGCCAACTACGTCCGTCAGACCGGCGTAGAGGTCATCACCTTACGGGCCGGGTTCGATCATAGCCGCATCGACCAGATTAAACCTGATTTGGTGTTTATTTCGCCCGGGCCTCGCACGCCTGAGCAAATGGGAGTGCCCCCGTTGGTGGCCGCGGCTGTCGAGCGTAATCTGCCGGTCTTTGGCGTGTGTCTAGGCCATCAAGGAATCGCCCAGTATTTTGGGGCGGATCTGGGCGTTTTGGACACGCCTATGCACGGGAAAGATTCCCTGGTATCTCACGGCGGTTCTGGTATATTTAAAGATGTGCCGAGCCCCTTCATGGCTGGTCGCTACCACAGTCTGTTTGTCAAACCCGATAGTGTGCCGGACTGTATGGAAGTCACCGCCCAGACCGAATCCGGCGTCATAATGGGCCTGGCCCACAAAACGCTGCCGATCGCGTCGGTGCAGTTTCATCCGGAATCCATCCTCACCCTGCACGACGATATCGGCCTGAAGATAATCGCCAATGTCGTGGAACAGTTGATCGGGTGAAGAATTTTTGACAGGATAACAGGATTGACGGGATAGGCTCTTTGTTTTGCTGATCATTCAGTTATGATTCGGCCGAGGTTGGTGATGGAATAAACAGGAGATAACGATGCTACTGGAAGTAACGAAGAAAGTTCTAGCGGGCGAGAATCTGAGTTTTCTTGAAGCCAACGCCGCGGTAAACAGTATTCTCGATGGTTCCTGCAGTGAAGTAGCGGTCGCGGGTTTTCTCACCGCTATGGCCGCCAAGGGTGAAATCGGCGAAGAAGTGGCCGGGATGGCGCGGGCATTGCGCGACCACGCGGTACCGGTCAGGCCCAAATCCGCTCCTTTGCTGGACATCGTAGGCACCGGAGGCGACGGAAGCGGAACGTTCAACATCAGTACCACCACGGCGTTTGTTGTGGCCGGGGCGGGCGTAGCTGTAGCCAAACACGGTAACCGCGCGATCACCAGCCAATGCGGCTCAGCTGATATTCTGCACGGCTTAGGCGTAAAAATAGACGCTGCACCTGACGTCATAGAACGCTGCATCGACGAAGCAGGCATAGGTTTTATGTTCGCTCCTAATCATCATCCCACGATGAAATATGTCCAGCCGGTCCGCAAAGCCTTGGGCTTTCGTACGGTATTCAATGTGCTGGGGCCTTTAGCCAATCCTGCCAACGTGTCGATGCAAGTTGTGGGTGTCGCCAAGCCGGAACTGCTCACTACCATGGCTGAGGCTTTGAAAACGCTCGGCGTTAAGCGGGCGATGGTGGTGTATGGCGACGGCATGGACGAATTCACAACCTGCGGCCCAAGCGACATCATGGAACTGCGCGACGGCAAATTGACCAGCCATGTTATCGACTACAGCGATTACGGTCTTGCTCGAGCGAGTTTAGAAGATATCAAAGGCGGTTCCCTGGAAGACAATGTCGCTCTGACTCGCGGTATTCTAGATGGCAGTATGAGAAATTTCTGCACTGATGTCGTTTTGTTCAATGCCGCGGCGTCGATTATGATGGTTGGTAAGGCTTCCGGTATCGCTGAGGGTTTGGAGTTGGCAAGAACCAGCATCGCTGACGGCGCAGCGATGCAATGTTTGGAAAATATGGTAGAAATTTCCAATCAGTAAACTCAGTGACTACTAGAGAATGATCGATGTCAGTTAAAGTTAAAATTTGCGGCGTGACAACAATTGCGGATGCTCAGTTGGCGGTCGATTTAGGCGCTGATCTATTGGGCCTGAACTTCTACAAACCCAGCCCGCGTTATATATCCCCTGACAAAGCTGGGGCGATGGTTGCTCAATTGGCGGGCAATGTGCTGACCGCTGGGGTTTTTGTCAATGCGACGACAAGCGAGATTGCTGAGGTGGTTTCCAAGTGCCGATTGGACTTCGCGCAGTTGCACGGCGACGAGACTAACCAGCAATGCCAAGAGGTTAAGCAATTGGGCGTAGGTGTTATCAAGGCTTTTCGGGTCCGGTCGCCTGGCGATATCGAGCAGGCTCAGGATTATCAGGTTGACGCGATATTGTTGGATGCGTTTCATGAGGAAATGTACGGCGGCAGTGGTGAAAAGTTTGATTGGGGCTGGGTAAAGCGAACCGGTAATGACAAGGTTTTCTTGGCTGGGGGTATCAATCCGGATAATGTTGCTGAGGCGATAGCGGTCGGAACTTATGGCGTGGACTTATGCAGCGGCGTGGAAAAAACCCCCGGCATTAAAGACCCCGACAAAATGCGTCTGCTGTTTGAAAGGATCGCAGCTAGTGGAGCCTAACAAAAACGGCATACTATTGTTTGGCGGCACGTTCGACCCTATACACAACGGCCATCTGCAAATCTGCCGTGCCGCCGCTGAGCTTCTAGCTATCGAAAAAGTCATCCTTATCCCGTCCGCCATCCCGCCTCATAAAACCGATTGTAATATAACCCCCATCGAGCATCGTTTGGCCATGGCCCAAGCCGCCGTCCAGCATGACGCTTTCTTTGAAGTCTCTGATTGCGAACTCCAACGAAAGGGCCCCAGCTACACGCTCGATACCGTACATCATTTCCAACAACTCTATGGCCCAACCGTAAAAATCCATTGGCTCATCGGTGCCGACATGCTCCGGGAAATCGCCACCTGGTATGAAATAAGCCAACTGGTCGAAAAATGCCAGATCGTAACCGCCGTCCGTCCCGGCCATGACCTATCCCACTGGCAACCAAAAGGTAATCTGCTAACCCCCCAACAAATCCAACGCTTGAAGTCCGCCATTCTGCCCACCCCATTACTGGACATCTCCGCCACCGACATCCGCAACCGCGCAGCGACCGGCAAACCAATCACCAATCTTGTCCCTGACGCCGTTGCCGAATACATCGCTGCCCACAACTTATATCGCTTTGCCTAAGCCGCCTTGGATTGTTTTTTTATTTTTTATTTGCTTCCCTACTAACTATCTAGTACACTCGTTTTCCGCCATCAGACGTGGTATTTATTGTCGGAACTCCCAGCTTTGCATCCCCACAGAGAATTTCAGGTTGTAAATACTTGTGATGTGCTGGATTGCGTCTCTCCTTTTTGCTGTAAAACGCGCTTAAACCATCGGCAATCCACCGTATTATTGACTCCTAACTTCGAAATGTGAAAGGAAGCAATATGACCCGTGAATCCCTCTCCAATGCAGCATTTGCAATCGTAGTATCTCTGTTAATCACTTTTATTGTTTCGCCCGTATCTGCCATTTGTCTTGATATCTGGCATTCGGAAAATACCTACTATTCTCAAGGCTGGGCGATCGGCCAAATAAAATACTTCCCACCAGAGGACATCCAATCCGCCTATGACTCCGGCCAACTACTGCCAACCGATATCCTGCTTACCGACACAATTCCCGCCGAGGTTCCCTTAGTTGCCGGCATCATAACCACCTCACCTGAAGAACCCAGCCAGGACGTCATACTCTTTGCAGAAAGTCACAACCTGCCTTTGGCTTATATTCGGCAAAGCGGCTGTATCACTATTCCCGAGATGCCGACACCCTTGCCCATCACTGACCATCAAGTCCTTTTTTCTGCCTGCCCAGACATGTTCCTGCGCGATCTGGCGCATTACAGCATAACCGAAGAACAAATCCAAGAACTCCTCCAACTAAAGCAACTCAACACTGAAACCATCCCCACTTTTCTGCTCTCCAGCAGGATATACTATCACACTCCCCAGTGGAATAATTACATTTTTGACAGTCACCGACTCAAGTCGCGTTGGACCATTCAAACACCGAGTCTTTGGCTTACTCCCGAAAACCTCAGCGATAACATCTTAACCGATATCGCATTTGAATACCAAGCCGACGGGCAAATCCGCTTCCTTGACGGCCCGCCAACCGATTGGCCTGACTACAACTATTATTACGATGGCAATGATGTGATCGTCAACTGGACCTTAGATACTCTGGCGGAGCCTCGTTTTTGCGAACTGCGAATAAATGACATCCCTACCACCGTACCTGCTGACGAATGCCCCATCTTTATCCTTTCTGAATACTTATTCAAACACGACCTCAGTCTAATCACATTCCAAGTCCAATACCAAAATCCCGTGCCCGACAACGAAGATGCCACCACCGATTCGGTCAGCCTTTGGCCCCGTCCCACTCGGTTCTTTTGGGAGTATGACGAACCCCACCTGATCTACAGCACTCCCGGAGGCATCTCCATCAGGACCGGCTACATATTGGAGTCACCACCGGCTGGATGGTTCAATATTAACAATACCGATCCGTTAGCTTATTTCGACCATACCATAATCGAAGGCCTGACTACCGAACCCATTGTACTCAACAGCTATTATTCTCAAACCTATAGAGCCCCGACAACCTGGTGGGGGGCGCCGAGCTTTATCTTTGAGCCTCAGTTGGAGCCGGATCTGCCCCAACAAACCCTTGACGAACTCCAAGCTCAAGATATTCGTTTAATCTATGTTAGAAAAGAAAACGGCACTAGTACCTGCGAAACCTACGGCTTCAACGACGCTCTTCCCTCGGTGCCTCCTTACCCACTGCACATCAGCTATTGTACTGTTCTGCCTCACCCCACCCAAACCACCGGCAGTTTCGTTGTTGTCGGCACAATGGAAAGCCTCCCCGAATCTTTTTCCGCCCATCCGATTGATATAACCTTCGGCTCCTACACCGAGTCCCTTACCAACTTTACCGAAACCCCCAACCTGTGCTTATATCGAGGAGCCGCCGGCGGCATATCTCTATTCCTTCTCAATAAAATTACCCACCAATTCATCCTTTTCGGCAGCAACGTAGAATTGGCAGGCCTTTCCAGCCCTGTCAACATATCCCTGCGAAGCGGCGACCATCTAAGCTTCGCCCAATACCAACTCGATAATATTCCTCTTACTTTTATGAAGGGCCACACCAACACCCTCACCGTTGATAGCGTAACACCCCTGGCTTATCCGTATCACGCTGTTCGCGGCAGAATTACTATTGCCGACCCCGATTTTGACCCACTCCAAAATGATATCAATATCAGTTGGCCTGATCACGAAGTTAGAATCCGGGCTGGTTCACTGACCCAGAACGGCAATACATTCTACCGCTATCATACCAACAGGATTTTTCTGGCAATATTCGATCTAGACAAATGCACATACTATCTAATTATTCAGGAACACGATTTGCCCGCCACGGGTGAGTTGACCATCCAGTTCGATAATTTCAACGAATCCGCCCAGTTCTGAAAAGCTTTCAACACGGAACGTCAGGACCGTCATGATTGCGAATGGGCCAGAAGCAGCGGTAGGCCGGTGAACTAGTCTTTCTGGATGAATTTTAATAGTTCGCGGGCGCGTTCCAGATGGCTGGTTTGAGCGGCTGCCTGTTCTCCGGTTTGGTGGGCCAGGGCTTCGGCTTGACGCAGAATTTCGCGGGCTTGCTCGACGGTCATTTCGTTACGCCGAATAACCCGAGGCGTCAGCACCACGATATGATTTTCATGTACATCGAAAAAACCGCCGTCAACGAAGATCGTAGTAACACGCGGCTGACCGGTCTCATGAAACCGCATCACGCCGGGCTTGAGTTTGCACACAATCGGTGCGTGGCCCATCATAATGCCGATCAACCCGTCATGGGCCGGCAGCGTCGCGTCGAAAATACCCGTATCGAATATTTGCGCTTGCGGCGTGGCAATCGTAAGATGTAAATTTTTGCGTTTCTCAGCCATATATAAGATTATCTATCTAATTTCTAGTCTTTTATAGTGCCCACTTCTTGCGTCCGATTCGCGACGTCTTGGATGCCGCCCACGTACATAAACGCCGACTCCGGCGCTTCGTCCCATTTGCCGTTGCAGATTTCCTCAAAACTGCTGATGGTATCTTCCAACGGCACATATTTACCCGTAAGACCGGTGAAGCTCTCTGCCACCAAAAACGGCTGCGAGAAGAACCGCTCGATCTTACGTGCCCGCGCCACCACAATCTTGTCTTCTTCGCTCAGTTCTTCAACACCGAGGATGGCGATGATATCCTGCAAATCGCGATAACGCTGCAAATACTCCTGCACCTTGCGGGCGATGGTATAATGACGCTCGCCCACAATGTTCGGATCCAAAATTCGGCTGGTCGATTCCAGCGGATCAACGGCCGGGTAAATGCCTTTTTCCGCGATGCTGCGCTGCAAGTTCACCGACGAATCCAAATGCGTAAATGTTGTCGCCGGGGCGGGGTCGGTGTAATCATCCGCGGGAACATACACCGCTTGGATAGAAGTCACCGCTCCTTTGTCCGACGAGGTGATTCGCTCCTGCAGCTCACCCATTTCGGTCGCCAGCGTCGGCTGATATCCTACCGCTGAGGGCATACGTCCCAACAACGCTGAGACTTCCGAACCAGCTTGAGAAAACCGGAAAATATTATCAATAAACAACAGCGTATCCGCCCCGGTCTGATCACGAAAATACTCCGCCATGGTAAGCGCTGTTAAGGCCACACGCAAACGTGCGCCCGGCGGTTCGTTCATCTGCCCGAACACCATAACCGTCTGATCAAGCACGCTTTTCTCTGAATCACCGATCTTAGCTTCTTGCATTTCCAGCCAAAGGTCGTTACCTTCGCGGGTTCGCTCGCCCACCCCGGCAAAACATGAATAACCGCTATGATAACGCGCCAATCGGGCGATCAATTCCTGAATAACCACCGTTTTGCCCACACCGGCCCCGCCGAACAAGCCGCACTTGCCGCCTCGTACCAGCGGACAAAGCAAATCAATCACTTTGATACCAGTCTCAAACATCTCGCTGTTGGCGGTTAGTTCCGTAAACTCCGGCGGTTCACAATGAATAGGCCTTCTTTCTTTAGCATCTACAGGTCCGCGGTTGTCCACCGGCTCACCCAGCAGGTTAAATACCCGCCCAAGTGTCTCGGGGCCAACAGGCACCGTAACCGCGTCGCCCGTATCCAGCACCGTCATGCCGCGGGTCAGGCCGTCCGTTGCCCCCAACGCCACAGCCCGAACCTTACCGCCGCCTATGTGCTGCTGAACTTCGCCGACCAGGTTGATCTTTTGGCCTTTCACTTCGCCTTCGATTTTCAGAGCGTTGTATATCGCCGGCACGCAATTCTCGTCGAATTCCGCGTCGAAAATACTGCCCATTATTTGCACTACTTTGCCTTGATTCATTATTTCTACTCCGGGTCCACTCGTCCACTGCGAGCGATGTCAAATCTATCCGGTTGTCCGGTTCATTATTATTCGATGCAGCTATTCGCTAATTCAGCGCTTCGCTGCCGCCGATGATATCGAGCAGTTCGCTGGTAATCTGCGATTGTCGCACGCGGTTGTATTCTCTGGTCAGGTTATCGATCATTTGTTCGCCGTTCGTCGTCGCCGCCTGCATCGCCGTCATTCGCGCACCTTGCTCGCTGGCGACAGTGTCAACAACACACTGATAAAGCTGCGATCTTACGCAATCGGGGATTATTTCGTCGAGTATCTCTTTTTGCGAAGGCGAAAAAATACAATCACCGATCTCAACCTTTTCGGTGGCTTGCCGTTCTACGAGAGTCTTCGCTTTATGAATACCGCTCAACGGTAGAATATCCAAAATTTCCGGTTCGTGACGGCTGTTGCTCAAGAACCGCATATAAATAACTCGCACTTTGGCGATCTTGCCCGCGATATACTGGGCGATGAAATCATCCGCCAATGCCGCGATGTCCGCGTACTCCGCTTTTTCGTCCATATCCGTAAAAGTACGCGCCACTTCCTGTTTGGTAAACTTGAAATGACTGATTCCTTTTTTACCGGACACGTAAATGTCAACAGGTATTTCTTGCTCTCGCAGTTTCTCCAACTGTTGCCCCGCCAACCGGTGCAGCCCGCCGTTGAATCCGCCGCATAAACCCCGATTGCTCGTCAGCACCAGCAGAATAGTTTTTTTCGTCTTCGTATTGGGCAGCATCAAGGGATGGCTCGGATTCTCCGCCTGGTCAACCAATCGTTGGATTAACCCCGTCAATAGCTCCATATAAGGCCTTGCACCCACCGCTTTGACGTACGCTTTGCGAAACTTCGACGTAGAGATCATCTCCATCGTCTTGGTTATTTGGCATATATTCGAGACGCTTTTGCGTCTTCTTATTATTTCGCGTGCGTTGGCCATCTATTTCTCGGTTTTACTTGTCTCGTAAGCTGCGTTTGAACTGGGTTATCGCGTTGGAGAGCCGTCCTTTGATATCGTCGTCGAGTTCCTGTTTCGTTTCAACCTCTACAATCAAATCTGCTTCTTTGGTGTGCAGATACTCGTGCATGCGTTCTTCAAAGCCACTCACCTCGTTCACTTTGATATCGTCGAGCATCCCGTTAGAGCCCGCGAAAATGCTGATCACCTGGTCGATAATATCCATTGGTTTGTATTGAGGTTGTTTGAGTAATTGGACCATGCGGTTACCCCGGTCCAGTTGCGCTTGTGTCGCTTTGTCCAGGTCCGTTCCCAATTGGGCGAACGCCTCAAGTTCCCTAAACATCGCCAAATCCAACCGCAGCATACCTGCGATAGACTTCATAGCCTTGATCTGCGCTTTACCGCCCACACGGCTGACGCTGATGCCCACATCAACGGCCGGCCTAACGCCCGCCAAAAACAAGTCCGGACGTAAGTATATCTGACCATCCGTAATTGAAATCACGTTCGTTGGAATATACGCCGAAACTTCCCCTTCGAGCGTTTCAACGATCGGCAACGCCGTCAGCGAACCGCCGCCAAGTTCGTCGCTTAGCTTAACAGCTCTTTCCAGCAGCCGACTATGCAGATAAAACACATCACCCGGATAGGCCTCGCGACCAGGCGGACGACGCAGCAGCAGCGACACTTGCCGATACGCCTGAGCCTGTTTGCTCAAATCGTCATACACGCACAATGTGTCGCGGTGTTCTTCGTACGTGAAATATTCCGCGATGGCGACTCCCGCGTAGGGCGCTATATACTGCATCGAAGCTGGTTCCGATGCCGACGCCGTCACCACCACCGTGTAGTCCATCGCGCCGTGTTTCCTTAAACTATCCACGACCCCGGCAACCGTCGATTCTTTCTGCCCGATCGCTACGTAAACGCAGATAACGTTTTTGCCTTTTTGATTGATGATGGTGTCCAGCGCGATAGCGGTTTTGCCGGTCTTGCGGTCACCGATAATCAACTCACGCTGGCCCCGGCCGATCGGTATCATCGAATCAATAGCCTTCAAACCAGTCTGCAGCGGAACCGTTACCGGCTGACGATCAGCGATTCCCGGCGCGATACGTTCTACCAGCCCTCGCCGACTCGTGATAATCGGTTCGCCCCCGTCGATCGGTTGACCCAAAGCGTCAACCACTCTGCCCAGCATCTCCGGACCGACAGGCACCGAAAGCAATTTGCCCGTGCCGCGGACTTCGTCACCTTCTTTGATCTGCAGAAAATCACCGTAAACCACCGCGCCGATCGAGTCTTCTTCCAGATTAAACACCTGGCCGAAAATGCCCTCGTTAAACTCCAGCAATTCACCCGCCATCGCGTTACGCAAACCGTATATCCGCGCAATGCCGTCGCCCACTTCCAGAACCCGGCCAACCTCGGCAACGTCAAGCTCTTTTGAGAACTGTGCGATTTCCTGCTTTATAACACTGGTTATTTCTTCAGCGTTGAATTTCATCTCAAACCTTCTTCTATGAGGCCGAAAGTTTTATTTCACCCGCGGCCCGCAAGTGTTGTGAAAAACGATGCAGGTTCTCCCGCACCGAATTATCCCATACCCGCTCACCAACTATCAATATCGAGCCGCCCAATATCGTGGCGTCCACTCGATTGCTCAGCGTAACTTCTTTTCCTATCGATGCGCCCACCCGCTGGGAAAGTTCTTCGAGTTCCTCAGGCCCCAAAGCCACTGCCGTGACCAAAACCCCATGCACTCGCCCAGCGTGTTCATCATCAAGTTCTACGTACTCTTGGCACATTTCCAGCAACAGCCCAGCCCGTTCCTTGGCGATCACCACCTGTAAAAAGTTCATAACCAATTCGCTCAAGCGGTCCGCGAACACCCGGCCGACCACGTCGGATTTGTGCCTATGATGAATTCCCGCGTTAGTCAAAAATCCACGCAAGTCATCGTTCTGCTTGAACAGCTCGGCAAAGTCTTCAATCTCCTGGCGCAGCGGCTCCAGCTGATCACGCTCCAAGGCTAACTCGAACAACGCCCGAGCGTAACGCCTCGCTATTGATTCCGCAGATGCTTGCGCCAATCTATCTGTCCTTTCCTGAACGCGCCTGAACGTCACGCGTCTCGTACCGTCCGATCACTTATCTTTCGTTGTCTTCGGCACCATCAGTTATCGCTTGGATGCGGGTGCATCTGCGCGATCGAATCGCGTATCAACTGCATATGGTCTTCCGCGTTAAGAGACCGATTAATAATACGCCCGGCTAGTTCCGTCGATAGCTCCGCGGCCTGCTCGTAAACCTGATGCATAACCTGCATTTTGGCCATTTCGATTTCTTGCTTGGCCTTGGCGAGAATTTCCTCAGCCTGCTGTTGCGCCGTCGCCTTTAGCTTATTGGCAATCTGTTGCGCGTCAGCCCGACCTTTCTCGATAACCTCTTGCGCTTCGCTCTGGGCTCGGCCTAGACGCAACTCGTACTGCTTCAAAGACAAAAACGCCTCTTCGCGTGCCAGTTCCGTCTCTTCAATGCTGTGCCGAATATGACTTTCTCGCCGTTTCAGCCCTTCAAGCAAAGGGCCCCAAGCCCATTTGCTCAATATCAGCACCAACACAGCAAAGATCGCCACTGTGAATATCGACATCCCAAGATCGCCCGCGAAGACATTCGTTTTCCCTTCGCCTGAGCCATGTGATTCCGCTGCTTCACTAGCCAGCAAAACGCAAGGAGTCATCAGCTTGACGACCAATATCCAAAGCGCATACCTTAACATTCGATTGCCCCTTTTATCTTATAGTCCTATGCAGACTTTCCGTGCAACTCAGCACTGTCGCAGACTACAGAATCGCAATTAGTGCCACAACCAGCGCGAAGAATGTAAAACCTTCGATCAACGCCGCGGACACGATCATACTCGTAAAAATACGACCACCGGCTTCCGGTTGACGGGCGATGGCTTCCACGGCTTTACCGCCGATATTACCAATACCGCGACCGGCACCCCATACCGCTATGCCGCCGCCTATAACAGCACCAAACTTCGCTAGACCCAGATGCTCGATCGCGCTGGTGACTCCTTGCGCACCTGTTTGGTTAACCGCATCTACGGCTTGTCCTGCTGCGTCTGCAACTTGGGCTAAGATACTAATGTCCATTTTTTAATCTCCGCGTTTGGAAAACCACTAATTTGTCATCCGCAATTAACATTGTTGTCAATTGCCCGGGCCTTTACGCTAAGCCCATAGAGTGTTTCATTTTTATAATTCCCGCGGGCCGGTTTTTTCTGCCGTCCGCAGGTTATATTGTCGTCATTTCCGCGAAATCAAACCTAATCTAGTGTTCCGGGTGTATGGCTGCGCCAATAAACAACGCCACCAAAAAAGTGAAAACATACGCTTGTAAAAACGCGACGAAAAGTTCCAGCAGGCTCAGCAACGCGCACATCAATACCGTAACGCCGCCTACCGTGTAACTTTGGAACATCAGGATAAGACCGACCAACGCCCCCAGCACCGCGTGACCAGCCAACATATTCGCGAATAAACGAATCGCCAGGGCGAAAGGTTTCACGAATGCCGCCAGCAACTCAAGAATATACATAGGCAGCATCAGAGGCCAGGGAACATTGGGGATGAAATTCTTGACGTACAGGACGATGCCCTGCTTGGCAATACCCGAAATATGTATCATAAAAAAGGCTGTAACAGCCAATGCGCCCGTTACCCAGATATTGCTCGTCGCGGTGCCGCCCATGTTTACCAGATACCCGCCCGATATAAGATAGAGAATGCCCCCTGTAGGGATCATACCCACTAGATTGCAGAACAGAATAAAAAAGAACGTCGTCCAAAGGTATTTCACAAAGCGATCGGTATCTTCACCCAGCGCCGGTCGAGCGATATCTTCGCGGATGAAGCAGCAGACCGTCTCCACCACGTTACGCAAACCTGTGGGAACCATAGACCGCTGACGCGAAGCCAAGCAGAATATGACGATCATCAAAACCGCTACCACCAGAATCATCAATTTGTGATTCGTCAAAAACGGTACTTCGTGGGTTCCTATACGTATCGCATGCTCGACAATATGGTCCAGCGGGTTAGTAGAAGCCAAAATACCGTTAAAAATGTTTATCATTGTATGCTTAAGTTGATATCAATGCCGGGCAGTGATGAACGCTGCCCTAAGTTTTCGTTTCCAGTGTTTTCTTCGTTCGCCTTTTCTTCAACCAGGCGACGCATCGCCCAGACTTCCCAGACCAGCAGTGCCGCGTAAAAAGCCTTTAACCAAAGGAGAAAAACTAAGGTTATTTCTCTGCCCATTAGATGCAGAATCAAAGAGCCCAATATGGCTGTAACAATTCTTGTGTTGGCACTATATATCCAGAATCGGCACATCACAGCTTTGTTAAAACACAACGATATCACCAGTGGTATCGTGCCGACCATCGTACCAAACAGAGCCAGCAACCCGGCCCGCATCATAGCCACTGTGGCCGTCTTACCCCCAAAGAGCCAACTAGGACATGCTCCCAGAACTCCCAAAATAACGGTCACTACCACGGCCCCGCGAATCATCCACCGTAGATGTTTGATCATCTCGGTCTCCCTGCCGTCGGTCGCCCCAGCCAAACCACTCCGGCCTGACTGAAAGCTAATCCGTTACTTACGCCAATGCCCCGTCTCTTTCAGCAGCAGAACCATCACGCCCAAAAAGCCCATAGCTATGCCAATAACCATCAGCCAAGGCCAACTATGCGATAACTTTTGGTCGGCCCAGTAGCCGCCATAGCCCAACAAGCCCGAAACACCGCACAATTCCAGTCCAAAACTAGCAAAACGAAACGCGCCGGAATACACCGGCTTGCCTTTGGGGCTGTGCAGCCCGGCATACTTGTCCATTCTGCTGGTTTTGTCGTTCTCGTCCAATGTATCTGGAGTCAGTCCGCTTATTTACTGAAAAAAACCAGGAAACGCTTATTCCAAATTGGTCTGGGGCCGGATATGCCCAAGACAGCAAAAATAGGCATTATTATAGCTATTGTCAAGGGTTATTTGCCATTTGACTCGATCTCTTTTACACTGTTCCCGGCGGATAGAAACAGTTAAGCTCACTACGATGAAAATGCCGAAAATCTCGGCCCTATTTGCCCTCTAATCGCTGCGTGATTCCATACAACCCAGCACAGCTCAACCGGTAACCAGTCCACCTAAAACATCTTTTTGCCCTATTCCAGACAAGGTGAATAATGTATAAAGGCTCTGGTACAAACAAGATTATCTTATTAATAGAAGGAAAAATATGCAGGACCTTACCTTCGTCACTCCGACAATTTGTAAACTAATGGATGTAGAGTCTCCTGTGGGCTCAAATTCCGATCATATTGAGACTCTCACCGATAAAGCTCGGACTGATAACATTGCGAAAGTTGATAAGTGTTTGATCTATGCGCCGGATGCTGTTGGAATGCATTTGTACGAGGACCATCGCTTGGAATTTGATAAGATTCTCGATTTCGCTCCTCTTAGTGTGCGTCTTCGCTCGATGATCCCTCCGAAAACTCCGGTTTGTTTTGCGTCTATGTTTACCGGCCTGAAACCTGACTCTCACGGCATTAATATCTATTCCAGACCTGTTCTGAAATGTGCCACTCTTTTTGACGCGATGATCCTTGCGGGCAAAAAAGTAGCCATTGTTGCGGTGAAGAATTCGAGCATTGATTTGATCTTTCGTGAGCGACAGATGGATTATTTTTCTGAAGACTATGACCAGCAAGTTACTGATCGAACAATCCAGCTTCTTGAAATGGACCAGCACGATGTTATTGTCGCATATCATCAAGAATATGACGACGCTTTGCACAAAACCGCGCCGGATTCCGCCCCGGCGATTGCAGCTTTTGAGAACCATATTAACAGCTTTACCAAGCTGGCTGGTGTTTTCAATCGATCCTGGTCAAAATACAACCGAATGTTAGCCTTTGCTCCCGACCATGGCGCTCATTTTGACAGCGAAACCCAAAAAGGCACCCACGGTCTAGATATTTCTGAAGATATGGAAATCAGTCATTTTTACGCTATAAATAAGCAAGAACAACAATAGCGAAAGTTAGACACAATCCTATCAAGGACTGCCATGCCAAACCAACTCAGCCGAGCCCGAGCCTATCTCATCATCGTCCTTATCTGGGCCGCGATTTTTTTGCCTGCCCTCGGCGCCACCGAATTCAAAGGCGAGGAAGGCCGCCGTGCCATACCTGCCGTCAACATGATCCGCACCGGCAATTGGATTCTGCCCACGCTGTCCGGCCGCGACTACTACAACAAACCGCCCTTTATCAACTGGCTCATCGCCGGTTCCTTCCTGATCACCGGCCGAGTCAACGAATTCGCCGCTCGCCTGCCATCAGCTATATTCATTCTGCTTTTCATAACCCAACTGATATGGATACGCTCCGATTGGCTGAATCTTCCCGCCCGCGTAATCGCCGCCATTGTGTTTATGACCAGTATCAGTATCGCTGAAAAAGGCCGACTCATTGAGATCGAAGCCGTTTACGTTTGCCTGACAGCCATGGCGGTATTGTGGTGGCTGGATATGTACTCTCGTCGCGCCAAGGGTTGGTTGCTCTGGCTGCCCCCGGCTGTGCTTTTAGGTTGCGGCCTGCTAACCAAAGGCCCCATCATCGTCATCGTCTTCTACATCACCGTCGCAGCCGTACTGGCTTACGCCCGCCGACTTAAGCAACTCCTAACCCTCGAACACCTCATCGCTATCATTATCTTCGCTGGAATGTTTCTCGGCTGGACTTACTTGGCCCAGCAGCAAACCGTTGCTCAAGAGATGGGAGGCAATTGGCAAAACCAACTCACCACGCGCATCAACCCCGCTAACATCGATTTTGGCCGTTGGGCCCAGCAAATCCTCCGCGCCGTCGTCAACTTCCTGCC
Organism: Sedimentisphaerales bacterium; assembly: GCA_016928435.1. Lineage (GTDB taxonomy): Bacteria > Planctomycetota > Phycisphaerae > Sedimentisphaerales > SM23-30 > JAFGKT01. The sequence continues at coordinate 18,882 of JAFGKT010000040.1, read as the reverse complement.
TTGGCTGGTAATGGTTCCCATTCTTTGGCAAAAACATTTCACATCCCGCATCCCCACCGAACGCCTGCCCATGTTCAAAGCCTGCCGTCTCGCCTTGCTCCTCAGCTTCATCGTCTTGAATGCGTTCCCCGGCACCGCGTCCCGCTATTCCCTGCCCGTCGCCGTACTCGTTAGCTTTACCCTCGGCTGGATTCTCTCTTACCATAATGAGATTCTAGCTTCCGATAGAATTTGGCGCATCGTCGTATTGTTGGGTTTGCTCGCCATTTCCGCTGCGTCAATAGCTGGTTTGGTGCTGGTCCATCAAGAATGGGTCGGCTTCGATATCGCCGCCGTCATAATCATCGCCGCCATCCTTGTATGGATGCTCCGTAATCGTATGCGTAACGCCCTTACACTCACCATGGCGACCGGCGTCCTCATCGCCGCCGCCATGCTGCTCTATGCCGTGTTCGGCTCATATCTAGTCATCGCCCAAGAAAAACGCCGCCCAGTTGCCTACGCCATCAACCGTGCCCTCCCCGAAAACGCTACCGTAGCTGTGTACGATCCGGGCTATCAGTGTTTTCTCTTCTACCTGCGCCCGCCCGTCGATTATGTACTCAGTCCTGATGAGATATCCCCCGATCTAAACTACCTCCTCATCGACGAACCCACCTGGCAGCAAGTAAGCCAAGCCCAAAACATCACCGCCCGTCACCCCCAAACCTTAATCGACCTAACCTACAGAGATCGCACGCGCTATTTACTGCTCGAACTCCAATCTCCCTAGAGACATCTAGACCCTCTGAGCCGCCCGGTAGATTAGCCCTCTGACCTGTCAGGGGGTTCTAGCAAATCATCCCTGCTATCAGTCTTTTTCGCCTTCGCCCCATCACGTGGCAACGCATCCACTTTCGAAGGCCTAAGCGAACCATGTTCCCGATAGATCAGCATCAGATTCCGCAGATAAACCACGCTATTGAACAAATTCCCCAGAATAAAGACCGGATCTCGCCGAATAATCGCGTAAATCAGCAGCCCCCAACTGCCTACCAAGCTCAAATACCAAAACGATAATGGTATATAACTCTTACCCCGTTTCTCCGAAGCCAGCCACTGAACAATAAAACGCGCGGTAAATGCTACTTGCGCTGCGAATCCCAAAATCACCCAGTAGCCGAATTCCAGATTGGCGAAATAGCCCTGAATTTTGTCCCACATCTTAGCGTTTCCATTCTTTGCATTCGTAATGGAAGATACGGCTTTGCATCCAGCGGATCGCGAACGTATCGCGCAGCGCCTTGAAGATACGATTCCACACCCCGTACTTCGCTATGCCCGCCGTACGAGGCCGATGCTTCACCGGCAGTTCCTTTACACGGTAACCCTCCATCTTCACCAGCGTCGGCAAAAAACGATGCAGCCCCGTAAACAACCGCACATTCGCCAAACACTCACGCTTGAAAACCTTCAACCCGCAAGCCGAATCGTGAATCTTCTCGTGCGTCAGCCAATTCCTTACCCCGTTGGCGATCCGTGTCGATACCAACCGCAGCCAAGGATCGTTCCGCTCCTTACGCCAACCGTTTACAAAATCACATTCGTCTTCCTCCAGCAATTTCAACAACCGCGGTATCTCCGCTGGATCGTTCTGCAAGTCAGCGTCCAATGTCGCCACATAAGTCCCCCGCGCATTGCGCAGCGCCGCGTCCAGCGCTGCCGTCTGCCCGGTGCGATTCTTCATATCGATCACTCTCAGTTGCGGACATATCTCCATGCTTTGCCGCAGCATCTCGGGGGTGTCGTCGTCACTGCCGTCGTTGGCAATCACAATCTCCCACGTCTTGTTCAGCGGCTTCACCGCGACCGTTATCTCCGAGATCAACTTCGCTATATTTTCCGCTTCGTTATACGCCGCCGCCACCACCGACAAATGTACTGATTCTGTCATACTCCACCGTTTCGCAAATTCACCTTCATTAACCTTCGGGGCACATCCCGGGGGTTCGAGTTCCTTGTGCTTCCCAATCCGACATGACATCCAACAACCGCCATCGTCGCGAAATCGCCCAAGGCCCTGCCCACCATAGTCGCTTTAATCCCGGCCTTTGTCAAGAGTTAGAATCACAGCCGTCACCCCGATTTACTCGAAAAAATAGTGAAATTAGACGAAAAAACGAAAATATATCCCAATGTTAGCCCTCGAACTTTATGTTCGGGGGTTCAAACTTATTACTCGTGTGAACAACTTTATGAGGTGCTAAACAGATGACGGACACTTGCTCAAGAACGAAATGATCGACCCCATCAGATTATTGCACGCCAAGACTATAATCGAAAACCGGGTTAGTTCCAGATAGCGTCATCTGCCTAAGCTGATTTCTAGTGTCGTCTTCATCCAATTTCAGAATGGAATTGTCACTAGGAGATACTATGCAAAGTCCGTGCTAAAAGTACGAAAAAGGAGAAGTGCCGATAACTGAGCGCAATACCGGTTTTTGCGTTTCTGGTACTACCCACCCTGGACAACGACATACCAACGTGGCAGAATTGTCTAGTATGTCTGCCAAAAATGGTAGATTAAGACGTTCCGCTCCGGTCCGACACGTAATGATGGCTCGAAACTGGAATGGATAAGGAGAACAAATGAAATCGAACCCCCGAGCTAAGGCAACATAGAATGTTGCCAACGTTCGGTGGCTAACGTGGGGAGATTGGAGATTAGTGGGAAGCGGTGTGTTAAAACCCCCTGACGGGTCAGGGGACTAATCGTTGGGGTTGGGGTCGAAGTGGGCGTCTTCGGCGATTAGTTCTACGGTGGTGTTGCCGTTGAAGCGGTTGATTAGGGGTTCGAAGGCTAGGTCGATGGATTGGGCTTGGATGAGTTTCTTTTCCCAGGTTTTGGCTTTGGAGAAGGCGACTACTCGGAGGATACCGCCGGGGCGCAGTTGGGCGTCGGGGTCGTTGGGGGCGGCGACGTTGAATTGGAGGTGTTCGTTTTTTTTGCCCATGCGGCGGGGTTGGCCGACTAGGCGGAGGTTGCGGGCGACGAGGCGGGCTTGGGGATTGCCGGCACCGAACGGGCCTAGTTTGTTAATCATTTGCACAGCGGGTAAGGTAAGGTCAGCGAGGGTAACTTCGGCGTCGATATCGAGGGTGGGGACGAGGTCGTCGGCGTGTGAGTTGTTGGTGATGTAATCGTTGAAGGCGGCGCGGAAATTGTCGATTGACTCGGGGGCGAGGGTTAGCCCGGCCGCCATGGCGTGGCCGCCGAAGCCTTGCAGATGTTCGCTGCAGCCCTGCAACGCTTCCACCATATTAACGCCCGGCACACTGCGACAAGAGCCCATGGCTTTATCGCCCTGGACGGATATGACGATTGTCGGGCGATGATAGCGATCGACTACACGGCTGGCGACGATGCCGATGACTCCGCCGTGCCAGTTTTCGCCGGCAAGGACCAGGCCGGACCATTTTTCATCGTCCATGCCGAGGGCTTTGACCTGTTCGAGGGCTTCCTCAGCGATTGTCTTTTCCACACGCTGGCGGTGTTGATTTTGGCCTTCGAGATAACGGGCGATTTCACGGGCCTGGTTTTCGTTGCTTTTGGTAAAGAGTTCCACCGCCAACCGCGCATGGCCCATGCGCCCGGCCGCATTGAGGCGCGGAGCGAGACGAAAACCGATGTCGCTGCTGTCGAGTTTGGCGCCGGTTAGGCCCGACGCGGCAATGAGGGCTTTGATGGCTTTGTCTTCACTGGCGGCGAGGGCTTGCATACCGTACTTGGCTAGAACGCGGTTTTCGCCGGTGAGCGGGACGACGTCGGCGATAGTGCCGAGCGCGACTAAGGCGGTAGCGGAGATTAGAAACTCGCGGAATTCATCGGAGACTTTTTTAGCGCCGGAGAACTCTTGAGCGATGGCCCAAGCGAGTTTGAAGGCGACGCCCGCGCCGCAGAGATTTTTGTTGGAATAATTTTGGTTGGGCAAATTTGGATGGACGACAGCGACGGCTTGTGGCAGTTCGCTTTCGATTTGGTGATGGTCGGTGATGATGATATCCATGCCGGCCTCGGCAGCTAAGCGGGCCGGCTCGACAGCGGTAACGCCGCAATCAACGGTAATGATGAGATTGGTGCCGCGTTGGGCGAGGTCTCCGATGGCTTCGACATTAAGGCCGTAGCCTTCGTCGATGCGGTGCGGTACATAAAAGTCCACCTCTTTGCCGGCCAAACGCAGACAGTGCCAGAGGATGGAAGTGCCGACGATACCGTCCACGTCGTAGTCGCCATAGATAACGATTTTTTCGTCGTTTTCGATGGCATGGCGGATGCGTTGAACGGCGGTGTCGATCCCCAGAAAACCAGCGGGGTCAGCGAGATCGGATAGGGATGGCTGTAGGAATTGCCGCGCAACGGTTGGTTCGTCGATACCGCGATTGTAAAGCAGTTGCGCGACCAAAGGCGAGATGCCGATTTCCCGGGCCAACCGCCCCGCCCCCTGCCACGCTGGACGAACCCGCCATTGTCGGGTTTGGTGCTGTTTTTTCGTCCAGATTTTTGCCATTGGTTAAGGATTCCATTCCTTTGGGTCGGGCGGTATTGCTCTAAGCGAAATACTTCACGGCGTTGGTGAATATCGTCATGCCGTCGGGCGCCTCGATTGTTTCGCGGGTCCAACGCGGATGATGCGTACGATGCACAAAACGTTCCGGATGGGGCATTAGACCCAGCACGCGACCGGTGGCGTCGCAGAGCCCGGCAATGTGATCCGTCGAGCCATTAGGATTGACCGGATAATCGCCAAACTGCCCGTCAGCATCGACGTAACGCAGGGCGATTTGGTTATTGGCTTTGACCCGATCGAAAACGCCCTCGTCAGCAAAACGAACCTTACCCTCGCCGTGCGCGATAGGCAGATAGATGCGTTGGTCGGCATTGAGGAACACGCACTTGCTGGTGCCGGGCTGGAGATAGACCCAACGGTCTTCGAATTTGCCGCTGTCGTTGTAGGTTATGGTGGTGTCGATGCCGTTGGTAGATGAGCCGTTGGCGCCGCCGGGCAGAATGCCGGCTTTTACCAACACCTGAAAACCGTTGCAAATACCCAGAACCAATTTGTCCGCGGCGATAAAACGCGACACCGCGTCACGAAAATGATGGATAAGCTGATTGGCGAGAATCTTACCCGCGGCGATATCGTCGCCGTAACTGAAACCACCAGGCAGAGCGAGAATCTGATAATCGTCCAGCAAGGCTGGGTTCGCTATCAATTGGTTGACATGCATCGTCTCGCTAACGGCACCAGCCAGATTGAAAGCGTGACAGGTTTCGCCGTCGCAGTTGGTCCCGGCTGTGCGTAATACCAATACCTTTATCTGTGCCATAACTTCTCTCTATTGTCAAACAACGCAGCCAAATAAGGGCCGCAAGATTATTAACTCCAATCCAACACCTACTACCGCATTACCAACGCAGCGGCGCTTGCCAGGATTCCTTCAGCTCCGCGATATCAGCCTGCACCACGGTTTGGCCCGACACGTCTTTAATGACAAATTTCTCGTCGTCGGTAACTTGGCCGATCTGACCCCAACGCACCGCCTTGAATAATTGCGCCAGTTTGCCGAAGTTGACTGGATCCACTTCCAAAATATAACGTGAGGCGCTTTCGCTAAACAATATGGTGTCGGTGCGGGTAACATCCTTGGCACAAGCGACGGCAGCCAGATCGGCTTGGGCGCCCAAACCGCCGGCAAACGTCATTTCCGCCAGGGCAACAGCCAGACCACCTTCGCTGCAATCGTGACACGATACGACCAAACCTTCCGCTATCGCTTGGGCGACGGAACGAGCGGTTTTTGCAGCGACCGGCAAATCGACCTTGGGAACATTGGCGCCGAGTTCGCTGTGTAATTTGTAGTATTGCGAAGCGCCGAGTTCGTTTTTGGTTTCGCCGATCAGCAGCAGCATATTACCGGGGCGTTTCAGGTCCATGGTAACACAGCGATTGACATCATCGACAAGGCCCATGGCGCTTATGAGCAGCGTGCCAGGAATATTGATGGTTTCGCCGGTTTCGGTTTGGAATTCGTTATTGAGCGAATCTTTGCCGCTGATGAACGGCGTACCGAAAGCCATCGCGGCATCGTAACAACCTTGACAGGCTCGCACCAAACCAGCCAAACGGTCGGGCTTGGCGCAGTTGCCCCAACAGAAATTATCCAGCAGGGCCATGCGCTCCATTCCGCTGCCGACACAGACCAAGTTGCGAACCGCTTCGTCGATCGCCGCCAGAGCCATCCAATACGGGTCGATATCACTGTATTGGGGACAAATGCCGGCACCGATGGCTACGCCTCGTTCGCTGTCCAATCGCGGGCGCACCACCGCGGCATCGCTGGGGCCGTCGTTGACGATACCGACCAACGGCTTGACCACCGAACCGCCTTGCACTTCGTGATCGTACTGACGAATGACCCATTCCTTGCTGGCAACATTGAAGTCGCTAAGGATGGCTTGCAAGTCGGCGGTGTAGTCGGTCTTTTCGGTGATGTCGGGTTCGGTAAGCTGCGGCTTTTGCCACACAGCCTTGCGTGTGTACTTGGGTAAACCGTTGTGGAGGAAATCCATTTCGAGTTGGCCGACCTGTTGGCCGTCGTAACGCAGAGTGAGTTGAGCATTGTTACCGTAGCGACCGATGACGGTAGCTTCGACGTTCTCGGCAGCGAAAACTTCCTGAGCGCGGGCAAGGTGCTTCTCGGGCACCGCGATAACCATACGCTCCTGGGCTTCGCTGATCCAAATTTCGGTATAGCTGAGGCCTTGGTATTTGAGCGGGACTTTTTCCAAATCGACCACGGCACCTAATTCTTCGCCCATTTCACCAACAGCGCTACTCAAGCCTCCCGCGCCGCAATCGGTTATGGCGGTGTAAAGGCCTTCTTCGCGCGCTTCCATGAGGGTATCCAGCACCTTCTTCTCAGTGATGGCGTTACCGATCTGCACGGCATGAGAAAAGAGGTCTTCGTGTTCATGGGTCATTTCGCCGCTGCTGAAGGTCGCGCCGTGAATGCCGTCCCGGCCGGTGCGCCCCCCCACCACCATGATGTAGTCGCCCTCTTGGGCTTGGCCGAAACATTTGTCCTTGGGCATAATGCCTACATTGCCGCAGAACACCAGCGGATTGCCCATATAACGATCATCGAACAACACCGCGCCGTTAACCGTCGGGATACCCATGCGGTTGCCGTAATCGCGTACACCGCCGACCACGCCTTTCATCACCCGGCGAGGATGCAGCACACCCGCGGGCAATTCATCGATGGCTTTGTCAGGCCGGGCAAAACAGAATACGTCGGTGTTGGCGATGGGCTTGGCGCCGAGTCCGGTGCCCATGGGGTCACGAATGCAGCCGCCGATACCTGTTGCCGCCCCACCGTAAGGTTCGATTGCCGAGGGATGATTGTGGGTTTCTACCTTGAAGCAAACGCCGTACTCATCGTCGAATTCGATTACTCCGGCGTTATCCTCGAACACCGATATGCACCAGGGCTTGGCTAACTCGCGCGTCGCCGCGGCAATAGTGGACTTGAGCAAATTGTCCATCACAAACGTTTTGTCTTCATCGCCGCCTGTTTCGGTGACTTCGATGGTGCCGCGGAAGGTCTTATGGACGCAATGTTCGCTCCAGGTTTGGGCGAGCATTTCCAGTTCGATATCGGTTGGGTCACGATCAAGATCGCGATAATAACGCTGGATGGTTTCCATTTCCGCAATCGTCAAAAACAGATCGCGGTCCTTGCTGAGCTGCTCCAGCGCGGATCCGTCCAATTGTCGAATGGGAATGGTCACGATCTGCAGCTGATAGGGTTTGAGATAAGGATTAGGAGGCTCAGCTTCGCTGCCGAAGACGACTTCTTCGATGCAGTCATTGGCTAGGACTTTTTGCGCTATCAATTGCTGTTGTTGTTCGTTTAGCGAACCGGCAATGACGTATTTGCGCGCGGTACGCATGGCCTTGGCTTCCAAACCCATATCGCGCAGCGCCATAAGGGCTGAGTCAGCGACAGGATCGGTTACGCCCGGCTTGAGATGCACTTCGATGAGGGTGGCGTTGGGCATATCCGCCGGTGCCGCGGAGCGACCAATGGCGTATCGCTCACTGACCGGATCAACGATCAATTCCTCAGCGACACGCTTTAGCGCGGACTCGTCGAATTCCGATTCGATCTCGAAAACCCGAATCGACCGCACCGAGTCAACGCCGGTAATGCCAAGTTGTTTGATATCGACGGCAATCTCACCGCCATGAACATCCGTAAAACCATCCTTGTTTGATACTTCAATTCGCCAGGTCATTATGCAGGCAATTCCTTACGTCTGAGTTTTTTCGCCACTAGATCGTCACGTTTCACGCGGGCCCGTTCGAGCATCCCGGTCAATTTTTTACCGTCGTCATTTTGCAACACGACACGCACCCGTTGTAATTCGTCTATCAGTTTGCCAATGGCACGATCGGTGTTGTCGGCATTGGTCATTAGAATATCGTGCCAGACTCCCGCAGGCCCAGAAGCTATTCGCGTGGTATCCAAAAACCCCTTACCGCAAAGCAACAGCTCCTCGGCGTCGGACATATTCACCAGCGCCGCGGCCAAGACATGGGGCAAATGGCTGATCCGCGCCAGAGTCTTATCATGCACAGCCGGGCTCATGCGACTAACCCGCATACCCAATGCCGTCCAGAACTCATCCAACAGCTCACATGTTGACTGTTGCGTTTTCGCGGTTGGGGTAATTATGCACGCGGCATCTTCAAAAAGGTCCGCCCGAGCAAAGTCCACGCCCCGCTGCTCGGAGCCCGCCATCGGATGCGACCCCAAAAACTCCGCGCCCTTGAGATACTGCTTAGCCCAACGAGTTACTAGTACCTTAGTGCTGCCGACGTCGGTGACAATACAGCCGGGCCGTAAGTGATCGGCCATCTCCTGCATGATATTCGCAAAAGTGCCTATAGGACTAGCTAGAACCACCATATCAGCATTCGCCACGGCTTTGGTCAAATCCTCGAACACTTCATCTACTGTGCCGGCCTCGAGCGCGCGTTGCCGCGTCACCGCGCGGTGGCTGTAACCAAGGCGACGAACGTTGGGCCAGACTCGGTTTACCGCCATACCCAGCGAGCCGCCGAGCAATCCTAGGCCCAAAATGCATACTGACTCTAAATCTTTACAGTGCATAGTCTTACATTCCCCCAAGGACATATCAACAATCACATCACGGTATCCGAGAAGCCGCTGATTGTCAATTTTTTTCTTGTTACGGATGAGTGTTTTCACTATTATATATTTTTGGTTTGCAGTTTGGCTTATAGCTTAGGTGACGAAAACACTTGGAATGTCCAACTGCAAAGCATTGATTATGGTAGTTTAGAAAAATAACCCCAGGTCGCATGATTTAAGGTCAACGCTTCACCTGGGGATTTTTACATAATAGAGGTAGCCTTTTTATGGCGCAAACCGACCAACTCGGAGTCGCGGTAGCCAATGGTCCCAACGGCAACGGCTGTTTAGCGTTTGAGAAACCCTTAGCGGATCTCGAAAGTCAAATAGCTGAGTTGCGTAATCTGCAAACCACCAAAGGCATCGACTATTCGCCGGAAATCCGCCAACTCCGTGCCAATCTTATCAAGCTAACCGGCAAGATATACGACAATCTCTCAGCTTGGGAGACGATCCAAGTATCCCGCCATCCGCGTCGGCCTATTCTGGCTGATTATCTGGAATTGATGGTCAAGGATTTCCGCGAACTGCACGGCGATCGTTGTTTTGGTGACGACCGGGCCATGGTCACCGGTTTCGGGCGTATCGGCCGAGAGAAGGTTATGCTGATCGGCCACAACAAAGGCCGTGACACCCGCGAACGTATCAACTGCAACTTTGGCTGCGCCCGCCCGGAAGGCTACCGCAAAGCCCTCCAAAAAATGAAACTCGCTGAGAAGTTCAATCTGCCCGTTGTATGCCTTATAGACACCCCTGGAGCCGATCCCGGTATTGGCGCCGAGGAAAGAGGTCAAGCCCAAGCCATCGCGTTCAACATGATGGAAATGTCGCGTTTGCGTGTACCGGTGGTTTGCGTGGTTATAGGCGAAGGCGGGTCAGGCGGCGCACTCGGCATAGGCGTGGGCGACCGGGTGGCAATGCTGCAATACTCTTACTATTCGGTTATCTCGCCGGAAGGCTGTGCCGCGATCCTCTGGAAGAACGGCACCGAAGCACCCGCCGCAGCCGACGCGCTGAAACTGACCAGCAAAGACATTCTCAAACTCGGCGCAATCGACGCTATTGTTCCCGAACCTTTGGGCGGAGCGCATCGCAATCGCCACGAAGCCGCCCATAACCTGGAAAATTACATCATCAAATCATTGCGTGATCTTAGGCGCTGCAAAACTGAGAACCTGCTCGACAATCGCTATAAGAAGATTCGCGCGATCGGCCAGATACAGTCAGCCGAGAAGCCGGCCGTGACTTCGCAGAACAAGGCCAAGCAAGTCAGCAAAACCTCAAAAGCGATCCATGCCATAAACTCCGCTGCCGAGAAAACTCCGGCTCGCTCACAGAGAACCAGTGCCAAAGTATCAAACTGAACGGCTATCAATCCCGCTTTTTTTTATTACCCCCCTTCTGCTTATGCGCCATTATCCGTCACGAACTTGCCTTGGGCTCTCTAGGACACTATGATCCTAGAAGAACATTTGCCAACATAGTGGCAAACAAAGACCGATAACTAAAGCCGTTTTGGAGGCCCCGAATGGACCAAAACCAGACTAATCCCGAGCAACTGCCCACCGAAGACAAAACCCCGTCATGCTGCTCAAGCTGCTCAAGTAGCTCGCAGCGTTGGTGGGCCTGGCCTCTGGTTATTGTAGTATGCGCTGTGCTAATAAGTACTTACAAAAGCTGCCAGCAAGATCGCGCCCTTTCCGGGCCGTCCATTGAATGGCTCCACGACTATAACACCGCCGTCGCCCAGGCCCAACAGGAAAACAAACCCCTGCTGATAGTCTTTTCGCGTGAAGGCTGCCCCGGCTGCGACCAGATGAAGCGACGTGTGTACCCCCACCCGGATGTCCTGCAGGCCAGTGAAGCCTTCGTTCCGGTCTATGTCGATACCAATGTTCCGGAGAATGGCTGGCTTATTGACCACTTCCGCATTGAAGTCATCCCCACCTACGTGATCCAAAGAGGCAATACCGTCGTCCGCCGTTTTCTGGGCCCCATATCCCCAGACGAATTCATCGAGGAATTACAGACAGGTATTAACGCACCAATAGAACCAACCGCGGGCGAACAACCGTAAAGCTTTACCATAAACCTCCTTACAATTTTCTCCGCAGACCGGCCCTTTCCCATAGGTTTTTAGGCTAGGGCCGTCTAAATCCGCATTTTTTCCTGTATTAGCCCCTGTGCATCCGATAACCGATAGCGTAACCAGTGTGGTTTAACGCAGGAAAAAGCGACGATGCCCCAACCGACCCCAAAACCTATTTCGCCCAAACGCCGCCGAAACAAAAAGCTGATTTTCACTATCCTTGTCTTGGCGGGTATGTGTCTGCTGTTCTTACTGATTCAACAGCCTCAAGTTTACATGCGTTTCTCCCGAATGCTCCAAAAGTCCGGCCAACAAGATGTGTTCAGCCAAAGACTAACTCCCGAAGTGCCAATCGCCAAAGACATCAGGGTGGAAAACTGGTACGCCTACCACCGCTGCAGCACCGTTACCTGCACCATTTACGCCCGAAGCGACAGCCAACACCTTGAATTACGCCGACGCCTGCGTAATAGTCGCAGCGCCGTCGATGACGCCGTGCGCACGGTGATAAGCACAGCCCCACTGCAGGACATACGCGACCCGCAACTAAACTGGGTAAAAGACCAATTGCAAAACCGCATGGAAACAATCGTCGGAACAGGAATGGTCGATGAAATCCTAATTCCGATGTGGCACGCCGGGCCTGGAAGTGACAGTCGAGAACCCCCATACGGCAACGCCCGAAGCCTATGGCAAAGCGAATACTAGGCACCGGCAGCTTCAAGCCCATCCAGCCCTTTACGCCAAATCGCACACCAGAGCCGTTTCATCGCAGTTTTCCTGCTTGGGGCAATTCACGCAATCAGACCATACCTTCATGGGCAGAGCGTCTCTTTCGACCTCAGCAAAACCCTGCTTTTCAAAAAAGCCGCTCTCCAGAGTCAACGTAAACACCCGCGCCACCCCCAGAGAACGGGCCTCCGCCAAAGCTGCCTGGACTAACTCCGCGCCAATACCCCGCCCTTGGTAGTCAGCGGCGACCGCCAAGGAACGAATTTCCGCCAAATCCGACCAGACAATCGCTAAAGCGCAGCAGCCGCGAACCTTACCATCCAATTCGCAAACCTTGAAATCGCGTATGGATTCATAGAGATTCGCCTGGGAACGAAACAGCATAAGCCCACGCTCAGCATGAGAGCTTATCAAATTGCGCAGCGTGGGAACATCTTCTAATCGGGCGTTACGAATCACATCGCACTCCTAAAAATCTCAACAAATCCAGCCACCACGGCCCGGACAATTATGTTAACCGCCCTCGCGGCCGGCCTCAAGACGAAAATCCTTCGCAATCGAGTTCGGTTCCCCTTATAATCAGCCGTTAGCATACTAAAGGGACCCGCATATATGCCGCGATTCGTCATTCAACAACACACCTGCAGCGACCAAGTCCACTGGGACTTCATGCTGGAACAGCCCGACAATTTAGCTACCTGGCAAATTGCGACCCCCCCTGCAAATTGGCATCAGCAGACAATCCAATGTCAGCGAATTTTCGATCATCGCCTGAAGTACCTCACCTACGAGGGACCGCTCAGCCAAAATCGCGGATCCGTCAAAATCGTCGCTCGGGGAGAATACCTTCTGGAATCCGCTGACGAAAACCTCTGGCAACTGCAACTAGTCAGTGATACCATTGGAGGCACAATCCGATTGACCAAAATCGACCAGGAAATCTGGCAATTGGAACTTCGTCCCTGAAACCCATGCGAAAGGAATCAAATGAGTAAGACCCAACGCAACATCAGTTCCTTAATGATCGCTCTCTTGCTGGCTAACAGCTTACTATTCTACGGCGGTTGCGCCGACACCCAGGAGAGAGACCGCATACTTTATACCTTCCGCGACGATGCGCTGGACCTGCCGGGCAATCTCGTCGAAGACAGCAAATTACTCGTTCAAGACCCTCTCAATATTGGGATATTGTTAGTAGGCGGCGGAGCTTCCGGCTATGTGCGCTGCGCCCAAGACGACGGCATCGCCAATCACTTTGAAGGCCATCACACGTTCGGCCGCGATTTCACCATTGCCGCCGGTACCCTAGGCAGTCCGGTTACGCATTTCAGTGTCGCCGGTGCTGCGTATCTCTACAGTGTTTTCGCTCAGGACGACCAGACCCACGAAGTCGCAGGCAGCCTGCTCGAAGCATTATCCTTAACAGGCATCTACACCGTCGGGCTAAAACTCATCGCTCAAGACCAATGCCCCAACGACGAATACTACGCTTGGCCATCCGGCCACACCTCCAGCAGCGTCGCCGTCGCCACCGTCATGTACGAATATTACGGGCCCTGGGTCGGCTTGCCCTTATACGCCATTAGTGGGTTCACCATGTACGAACGTATGGAAACCGGCGAACACTGGGCCAGTGATATTATCTTCGGCGCCGCCATCGGATACACCGTCGGCCGAACCGTCGCAGGCAGATACCGCCCCCAAATATTAGGCATGGACGTAATGCCCTACATCAACCCAGAAACCGGCAGCACCGGAATCGTACTAGCACGCCGATTCTAATCATCCCCAACGTACCGCCGGCATCTTGCCGGCTAGCCCCCACGCCCACTTCAGCATTCTCGACTATGCTGACAACGCTACCCCCAGTGTTGTTACTGCCCCAACCGTCGCCCAAATCGCTGAACCAAATTCTCCCAACGCCCCCATCGTCATCACTTTCTCCGAACTAATGAGCCGAGGAACCATCACCCCCCAAACCATAAACACCGGGATTCCCTATAATTGCCCAATTGACAACTCCGCACGCCGGCCTTATCATCCATGGAAATCTCTAAAAGTTTTTATCGAGGTATCGCTATGACCAAAGCAGCTAAAAGTTGGCAAAGCCGCATGGCCCAAGCCCAAGATCAACTAGCCATCGATTTCGTCGAATCCATCAGCATCGATCATCGTCTCTACAAATACGACATCGTCGGCAGTATCGCCCACGCCCAAATGCTCAGCGAACAATACCTGATCACCAAAACTGATTTCCAACAGATCAAAAAGGGCCTCAATGAAATCGCCCAAAAAATAGAGTCCGGCAAATTCAAGTTCGACAAAAGCTGCGAAGACATTCACATGGTCATCGAAGCCGCCCTAATCAAACTCATCGGCGAACCCGCCAAAAAACTCCACACCGGCCGCAGCCGCAACGACCAAGTCGCACTCGACATGCGCCTTTGGATGCGCGACAAAATCGCCGACCTCGACGATCTCCTCGCTGATCTCCAACGCGCCTTCGTCACCCAAGCCCAAAAACAGGGCCAAATCGTAATGCCCAGCTATACCCACCTCCAACGCGCCCAACCCATCCTAAGCGGCAATTACCTCTTAGCCTTCGTCGAACAATTCCAACGCGACCGCGACCGCCTCCAAGACGCCCTTAAACGCGTCAATGTATGCCCTCTCGGCGCCGGCGCCGTCGCGGGCAGTTCCCTACCTCTTGATCGCCAACGTGTCGCCGAAATCCTAGGCTTCCCCGCCATCACCCGCAACAGCATCGATACCATTGCCGACCGAGACTTCTGCGTCGAATTCCTATTTGCTTGCGCCACCGTCGCCATGCATCTATCCCGCTTCGCCGAAGATTGGATCATTTACTGCAGCCAGGAATTCTCCTTTATTCGTATCGCCGACGCCTTCTGTACCGGATCCAGCATGATGCCCCAAAAACGTAATCCCGATATGTGCGAACTAATCCGAGGAAAGACCGGCCAACTCTACGGCAACCTCATCGCCCTTATGACCATGGTCAAAGGTCAACCCCTAACCTACAACCGTGACATGCAGGAAGACAAAAAGCAGCTCTTCGACGCCGCCGACACCATCGAAGCATCCATTACCATGGCAACAGCCATCGTCGCCCACACCACCTTCAACGCTGAAAAAATCCAAGCGAATCTCGACGCCGGTTTTCTCGACGCCACCGCCTTGGCGGAGTACCTCGTCAATAAAGGAATCCCCTTCCGTCAAGCCCACCAAATTGTCGGCAAACTTGTCAGCCAAGCTGAAACCCAAAACCTCAGCCTCGCCCAACTGACCCTCACCGAACTCCAACAGGCCTGCGACAAAATCCAACCCGATGTGGCCCAATACCTTACCGCTGCCAACGTCACCAAAAACTACGCCACTGCCGGAGCCGCCGGACGTGAGCAACTTAACGAACAGCTTAAGTGTTGGAAAAAATCTCTCGCCTAATAATCAATTCACGGCATTGTGTGCCCACATTGACCACCAATTGTGTCCTAATATATCCAAAAAACCCCGTAAAAACCCAGATGGGCCTACCTCTATACTCCAAATACCTAGTATGATTTGACTTATACCAACAGCCATGCTAGGCTATTTATTGAGCGATGGGCGCAAAAATACCAAACGCGAGCGAGGAGCGGAGTTACAAAATCTATTTTAGACTTGAAACATCTATATTAGATGTCGTTAAATCAAAGATGTGGACTTAGGCCTCAAACCTGTTTGATAGGGATGATCGTATGCCTATAAACCAAAACATCACGATTATCGTGGCGGAAGATGACGACGGGCATTTCCTGCTGACCCAGCACTGTCTCCGTCAGCATGGCATAAACAATCAAATTATTCGCCTGCGTGACGGCCAAGCCGTGCTAGAGTTCCTCTTCCAAAACCACCACAATAATTCGCCCCAAGCCTCCTGCCTCTTGATTCTCGACATACGCATGCCCAAGGTGGACGGAATCGAAGTCCTCGCTGAGCTCAAAAATAATCCCCAAACCGCAAAAATCCCGATTATTGTCCTCTCTACCTCCGATGCCCCCCGCCATGTCGAAGCCTGTCGCCAATATGGCTGCGACGCCTATTCGACCAAGCCTGTCGGAGAAAGTTTCATCCAAACCGTACACCAGGTTTGCCGCCAACACTGCCCGGCTTGACGAACCCTACCCGCCCGGATATCCTATCTAGAGTCGTTTTGCGCCAAAATCGCTCTAGCCCCAAATATATCACCATGACCAATCAAAAATCAGAATTCAAACTAATCGAATGGATTTCCCAGCATCGCCGGCCCAGCCCGCCTTCGGTCGAAGTGGACATCGGCGACGACATGGCCGTACTCGCTCCCACCAACCAACGCGTCCTCGTCACCACCGATATGCTCCTCGAAGGCGTACATTTCGATCTCGCCCGAGCAACCCTTCAGCAGGTCGGATACAAAGCCATGGCTTGTAGCCTCAGCGATTGTGCCGCCATGGCTGTCAAACCTTGGGCCGCCGTAGTCGCCGTCTCCCTGCCTCACAAAATGACTATGGAACAAGCCCAACAGCTCCATCAGGGGCTCGAAAAGGCCGCGCAACGCTACGACTGCCCACTCGTCGGAGGCGATACCACCAGTTGGTCCCATCCCCTCACGATCACTGTAACCATGCTCGCCCGCGCCACCGATACTCCACCTGTATTGCGCAGTGGCGCCCAACTCGGCGATGCCGTTTTCGTCACCGGATCGCTCGGCGGATCGCTCCAAGGCCGACACCTTGAATTCACACCCCGTCTCAAAGAATCCCAACTACTCGCCCAAGACTACCAAGTCCACGCCATGATCGACATCAGCGACGGACTCGCCGGAGACCTGCCCCATATCTGTAATCAAAGCCATGTCACCGCGGCCATCAACGCCGCCGCCATACCCATCAGCCCCGCTGCTCAAGTCGATGATAACCCTCTCGAAGCCGCGCTGACCGACGGCGAAGACTTTGAATTGCTTTTCACTCTTTCGCCCCAACAAGCCGACAAACTCGAAAAAGATTGGCCTCAACAGTCCCTCGCCCCCATCACCCGTATCGGCGTCATCACCGCCCCAACATCTCCTGACAGCCCCCTGGTAACCATTCATTATGAAAACCGAACTTCCGAACCACTCAAACTCAAAGGATGGCAGCACTTCCATGAATGACACCCAAATCGAAATAACCAGCCGATCCGTTGACGAAACCATCGCCCTAGGTCGCAAAATCGCCCAACTCTGCCAAGGCGGCGAACTCATCGCGCTTATTGGCCAACTAGGTGCAGGCAAAACTCACCTCATCAAAGGAATCGCCCAAGGCCTAGACGTCGAACAAATCAACGATGTCACCAGCCCCACCTTCACTCTCATCAACGAATACCCAGGCCGACTCTACCTCGTCCATATCGACGCCTACCGCCTAGAAAACGCGCAACAACTCGAACAACTAGGCTTCGACGAATACATCGACCCCGACAATGTCACCGTCGTCGAATGGGCCGATCGCGTCACCCAAATTATCGATGAATACGACCCAATAACCATCCGTATGCACCATGACGGCCCCACCCAACGAAAAATCCAAATCCAAAATCCAACCCCAGATATCACTCAAGCCCTTCAGAACCAAAAGCCTAAGCGACTGGATTCTTAACTAAATATCATGCCCCATACCCAAGGAGAACATTGTGAACATTATGCAAAAAAAACTTCGCGTGCCTCCTATCCTCATCCTCATCTTGGCCCTATGCTCACACCTCTGCGCCCAACAAACCTCAACTATTCACGTCAACAAACCCTTAATCACAATATTCGGCCCTAACGCCCAAGGCATGACCTACATCACAGGCATCCCCAACGCCATCCAAAGCGACCGCCCCTTCACCACCCGCGTCCTCAACCTCGACACCAACCAACAAACCGCCGTCATTGTCAACGAAGACGGCAGTTTCAATGTCGAGATTGCCGCTGCCGCCGGTCAACGAGTTCGCATCCTCGCTCGCAACGACCAACGGCGCCAAAGCTACGGAACCTTCACCGTTCCCGCCGCCCAGCCTGCCGATCCAAACCCGCCGACCGACCAACCCCAACAGCCTCAAAACCAAATACCTACCCCCATCGAACCAACAGCACCGCTTGCGCCAATGGAGCCCATTCAGCCCGTCCAACCAACCGCCGCCGCCAACGATCAGCCCGGCCGAATGACTGTAACCATCATCGTGATCGACTCTTACACCGGTCAAGTCCTCGCCGCCGACACCACATCAGGCCTCGCCCGAACCAACAGCACCGCACCTGACGACAAACAGCAAGCCGCTCAGCAAATCCTGCAACGATGCCTATCCGTCGCCCAAAACCAAATGCGACCACTATCCGCACAAACACCACCTTCCGCTCAATCCGCCGACACACCCGCTGCCCCTTCCAATCAATAACCGCCCACCGTCCGTAACTCTCACCGTTTGTCACCGAACCCCTGGAATATCATGACCGTCATCGAACTCAACAACGTTACCTTCCGTCGCGGCGAAAAAGTCATACTCGACAACATCTCCTGGCAAATCCAACCAGGCCAACACTGGGCCCTGCTCGGCGCCAACGGATCAGGCAAAACCACACTGCTCAAAATCGTCACCGGTTATTCCTGGCCCAGCGCCGGCGCCGTCACGCTCCTCGACCAACGCTTCGGCCAATGCGATATCCGCCAATGCCGCAAAGCCGTCGGATGGGTCAGTTCCGCCATCCAACAACAACTTCCCGCCCGTGACACCGCCGCCCAAATCGT
>JAFGKT010000039.1 GCA_016928435.1 Sedimentisphaerales bacterium | reverse complement strand
GGCGTCCCGAAACATCGTTGCGCGACCACCAACACCCACCATACAATAACGCTTCATTATTATCTCCTGCTACCGCTCTAATAGTCACGTGAGAAGACCGCAGAAACGATCCTGCAGTCTCCTATGACGGACGGCGAATATACTACAATCCGCCGCCCCCCTGACCCCAAAAAAACACAAACCACAACAATGCTGGCTTATAGTCGATTTGGCGCGAAATGTCAACCCTAGGCGTCAATAGCCTAACGTAAGAAAACTCCAGAATCCGAGCAGGATTTCGCCACGAGCTTAAGGCGGTCTAGTGAGCCACCGAAAAATCAGAGGATTATTAGGCAGGATTAACAGGATTTGAGATTTGCCCGAGGCGTGATGGTGAATTGGATGTGACGGGTTGATGTGTGAAGAAGCAAGGGAAGATGAATTACGGTTTTGTCGTGTGTGACGACAGACGCTAGATCAGGGAAGCGCGTGGTTGACTTTGAGCAGGATGTTCAAAATCACCTACTCTACTGATGCTGTGAACATAATTTAGACTATCGATCAAGATATGTTGACACCATTGGTAAACCGCAAAACTTTCGAGTTCTACAATATCTTATGGACATCCGTCCCGTTCTTCCCGTAGCTAATTCCGCTGGGCACTGACACTCCCGATTGCTTAGACTTTATTGGGCAGCCTGTTCCGAGCCGGGCACGCGCAACGTAGTTCCGTTTTGCTTTTGCTGGAAAGACGGCTTGGGTGGTGCAAACATTTGTTGTGCCAAGGGTGCCATCTTCTCACGCAGTCGCGGAGTGAGATCAAGGTTCCACAAGGTTTGGCCGCTCTCCCGCAGAGCGAGTAAAATGGCGATCCAACTATTAGTCCAGCCGGACTCGACGCACCAGGCGCCCCAGCCGCAATCGGCGGAACTGCCCCAATATTCCCAAAGATCAAGATCGAATCCGCGCATCCAGCAACCATTCAGATAAGGCTGATCGGTGCTTTGCACCTGGATTCGACACAAGAAGCGGGCGAGGGAATCTTCGGCCTGACGTACACGCTGATCATCGTTCAGGGGCGCGGTTTCATGCAAAGCGACCAGAGCGAAATTCGCTGAGTAAAGCAGGTCACAGACAGGATTACCGTTTTCTTGAATTAAGGGGGCTTCACGGGTTCCGTAAGCTTCGTTGGATTCGGGGGCGCCGTAGCGTCCATCGGCCGCTGAGCCCATCTTCTCCAACAGCGCACCGCACGGTTGTATCTGGGCCAGGAGGTCATCGGTAACACGCTGCAGCCACTGGCGATGTTGGGGGGTGTCGTCGACGCGGACAAGGTAGGCCAGCGCCCAGAGCAGCTTGGCGTACTCCTGAACAATACCGTTGGTCCATTGAAGGTTGGGATAGACAGCCATTGTGGCAGCCAGGCCGCTACTGGCGCGCTGACGGAGAGGTTCAAAGCCGGTTAGTGCGTAAACCCAGAGATAAACAGCCCAAAGGGTGGCCTGATAGTGCGGGGCAGGCAGGAAAACCTCCTGCTCCCAATAATGTTGCCAGCCGTTTTTCGCATCAATGAGGCTATTTTCGTCGATACGGTTTGGGCGAAATCCGTTGGGACCGGTTGTGCGGAGATTGGCGAGAGTGCAGCGGAGGAGGAAATCGTCCCAGCGGTCTTCGTCGAGCAATTGTGCCGCGGCGAGGGTGCTCAGTATAACGCGGGCATTGTCATCGCCGTAGAAAGCGGGGCCGCGTTCGAACCAATTGTTCAGACCGTAGGCGGCAGCGTTAGGATCGGGATTGGTAAAATCGGGGGACCACACATAATCGAGCAACTGGGTAGCGGTCCGTTTATGGGCCGGGTTTCCAGTGATGGCATATTCGCACGCAAAGACCAAGCCGCTCTCACTGATACAGTCGCCGCGAGGCCAGTTTCTGGGACGTTGCCGCCCCTGATAGTCGATGCCGGACTCATACCCTTCGATCACGCCGACCTTTTGGTCGATTTGGTATAAGGCGTGATTGTCAAACCATTGAACGGCACGGCGGCGAGTTCGATCCTCAACATCCGCGGGCAAGGCTTCTTCGCGTTGGAACTGGACTTGCACAGCCGGTGTCCAGGAGAGCGGAGCGATGGGCTGTTCGCCATTGAGCCAAGTGAGAATGCGGCGCCAAACTATTTGCCAGGTTGGTGTTGGGCCATAGCGCCCGGTGACGACATTGCTGAGTTTGCTCGCGGCGATCATCAGGCCGGACCGGGGTTCATAGAGGATGGGAACTTGCTCTGCGGGCAGGCCATAGACGGCGTGTCGGTATCCAGCAACGCGGGCTAAAACGAGATGCGGATTCTCTGCTTGAGCGGGAAGATACCAACATCCGTGCATGGCCAAGATCGACAGAGCCGGCACATCGTCACCGAAGAAGTCGCCAGCGACTACCAGACGTTCCCACTTTGCGTTTTGCGGGACGGCAGGCTCGTCGGTTTGCTGAACATATTCGGCGTACACGCGAATACCGGCCGCTAACGCGGCGTTCAATGGTTCGACAGGCAGAACCTGTTGCGGAACAGGATATTTGTCCGCCAAGAGCATCACACCGGACTTCCGGGTAATGGCGGCAGTAAAAGCGTCTGCAACATCATCATAGAACCGGATCGTATGGCCGTTTTGGCAAAGGATTTTGACCAGATCGTTGTCTCGATTGCCGACAATCTCAAGATTCATCGGAGTTTCCTTCCGGGGGCTTTGCGTTATAAGATTGGGTCAACTGTTCATTTTTGCTTCTTATTGCTTTTGCCGCTTTAGTAGAAAAGCATAGCTACTGTGGGTTAATTTGTCAATTCAAAGATCAACAACTCAGAGTACCCATCAAGCAGATTCCCACCCAAGCTTCTGAACCAATTCAGGCCGATAATGCTGGTCGTCGGCAAACGGACGACCTAAGAATAGCTCTGCCAAAGGCGACTGGAGTACATATTCAAAAATAGATGTACGATCCGGCACTTGGTGTGACAATGCTGCAATGATGCGCTGTCGGGAAGTCATAATCGTTTCAGTCTTCTATTTTCGACCTTTCAGGCAAAATTGGGTAAGGCAAGCGGAAGATATCATCAATATACCGACTGCGTATTACAAGATTTTGAAAAGTGAGTTTAACTGCTCAAGGCTGACGCTTATTGGTTCGTCACGGGGAGCGGCGCTAATAAAAATGGCAACGGCGGCGAAGAACCAACCGTTGCCATTTTTTTAAGGAGGTATGTTTTACTTTCTTCTGCGAAGAACGCCGACCAAACCACCAATCGCAAGCAGGGTCATGCTTGCCGGTTCAGGAACCTCAACAAGATCGGCTGTAACCTGAATATTTGTAAATCTAGGCAAATAACCAGTGTACGGAGCCCTTAAACGCATCCAGACAGTTACACTACTGACGTTTTGAAGCTCAGGTACTGCCGTTGCATCGGCGGTCATCCAATACCACCCATTCTCATTAGCAGGATATGTCGATGTAGCACCACTACTCCATGCTTCCCCGGGAAGAGCTAGAGCCAAAACTGTATTTGACGCCCAGTTCTTGTTATCCCCATAACCTTGCCCTGTGGCAACAAGATTGGTGAATTCATACCCAGCAGGGGCATCAAGCTGCACAGACAAATAGCACGTATCATCGTAACCATCAACAAACCGACCCTCCCCGCCCAGGCCATCACCATCATGATCCAAGCTAGGGGCATCATAAAAGACGACCATGTCTTCATTGCTGAGCGTCCATTCTTCCCGCTGCGCAGTGGTTCCAAAATCATTCTGATAAACGATGTCCGCGCTTGCGCTGACCGTCAACGCCATCGACACCAACAACACCAGCAATTTCATTTTCATCACAATACTCCTTCTAAAAATAAAACATTATAAACAAAGCGCACAATACGCCTCCTTTACATGCCAAATTTACGTACAACCCCCGCAAAACGCATGAGAATGATAACTGAAAGCTCTCGTTTATTATCTAGAATCAATGAAAACCATTAATCCCAGTCAATAAACGAGGCTCTCAGTCATTTTACATATTCCAAGCGGGGCTGGCCGCTATCTCATGCATTCCTGTAGTTTTAAACACTGTGAAACAATAATAACCACGTATGATTAATCGCAATTGCTATTGGTCGGATCAGTGCATTCGTTCCACTGTCCAGCAATCGCCGCGAAGTCACGCAAGTCAACTATGCAGTCAGGTATCAATCCAAAGGGACCGGCGATATCCGAAGGCAGATATCCCCAAAGACCACATTGACCTTCATCAGGCAACGGGGTGGCGCTGCCGTCAAGCGTTGCCGTCACATTCAGATTACTGATAGTATTCGCGGGGCTATCCTTGGCCGAGCTGTTATAAGACATGATCACATGCACATATACCGCTTCGCGATCTTGATATGCCGAACCGCCGGTAACACTTAATACTTCACTGGTAGCAACGCCCGGCGTGGATGAAACCCAATCGGTCATGTCGCGTCCATTCAAGGACAGGCCGACCGTGTTTACACCACCTTGAGCTGGATCTACCAAACCGGTCAGCGACGCCGAAGGAGAATCAATCCCGCCGCTTGTCGCGTAGAATCGATATACCAATTCAACCTGGCCGTGGGTTTCCGAGCGAGTAACCAATTCACCATTGGAAGCGGTACTCTGTACCAAGCTGAGGAAACCGTAAATCGAAGCTTCATACAACGTACCCAATCCCAAATTGGTACCATTGGTCTTGTAATCGTCAGTGTATGAGTAACTGGTCACATCAACTTCCATACCGGAACTGGCTGAATAGTCAGCGGTAGCTGCCGGGCTGCCATCGGTTTGCCACATCTCATGACGAACCCTATACACAATCTCATCACGAACATACGTGTGGTTGGGGGAGACATTTTGGTAAATCCAACTATTGTAGCTTGCCTCACTACCAACAACACCAAATACACCGACAGGCAAGCCGAATTCACGCAACACATCACTATACATGTCCCAATACTGTTCCGTGGCGGAATTGGGAGACGCTGTGACCAGATAGTTCTGGTTCTCAGCCGGCACGCCGTCAAGCCAATCAGACATGAAGTAACCGGACTCATTCCAATTAGGCTCACAAGCCCAGAGGATATTCAAGAACTGTTTGCCGGTCACAGCATAGCTCATAACAGCAAGTCTGGCTGTGTCAGTATCAGTGGTATAATAATCGTCCCAAATATAACCATCGCATTTTTCCGCGACGCCGGCATCAAAAGACAACGGACGAATGTTATAACTATACCAACGATAAACCTGAACCGAAGGCCAATTGGCTTTCACATAATCATAAAGTTCATTGTGAATGTCATCTGTAACTACAACCCCGGTTTGCGTCATAGGCGTTTGTTCCTCACCAAAACAAATACCTATCATATCTGTATAGTATGTAACAACACCGCCGTCGTTGCCTAACAGAACATCCAGCTTGTCTTTCATATCTTCAACGGTGTCAGCCGCGTCGAAACGTATAATCACAAGTTGAGGCCTATTTCCTATGTACGCATATTCCACTTCATCCCAGAATGTTTGACGAGTCTCAAGGGTGCTGGTTGAAAGATAAGTAGAATTCAAAACAAGAAGCTTAAGACTAATGTCAAAATCATATTCGCCACTGCTGCCGTAGAATCCCATCATTGAACCATCCATCTCAATAGGAGGATTCTTGACAGTCGCTTCGACAATAACATCTGTTATATAAGCAGCCAAACAAGGATCCGAAACATCGGTTCCGTTGTCCCATTCGACCATAACATAGAACTCGGTAGCGTCTATGAAATTAGGATCAGCACTTGCGTCCACTATCGCTTGCCGATCAGGATAATCCGTCCATGATTCTGAAACACTGTCGGTTTGAATCCAATTAGTTCCATCGACTGACAAACCAACACCAAAACTGGCATCCACCGACGGATCAGCATGGCCATTAGCAGTCACAATAATGTCTCTATATGTACGACCATCAGTGAGTTCAAAACGCTTGATATAACGAACGCCCATTTCACCTGAAGCGCTCAAGCCGCCATGGGCACCATCGTCATCCCAATCAACTGAAATACCATTTACACCACCGTCATAATAGACCAAATCGGGTGTCCCGCTCAGCGTAACAGAGCTGTCCCACTCACCTGAACCACCAACGCTGCGTTGCTCAACCGTACCAAAATCATTGGCATAAATAGCGTTTTCAGGCAATTCGGGCCCTACTAGCTCAGCCGTAACCACTAAGTCCTTGAACCTAGGCAAATAACCATTGTTCCAAGCAAGCAAGCGAACCCAAACATATACGGTACTCAAGTTTTGATATTCAGGCAAACCAGTGGCGTCGGCAGTCATATCGTACCAACCCATCGCTGCAGGAGGATAACTCGATACAACATCATTCCACGGTTCTCCAGGAAGTGACAGAGCTAGAGCTGTACATGTGCCCTGGTTATTCCAAGCCCCATAACCTTGGGCAGTGGCAACAGGATCTTTAAATACATAACCAGCCGGAGCATCGATCCGCAAAGACATATAGAAATAATTACCATTGCCCCAAACAAACCTGGCCTCGGAAGCAAGGTCATCCATATCATGATCCACATCTGGATTGGACACAAATGTTACCATGTCTTCACTGTCGAGCGTCCATGCCTCTTGCTGGGCTGTGGTACCAAAGTCATTTCTAGTCAAATTAACTCTGTCGCCCGGTTCACCATCCGCCACATCCGCGTCAATCTGTATCGCACTAACCCGACCGCTGTAACTAGGATCATAAGTCGCCGAATCACAGTAAACATACGCCTTGGCATAAACCACATTAATATTTGTATAGAATGGATTAATGCCACTGCTAGTAGAGTATTGTGCCCAAGTGTTGCTGTCATCGCTTCCGGCAATATAATCATCAACAATCCCATTATCAGAAAGCATAATTTGACCGCCGGTCTGGTAAGTCGTAGAAGAACCACGAGCCCAACCGGTCATGCTGATATTACTCATTGTCTGGAACGGCGGAGCGTAAATCACCTTCACACCGGATGCGTTCGCGCTGGCGCCATTCATGATAACACTCTCTGTCAGAGTATCCCCATCCAAATCAGCTTGGCCACTGCCGGCCCCGCCACGGATCAACGATAATAAATCAGGATCACCAGTCCAGATCAGCCCGTCAAACTGCTCTGTTGTACCAAAATCATTGGTGTACAGCGTCTCAGCTTTAGTCACACCGCTTAACAATACCAAAACACATATAAAACCGATTAACGCAGTCATTGCTCTGCTCATCATAATTCTCCTATCATAAACTTCCGTAAAAGCAATTATCAGTATTTTGTAAGTTCTTGGTCTTACCCAAGACCATTTTCTCAACGCTCCTAATCAATTATTCTGAAACATCAACACAGTTTTCGCCAGAGGGGTCAGTGCATTCCAGCCACTCAGACGCAACCTGTGCAATATCCAGCAAGTTCACATAACAATCCGGAACTCCGCCCGCTCCCGCGATATCCCCGGCCAAATAACCATTGTCACCACATTCAGCCGCGGAGCCCGCGACTAATTCGGCTGTCACCATAAGGTTTCTGGCTTTTGGCATATAACGAGGAGCGTACCAAGAATACATGTAGAATTGGACCCAGACCGATTCTACCGCTTGATAATTTGCCAACCCTGTGGCGTCAGCCTCCATAGGATACGTTGCGGGATCCGGAGGGTACGTGCTGTCCACATCCCAATGGTAACCATCAACAGACAATCTGACCTGGGTATAACTGTTATAATGATAATCGCCGCCAAAACCTGTACCAGTGGCAATCGGATCCTTAAATGCATACCCATCCGGTGCCTCAATCTCTATCGTAGCAGTAACAATGCCGGGCCAATCCGTCCTCATGGTAGCCGCGAAGCCGTCGCCATCGAAATCAATTCCATCACCATCATCATATCCAACTGTACCACTAATCATCAGTTCCGCCCGTTGCTCAGCGGTTCCTAAATCATTGTAGTAAATATAAACTCGTTGACCTGGTTGCCCCAATGCTGTATCAGCTTCGACCTGAAAAGCACCCGTACGGCCTGCCAATGACGAACTGTAGCTGCCCGAACCCGCCTCTGAATAAAGCTCAAAACATGCCCAAACATCAGTCGCGTTGACATAGTTAGGATCACCAGTCCCTACAACAGTGTATTGTTTCCAAACACCCGACCCATCGGTGCCGACCTCATGGGTCCAATCTTCACCGTCATACGAAAGTTTCCAGTCAACCCCGGTTAGCCAAGTCGAAGCATCACCGAGACCATATCCGGAAACACTGATGTTATTCATAGTATGAAAAAAAGGCGCAAAAACATGGATCGCACCACGAGCGATACCATCACTAGTATCTTCTGTCACGCTTTCATACAAACCGTCACTATCCAAATCGCCGGGCGGGTTAGGACCACTTAACGCCCCGTCACGAACCAATGCGGCAGTGCCGTCGCCGCTTACTGATTCCCACTCAAAAGCATTGAATTGCTGGGTTGTGCCAAAATCATTGCTATATAGCACCTCGGCCGATACGGCTCCTCCAAGAAACACCAAGACACTTAACACTGTCATCAACGTAATACATTTCTTCATTACCAATCTCCTATATGCTAACGAAACTAGTTTGTTGAACATCAACCAAACAACTCCTTACGCTCAAACTTTCTTTATCGCATGCTCATACTTCTGATCGAACAGGATCACCTCTGCGCAGACCATCCCCGTCAAAAAATATACACTTCATTCAACAATTGACTTGCTAGGCCGCACTGCCTTCAATGAAAAATGCAGCCAAAATTCTTTTCTACGCTCAATTCTTAACTATTAAAACAGACTATATTGCCTTCAGGCCTGCAAACGCCCCTGCCCAAAAACAAATATAATCAACACCGTACCATGCAAATCTTAGCACGAATCTCCTGGATGCAATGAAGCTGGAATCTTGATAAGAGCATTATGCGAATCAACATCTCCATTGCCATCAATCAG
>JAFGKT010000038.1 GCA_016928435.1 Sedimentisphaerales bacterium | reverse complement strand
AACCGCTTCACGTCTACATCGGATAATACGCTGTCCAGCATCATGGCAACGTTCAATGTGCCGTTAACGATATGGGCAAGTCCAATTGTTGACGCCGCGACGAGTGCGAATGACTTCGATCTTCGGGACGTTCGCAAAAAGCGCATGTCAATTTATCTCGGCATTCCGGTAAACAAACTGGCTGAAGCGAAGTTACTGCTGAATCTGTTCTATACGCAATTGGTAAATCTCAACACAAACCAACTACTACACTCGACTCCAGCACTGAAATACACCTGTCTTATGCTCGATGACGAATTTACCGCTCCCGGCCGCATCGGGATCATCGATAAAGCTAACTCATATATGGCTGGTTATGGCCTGCGCCTGCTGACTATCGTGCAATCACCTGGACAACTGGAAGCCGATCCGCCGAAAGGTTACGGACGGGAAAATGCCCGAACACTTGTCACAAACCATGCTTGCCAGATTCTCTATACACCAAAGGAGCAGCGTGACGCGAACGAGTATTCGGAAATGCTCGGCAATGAGACGTTCAAGGGCAAATCAACAAGCCGACAACTCAGTGGCAGCGGCCACCGCAGCGAGTCGGAATCTGACCAGAAACGCCCGCTAATGCTGCCCCAGGAACTCAAGGAAATGAGCCAGAAGCAGCAAATCATTTCCATTGAGAACACCAAACCTATTCTGTGCGAAAAAATAGCCTACTATGCCGACCCGGCCTTTATGGATCGGCTTAAATCTGTATCACCAACGCTTGCCCGCCTTGGTCGTGAGCTACCAAGCAAGAAGCAACTAGAAGATGTTTGGGGATCAGGCGAACTAGCTTCGCCTGTTCCATCGCTGGACTTCGATTTACACGATGCCGTTGTGCAATCGCGCATTCGCGCGATGACGACCGCAGATGTAGTCAATGGTATTGATCTGCGCAAGCTGGCCCTGGATACGTCGGCGCTGGCCGTGGCGGCTAGCAGTGAGGGTTTAGACCCTGAGCAAGTCGAAGATTTTGTAAATGACTTCTTCGATGCCCTCGATGCAGTTAATGAATACGACGAAAACGAGGATGTCGGCGAGGACGGAACCGGAAAGCGGCCTAGCGATGACGAACTCGCGGCCCTCGATGCACATCCAGAAGTCGGCATTGATGCCGTCGATGATCTGTCAGCCCTCGATACTGCTCTTGATGTAGCCCTGGGCGATGTCGCGCCGGAACCAGAGGACAACACAATTGAATTGTTAGACGCCAACGATAATGCGCCTAATGTTGTTGGTCATGACCAAGGGCACGATGAAATTGTGTTTCTCAATGAACCAACCGACGAAGAACTCGCCGACATGATGGATACATTCTATCCAGGCGATGACGGCTTGCCGGATGAGGCAGAAATGCTGGAAGCATTGGATGAAATGGAAGAACTTGCAACAGTTGATGATGCACCGGAATCAACACCGCCCATGCTCGACCTGAGCATTCTTGACAAGCCTATTTATTCTAATCAGAATGACGATTAAAGACGTAGGCATTAAATTCTGTGTCGGCCAGTTTATCGGCTGACACTTAATACGGGCGCAGCCCAAGAGCAACTTTACCGTAAGTAGCATTTTTTAATTTACTAGGAGCCTTTAAATGAATGACCACAATCAAAGCACTTCCGCCGTTTCCCCAGCCAGCAAAAGCACCAACCAACGCCCCGCTGTTGGTGATTACATCATGAAGATTGAGGAAGTACCGAAGGAAGTCCGGGACTATGCAATCAACAAAATTTCACCTAAAGATGCCGACGGTAAGCTACTATGGGCCGGTTATTCTGAACAACGATAAATTCATCGTTCAGGCTGTGGGCAAGGATCGCGGCTACGCTGTTGTGCATCCCAAGGACAAAGTAGAGCTGCAAGGCCCCACCCTGGCAACGCTGGACGAACAAAAACGCATGAACGGCTTCGATGTTCAGATTCACTACACGGGCGAACGAGCGAAGGCATATCCTTACAAGGCCAAGGAAACGACGGCCGAGCAAGGAGAAAAAGCGCAAGCCTCGAAAACAAAGGAAGCTATGACGCCGGAAACCCTTATCGCTAAGGCCCAGGAATACGCGGCCGAAAATATCAAAAACGCTAATCAGCGTACAGCTTTCCTAAAACACATGGAAGCGGTGACGCAGCAGGCGTTCCAACGCGGCACAGCCACACCACAACAACAAGCCAGTAAGCCGGTCCCGCAAAAGGCGCAACAAGCGCCCGAGCAGGCAGGTAAAGGCATTGAGCGATAAGAGGTGAAACATGATTACTGAACAATTACAAAATCACAACAAAGATGAACTGGCCGAACATATCAAAAGTAGCCTAGCAGAAGCCCAGCACCGTTACGAAGTACAAAACCCATTCACAGACGGGAAGCATCTGATAAAGACGGCGGCGGAAATTGTCGCGAAAGCTGACGAAATCGGAATAAATCGCTTTCAAGGCGTTACAGCGGACCGGCAGTATTCACAAATAAGCAAAGTAAATGGCGAATGGACTCGTGACGACGGCAAGACATTGACGGCGATCCAGGCAGAAATCGACCAGCAAAGTGCAGCCACGATTATTGACCGTGCACAACTACGGACGAAAGCGGGGCCGACTGTAGATGACGATATGGATAAAAAAATGGCCCTAGCCGATGCAACCGCTTTCTTGCGTATCCAAGACCCTAAAACACAAGAAAAGGCGGCGGTAATAATGGCGGAGCATACGCAAGAATATCCAGCTTACAAAGCAGGACTTGAAGTAGCGTACACGGGTTATTCACGAAACCCACCGCAAATATCGTCAATAGCAGCCAAAGTCTACGCCCTCGATTCCGCCAACAAAGAGCAGGAGGCGAGCCTAAACACAGTCGAACACGAACCAGAGCGCCTAATTGACACGGAAGACGCTAAAACGCGTGTAAACCGCTTGCGCGAAATGGAACGGCAACAATACGAGCAAAATCAACTCGGGCAGAAGGCCGAGGATAAGCGAATAACGGTCGAAAATCTTTCGGAGAAGGCGAACGAACAAAACGACACGAACCGGCTTGCCGAACGTGCCGGCGCAGAATCCGACTACAACGGTCAGCTTTTCACCGAACGAGAGAAAAACCGGCAAACTGAATTGATGGATCAGGTTCATAATCAATTCCGCGTTTCTGGCAATAGATTCCATTT
>JAFGKT010000037.1 GCA_016928435.1 Sedimentisphaerales bacterium | reverse complement strand
GTCATAAGTTTTTGATTAACAGGATATTGTCTGGTGTGATAGATGAAAAACGCACATAAAAAACAAGAAAATGTGGGATAGTATTACAAAGAAGAACCACGAATGGGCACGAATATTCGCTAATAAGAAGATTAGCTGCCATGGGCGAACGCGGAAGCACAGGGTGGCAATCCCAAGTACAATGGGGGTGAGAGGCCAGAGAATTATTAACCGCGAAAGACGCGAAAAAAGAATAGTCGCCAGAGGCGGGTATCAAGCAGAAGGGGGATTAGTCGAGAATACAATGGGGTCGGTCGGGGAGTTTTGCATATAGTTGTGTTAATGAGGAATTGAAGGCGGCGATACGCCACCGACAGTAAATCCCCAAACCCACTCCGGCAAATCAGGCCCTGTTCCGCTTTCCAGCATCAGTCGCCACGCTTCATCGGTGAGCCTATCGCCCATCGGCTGCTTAAACTCATAATGGCTCAGCACCGGTCCGACGCCTGCGACCAATCCGCCGTCCGGCATTGCGTAAACCACCACCATCGGATGCAAATAACCCGTCCCTTCCTCCAACACCTGCCCGCTATTGGTATCCGTATGCACATCCGCTACGATTGTGGTCTCCATCCCTTCTTCCAGGCCCGCCACCGCTCCGCTGAGCGCATCGCCGAAGTGGCGAATGAAGGCGTAGTCATCTTCGCTTAGCATTTCATTGGCTAACTCGCGCTGCGATATGTCTATCAGCCGTTCTACGATGGTTTCCAACCGTGCCAAGCGCTGCCGCGCTTCATCAATCAAACAACCCATATCATCTAACCCTGCGATGGTCATCCGCGTTAGAGCCAACAGCCGGGCGTAGAATTCCGGGACAGGCTCAACATAGCCTTCGACCATTCGACCGGGCATGGGCATACCCGTGGCCCGCATGGTATAGCTCTGCTTGGCGTACAGAATTGTGTCATGCCTTAACTGCGCCCAACTGGCCAGCACCGCCGACATCTGCTTGTCTCGCCAAGCGTTAGTCTGCATAAACCGCGGATACCCTTGCCCGTAATCCTGCAACAGTCCCTGCAGCGCATAAAGCCAAGACCAATACATATTCCGATTCCAATCGGCTTGGCTTATTGTGCTAAACTCCTCCTGTAATTCCGTCATCTTGGCATAATAATTTTCATACACATCGTCGCCTAACTCGCGCAGCCAATGCCAAGCTCTATCCGAACCCAGCACCGCCCAGACATCCAGCCCGCGCGGAAACGCCCGTATCATTCCCCCGTCCGTCGCCGCCATCGTAAACACCGCGCCTTCGCCTCCATACTCTCCAATCGTCGGATAGACCAATCGCCCCATTATGTAAGAGTCCGGCACATAACGCTGGCCCATCAGCCGCAATCCCTGCGTTGCTGTGAGTGTCGCTTCCAAATCCCCTTCATCCGATTCACTTGCAGGCCCCGCGGCTGTGTTGCCTAAACCACTGTAAATCGCGGGCATCCGCATCCTCGCCAACACCGCACCCAATGCTTCCAAATTACCCGGGGCCGTCAAATCCGCCACCGTCATTTCTCCATCAAAAACCTCACGCAAGGCTGAGCGATATTCATAAGGCGTCAAGTCATCCGCCAGCCCCACATAATACGCTGTTACCACATAAACCCTATCCCATACGTCCGCGACCGTTCGCACATCCACCGCTCTATCGCCCGGCTGCATGTCTCCTATTTGCTGCTCCATCATCCCGGCCAGCATTGCCGCGGCCATGGTTTGTATCCGCCGTCGCTGGGCGTCCGGCGCGTCCTCGTCCGGCGCCAAAAACGTCATTCGCCCATACCACATCATCGCCTTGAAATACTGCTGCAAAACTCTGCTTCGCGTATAATGACCCCGCGGCACATATTGCGAATAATCCTCATCATATCCAAACAGCGCACTGGCACCAAAGCCCTCATGCTCCGCGATCATCGTTAGCTCCGCTGCCACGTCCTCCCGCACCATCTCCGGCACATGTTCTTCCAGCAAATCTTCTTCACTCGGAATTTGCTGCAAATAATCCCGCAATATCTGCCTTAATTCATCCGCCCCGTCTCTGCCCATTAATTGATCGATCCCCCCAGCCCATTGTTCCAACTGTATCCGAAAATCTTCATTCAAGCTCATCAACACCCCCATGTTCACTCGCTGCTGTCCTTGCAAATCCTCCAGCAATGTCTCCGCTTCCTCTCTATAATCTACCGACCATAGCAGCCGATTCGCCACTGCTGTGTAACCCACCAATAATCGGGCTGCCTCTTGCGCATCCCCTTGCGTAGTTTCATACAACTGCATCGCCCGCCGCTGTATCGCTTCGCTTATCGTTCTAATATCATCAACAAATATCCGCTCTTCGATCTCTCGCAGCGTCTCATCAAACTGTATATGATACAAATGCAGTAACGAATCGCTCGTCACAAAGATCGGTACCCCCATCTCTTGACATTGCTCATAAAATTCTTTCACATCGTCGCATGTGCCCGCTGCCGCCACGGCGAAACCATTGCGTCTAATCAACTCCGTGATCCGCTCGGCGTTCTGCTGCGAGAACATCTGTTCTAACACTTCCGGATTGTTTACCCGCTGCCAATCTAAAGGTAACTCGTAGCCTTGGGCCTGTGCATCAACTTCCACCTCCACCGGCTGATAATATCCCGCCAACCGCTCGCCAAAATCCGCTGCGCCCGGCAACTGCTCCAACGACCACCGCCAGGCAGCAGCACCATCGCTGATAACAGCGCCGCTATTACCGCCTCCCCCTGATATCGCAGCCGCCGCCGGGGTGTCACCGCCATTATTTCCTTCATCCGTCCCGCAGTCAGCACCACCCACCATCAAAACCGCCATCGCCAAGCCCAAGCCCAAAACCACTATCATCATTCGCGCTCTAGTATCCATAATTCAAACCTCTAAATATTTGGTATGACAGCACTTAAATTGCGTATTATTGTTAGTCCCGCGCAGGCTCCGGATACAGAACCACCGTATGCGCGAAAACTCACCTTACCTCCTGCCTTTGTCCGCATATCTTACCCCCCAAAATACTACCTGTCTATCCTTTTAGACCCCTCGACTGCCCGTTGGTTCCCATCAAATCCCCACAATCTCGTACCTCCACCTGGATTCTTCCAACACACACCACCAATATATCTCACCCACCCGAAGATTCGTTTGCGGTTCGCACAAACCGTGCCGACATCCAGCCGGGTTCTTTTGTGTCGCCCGGGCTATCAAATTTCTCATCCGCCCGAATCGATCTGTACATTCCCGGATCGACCGGCCTATAAACCTGCAAATCCTCACAAACAAACTGAGGCTTCAGTAACTCAATCAGCTTTTTGGGAGTCAACTCGTGCGGCTCACACTCTGTCGGCTTATGATTCACCTCCACCAACAGCAAAAACAGGCCCCCCAAACGCGTTACCCGCTTGATCTCGCTCACCGTCCGCTCAACATCCGCAACATGATCCAGCGAATTAAACGAAAACACTACATCACACGCACCATCTTTCATCGGTATATTTTCCGACGGTGAATCCACATATTCCATCTTATGCTGATTCGCCCCCAGCTTCAGGTATTCTTTCGCTAGAGGGTCCAAACCAACCCGCCTCGCCGCCATCGATGCCCATTCCAAACTGCCTCGCGGCCCGCAGCCAATATCCAATATCACCTTGCCGTCATAGTAAGATTCAGCCAAACCAAAATGAGTGGTGCAGAAGTGCCTATAGTAATGGTTGGCTAAAACCCCGTCCGTTTTTACTTTTGCCTTCCAGAACGCAAGCTCCTTGGACTCCTTCCATCTTCTCGGCCATGTCGTCGCGCCCAGCCGCCTAACCGCCTGCTTCATCCAAATGCCCAGTCGAACAATGCCCTTGCCGCTCACGCTCACATCCTTTCCCGATTTCTACTTACACCTCTACCACTGCCTGATACCCCCATCAGAATGCAACTCAGCCACCCCAATCCTACACCCAAAACCATAGCATGTCTAATTTTTTAGTTTCCCCCAGTTCCCCCTTGGTTTCCCCCGCAGTCTGTTGTCCCCGCCTATTCCACGCCGTTGTTTGTCATCCACTCGGTCGCCAGCATGCGCAAATCCGCCAAATCTACTTGCCCGTCTCTGTTTATGTCCGTCCGTTCACAATCCCATGTGAATGGCCCGCAATCTTGTGCTAACCACTGTTTGGCTACGTACAGCAAATCGTCCCCACCTACTAAGCAGTTTCGATCCACATCCGCCGGGCGCCACGGATGGTTCGGGTCGCCGCAATATATCGCTCCTTCATTATCCCAACCATACTTAAAATCAAACCCCAACACTCCGTTTACCGTATCCACCACAATCTTATTGTAAGGCCCCGCCACGATATCCAAACTCAGCGTCGCAGAGGCTGCTAACAAATTCGTGCCAAAAATTCCATCTAAAATAATCGGTTCGCCCGTCGCCTCATCAATTGTGCCCACATCCAGCACCACCACATACGGATTATCGTACACCAAATTAAACCCCTCCAGCATCGGCAGCGTAATCGCGTCAATCTGGAACCCAGGCACTTCATTCGTTCCGCCCACCCCGCCGATCGGCGCCGTAAAATCAGGCGTAACCAAAGGATCACCATTGGCGTCCACCAACCCCAACGCCTGCGCCTGACCCACCGATATCATACTCACCGTCGCTCCCGTATCCAAAAGCCAAGTGCCTGTGCTTTCGTTCGCCCCTTCGTTTATCCGCACATCATCTATGACCGGATTATACGCCAGCGTCGGCAAAGGCCCCGAATTGTCCGGATGGTTTCGATACACAAAATTTCTAAACCTAATCCGCACATGGAAATCCACCTCCGGTATTTCCGCACTGCCCGGGGCGACAATGTTCGCGTGAAAATAATCTAATATGCTATCCAATGGTGTCGGGTCCAGCACCGCCACCTGTCCGGCCATCAAAGGAACTCCCCAAATATCCAAAGGCCCAATCAAATCATCATCCGCCATCGTCATCTGCAAACGCCAAGGCCCCAAGTCCGGCCCATACTCCCCTTCATCCAACGGATCAACTATCGCTCTGTCCGCCACCGCCATGTACAATTCCTGCGATACTTCAAACTCTTCCCATCCACCTACACCCACGTCCATGTATGCTGCGTTCAGTTCCGCCTGCACCCCCAGGATTGTCGCTGAGTCATCCGATATCACCATGCCCGACGCGCCCGTATCCAAAAACGCATCTATCGGTATGAAACCAAACTCTGGATCCTGCATCGGCTCACCGCCCGGGGTCTCTCGCAGCAAAACATAAATCCGCGGTATATCCAACCCAATCCAAAGCGTACCATCAATATGAACATCTTCACCATAGATCGCCCCCGCCAACCCCACAATTAGAATCACCACCGCAATGGGTTTTCGTATCATTTCTCTTTTCATCAACCAGTCCTAGTCTTCGCCCATACACCGTTTACCCACCTATATACTATGCTTATCAGCGCAACCCGAGGCCGTCTTTTGTCATTTTTTCTTATTAATTCCCCAAAATTCTCGCGTGTTCGCTATCCCGCCGAGAACCTTTCTCCCCCAAACCCCTCAATATCCCCGCCTAGGCCGTAACCTCACCCCGATCCAACCCTAAAGCAACTCCGCCCAATCCCCTCTGTGCCAAAAGCCTACTTAGCCGCCAATGCCGAGAAATATCCCAACACCATGCCGAATCCCACTCGTGCAACTGCACCGCCCCTGACTAATCAAAATCTTGTTAATCCTGCTTGTTATCCTGCGCGTTGTCAAAAAACTCCCTGTCGCACTGTTTAACCCTTCTGTGTTTCTCGCCGCTGCCGTTGTCTCATCCGCAGCAGCAATGTCACCAATCCCCAAACCACGTAAGGCCCCACCAACCAACCAGCTATTTTCAAATACGCCTTGTTACGCATCTCCCGCAAAACGCCACGTGGCCGTTCCAAATTCTCAGCTACCAGTGCCGCTGTCGCTTCATCCAACTCCCGCTCCTTATCAACATACCAACGCAACGCCAACGGATCCTCCGCATTCAATACTTCGCCATCCACCCGTACACAATGCACCCCCCGCGAATGCAAATAATGCCTAAACGAAACCAACTCCGCGCCTCCGTACAAACTCACCGCCCGCCAAGGTTCTCCTTGAACTTCAAATACATTCTCAGCATGATTCGCTATCCAAGCTACTCGATCTTGCTCATCCAATTCCGCTTCAAAAAACAAAATCATATCGCCCGGCAAATCATTTAACACCTTCCCCTCCGCCTCCGCGTTCAGCGCATAAGATGTAACCCGGACATCACCATTGCCCTCCGGCTGATCATCCGAAGGACAAAACAGCAGCCTTCCCGACATATCAGTCTCGCTGACCAAGGCCTCACCCCAATGCTCTCCCTCCGGACAATAGCCGCCATCATCATGAGCGTAAACATACATCGCCCGAGCCAAGTCACCCAACTGTGATCGACAGATAATCCGTCGCGCATGTTCTCTGCTAGGATAACGCATTGACAACAACACAATCATCACAAATACTAGCAAACCACCCCAAAGCCAAATCTTCATCCATCTACGCCCCTGCTTATCCGACTCAATAATACAGCACGCCATTCCTCCAACGACTAATGCCAATAACCACGAAGCATACGCCACCAACGAAACTCCATTAAAATATCGCCAGTTCTGCCCCGCAATCAAAACACTCTGCCCCAGCAATATCAGCATCCAAATCTTCAACCCTCTGGCAATTCTATCCCGCGGCGACTTGTGTGTAGTTTCCCCTGTCGTTTGTTTTTCACGTCTTTCATCCATCAAGATAGATATCCTCACATCAATTAGAGCTTTCTCTCCTGTTCTTGATTGTTTGCATGCATATTATATACCAACCGCCCTCAGCTCTGATAACCTATTTTTTTGTGCTTCGCGTGCTTTGTGTTAGAGGTTTGAGGTGCTAAACAGCCGGCAGAAAGGCTTTGCAGCATCCGGGCCATGTCCTCATGTCAGTCTCCCGTCGTCAGGCGGACGAGGTACACGCGGTTGTTCGCACCGCGGCGACGGGTAAGCTCGATGTTCATGACGTCTTCGCTGTCGCCGCACGAGGCTTCGGCGTCGGTGACCCAGGCCTCGTGTTCGCTGACGTGCGTCACGCCGCCGTTGCCGAAGGCCCCGCCGAAGTCCGGCATGATGACCCGTTCGCTGTCACGCAGGACGACCAGCCGCTCGGGGTCCACCTCGGCGAGAAACACCGGCGCGCGGTGACGAAACACGTGGTCGTTGTTCGCGCCGCGACGGGTGTAGACCAGGTAGAGCTTCCCGCCCACGCTCGCCCAGTGCTGCTGGGTGTTGTAGCTGCCGAGTTCCCCGCCGTCGTCGAAGGTCCAGGGCTTGAGGTTTTTGTAGTGCAGGCCGTCGGAGCTTTCGGCGACGTAGCCGCGTACGTCGTTGCGGAGCGTCAGCAGATACCAGCCGCCGAACTTCACCAGCGACGGCTCGCACAGGCCGCGCACGTCCGGCACGCTGATCTCGTTGCCCTGCTCGACGACGCGCAGCTCCTCGCCGTCGAACGAGCATCGCAGCACGGTCGTGAAGAAGCACGCCTTCCAGAAGTTCTCGCCGACGTCCTCGCGGCTCATCGCGTACACTGGCAGCAGCACGTCCCCGCCGGGCAACTCGACCCGCTGGGCCGGGCCGCCGTGGCACCAGTAGAAGTGCTCGCCGTCGAGCGGGCCGAGCTTCTTCCATGGCTGCCAGACGTCCGTGTCCGGGTCCCAGACGCAGTAGCAGGTCGGACAGGGGAAGCGGTTGCTCTCGATGGGCACTTTCGCTTCGGGATCGCTGTAGTTGGCGACGTGTCCGCAGAAGAGGACCTTGCCCGTCGCGCGGTGATACTCCGGCACGAGGTCGTTGGGGGCCCGGGCCGAACCGTCCTCGCGATACCGGCGACCCAACTCCGTAAGCTCCCGCGGGGCCGACCAGCTTCGGCCGCCGTCGGTGCTGCGAATCTCGTGGTTGCTGAGAAATACGTCGCTGCCGTCGAGCGTTGCCCGAAGCAAGATC
This sequence comes from Sedimentisphaerales bacterium, assembly GCA_016928435.1. Lineage (GTDB taxonomy): Bacteria > Planctomycetota > Phycisphaerae > Sedimentisphaerales > SM23-30 > JAFGKT01. The sequence continues at coordinate 6,040 of JAFGKT010000037.1, read as the reverse complement.
ATCATTGCCCGGCCGTCGGGCAGGACTGCGGCGCGGGGGCAGAACCACTCGCGGTTGTTCGCGTAATCCGGGCCTTCCAGCAGTACTTTCGGTTCGATCTTCAATGACGACATTTCTGGTGTCTCCAGCGGGTTTTCATTTAAACTACTGATAGGAAATTTGATTCTTCTAGCTTGGTGTCGTACGGTGGTGGGACGGGTCCGGGGGTGGGGGGTTAATTAGAGCTTTCTCTCCTGCTCTTGATTGTTTGCATGCATATTATATACCAACCGCCCTCAGCTCTGATAACCTAGTTTTGTGCTTCGCGTGCTTTGTGTTAGAGGTTTGAGGTGCTAAACAGCCGGCGGACACTTGCATTTTTGATTATGCTGCCTGGTCTGGCTTGGATGTGGGGATGTTATTGTTCTTTGTTTTTTTTGCTGAACATTGCGACGAAGGGCGCGGATATTAGGCCGAAGAGTAGTAGGTATAGGATTGACATAATGGGGATGGCGATTACGCCGATGGCTACGGCTACGATGAAGCTGATTCCGGTTAGTTTCCAGATGATGACCATTGTCAGGGTTGCGAAGAATCCTGCGGCTTTCAGTATCCACGTGCCTGCGCCGGCATCTTCCTGGTCGATTTCTTGTTCCATCTCCTCGAGTTTTTCATCGATGGTTTTTTTGGGCGGGTCTTGAACTTTGGTGGTAAGTTGTTTACCGGTCTTGGTGTTGTATCCGCATTCGATGCAGATGACGGCGTTGGGCTGAAGGGGTTTCTCGCAGGCGGGGCATAGGTTGGGCAGGGGGATAGTTGGTTGGGGGTTATGTTCGAAGGTGTGTTGTAGTTGGGGTATGGTGATTTGGGTTTTGCAGCCGGGGCATGTTGCGTGTTTCCCGGCTTTTTCAGGTTTCCAGGTAAAGATTTTTCCGCATTGGCATTGGAAGGCTCGCATTTTTCTATTCCTTGGTTTTGGCGTTCGAACCCCCGAGCTAGAGCAACATAAATGTTGCTTACGTTCGGGGGCTAACGGTTACGGTCGTGTTTTATTTTGACGGTGGTTGTTGGGGTCGCGGTGAGTCGTCGGGTGGGGTGCCTCGTTGGCACATGACGAAGATGATTTCGTTGGCGGCGTTAGTGCAGATGCCGAAGTCTTGGTACCAGTGTATTTGTTGGATGTCGTCTGAGCTGGAGGTTTGGTTTTCGGTTCGGTCGGGTGGTCCGTAGGTTTCTTGGAATTGGTCGAATGGTCCGCCTTGGTATGAGCGTTTGATGCATACGTAGGTTGGGGTTAAGTCGTAGATTTGGCCATTGCTATATTCGGAGTGGGGCACGGATTGGCGTTCGGCTTCGATGTTGCATTCGCGTAAGGCTCGTATGTCAGCGAGCATTTTCATGGTGGGTGTTCGGCGGTCGGGGTTTAGGGCTTGGCCGATCGGTATGGCGAAGGAGATGCATATCGCACCGAGGACGAAGAAAGCTAGGGCGATGAATAGGAATTTGCGTGGTCTGGTTCTGTCTTCGACGTAATCAGCGGCGATTTTGGGGTAAAGGGCGTAGATTGTTAGGAGGATGAATCCGGTGATAAATGGTCCGAAGAGGATGGTGATGTACAGAGTGCCGATGGTAAAGAGGGTTTCTTGGGGTCGTAGGCCGAAAAATATTACGGCAAGGAAGAAGATTAGAGTTCCGGTAGCGGAGACGAGCGGGAAGGTGATGTAATCACTGGTGGCGCCTTTGGCTTTAGCGAAGAGGGTGTAGGCGTAGGTTGCGATTATAATCATGGGTGTGCAGATGAAGACAATGGCGCTGCCAACGAGATACGAGAAATCAAAGAAGCAGATTAGCGATCCGAAGAAGCACAAGATGGGGCCGGTCTTGCTTAGGTCTCGGAGTTTTCCGGCGATGAATGGGTGTTCATCTTCGAAATATGTAGGGCGGTCGGGTGAGTGGGAGTAGGAATCATCGGGGGATTGTTGTTTTTTATCGGTTTGGTCGGGGTCGGGATCGGCGGGAGCGGAGACTTTTATTTTGGTGGTTAGTTGTTTGCCGGTCTTTAGGTTGTATCCGCATTCGATACAGACGACGGCGTTGGGTTGAAGGGGATTTTTGCATGAAGGGCAATGGAGGGTTTGGGGTTCGGCGTCAGATTGGCGGTTGGGTTCGAAGGTGTCTTGGATTTGGGGGATGGTGATTTGGGTTTTGCAGCCGGGGCATGTTGCGTGTTTGCCGGCTTTTTCGGGGGTCCAGGTGAAGGTTTTGCCGCATTGGCATCGGAAGGCTCGCATTTATGTTGCTCCTTGATTTTGGCGACCAGCGAAGGCAGTTGGTAGGTTTAAGTGTATTGAGTATAATTTTGAACCCGCCGAATGTAAAGTTCGGGGGCTAACGGTTAGGCGTAGCGGAGGTGGCAGGTGTTTCTGGTTATGGCGGCGACGATGATGAGAGCGATGGTCGCGGGGATGAAGAAGATGATAGCGGTGAACATAGCGAGTATTGATTCGCCTTGTGAACCATAGGCTAGCATGATAGCAGCGGCGTAGGCGGCGGCGATGATGATTGCAGCTATGGCGGCGATTTGGATCAGCGTTGTGAGTGCGATGTGTTCGGCGCCGGAATGCAGTAGGGCTCGGCTGGCGGTGGCGGTGAGGGCGATGGTGCCGATAGCGCAGACGCTGAATGCCAGTAAGTAGATGAGCCACATTAGCGGGCCTGAGAACCGCGTTAGTGGCAGCGAGAAGTGAGCGATTTCTTGATTGTTTTGCATTAGGACGTATTGTTGATCGGTGGGGACATTGAAGATAACGAGGGCGGCGACGCCATGTTCTAGGTCTGGTAAGTAGCGGTCATTGCTTGTTTGGAGAGCGGCGAATTCGGTTTGGCTGTCGAGCATTCGGTGAAAGCCTTGGTGTGGGAAGCGGAGTTCGCGCATACGCGAGCTGTTTAATTGAGCCTCGATGATTCGGTTGCCGAATTGGATGTAGTTGCAGCTATTACTGTAGTACCATGGTCCTTGATCGGTTTCAGGCAGGTCGGCGACATAGAAGGTTTCGTCGGTGTCGGTGCCGAGGGTGGCTTGGGGCTGGGGCCAAGAGTAATAAGGGCCGGAGAAGAAGTCGCGGAACTCGACGTTCAATGACCGCGTTTGGAAATGGATTATCTCGCCGGGCGCGGAACTGGTTCTGACATAGCGATAACGTACGTCTTCATCCTGGATAGCGTGAGCCCACATTTGCGCTGCGTCAACATCATCGACCAGATAGACGAGGTAATCGGGTGTGGTGATGCGGTGGGTTTGTTGATTGGTGCTGACTATGCGGACGATGTCGTTGCTGGTGATGGCGGTATAGATGAATTGGTTGCTGCTGGATGGTTGTTCGTATGCTTTGTTTTCTACATCGGCGTGGCATTTGAGGGCGTTGAACATTTGATATATTTCTCGGCCGTTAAGGTGGTCGGTGCCCCAGCGCGGACCCTGACAGGCAAACATAAGATGACAGGTGCCCGGCGCGGGCGAAGGGATTTCGCCTAGTTCGTGAAAGAACAATGTTTCGAGCAGAGGGACTTCATCAACAGAGCTGAAAGATCTAACAAGAATATCATTTTCGGCGACATCATAGAGGTTTCGGATAGGATGGCGCAGAGTAGTTGGGAATATTGCCAAGAGCATTACGACGAGAAATAGGGCGGGGCCCAGCCAATGGAATTTGGCGTAGAGCAGTTCGAGGATGTAGGGTAAGGTTTTGACTTCATTGCGAGTTCGAATATGAGTGGGCGAACAGGGGTTGTGATTGTAATTGCTGTTGTTTTCGTCGTCGCTGTCATGGTTTTTGTTGGCGAGACTGTTGGTCGCATCGTTGGTTGGTTCGGGGGGATTGTCGATAGGTTCGGGGGCTAATGGGATAAGAGGGATTTCTTCTTCTTGGGGCGGTTGTTCTTGGGGTATTTCGATGATTTGGCTACACGAAGGGCATGGACCTTTTTTGCCGGCGGCTTGGGATTTGAGTTTGAGTACGGTTTGGCAATGAGGGCATTGGAATTGCATTTTTCGTATCTCCAACAGTTAGATTTGCTCCGGATGTAGTTTATCAGCCATTTAATGGGGTTTACAGCAAAAAACGGGTGGTAGTCAGGGTGTTTTGAGTATTGTGAGGCGTTGTGTGCGGTAGCTTCTCGCGTTCTAGAGGGTCAAGCTGGCTGGAGAAGGTCATAATGATTCGGTTTTCAGGGTTAAGACAGCGTAAGGGGGGTGTTGGTTGACCCAAAAACAAAAAAGTAAAAATTGCAGAAATACTGCTTGACGGTTTTTGGGTTCTGAGGATATACTTACTGGTCTCGAAAGTTGAGCTGATCAAACAATGAATTTAGCGGGCTTTTGAGCGGTTCCCGATAGGGACCGACTGGTATGTCGGGTTGCCAAAGAAGTTTTTAAGTTTTTTGTTTTTTTTGGCTTGACTGTGCTTTAGCTCGACGTTAAATTGCTTAGCTCACCTCGGCGGTGACGACTTATGAAAGTCGGGGTTGTCGAGGGCTGGGCCCGGCGGAAGCCGTTGGGTCTAAGTGGTTGCTAGGGCTGGCTTTGGGTTCGGCTTTGGCGCTGCTCAGCGGGCTCATAGCTCAGCTGGTAGAGCACACCGCTGATAACGGTGAGGTCGATGGTTCAAGTCCATCTGGGCCCATTGCTTAGCCGACCTTGGCATGATTGAAAAGGTTGGCTAGGTGGCGACAAAGAAGTCGCAAACGATAGGACGCTTGATGTTAGGTTTAGGCTTTAGCATTCGTTGGTTAGGTTTTATCGTTTTTGGTGTAGCCATATTGGCTTGGCTGATAGGCATGATTCGCGACAAGATGCGTTAGTGTTAGGTCGAGGTCGTGGAAGTCGGGGCCGTAGCTCAGCTGGGAGAGCGACTGGTTTGCAACCAGTAGGTCGTCGGTTCGATCCCGATCGGCTCCATTGAGCAAGTTTCGGATTTGGAACTTTGATAAAGGTTTTAAATCCAAGGCTTGCGAAAGTCTTGAGGTCGGCAAAAACCGGCCCACCCGAAAAGGGTGAAGTGTTCTTTGACAATTGAATATGTGGATAAGTGAATCTTGACGATTGTCGGAAAGAAGACGGATCTGGATATTGATTCAGGTTTTGGAATTTTTCCGTCGATCACTCATGAATCTATTACTCTTTAATTGACGAGTTAAAAAGGTTCTTGAGCGTTTTAAAAGATTTTCGGCGGTTTGGCGGCATCAGATAAAAAATGATGTGGTCAAGCTATTAAGAGTGTATGGTGGATGTCTTGGCGTCAAGAGGCGATGAAGGACGTGGTAGGCTGCGATAAGCCCGGGGTTGGTGTCAAACAACCGTTATCCCGGGATCTCCGAATGGGGCAACCCGTCATGACTGGGCAACCAGATCATGTCACGTGCGGCTGAATGTATAGGCCGTAGCGAGCCAACGCAGTGAACTGAAACATCTTAGTAACTGCAGGAAAGGAAATCAACCGAGACTCCGTTAGTAGCGGCGAGCGAAAGCGGATAAGCCCAAACCGATCTTCGGATCGGGGTTGTGGGCGCCGATATGGAGTTAACAAGGTCAGCGATAGCAGAAGTTTCTGGAAAGTAACACGACACAAGGTGAAAGTCCTGTATGCGAAATTGCAGACCCTCCTAGGCGTACCAGAGTAGCACGGAGCTCGTGGAACTCCGTGTGAAGCTAGGGGGCCCACCCTCTAAGGCTAAGTACTCCTTGACGACCGATAGTGAACCAGTAGGGCGATTGAATGATGAAAAGTATCCCTTCTAGGGAAGTGCAAAGTACCTGAAACCATATACTTACAAGCAGTGGGAGACCTATGACTCTCTTCGGAGAGTAACGGTTGACCGCGTGCCTTTTGCATAATGAGCCGGCGAGTTACCGTTTGTGGCAAGGTTAAGTGGTTAAGCCACGCAGCCGAAGCGAAAGCGAGTCTTAATAGGGCGTTTTAGTCGCAGGCGGTAGACGCGAAACCAGGTGATCTACCCATGGCTAGGTTGAAGGGAATGTAAAAATTCCTGGAGGACCGAACCC
>JAFGKT010000036.1 GCA_016928435.1 Sedimentisphaerales bacterium | reverse complement strand
GTCATAAGTTTTTGATTAACAGGATATTGTCTGGTGTGATAGATGAAAAACGCACATAAAAAACAAGAAAATGTGGGATAGTATTACGAATAGCTACGAATAGGCACGAATAAAGGCATGATTGTAGTGCATTGGTGATTGTAAGAGCATGAACGGTTACGGGGCTTGTAGTTGTTGTTGGTAGTTTTGAGTGATTAATGCAGTGTCAGGCAAAGGGTAATTTATAGCATTGGTAACAAAGCCGGGACAAAGTGAATCGTCGGGTGCGCGAGTGAGTTTTCGCGCAGCGTTGGCGACGCGTTGGCAACTACCGTTGTTTGTATTTTCGGTGGTTGTATTTGTTACGGTTATAGTAGTATTTCGTCCTCGGGTTGAACCGCCTAGTTTTGACGAGCGGTTTATGGAACTAGAGGCGTTGGCTGTTAGTGATCGTTTTGGGGCGTTTTACGAGGCAGCGAATGCGTTGCGGCAAGAGGTGCAAGACGATGTAGAATTGGGTCGGGTTCACGCATTAGCGGCACGGACGCGGGCGAGGGAGCTGGCGCAGAGCCATCAATTCCAGGTTGACACAGATACGCTTCGTTCGGCGGCGGTGAACTATGAAGCGATCATCAGAGATTACAACGAAGCGGTGAATCGCGGGGTTTACGAGGCGGACGCTCCGGAGTTGACGGAGGTATTTCGTGATGTCGCTATTGCTCATTGGTGTTTGAACGACGCGGAGAACGCGTTGTTGTATATGGGGTACACGATCGAGACGAATCTGGAGTATGACGCATCGTTGAATATGATGATGGTTCGTATGCTGTTGGCGGCGCAACCGGAAGATTATTTGTCTCGGAGCATGGAGTATGTTCAAGAGATACTGAACAATTCGCCATCGGATTCGACGGAATACGGTTGGGCGTTTGTTCGCAAGGCGGAGATTTTGATTGATCAGGGGCACCAATCGACTGCTTTGGCTTGGCTTGACAGTGCGGATGAGAGTTTGCGGCAATCCTCGTTCCGGTACGAAATTGAATTTTTACGGGCTTTGGGTTTGAAGCACGAGGGGCATGTTGACGAAGCGGAGTTGGCGTTGCGTGATCTTCTGCCTCGTTTAACGGATCGGGGTGATATTTATGGTCAGACGGCATTGGCTTTGGGTCGTATAAACCTGGAGCAATATCGTGACGACGACGCGAGGCGGTTTTTCCAATTAGTGGTTGACAGCCAAACGGGCAAAGACTGGTACGCGGCGGGCAAGGCTGGTTTGGCTCAATGCGCGGCTTTGCAGCATCGTTACAGCGCATCGGTTTTGTATTATCAGCAGGCCGCGGAGCTGATTTTGGCGAAGCCTAACAATCGAGCTTTGAGTCTGGGGCAATTGCAGCATATTGTGGCGATGGAGGCTCGGCAATTGGGGCTGCTTAGGCAGTATGAATTGGCGTTGCCGTTCTTAGAGGTTGAGCAGATGGTGGCGGCGCGGAATGACCTGGACGCGATAGAGCGTTTCGCACGGATGCACGCGTTGCTTGCTGGTGATATATTGCGTGAGTTGGAGGCAAGTGAGGTTTCGGTTGACTCTGAGATATCGGAAGTTGAACGGGAATGGGTTACTCAACAGCGTCAGTCTGCGGTTCAGCATTATGGTCGTGCGGGCGAGGAGTATTTGCGTTTAGCGGAGGTTGCGGCTGCGAGTGACGATGGTCTTTACGGGCGTTCTTTATGGGAAGCGGCGATATGTTTTGACAACGCTGGTGACACATCGAGGACGATTGGGTTGTGGCAGCGTTTTGTAGCGGAACGTGAACGAAGCGAACACTGGCCTGAGGCTTTGTTTCGCTTAGGGCAATCTTACCAAGCGGTTGGTGATCCGGCTCGGGCGATATCGGCATATCGTAATCTGTTGCAGCAGCATCCTCATTCGCCGGCGGCGTCGAACGCGATGTTGCCTTTGGCTCGTTCGTATTTGGCGTTGGATCCGCCGGACCGTGAGGCAGCTCAGCAGGTATTGGAAGGGATTCTTAACGATCCGTTGCTGACACCGGCGGCGATGCCTTTTCGTGACGCGATGTTTGAGCTAGGTCAGATGCACTATCGCGAGCGAGAGTATCCTCAGGCGATAAGTATTTTGGCGGACGCTATCACGCGGTATCCGGACTATCCGGGTTTGGGCAAGATAATGTTCTTTGTGGCGGACGCATATTTGCAGAGCGGTCGGGTTCTGGCGGACAGGCTGGGGGAGATGTCTGAAGACGACATTGACGCGATCAGCCGGGACAGGATGAATTCGCTGCGGATATCGCATTTGCAGAACGCCCGGGACTATTTTGAGCGTGCGATAGATTTTTACAGCAATATGCCTGAATCTCGGTATAGCGATTTGGATCATTTGTATTTGCGTCATTGTCGGATTTACCGTGCGGACACGTTGTTTGATTTGGGGCAGTATTCGGAAGCATTACGTGGTTATGAAGAGGTGGCGTTGCGTTACCAACTGACCCCTACGGCTCTAAGCGCGTTTGTGCAGATTGTGAATTGTCAGTTGAAGTTAGGCAACTACGCGGCGGCTCGGGCAGCGAATCGGCGGGCGATATTGCAGTTGGATCGAATGTCTGACGAGGATTTGAACGAAGGCGCGATGCCTTTTACGCGAAACCAATGGCAAGATTGGTTTGATTGGACGCAGACTTCAGGCTTATTGTAACCTTTACGAGGATAAACTATGACCGCGGCTAACACAACAGACTATGGCAACGACGTAATCCGATTGTTGACGCAACAGCACATGCTGTACAAGCAGTTGAATGAGCTGGCGCAAAAGCAAACGGATTTGGTAGCGGGTGGTGATCCGGAGATGTTGCTGCGTATATTAGCGGGCAGGCAGAAGCTGATCGACAGGATAACTCAGATTGATCGGGAGTTAGAGCCGATTCGTTCGGATTGGTCGCGGATATCGGCGAGTTTGCCGGCAGCGCAGCGGCAAGAGGCTGCGGATTTAGTGGAAGAAGTGCAGTCGCTGTTAGGCGCGATATTGGAACGTGACGCTCGGGATACTCAATCGCTGAGCAATCAGAAGCAGCAGGTAGAAACGAAGATTCAATCGGCGTCGGTAGGTAAGCGTATGCATCATGCTTATGGTCAGAGCAATACTGCGGGTCAGAGCCGGCTTTTTGATTCACATATGCAGTAGAATAATAGTTCGGCCTGGCGAGCAGTCAAAAATCAGGGAATTTTAGACAGGATAACAGGATAATCAGGATTTTGATTTGTCAGAGGCAGGTTGGATGTGTGAATGAGTAAATAGGTTTGGATTTGTGTTAGTAGTAAATTTTGGATTGTTAGATAGAAGGTGAGCAGGGTGTCGAGTACAACGAAAGATAGATCATCGGGCGGCGGGCTATTGGAGCGGACATCTGCGGAGGCGATGGAGCAGCTGAATCTGGTTTTTTCGGCGTATAATGACGCTACAAGCCGGATGCAGGAATCATACAATCATTTGCAGGCAGAGATTGTTCGGTTACGGGAGGAGCTGGCGCAGAAGAACGAGCAATTGCAGCGTAAGAATCGTTTAGCGGCATTAGGTGAGATGGCGGCGGGGATGGCGCACGAGATTCGTAATCCTTTGGGCGCGGTTCAGCTTTACGCTTCGCTGTTGGAGCGGGATTTGGCGAACGAGCCGGACCAATTGCAGTGGGTGCGTAAGATCAGCAAAGGGGTACAATCGCTGGATTTGATTGTGAATGATATTTTGGCGTTTACGCACGACCAGGCTTGCGACAAATCAGCGGTGAATCTGCATGATTTGATCCAAGAAGTGATTGACTATGTTCAGCCTCAGGCGGTGAGTGGTTCGGTTCGGATCGACACAACGAAGGTTGATTCGGGGATTACGGCGCAATTAGATGTGAATATGATTCGGCGGGTAATGTTGAATTTGTTGCTGAACGCGATCGAGGCTTCGGGCACTGACGGGGCGGTGACGATAACGGTGGTGCGTTGTGAGAATGAGCCGTCTTACGCGATTCGGGTGATGATCGAGGATACTGGGGCTGGGATTAAGCGTAAGGTGATGGATAAGATTTTCAATCCGTTCTTTACGACGAAGGATACTGGGACTGGTTTAGGTTTGGCGATTGTGCATCGCTTGGTGGAATGTCATGGCGGGGTAATCAGTGCGGGTAACAGGGTTGGTGAGCGAGGCGCGGTGTTTACGATTTTGCTGCCTTGACGTTTTTATCGAAGGAGATTGTGGCTATGCCGCACGTTTTGGTTGTTGACGACAAAGAGATGATGCGTGATTCGCTGCACGCGACGTTGACCCGTTCGGGTCATGATGTAACATTAGCGGAGTCGGCATCGGTTGCGCTGAACAAGCTGGTGGACGCCACTTTTGATGTTGTGATTACTGACTTGAAGATGCCGAAGATGGACGGTTTGGCGTTTATCGAGGAGTTGCGCAGGAACAACAATGATGTGCCGGTAATAATGATGACAGCTTACGCGACGATCAACACGGCTGTTGAGGCGATGCGTAAGGGCGCGTTTGATTATATCCAAAAGCCTTTTGACGCGGACGAGATTGTGATGTTGGTGGAGCGAGCGTATGAACATCGGCAATTGGTGCAGGAGAACGAGGCTTATCGTACGAACGTGAACGATTGGCAACGAGGCAGGCAGTTAATTGGCACAAGTCCGGCGATGCAAAAGGTTATGGAAAAGATAGCATTAGTGGCGCAAAGCAGCGCTACGGTGTTGATTTGCGGTGACAGCGGGACAGGTAAAGAGATGGTGGCGCGGGCGATTCACGCTCAGAGTCCGCGGGCGAACAAGCCTTTACTGTGCGTAAACTGTGCGGCGCTATCGAGTAATTTGTTGGAAAGTGAACTGTTTGGGCACGAAAAGGGGGCGTTCACGGGTGCGGATAGGATTCGCAAAGGGCGTTTTGAGCTGGCTCACGACGGAACGTTTCTGCTAGATGAGATAAGCGAAATGGATTTGCGTTTGCAGGCGAAGTTTTTGCGGGTTCTGCAAGAACGTGAGTTTGAGCGGGTGGGCAGCAGCATAACGCGGCGGGTTGACGTTCGGGTCTTGGCGACATCGAATCGTGATTTGCAGGATTGGGTGCGGCGCGGAAAGTTCCGTGAGGATTTATTTTACCGTTTGAATGTAGTGCCTATCGTTTTGCCTCCGTTGCGGGACCGGTTAGAGGATATCGAGATATTTTGTGAATATTTTCTGCAACGGATTGCGGATCGGGAAGGCAGTGGGTTGCGGGTGTTGAGTAAAGGTGCGTTGGAGTTGCTTAGGCAGTATTCTTGGCCTGGCAATGTGCGCGAGTTGGAGAATTTGATGGAACGAGTGGCGATTCTGGCGGACGGGGACGTGATCGAAGCGAAAATGATAGAGAGTTGGCTGGATATAGATTTGGGTGGTGGGCAGAAGAATGTTGGTGTGGAAATGCCACAAAGTTTGGCGGATATGGAACGGGATTTGGTGGAAAAGACGCTGGAGCGATTTGATGGGCATCGTCAGAAGACGGCGGAGGCATTGGGTATCGGAGTGCGGACTTTGGGTATGAAACTGAAACGTTGGCAGACGGCTGAGGCGAGCTAAGCGGTGCGCTCCGAGAGAGTTTTTGACAGGATAACAGGATGAACAGGATTTTGCACTCCGCGCGGGAGCGAGATACGGCCAGAGGCGTGAAAGAAGTAATGGGATATCAGGTAAAAATTGGGTTTGAGGGGGCATCGAAAAAAAGGGTACAGGCACCTCCGCTATCGCTACAGAGCCAGTCCCCTTTTTGTCGCTAGGCAGCGGATTTTAAGATGATTGACAGGATTGGGCTGACAAAAAATGAGGCATACATGTTGAAAGGTTGACTTGATGTATGTGGCAAATACTGCCGTTGGTAGCGCAATTCTTGCCCGATTAGCAGGGGGTAAGGACGATGTTGGGCGGTGGTTGATAGGCAGTCGCGATGGAGTTTTGACAGAGACAAGTAAGCTAGGGCGATGAGACGACGGTTGGTGATTGATATTGTAAGAGTTTGTTGTTTAGTGAGTTATGATTATGAAAGAAGGGCTTGAGACGATTTTGATGGGTGGTTGCTGTGATGGACGGCCCATTAAAGTGTTTTGATTTGGATTGGTGCTTCGGCTCGGATGCGGGCTTGGCACATGTTTTGCAATGTATTTTTTGAGAGTCTGTCTATAGCTTTAGGAATATTTGGATTTCATAGGTAGGTTATTTGGCGATGTTACTAAGTGGTTTGTTCAATCGTGGCGCGATGGGGGTGCTTGAAAGAGTGATGAGCTTTACTCAAGCCCGGCACGAGGTTTTGGTGGACAACGTTAGTAACTTCGACACGGTCGGCTACAAAATGCGTGATTTGCCTAGCGATGAGTTTTTTGGCGCTTTGCGTGAGGCGGCGGCGCAGAAGGAACGTCGGGGAACGGGTGATGTTTTGAGGCCCCGGTCAACCCGGCATTACAGTTGGGATGCTCAAGGCAACCTGGAAACGACGCCTAGCTATGTAGAAGACAACAATATACTGTTTCATGACGGCAATAACCGTTTTGTGGAAAAACAGATGAGCGACATGGCGAAAAACACGATGCTGCACAATGTAGCGGTTGAAATGCTTCGTCAGCAATACAACTTACTAGAGACAGCGATTCGCGGGCGGCCTTGATGATTGGTGAGGTTTGCGGGCAGCAGTTTTTAGAACAACAGCTTATTTGAGATAAGAAAATATGTTTAATTCAATAAATATCGCAACGTCGGGCATGGTAGCGCAGCGTATTCGGATTAATACGGCGGCGATGAACATCGCCAGTGCGGATGTTGTGTGGGACGCGAACGAAAACGGGCCCTATAGACGCCGGGCGGTGAATTTTAGTGTTGGTATGAGTGAAGGGGACGACAGCGGGCGCGGAGTGCACGTAAGCAGTATCGAACGGCAAAACAGTTTTAAGTGGGTTGAAGACCCTGACAACCCTTACGCCAACGCGGACGGGTTTGTAAAGATGCCTGACATTGACACCTTTGTTGAGACGGTAAACGCAATGGAAGCGCAGCGAGCATATGAAGCGAATTTAGCGGCGATTGATCTGAGTAAGAATATGTTCAATACTTCTTTGAGGATTTTAGCATAGGATTAGGATTGAGGATAACTGGATATGTAATCAGCTTCGGCTGTGGAAATAAGACAAGAGGAAAATCATCATGGTAGATCAATTTCAAGGAATTAGCAGTTCGGGGATTTTGGGGCCTAGCCAGGGTTCCAAGTCGCTGCAGGGGCCTCAACAGACTGAATCGGGTCAGAGTTTCAAGTCGTTATTGATGGAATCGATCAACGAAGTGAATCGCCTGCAATCGGAAGCGGACGAAGCGATGACGAACTTGGCGACGAACCGTACGGAGAACGTGGCCGAGGTTTTCACGGCGGTGAAAAAGGCGGAGTTGGCGTTTCAAACTCTGATGCAGATACGCAACAAGTTGGAGACGGCGTATGACGAAATCAAGCAGATGAGGGTGTAAGGGTTCAGGAGATATTGGCAACGGTTTTCTTGGAGTGAAAACCAAGGTTCCGGCGATTAGTCGGCAATATGAGAGGCACAATAGGAAATGGAGTTCCTTCGTCGCATCACGGCACAAGTAAAAGGGCAGTTAGCGGGCTTGACTACAAGCCAGCGTTTGGTCATCGGCCTATTGATTGTTATTATGGTCGGGGCGGTATGGTGGATGGTCAGTTATTCCGCGACCCGCGAGATGGTTCCGTTATTGAACCAATCGTTCAACGAAGACGAGATGGCTCGTATAGTGAACAAGTTGGATGGTTGGATGGTTGACTATGAAATTCGTGGGGACATGTTATTTGTTCCGAAGTCGGAGTCGAGGGCATTGCTTTATCGATTGACGGCGGAGCAAGTAATGCCTGAAGACACTTCTATTGGGTGGTCATATTTGGTTGAGAACACCGATTTGCTGGTTAGCAGCGCGGTGCATCAGGACCGTCGTTTGGTTGTATTGCAGTCGGAGTTGGCTCGGATGATTAGTAATGGTCCGGGCGTTCGTTCGGCGCAGGTTATTATCAATCCGGGCAGTGACAGGCGTGTTGGTAATATCGCTCCTCCGGCTTCGGCCTCGGTTACGATAGAGATGGCAAGTCGGGGCAGCGGCAATCGCAGGACGGCACTGACGGCGGCGGCGATTGTGGCGGGTGCGGTCAACCGAGTACGTCGGGAAAACGTGACGGTGGTAATCGATGATGTGCTTTATCCTATCGCGGCTGAGGGCACTGAGATTTCGAGCGAATATCTAGAAGAGAAGACTCGTTACGAAAACAGTTTTCGGGATAAGATTATCGCGGCATTGGGGATTCCGAATGTATTGGTTCAGGTTGACGCCCGGATTCGCACAACTAGTACCGAGACTCTGACGCGTGAGATTCTGGCGGAAAATGAAGGCAGTTGGAATCCGAAAGTTACCAATGACAGTTCGCTGAGTGAGAGCAGCACAGAAAGCCAATCGCATGAACCGGGCGTGATGGCGAATGTTGGCGACATTAATGAAGGCAGCGGCAATACTCAGTCGGATACAGTAGAGGAAGGTTCGAGTACGAGCCAGCCTTTTGCGGGGACTATGGAGACTCGGGAGATTCGGCCTGTCGGCGGTACGGAAGGTTTGACGGCGACGGTTCGTATTCCTTACGGTTATTTTGCGGCGATCGCGAAGCAGGAGTCCGGTAGTGACAGTGAACCCAGCAGCGACATTGTTCGGGCGGCGTTTGCCCGGGAGTTACCATCTTTGCGGGCGACGGTTCTTCGGTCAGTGGGTTTGAGTGACGCTGAAGCGGATAATATTGAAGTGAACTACTACTACGACAGCAGTTTTATCGAAGGTGGTTCGAGTTATGTTACCGGTGGTGGGGCGTTCGGGGCTGGTTCTGATGAATTGGCGGCGGGCTCAGCGAGCGGTTTTTTCCGGCAGTACGCCAAGCATGTCGCGGTTTCGGCGTTGGCGATGATATCGCTTTTTATGGTGTTGATGATGGTTCGGAGGGCGTCGGGGCCGGTCGATCTTTCGGAAGAGGAAGCTACGACTTTGCTGCAGGGTACGGTGCGGACGCCTGAAGCCTTGAGCATGGAAGACAGCAATTTGACGGATGTTGACGGCGGCGCGGTTTTGTCGGGGCTGGAGGTTAGTCCTGATACGATGCGTTCGCAAAACATTCTGCGACAGATTCGCGAGATGGTCAAGGAGTCTCCGGACAACGCGGCGACCCTGTTGAGCAAGTGGATAGCTGATGATAGTTGACGACGGAGTGAGTTGGTTGATGGATTATATGCTTTGGGCAACGGACTTAAAGGGCAGAAAAAGATAATGGCGGAAGATACTGACATTAAGATACCTGGGGTACGCAAAGCGGCGATAGTTTTGCTTTCACTGGGCCAAGAGATTGCCGCGGAGGTGATGCCCAAGCTGCACCGCGAACAAATCGAAGAGGTTTCCCGCGAGTTAGCGAGCATAGACACGGTTCGCACGACTGAGCAAGACCGGGCTTTGGGTGAGTTTTACAATTTGGCATTAGCACGGCGGTTTTTGGAGCAGGGTGGTATTTCTTATGCTCAGAGTTTGCTGGAAAGAAGTCTGCCGCCCGAGGAAGCCAACGATATTTTGCGTCAAGTGACGCAGCACATTCAAAAGACTCCATTTCAGTTTTTACAGAAAGCTGATTCTGACAACGTTTTGACGTTTATCCAAGACGAGCATCCGCAGACTATCGCTTTGATATTAGCTCATATGCCCGCGGACAAATCAGCGGAGATTTTGCACAACCTGGCTCAGCAGAAGCAGGTAGAGGTAATAAAGCGTATCGCGTCGATGGACCAAACGAATCCGGAAGTTATTCGTGAGGTTGAGGCTGGTTTGGAATCTCGTTTGAGTGATATTGTATCTCAGACGTTTGACACGGCTGGTGGTGTTGAGGCGGCGGCATCGATTTTGAACTTGGCGGACCGTTCGACAGAGAAGGGTATTCTGGAAAGTTTGGAAAGCGATGATCCGGACTTAGTGGAACACATTCGCCGGTTGATGTTTGTGTTTGAGGATGTCTTGCTGGTGAATGACAAAGGTGTTCAGAGTGTACTTAAGGAAGTTGACAATGACGATCTTTCTTTGGCGTTGAAGACGGCGAGCGAAGATTTGAAAGAGAAGATATTCTCGAACATGTCGGAGCGAGCGGTTCAGCTTATCAAGGAGGACATGGATTATATGGGTCCGGTTCGACTATCGGATGTGGAAGCGGCGCAACAGAAGATTGTCGATGTAGTACGGCGGCTTGAAGACGCGGGCGAGTTGATTATTCAAGGTCGCGGAGGCGAGTCGGAGATGGTTGGGTAAGGTTTGGTTGTAACCGTTCCCATTGAGAAGAACCACGAATGAACACTAATTTTCACTAATAAGAATTTGGTTTGCCAAAGGCAGTTCGCGTGACAAGGAGATATCTGAGCGATGAATTGGTGCAGAAGGTAAGGGTAGCAAGAACTGCACACGAAGTTTTTGAAGATCACGAAAGAAAGCAGAAGATAACCAAGAATGATAACGAATGGACACGAATAGATGCGGCTTTGTATAGATGGCGTTGGGGTTGTTAGATTATAAACGGTTGGATTAGAGTTAATTTTAGAGAAGTATAATGGCGGTAGTTAAAGTTACAGAGATAAAGAAGATGAACTTCAGCGGGATCGAGAGATTCAATCTGGACGACATCGAAAAGGAAGCTCGTCGTATTATCGCAGCAGCGAAGGCGGAGCGTGATCGGATATTGGCTGACGCTGCGGTCGAGATAGAGCAGCAACGTAAGCAGGTTGAGCAAGAAGGTCGCTCGGCAGGTCACAAAGCGGGTTTCGCGGAAGGTCACAAAGCGGGGACGGCGCAAGCTTTGGAAGAAGCTCAGGAGAAATACGCGGAACAAACGCGGTCGAGTATCGAAATGATGCAGCAGGTTTTGGGGCAATTTGACCAGGTCAAGCAGAATTTGATTTGGCAGGCGGAGCAGGGGGTGGTGGCTTTGGTGTTAGCGATAGCGGAGAAAGTTATCAAGCAGAGCGGTAAGCTGGACGCTAACATAACGATGGAGAACGTTAAGGCGGCGTTGGAATTGGTGAATCAGCGGACCGATGTTCGGGTACAAGTTCATCCGAGTCATCTGGAAGCGATAGAAAAGTTGCTGGGCAGTACAGATAAGGCGTTTGGCAGTTTTGCTTCGATTACGGTTGAGGCGTGCGAGGATGTGCTGCCTGGCGGCTGCTGTCTGACGACGGAACATGGCGGGGTTGACGCTCAACTAGAAACGCAGATAGATCGGATTGTGGCGCAGCTCATGATGACGGATACAAAAGGTGCTAGGACGGCGGGGGCGCAGGGTGAAGCCGAGGTTGAGCAGCGTGAAGAGGTTTTGGTGTAAAGAAATATAGGCAAAGATCGAAGTTTGATTATGGCAGCGTTGGAAGCAAATAATAATTGGGACAAGCGACAGGCAACGGTCGGTCGCGCGCAGACCTTGGCGGTAACTGGTCGAGTCACGGGCTTGACGGGTTTGACGGTTGAGGTTGAAGGGTTTTGCGCACCAATTTCGGCCCAATGCGAAATTAGGACGCGTACGGGGAATGTTATTCCAGCGGAGCTGATTGGCTTCCACGGTTCGGCGGCGGTTTTGATGCCTTTAGCGGATATGATTGGGATTGCTTCGGGCGATCCGGTTTTTTGTGTGGAGAGTCATCCGGCGGTTGCTGTTGGTCCGGAGCTTCTGGGTCGTGTTATAAATGGGCGGGGTGAACCGATTGATGGTTGTGGTCCCTTGCTTTGCCAAACGAAGTCGCCGTTGATCGCTGAGCGTTTGCAGCCTTTGGCTCGGGCGCGGATTAACACCCAGATAGGCACAGGTATTCGGGCGGTTGACGCGTTGATGGCTTGCGGTCGCGGCCAACGAATGGGGATTTTCAGCGGTCCTGGTGTTGGCAAGAGTGTTCTGCTGGGGATGATTAGTCGTTTTACATCAGCGGATGTTTCGGTGATCGCGTTGGTGGGTGAGCGCGGGCGAGAAGTGCGGGAATTTATCGAAAAGGAACTGGGTCCTGATGGTTTGTCGCATTCGGTGGTGGTTGTGAGTACTTCGGATGATCCGGCGCCATTGCGGATTCACGCGGCGCTGCTGGCGACAACAATCGCGGAGTTTTTCCGGGACGCAGGTAAAGATGTTTTACTGCTGATGGACTCGATTACCCGCATCGCGATGGCTCAGCGTCAGATAGGTTTGGCATTGGGCGAGCCTCCGGCGACGAAAGGTTATACGCCGAGCGTTTTCGCGTTGTTGCCCAGTTTAGTGGAACGTTGCGGCAAGGCTCAAAGCGGCAGTATTACGGGTTTTTATACGATTTTGGTTGAAGGGGATGATTTGAGTGAGCCGATCGCGGACGCGATGCGTGGGCTGCTGGACGGGCATTTATGGCTTTCGCGCAATTTGGCGAATCGTGGTCATTATCCAGCGATAGATATTTTGGAGAGTATCAGCCGAGTGATGCCTGACATCGCGAATGATCAGCAGGCATTGTGGGCGCGGGAGATAACTCGGTTGATCGCGGTTTATCGGGACATCGAGGATTTGGTGAACATTGGAGCTTATTCGCCGGGCAGCAACGCGGAGTTTGACATGGCGGTGCAGGCGCATGGCTTGATTGATGATTTTTTACAGCAAGGTATGGCTGAGAAAGTTACGGCACAACAAGCGATTGACGCTTTGAGAAATCTAATTCAGAAAATATCTCAGCAGAGCCAAGGTTCGCAGCGTAGGGTTTCGACAGAGGCTCAGGCGGCGGCGAAACAAAAAAAGGAAGCTAAGCAAAAAACCAAGGATAACCAATCGGCCGGCCTGGAAAGAATGATGGCTGGGCTGTGATTGGAGTAAGAATTACAGCATGGGCTGATGAGCCCATCCTACTGGGTTTGACTGTCTTAGTGTTACGGATAAGGCATAATGAAGAAATTCGAGTTTAGACTACAAACACTATTGAAGCTTCGTGAGCAAGTTGAAGGTCAGAAGAAACGTGTGGTGGCTGAGCTAGTGCAGCAGATCAATCAGCAGCAGCAGGAAGCTCTGGAACTGAACGCGGCGATGCGTGAACAAGGTGAGATATTAAAAAAGCAGCGTGCTTCGGGCCAGATCGATGTTTCGTGGTTTGGCAACTATCGCAGTTATGTGACTCATATACAACAAGCGATCCAGCAGCGAGTGCAAAATGTTAAAGAGATACAGAAGCAACTGATGATAGCTCGGCATGAATTGGCGGAAGCCGCGAAAGAAACGAAGGTTTTAGAGAAGTTGAAGCAAAAACGGCGTGAGCGTTACGATTATGAATTGCAGCTAGCAGAAGCTCGGGAACAAGACGAGATAAGCAAGAATATATTTTTGCGTAAGACTGTTTCGGCCTGATCGGTTGATGGGCAGGGCATGATAGGAAGTTAGACATAGATGGGTAAAAACATACTGAAAATGTTGTGGATGCTGTTGCTTTTGCACGCATTGACGGCTTTGGGTCTGATCGGTTACGGTTTGGCCACGGGCAGGTTCACGCCGGACCGGATGGAACAATACTTGGCGACCTGGCAAGGTGAGAAGTTGGTTCCGCCTCCAGAAGAAGAAGTTGAAGAAGAAGCTGAAGAGGATCCGCAGGCGGCGGCGGCGCGTATCGCTCAGGCGGAAATCGAGCAAGAGATACTGACGCGGGAGTTGCTGCGTCAGATTCAGTTATTGCGTGATCTTTCGACGACGGTATCTCTGGCTCAGCAGGGTTTGACTGAGGAGCGGTCGGAGCTTGCGGAAGTTCAGCGAGTTTTTGATGAGCAAGTTCAGGCGATGCGGGAAGAATCTCGTGACGCTGGTTTTCAGGCGGCATTGGACAATTACTCGCGTATGAATCCGCGATTAGCGAAAGATGATTTCATGCAGATGACGAACGAAGAAGCGGTTCGATATTTGCGGGCGATGCGAGCTGATGTTTCGACGGCGATTTTGGAACGTTTTCGCACACCTGAGGAGCAGTCGCGGCGTGTAGCGATGTTGCAGTTGTTGGAGCGCGGTGAGGATTTCGGCGCGCTGCCGGACGTGGCTAGTAATAATTAGGGTTCTTAGGGAATTTAGATAGCGGTGTAACGGACAGCGGCTTGAGGCGTTAAGGAATTTTGAGAAGATAATGCAAGTTAAGGTACAAAAAGTAGAGACGTCGAACTGGGACTTCATGGCTCATCGGCAAGGCAACGATCAGGCTGACGCGGGAGTGTTTGGCGCGGTTCTTGACGCGGCATATTCGCAGACGAAGGCTTCGGCGGTGGACAAACGTTCATCGACGGGCGGCCGGGATGCGATTGAGTCGGCGACAGATGCGCCGAAGCGGGCTGACGATGGTGCTGTAAACGAGGTTGTCGATGATGAGTTGACGGTTGTTGACGATATTTCTATTGATGATGGAAGTGAAGTTGAGCCGGTGGAGGAGATGCCTATCGAAGATTCGGTGGAGCCGGAAGCAGTGGATGAGAATCCGGACGATAATGTTGATCCAGCGGCGGGGAGCGAGCAGGAATTGTCGAATGTTGATGATAACGCGGTGATGGGGGAGGCGGTTGTTGAGCCGGTGGTTGACGCTGGATTAGAGGTTGACGCGGCGGCGGTTGGGCAAGTGACCGATGGTGCAGAAGACGCGAATGGCACAGCAGTACAAGAGAATGTTGTCGCGAGCGGAACCGCGGCGGCTGGGGTAGCGATGGTTGACGGCGAAGGCGATGACGCTGCTGCGGCGGCGGGGGGGGAGGCAACTACGGCGGCTAAGGGAACGCTAGAGGCTTTGCCGAGCGACGAGAACGGGCAAGCTTTGCCTAAACCGGAACAGAACACGACTAAATTGAGTGATGTGACCAATAATTCGCAGCCTGTTGTTCAAGGTGAGCAAGAGGGAAAAGCAGTCAATCCGAAAGAGGTTATTGAAACGTTGACGGGTAATGTTGAAGCGTCAGCGGATACGGGAGCGGAGGTCGCAGAGAGTGGCCAGAAGCCTGTGGAAGGTGGGGCTGCGCAGGCGGATGCGATGCCGATGGTTGAATCGAAGTTGCCGAGCGTTAATCGTCCGGATAGCGTTGTAGAACAGCAAGTTGTCGAACCAGACACAGATTCACACAAAACGGAAC
Organism: Sedimentisphaerales bacterium; assembly: GCA_016928435.1. Taxonomy (GTDB): domain Bacteria; phylum Planctomycetota; class Phycisphaerae; order Sedimentisphaerales; family SM23-30; genus JAFGKT01. The sequence goes on along the minus strand of JAFGKT010000036.1, from coordinate 45,148 downwards.
GCTCAAATAATAGCGGCGTTAATATATCACAAGTCGATGCTGAGATCGGGGCGGAAGCGGTGGTCAAAGTCGAATCGACCATAAGTGGTGGACAGGCAGGTAATGACTTTTCTCAGCAGCGTCATCAGAGATACGACGGGAGCGCATTGACAGCGGTTAGCGGTGAATCTTCGGCAGTTTCGGGAAGTGATGGCGCAAAGGTTAATTTCGCGGCGGCGATGGAACGGGAGCATCCGGTTGAGATGCAGGAAAATGTGGATAATATTGTGCGTATGGCGCGCACGGCTTATACTCGGGGTTCATCGCGAATACAGATTAGTTTACAGCCCGCGGAGTTAGGGACGTTGCGAGTGGATATCCGGCAGGATTCGCAAGGGTTGACGCTTCGTTTTGAAGCCAGTACGCCTCGTGCGCAAGAATTGCTGCAACAAAACGCTTCGGAATTGCGAGCGGCGTTGGAAAGCCAGGGGATGGGCAACGCGAAAATCGATGTGCAACTGCGTATGGATGTACGCTCGGACGCAAACGGACAAAACGCTGATAACCAAGACGGCAGCGGTAGGGGGCAAGGATCACAACAAGGCTCACAGCAAGACAGTTACCAGGGGCAAAGCCAATCGGAAGGGCAGCAATACGTATGGCAGTCACTGGACGACACGGAAAGCCAGGGGCACGGAGGCCCATATTTTTCCGCCGGCGGTACTGATGGTATTGTAGAAGGCTCGGCGGGGGGGGATGAATGGCAGGAGTTGACGTTTGAGAACGTGAATGTGTTGGTTTAGTAAGCGATAGGTTTTGGAGTATAGATTGTGACAACAGTTAATTCGGCAAATAGTGCGACGAGTGCCGCGGTTGAATCAGCGACGACCAAGATGGCTCTGAATACGCAAGATTTTTTGGAGATCATGATAACGGAACTGACGAATCAGGATCCGTTTGAGCCGATGAAGAATCAGGATTTGCTCAACCAGATGTCAACGATTCAGCAATTGCAATCGAACCAAGAGATGAACGCATCGTTCAAGGATATGATCGGGCGTTTGGATGGTTTCCTGGATCAGCAGAAACTGAGCGATGCTACGGGTCTGATAGGTCAGATGGTTTCGGGCAGTACCGAATCGGGCTTGCCTACGTATGGCAAGGTTGTTTCGGTGACGATGGATGGTTCGGATATTTATCTGGAATTGGACAACGGTTGGTTGGTTCCGGTCGAGAATATGAATTCATTGGGCGGCACGAGCGGTCAGGATTTGGTGGGGCAGCAGGTATTGGGTGCGACGCCCACGGGCGATTATATTGTTGGGACAGTTGAATCAGTAGAGCTTTCGGGAGACGGAACTACGCTGGTTCTGGATTCTGGTGAGAGTATATCATTGACGACGGCGATGCCTTTGAACGGCGAGAACGCGGCGGGGCTTATAGGTATGTTTGTAGCAGGTGAATCGGAGTCTGGGGAGATATCAGGGATTGTAAACGCGGTAAGTTTCGCGGCTGACTCAGCCAAGTTAATATTACAGGGAGGCGCGGAGTTGCCTCTATCTGGTTTGACGCGTGTGATTAACACCAATAGTTAATAGGAACCTTTTTTTGGAGGATACCAATAATGGGGCTAACATCATCATTATTCGCTGGTTTGTCTGGGATGAAGACGAACGAATTTCGTATGGACGTAATAGGTGATAACATCGCGAATGTTAACACTTATGGTTTTAAGTCTTCGCGGGTGAATTTTCAGAACCAGTTTCTGAACACGTTTAGTTACGGTTCTGCGCCTGACGGTAATTTTGGCGGGAGTAATCCCAAGCAGATTGGTACAGGTGTGGGTGTTGGTTCGATCAATCGGAATTTTGCCGGCGGTGCCCCGGAGACTACTGGTAAGAAGAATGATTTAGCGATTCTAGGGCAGGGTTTGTTTATTTTGGAGAAGCCTGACGGGACGCAAGTTTACACGCGTGATGGTTCTTTTGAGTTTAATGGTGAGAATTACCTGATGTCTTCCGACGGTTATTATCTGCAGGGCTATGGTGTAGATGATAATTTTAACATTGTTGAAGGTACGTTGGAGCGTATACGTCTGCCGATAGGTGAGATTACGACAGCGACGTCGACAACGGAAGCATCATTTTCAGGTAATTTGAACGCTGAGGGAGCTGTTCCTACAAACCGGTCGGTGTTAACAACGGTGGATGCTTTGACAATTGCGGGTGGAGTTTTGGCAGGGGCGGGGACGGCTTTGGTTGATTTGGAGGACGCCGGCGGCAATCCGCTTTTCTACGATGGTAATGTGATAACCATGACCGAAGCAACTAAAGGTACCGCGCAGTTGGAAGAGCGTGAGTTTGTCGTGGGGGCAGCTACTACTGTGGATGATTTCATGGTTTGGCTGGAAGATGTTTTGGGTATCGCTACGACTTTGGATGATCCGGATTTGCTAGATATTACGGGTGATCCGCTTGATATGCCGGGCGTTCGTTTTGATGCCGTGACAGGTAATATAACGATAACGTGCAATATTGGTGAGTATAATCAGATTGGTCTTGCCAGCGGAGCTTTCACGGCATCGCAGGGTACTGGTGCTACAGCGCCGTATTATACATCACCTTTCGCGTTTGGTGTAACTACGGCGGCTACGGGTGAAGGCGCACGTACCTCTTTTCGCGGTTATGACAGCCTGGGTATTCCGGTTGATATTACGATGACTTTGGCTTTGGAATCGCAAGATAACAATGGCTCAATATGGCGTTACTTCGCGGATAGTGGTGATGATACTGACGACAGTCGTTTTTTGGGTACCGGTACGATAAGTTTTGACACAGATGGTAATTTCCGCGGGGCGTATAATACGACGTTTACGGTTGACCATGCGGATACGGGGGCGCAAACGCCTCAGAGCATAACTTTTGATTTTGGTGATTTGAAGGGACTGCAAGGTCAGACGGCGATTACGCTGTTGAGCCAGGATGGTTTTCCTTCGGGTACTTTGCAGGACTATGGTATTGGCGTAGATGGGATTATTGTTGGTTCTTTCAGCAATGGTCAATCGAAGGCGTTGGGGCAGGTGGTTTTGAGTACGTTTAGAAACTATGAAGCTTTGATTGCTGAGGGTGACAATCTGTATAAGACGGGGCCCAACTCGGGTGACGCGATTGTGAAAAAGCCTCAGTTTTTGGGTGCGGGGCAGATTAGTTCGGGTGCGTTGGAGTTGAGTAACGTTGATCTTTCTCGTGAGTTTATTAATTTGATTGTGAGCAGCACCGGTTTCTCGGCATCATCGCGAGTTATCCAAACTAGTGATCAGTTGCTAGATGAGTTGATTATGCTGACACGATAATAATTGAATTACCCCGGGCCTCGCGGCAGGGGTGTTTATTCTGCTGTCGCGAGGCCGGTTTTTGGTTAGGGAACCGCGTGGGTAACTTTGAACAAGATTTTCAAGATTACTTACCGAGATCGGTTACGAAAAATGAAGTATGTGAACGACGATATATTTTGATTACCCCGGGTCTCGCGGCAGGGGTGTTTATTCTGCTGTCGCGAGACCATTATTGGCTCGAGTAATTTGAAATACAGTATAGCGGTTAGGATTAGTTGATTTTTCACGAATTCTGATCTTGCGACCCCCTGAGAAGTTAAGGGGGCTAATTTGTTGGGCGCTTATGATTGCTTTGACCAGACTGAATGGTAAATCGTTGGTAGTAAACGCGGAGTTGATTCGCTATATCGAGAGTACTCCCGATACGATGATAACTCTGATAAACGGCGATCATCTGTTAGTTCGTGAATCTTTGGAAAATGTTGTAGAGTTGGCTATCGAATATTGTCGTCGGGTTCGCGTGTTCAAGCCGTGATTTGGTGGGGCGGTATTGGTATTAACGTGATTCTGATGTAAATCGAGGCGTGAAATATGCCGATTGATTTTATGATAGCTGAACGCTACGGTTTTGTTTTGATATGCAAGGACCGATAACTTTAGGAAAGTTCTAAGAATATGGATCTAGCAACCATCATTGGTCTGGTAATGGGCTTTAGCCTGGTGCTATTCGCGATGGTCTCGAAGACCTCAATATCCAATTTTGTTGACGGCGCATCGGCGATGATCGTTATCGGGGGCGGGATAGCATCAGCGGTGATGAGTGTTTCTCTGGCTACGGTGATGAAGTCGGGGAAGGTATTCAGCAAAGCTATTTTTCACAAAGACCAATCAGCCCAGAAGTTGATAGACGATTTGGTTGGTTACGCGGAGGTTGCCCGCCGTGACGGCATTTTGTCTTTGGAAAGCGCGATTAAAGACGCGGACGACCCGTTTATTACTATGGGTATTCAGATGGCGGTTGACGGGACGGACCCGGAGCTGATCGAACAGATCATGAACAATGAGTTGGACGCGATCAGCGAACGTCACGAATCGGGCAGGGCATTTTTTGAAGCGATCGGCAAATACGCCCCGGCCTATGGTATGATCGGTACTCTGGTTGGTCTGGTAATCATGTTGTTGAACATGGCTGATCCTGATTCGATCGGTCCGGCGATGGCGGTGGCTTTGATTACGACGCTTTACGGTTCGATGTTCGCGAATATGATCGCGTTACCGATCGCTGACAAGCTGTCGATCCGGAACAACGAAGAATTGACACTAAAGACGATTATTATCAAAGGGGTGATGAGTATTCAGTCGGGTGATAATCCGCGAATAGTGGAACAGAAGCTGAAGACGTTTTTGCCTCCTTCGATGCGTGACGCAGATAGCAAAGAATCGGCAGAATAGCGGAATAGAATAACGATATGGCGAAAAAGCAGAAAAAGGCGCCGGAAGGGGCTCCGGATTGGATGGTCACCTATGGTGACATGATGACGCTGCTGTTATGCTTTTTTGTGATTTTGGTATCACTGAGCGAGATCAAGCAGGACGAGCGTTTTCAAGAAGCGATGGAGTCGATCAAACGAGCTTTTGGTTACATGGGCGGCGCGGGCGCTGTTCCGAGCCAAGACATGCCGACCAATAGTATGGTAAGCTCCTTGGAAGAGATAGTGTCGCGGCGTTTCCAGCTTCAAGAGGGTCAATCGAGCGACGAAGGGATCGAAGGTGAGAGTTCATCGGTTGTGAATATTCGCCAAGGTCCTGATTTTGTGATTGGTGGTCGGATCGCCTTTGAAATGGGCCGAGCGCGATTGTTAGAAGGCGCTCAGGAAGAGTTGCGTTCATTCGCGGCACGAGTGATCGGCATGAACACGAAGATTCGGGTTCGGGGCCATGCCATGATGAAACCTGAGGAACTCTATGCTCCGTACGCGAGTTTGGATGACCTTTCTTATGCTCGGGCTGTAGCGGTGAAGGCGTTTTTGGTATCGCTGGGTATTCGTGAGGAACGGATAACGTTGGAAGCCTGCGGCGCCGGTGAGCTGTTGCGCACCCAGGCTTATGATGAAGAAAGTCGGGCAATGAATCGTCGTGTAGAAATAATAGTGACGGAAAATCTGATAGAGGACTACCAAGGCGGTCCTCCGGAGAACAGTACAGGCACGATCTCCGTGCATTAAAGTGAATTTAGATAGTGCGATTTGGTGTTGCGGGTTTTCCGCAGGGCTATGTATCGCATTTTTTTCTTGAGAGGATAGCAGAAATGGCGAAAGAGACACCTCAAGCGACACCGGACGAACAGCAACCGAAATCGAAGCTTGGCACGAAGACTATAATTATCGTGGCGGTAGCGTTGATTGTGGAAGCAGGGGTTATTTTAGCGGTCAAGGGTTTATCTGGAGGTGCTGATTCCGCGTCGGCAACGGAGGCGATCGGTCCGACGGCGGAAGCGGTCGAAGAGGACATGGTTGAGGTTGAGTTGTGCGAGGAGATGTCGGTGGACAACTGGGTTTCGGGCCGAACTCGCACGGTAGTGACTTTGCAGGTGGTGGCGAGAGTTGAGGTTGCCAATGCTGATGCTTTGCGAGAAGCGGTTGCCTCGCACCAGACGCAGATCAAGGATCGGGTTCGGTCGTTGATCAGCGCGGCGCAGCCGGACCAGATTCGTGACCCGCAACTGCAAGTAATAAAACGAGAATTACAGATTCACATGGAAGAGGTCATTCCTGAGGGTCTGATTTCGGAGATATTGATACCGAACTGGCGTTCGTTCCCGGTTGACTGATGGTGTATGGCCTGCGCTGGGCGTGTGGACGTATCAGAATAGCCTATGGCGGTCAAATAGTCAGAGACCGCGTGGGTAACATCGGGCAAAGAGCCCGAAATTACTCACCCTACCAGGGATAGTTTGTTTTTAGCGATGAGTTTTTGGTTAAGAGGGTTGTGAGTTGTGTAGTTGGGTTTGTGGATTTATCGGTAGCGGGAATTTGAGGTGGTTCAGCAAGGAAAAAATTTTGGCGGCGGTGTCACTTTTACGTTTTGGTAAAAGTCGATGAATAGCTATGGGTTTGGCGGGAAAAATAGTGATAAAAACGAAGAAAAAAGCGCATTAATTAAAGATATCTTCTTCCATTAAAACGTTTTTTGCAGTATAAAATATTCCGTAGTTTTCTGGACTTTTTTGAGGGTCATATTGTGGCTGAAGAAGAAGAACAAAACGCAGAAAGTCAAGATGTTGGTGCTGAAGATTCGGCTGGCCAAGCGGCAGAAGAAGTAGCCGGCGGGGCGAGTGAGGGGGCGGTTGGTGAAGCGGATTCAAGCGGCTTGGCGACGGATGAGTTGTCGGCTCTTAACATTGATACCGACGGTGAGCCGGCCAACACGATAGACATGCTCAAAGATGTTGAGCTGAATGTAAAGATCGAGTTGGGCCGGGCTGAAATGACGGTCAATGAGATATTGCATTTGACTAACGGTTCTGTGGTGGAATTGGACAAATTAGCCGGTGATCCGGTTGACATATTGGTAAACGAGAAGCTGGTGGCTCGGGGCGAAGTTTTGGTGGTAAACGAGAACTTTTGCGTGCGAGTTAACGAGATTGTCGCTGGGGCTACCGAGCATTTTGCCAAAGATACGATATGAGTGCCTTCATTCGCCGTGAAGGTTGATGGAGATGGCCGGGGCGTTCGCCGATGTCATGGCCTTTGGTGAGAAAATTTAGCAAATCTGGTCAGGCGTTATGGGCGACAAGTTTGCTGGGTCTATGGGAAAGACCTGGTTTTTGCTGTCCAGCCGAGCGAAAAGCGGCATGAGCCGTTGGATTTGGTGGAGTGATCGCCTGCCGTCACAGATAATTCCGGGTCGTCGTCGACGATCTCAGCAAAGACCCATGGGTACGATGCCAATCAAAGGCGTTTTTGGCGCTTTTTGAGTCGATATCGGTGTCCCAAATAAGCCAGGCTGATATGTTTGATTTTGGTTTTACAATTCCGCATAGCCAAAAGTTAAGGTCAATACTGTTGGTCTTGATTTTTGGTTGTCTAGCATCCATTGCTTTGGCGCAGGAAGCATTAGAGGCCACGGTGGATACAGGGGTGGTTGCCAATCCTGATCCCGTTGATCCTTGCGCATCGCAGTTGGTCGCTGAAGAAGCGGCGGAGGTGGCACTACCTGCTTTTGAGTTTGAACGAGTGGGCGGTTCCGAGGCGAGCGTACAAGATGAAGGTGGTGCCGCGGCGCCGCGTGCTTCGAGTTCTCAACCGGATATGGGCCGGGCATTGCTGGCGTTGCTTTTGGTTTTGGCGGCGATTATTGGCGCAGCTTACTTGCTGCGTCGTTTCAAGATCGGCTCAGGGGGGCTGGGCGGCAAATCAGGGATAGAGATTCTTTCTCGGAGTGTGGTCAATTCCAAGCAGAGCATTTGTTTGGTCAAATGTGGGTCGCGTTTGTTATTTGTGGGTATTAGTCCGAATCACATGGCGGTTTTGGATCGAATTGACGACCCTGACGAGATATCGCGTCTGATGGGTATGGTTAGCAGTGGGGCGGCGGGATCGATCAGCAATACGTTCGCGGGTTTGTTCCGGCGGGAGTCGAGGCAATATGAGCAGGCTGAAGAGCAAGCGGATTTTGCTGAGCCGGCTGAGTCGGTCATACCTGAGACTGATGATTGGGGAGAAGCCAAAGCGGAAGTTGAAGGTTTGTTGGACAAAGTAAAAGGGATAAAGAAGCTTTCTGTGCGGCAGCGACGTTAGAGTTGATAATAGCCGGGGTTTTTTGCCTTTGGTTTGAGTTCGCAATATAACACACGATTTCATGGATGGATCGAAGTTGTCAAGGACGACAGTTGCGACATTTTGGTTAGCGTTTTTCTTAGCCGTTCCGGCATTGGGTGGTTCTGCGCTGGGACAGACTGAGGCAGCGGCTGATCCGGGGGTGATGAGTGAGGCGACCGAGGCGCCTGCCTCTGGGGGTATGGACCCAAGTCAACTGATCGATACGATGACGAGTCCGCAGCGACTAAGCAGCGCATTAGAGATTATGCTGCTGTTGACGGTGTTGTCATTGGCTCCGGCAATACTGATAATGACGACTTGCTTTACGCGGATCATCATTGTTTTGGCGTTGCTGCGTCAGGCGATGGCGACGCAACAACTGCCGCCTGCGCAAATCATCACGGGGATGGCGTTATTTATGACGTTTTGCATAATGGCGCCGCTTTGGAGCGATATCAACACTGAGGCCATTCAGCCTTATGTGAATCCGCCGGAGGGTACGGCCGCGATTACGCAGATGGAGGCTTGGGGGCGAGCTAAGAATCATCTGCGGCGTTTCATGACGAGCCAGATCGAAAGCTGTGGAAATACTGAAGATGTTTACATGTTTGTGGAGTTTTCGCATCCATCTGCGGAAGTTGAGCAGAAGATAATGGATGAGACGCTGCAGTGGCAGGATGTTTCGATGACGGCGCTGATACCGGCGTTTATCACAAGCGAACTGAAACAAGCGTTCATCATGGGATTTTATATTTATCTGCCTTTTTTGGTGATCGACATGGTTATCGCATCGATTTTGATGTCGATGGGGATGATGATGTTGCCTCCGGTTTTGATTTCTTTGCCGTTCAAGTTGTTGTTGTTTGTGTTGGTGGACGGCTGGCATTTAGTTATTGGTTCGTTGATGGCGAGTTTTCCCTATAGTTAGCAGTGAGGTTGTTGGGAAATTTGAACCGCTCACAGTAAAGAGAACCACTAATTGACACTAATAGTCACTAATAAGAAACTTAGCTGCCAGGGGCGAACTCGGAAGCACGAGGCAATAGTCTTTGGCGGGAGTGTGAGCGATAAGTCAGAGATTTTCAGCCGCAAAAAACGCGAAACATACGAAAGAGAGACATGAATAGATACGAATGGGCACGAATATAAGCATTGGGTATGAGCGGCTATTGGGATTCATTGGTGGTGACGAGAGCGTGAATGGTTACGCAGATTTTAGGTTTAAGTAAGGATAAGTAAGGATTTGAGCAATGACTCCTGATGCCGCAGTTGATTTAGCCAGGCACGCGTTAACGGTAGCGTTGATGATCGCTTTGCCAATGCTTTGTATTGGTTTGGTAATAGGTGTGTTGATCGCGATTATTCAGGCGGTGACGCAAATACAAGAAATGACGCTGACGTTTGTTCCGAAGATATTGGCGATGGGCGTAGCGGCGATAATTCTGATGCCTTACTCGCTGAATAAGATTTGTGATTTCGCGATACTGATGTTTTCACCGATGCCGATACCTTGACGCGTGGTGATGTGATTAATTTGATTTTTAGACAAACGGATTTAAGCAGCTAGCACAGATGGAATTTCTTTTTCCGATAGAACAGATTTTCAGCCAATTGCCGAGTTTCGCGTTGGTTTTATTCCGTATCGGCGGACTGATGGTTGCTGCGCCGATTCTGGGCGCGGTGTCGATACCGCCTCGGATTCGGGTGATGCTGGCTTTGGTGTTGGCTTTTTTGGTATTTCCGTTGGTGCCGCCTTTGGTGATGGGGCCTAGCAATCTGATAATGCTGGTTGTTGGTGTTGCAGGAGAGATGCTGATCGGTATAACGATGGGTTTTATTTTGAGTTTGGTGTTTTTGGGTATCAAGATAGGCGCTGAGTTGATAAGCCAGCAAATGGGGCTGAGTTTGGCGCAGATTGTTGATCCCTTTACGCAGGACAACAGTAATGTTCTCGGAGAGTTTTACAGTCTTTTAGCGACGATTATATATTTGCTGATCGATGGGCATTTGGTGCTGATATCGACGGTTCTGGCGACATTTCGTACGATTCCGTTGATGGGCGCGATTCACGCGATTAGTCAAGAAGTCGCTCCGACAAACGGCGCGCCGCTGGTAAGTTTTTTCTGTACGACATTAATTAGTGCGTTCACTTTAGGGATTCGGATCGCGGGCCCGGCACTGATAGCGGTGTTTTTGGCGACCTTGGCGTTGGGTTTTGTTTCGCGGACCATGCCGCAGTTGAACATTTTGGCGGCTGGGTTTCCGATTCGGATCACATTAGCTTTTGTGGTCCTGATCGCCTCGATCGGCACGGCGGTTGCGATATTCAAGAATCTGCTGGCTGATTACCTAGTGGATATTTCGGTGATGTTTATACCTCCGCCGGCCTAGGTGGGGGATGAAGGTGTTTGGTGTGTGTAGAGCAATGATAAACGAAAAGCTTTAATTGGAATTTGAAGATTTATGCCTGGCGATACCGGCGAAAAAACTGAAGCCCCGACCCCGCGACGTTTACAAGAAGCGCGGGAAAAAGGACAGGTTGCCAAGAGTACGGACTTGTCGGCCGCGGTTGGTCTGCTGGCCAGTCTGATACTGATTAGTCTCTATGGTCCGTCAATGATGAGCGGTTTTCTGGATATCATGCGGGAATCGTTTGCTTTGGATAATGTGTTGATGGATCGCACGATGATGGCGGATCAAGCATGGCGGATTGTTGTGCGTCACACAGCGGCGATGGTTGCGCCGTTCTTTATGCTGCTGTTTGTGACAGCGATAGTGGTTAATGTGGCGCAGGTTGGGTTTTTGCTGACGGCGCAACCGATTACGCCTTCGCTGAACAAGATATCGCCGATTGCTGGTGTGAAACGATTATTTTCGATACGTACTTTGGTGCGGATGGTGATGAATCTAGGCAAGGTTGGTATTGTATCGGCGGTAGCTTATATCACTATCAAGCAAGATATTCCGCAATTGATAAACGTGACGAATCTGGATTGGTTTGAAGTTGGCGCGGTTGGCGCTGAGATGCTGTTTGTATTAGGGCTGCGGATGGCGGCGGTGCTGCTGATATTGGCGATTTTCGATTACGCCTTCCAGAAATTCCAGATGAACCGAGATTTACGTATGAGTCACGAGGAAGTTCGTGAAGAAATGAAGCGCATGGAAGGTGATCCTTTGATGCGTCAGCGTCGTCGTAATGTAGCACGGCAGTTGGCTAATCAGCGGATGGCTCAAGCGGTACCGACGGCGGATGTGGTGATAACGAATCCGACCCACTTGGCGATAGCGTTGAAGTATGAACGTGATATGCCGGCCCCTAAGGTGGTTGCTCGTGGAGCGGGCTTTTTAGCTCAGCGAATTCGGACGATCGCCAATGAAAACGGGGTTCCGATAGTAGAGCGCAAGCCTTTGGCTCGGGCGCTTTACAAGGCTTGCGAAGTGGGCGACTATGTTCCGCCGGAGTTGTTCAAGGCGGTCGCTGAGGTTTTAGCGTATGTTTTTGAATTGGCTGGTAAAGGTTATCGTCGCCGAGCGAGTGTTGGTTAGGGGCGACAATAGAGTTGTGAACGCAGCGGAGAATATGAAACGCAAGTAGGATTTGATTTTAATGCCTGGAGCAAGTACGACAACTAGAGCGACGCGATTCAACTTGGCGTCGATAGTGCGCAACGGACGCGATCTGCTGTTGCCTATCGGCGCAGTGAGTTTGATATTCGTAATGCTTATACCATTGCCTGCGGTGGTGTTGGATTTGCTTTTAGCGGCTAACTTGGCTTTTGCGGCGGTGGTGCTGTTGAGTACGATTTTCGCGACGAGTCCGTTGGAGATGTCGGTTTTTCCGTCGATGCTTCTGGCGGCGACTTTGTTCCGTTTGGTGCTGAACTGCGCGACGACGCGTAAGATTTTGACAGCCGGTGCCAGCAGTGACGCTATGTCGGCGGCAGGGGGTGTAATCGAAGCCTTCGGTAATTTTGTGGCAGGTGGTTCGCTGGCGGTTGGTCTGATTATATTTGTGATTCTGATAGTGATTCAGTTCATTGTTATCACCAAAGGCGCCACTCGTGTTAGTGAAGTGGCGGCTCGTTTTACATTGGATGGGATGCCGGGCAAGCAGATGGCGATTGACGCGGACTTGAACGCCGGGCTTATCAATGAAACTGAGGCGCGTCGTCGTCGTGAAGCGATTGCCGCGGAAGCGGATTTTTACGGGGCGATGGATGGTGCTTCCAAGTTTGTGCGTGGTGACGCGATTGCGGGCATTATCATTACGCTGATCAACATTATCGGCGGTTTAGCGGTGGGTATGCTGCAATACGATATGGATCTGAGTACCTGCTTTGATGTATTTACCAAGTTGACGATTGGTGATGGTTTGGTGAGTCAGATTCCGGCGTTTATCGTGTCGATTTCAGCGGGTTTGATCGTTACTCGTTCGACCGCGAAGAGCAACTTGAGCAAAGAGCTGATCTCTCAGTTGACGAGCAAACCTATGCCGTTGTTGGTTACAGCGGTTTTTCTGGGAATGTTGGCTTTCATGGGTTTGCCTCCGGTTCCGATGCTGGTTTTGGGCTCTTGCTGCGGCGGGATTGCTTATGTCATCAGCCGTTCTGACAAGCAAGAGCTTCTTGATAAGCGTCGGGCTGAGCAAACGGCGGCGGCCTCGGCTGCTGCTCAGCCGGACAAAGTTGAAGGGCTTTTGCCGGTCGATCGCATGGAGATGGAAATCGGTTATGCCTTGATTAAGCTGGTTGACGCCAAGCAAGGCGGCGATTTGCTGCAGCGTATCTCGATGATCCGCCGACAAATAGCTCTTGAGTTGGGGATTATCGTGCCGAGTATTCGTATTCGGGACAATGTTCGGTTGGGTCCTAACGATTACTCGATCAAGATAAAAGGTGTGGAAGTGTCGCACGGCGAAGCTTATCCAGAGCAATACATGGCGATGGATTCGGGGGCGGCAACGAGCAAGATTTCAGGTAGGCAGACAGTTGAGCCGGCGTTTGGTTTGCCCGCGGTTTGGATTCCCGCGGCGCGCAAGGATCAAGCTGAGATGGCCAATTATACGGTTGTGGACTGTTCGAGCGTTTTGGCGACGCACATCACCGAGGTAATAAAGGCTCACGCGGCGGAATTACTGACCCGTCAGGAGTTGACTGTATTGCTGGATTCAGCGAAAGAGCGTTCGCCCGCGCTGGTGGACGAAGTGGTCGGCGGAGTACTCAAAGCCGCGGATGTACAGAAGATTTTGCAGGCGCTTTTGGAAGAAGGTGTCTCGATACGCGATCTGGAAACCATTTTGGAAACGCTGAGCGATTGGGGCAGCCGGACTCAGGATTTGGAGATTTTATCAGAATATGTGCGTAACGGTTTGGCGCGTAACATCTGCGCTCAATACTCCGACGAAGACGGCAAGCTGCGTTGCGTGACGCTGGACCCAACGCTGGAAGACACAATAAACAATCATATCGAGCGTACAGACCGGGGCAGTTTTTTGACGCTTCCCCCGGCGATCGCGAGTCAGATTACCATGGCTATCAGTAAAGAGTTAGAGCCGTTGGTTAAGTTGGGTTGCAGTCCGGTGGTGCTATGTTCACCGCAAATTCGACGTTCGTTGCGGCGGTTGATGACGCCCACGATACCCAACATTGTGGTATTGGCCTATAACGAAATCGTCAAAGGAGTGCAGATAGAATCGGTTGCTATGGCGGTACTTGAACAACAAAATTTTGAGCGAGTTATGAGCAATGCATAATACAACGACAAAAGTATCTCCGGTGGGTCATGGACTAAAACGTTTTCACGCGCCGACGATGGCCCAAGCGTTAGCGGCGGTGAAGAAGTATTTTGGTCCTGACGCGATAGTAGTGCAAACCCGCACCGTAAAGCAGAGCGGTTTTTTGGGTTTTGGTTCGCGTAATGTAGCTGAGATTACGGCGCGCGCGGCCACAGCCGCAGATACTCCGCGCCGCGAATTGAATCCGTTGGCGGATCGTTTGCGTAGCCGGTATGGCACTGCGCGGGCGGTTTCGTCGGTTTCGCAGTCTAGCGGCAATGTTGGGTCGCGGCTGGTTGGACAAGTGGCGGTGCCGAAGCGGGTTTCGGTTCCTGTAGCGATGCCGGCCCAGCCGGTTGATGATTCAGCGGTTCGGCAAGAGATCGGTGATATTCGCAAGTTGGTGGAATCGTTGGTCAAAGAGCAGCGTCAATTACACTCGCCGCAAATGCCGGAGCAATTATTTGATATTTATTTGGATCTTATACAACGGGAAGTAGCGGACGAGATCGCTCGGGAACTAATTGATAATGTGCAGCGTGACATGACGGGCAACCAAGCGAAGAACGCTGACATTGTTCGTGAGAAGCTGGCTGGGGTTATGGAAGACATGATCGCGGCGGCGGGTCCGGTTTGTCGTAATGTTGACGGTCGGGCGCGCGTGGTGGCGTTGATTGGTCCGACAGGCGTGGGCAAGACGACTACGGTAGCGAAGCTGGCAGCGGAATTCAAACTGCGGCAACACAAAAAGGTTGGGTTGATAACAATAGACACTTATCGAATCGGCGCGGTTGATCAATTGCGGATGTACGCTCAAATTCTGGGTGTTCCGCTGAAGGTTGTGTTGAGTCCGGCGGAGTTGAAAGAAGCCGTGGCGGAGATGAGTCATTATGACGTGGTGTTGATCGACACCGCGGGGCGGGCTCAGACAGATAAATTGAAATTGAAAGAGCTACAGACTTTTCTGGATGCCGCCAAGCCCGATGAAACGCATTTGGTGCTTTCTACAACGGCGCATCACGCTCATATGCTCAGTGCTGCGCAAGAGTTCAAAAAGGTAGGCGTGGATCGATTGATTCTCACTAAGCTGGACGAAGCGATTAGTTTTGGTGTGGTACTTTCAGTGATGCGTAAGGTTGACGCGTCGCTGTCTTACGTGACGACGGGCCAAGCGGTGCCGGACGATATCGAAGTGGGCACGGGGCGTAAACTGGCTTGTATGCTTCTAGGTATCGATAAGATCAACAGTAATTCGGATTCGAAGGATTCGCAGATGGCGACTCCGGCATCATAATACATATTTATATTCACATATATTTCATAATACCCCTTGAGAAAGGGCTTTTGTCAATGATCGAGAACAAGAACAACAATACGATAGTGGATCAGGCGGAAAAACTGCGTCTCATGGTACAAACCACGCGCAAATCGGCGCGAGTTGTGGCGGTTACCAGCGGCAAAGGGGGCGTAGGCAAGACGAATGTGGCTGCGAATTTGGCGATTTGTTTGGCGGCGGCGAATCGTGATGTAATTTTAGTGGACGCTGATTTGGGTTTGGCGAATCTCGATGTGGTTCTGAATCTGAATCCTCGCCACAATCTTTCGGATGTGATCTGTGGTTCCAGGCGGATGGATGAGATTATCCGCAGCGGTCCGGGTGGTATTCGGATTGTGTGCGGCGCTTCGGGGCTGTCGCAGCTAGCGGACCTAAATGAATTTCAACGGCAGCGGGTGATCCAGGAGATATCCACATTGGAGCATCAAGCTGATGTGATTGTGATCGATACTGGCGCGGGGATTTCTCGTGATGTTTGCGCTTTTTGTGAGGCCGCGGACCACACGGTTGTGGTGACTACGCCCGACCCGACAAGCATCACAGACGCTTATGCTATGATCAAACGTATAACCCGCGCCAATACGGGCAGCAAGATATCGTTGTTGGTCAATGTTGTGGAAAGCCGCGGCGAAGCCAAGAAAGTGTTCCAACGGCTTAACGCTACCAGCCAGAAGTTTTTGGATGTTCCTTTGTATGACGCTGGTTATGTGCTTCGTGATGAGCATGTTGTTCAAGCGGTGCGTCGTCGTGAGCCGGTGGTTTTGGCGTATCCGCGTTGTCAGGCGAGCTATTGCATGTTGGCATTAGCGGGTAAGTTGGGCAGAGCTGGGCAAGCAGCGGCGGCGCAGGAAGGGTTTTTCCGCAAGGTAGTAAATTGGTTCTTTTGAGCTGATTACGTTAAGGAATTGGCTGTGGCGGAATTGGCAAAAATTCATGAGTGTTTAACGAAGACAAATTGAAGAGGTGATGATTTTAGTATATGGGTAGCAGATCGGTTACAACCAATCATGTTTGCGGCGCGGCCCTGGGTTTTCTGGCTTTCAGTGTAAGTCTGATCGTAGGGACGATGGTCGATAATCCGTTTATTACGGTTGTTCTGCGAGCTTTGGGTGCGTTGGTTGTATTTTATATTTTGGGTTTAGTGTTGGTTGCGATTGGTCATAAGGCCGTAGGAGAGAATTTTCAGAGTGAAATGGAAGCCGCTCGTGAGGCTGCGGAACTCGCCGCGGCTGCGCGCGAGGCAGCAGAAGCGGAGCTTGAGGAGATTAAAAAAGAGGCGGAAATACCAGAGGTCGGTATCAATGGAACCGTGACTGCGGATCAGCAGGTAGCGGAAGAAAATCAAAATGCCGCTACGGTTAGATAAATGTTTTCAGTAGTTTGGTTTTAAGTAGGGTAGAAAACTCTAGTCGATATTCCAGGAAAGAGGTTGGCAATGGATAAGCAAGAACGACAAGAAAGACAAAAGGCGATGATGAAAATATGGGAGCAGTTCAAAGCCAATAGTACGGAGCAATTGCGTAATGTGTTGGTGGAGAGTTATCTGCATTTGGTCAAGTATAATGCGGACCGTATTTACGCGAAGCTGCCGGACGAAGTTGAATTAGACGATTTGATTAGTGCCGGCGTTTTTGGCTTGATGGACGCGATTGACGCGTTTGACTTGTCGCGTGGTGTGAAGTTCGAGACTTACTGCGCGCCGCGTATCCGAGGCGCGATTTTAGATGAGTTGCGGGCGATGGACTGGGTTCCTCGTTTGGTTCGCTCTCGCAGTCATCAATTGCAGGAGGTTTCGAAGAGCCTGGAAGCGCAGTTCGGCCGGGCCGCGAGCGACGAAGAGATTGCGCGTAAAATGGGCATCAGCGATAATGATTTTATCAAGCTCAAACGGGACGCGACGGCGGTATCGCTGATTTCTCTGAGCCGTAAGTGGTTCGAGACCGACAGTCAAAAGGAAGTTTGCGAAATCGATGTTCTGGAAGACAAACGAGGCGAGAACCCGTTTTTAGAGATTCAAAGGCGGGATCTGAAGGAAAGCCTGATCAAAGGTCTTTCGCGGGCGGAGAAGCTGATTCTGATTTTGTATTATTATGAAGAAATGACGATGAAGGAAATCGGCGCGACTTTGGATCTTTCCGAGTCTCGGGTTTCTCAGATGCATTCATCGATCCTTGCTCGTCTGAAAGCTCAGATGAGCCACAACCGCAAGGAAGTGTCGCCGGTGTGATGGCCGGCGTCGTTGCTCCGCTTTTGGGCTGACCGTTATTTGCCAACCTTAGCGAACAGTCCGAAAGCGCAGCGGCGTTTTGGTTTTGGCTGTAGGCGAAAAGGGGGACAGGTAATTTTTCGCAAGTTGTTGCTATTGGGCGATTTGTTCATTTTGGAGCGGAATTATGGCGGAGGTGGAGATAAAGCGAGGATAAAACCTGGCAGATTTGGGAAATTTCTGCCGATAGTACTAATAGGTGTTTTTTAGGCGTTCACAGGAAAGAGAACCGAATTGACAGGGTGCCGCGTGGGTAACTTTGAAAATGTTCAAAATTACCCACCCTACGAGAATCGGCGTGTAACAGTTGGTTTATTTGCATTGTTTTGATTAGTGATTTTAGGTTTAGCCAATGTCGAGCATACCTCCTAACATTGCGATGGCTCTTATGCAGGCCCAGTTTGCCGCGAAGGAGGCGGCGAAGCCTGCTGATACGGAGCGTAACAAACGGGTTCGGGACTCACGTCAATTGGCTCAGTTAGCGGATCAACAGCAACATGAGGTTGAGAATACCTCTGAAGCGGAGTTGATTTTGGTGATGCGTGACGGCGACCAGGAGCGTGAGCATAGGCATAGTGGTGATGATGGTGATACCTTTGAGAGTCAACTTGCTGAAGCTGAAGCCGCGGCACAATCATCTGTGACTGAAGAGCAATTAACCGTTGACGACAATGGGGTTTTGGATGAGGATTCTTCATCCTCTGGGGAATCTGACGACGCTTCGGGGCATATCGACCTTTCCGCTTGATACCGTTGGTTACTTTCTAACGGTCCTTCCATCAAAATGTATGTGGGTTTTTCCCTGGCCAGTTGGTGCGTTTTTTTGACAATCCGGCAATTGTGTGTTATGGTTTATACATCCTTGCTGAGGATATCTTGTCTGTCGAGCCAATAGTTTATGAGTGCAGATTTGGTGCCGCAAGGTACGGGGTGCATGAAGGCTTGAGAGTTGGATATCTGAAGCGATCTTCCTTGTCTGCTTCAGGTTTGGTGGTTTTTTTGCGCGCAGTTGGCGGTTTCGGTCGGCATAGTTTTTGGGGGGGTTCAAAGAGACTTACCCACAGTTTGGACACTGTGAGGTTTTGACCCGCCAGAGCATCGCAATATTGTAGCTTCGATATCGCAGGAGAAACCGAAATGTTGTTGGCGTATCCTGTCGAAGCGCGATATTGGCTCCGCCGCCGACGGGCCCTTTGCGGATAGCGTCCATCGCTATCTGGGTCTTGTCGGCAAGTGCGGTTCCTTGCTCAGTCCGGGCCGCGACTTTAAGGTTGTGGTCCGGGCTTTTTTATATTTGCGCATTGTGGGCGGTATGGTGATGGTAGATTAGAAGAAGGGGATAGGTGGGGATATTTTCAAGTTGTCTGCAAATCGCCGGTTTCTTCGATGGCGTGGTCGATTTCTTTGGTGGCATGCAGACTATAGTCCAGAAATACTTGCGGCAGGCCGCTGCGTTTGTTGATGTGATTGATGAGCCATGCTTCCAAGAACGCCAGGAGGTCGGT
Source organism: Sedimentisphaerales bacterium (assembly GCA_016928435.1). Classification (GTDB taxonomy): domain Bacteria; phylum Planctomycetota; class Phycisphaerae; order Sedimentisphaerales; family SM23-30; genus JAFGKT01. The sequence goes on along the minus strand of JAFGKT010000036.1, from coordinate 26,135 downwards.
CGCGATATCTATGTAGTAGTTATCGTTGTCGATGCAAGAGAATTGCAATGTGCGATCTACGAATTGCAATATTGTATCCACGAATTGCTCATGTTCCCTCTCGTGTTGGGTGACGCTGGGGTAGTTAATGCGGTGCATGTTTTTTTCTTCAGCATGGAAGTACGCAGTGGCATAGTTTGACATGTCAGCTAGAGCATCGTGTGCGGTAGTTTCAGACTGCTTCGATTCCAGGCTGTTTTGAAGCTTGTCTATTATCCGTGTGATTCTGCTGTGCTGATTGTCAATTTCGTCTACTTCAGCAGACAGAGTCGAATTCCAATCGATCGACTTCATGGCATTCCTCAATGCAAAAAAATTAAAGACACCTCACTATACATATTATCGTTTCTGCAATTAAAGGTATTAACCTATCCAGGCTGTCTGCTGGAATGTGTGGTGTCGAGTTATTCTAATAGATGTGTTAGTTGTTATTTTACAGTAACTTAGTTGCATTGAGTGATTGGATTTTTTTTCTCCGATTCTCTATAAGGAATTATTTGGTATGGCTACGGCGTCGATTATAGGCCTTTTTGGTGAGCTACTCGGGCATTACATTGCTTACGTAGGGTCATCAATATCTATATTGCGCAGGGTTAATATGAATTCTTAACAGCATAGAAAACGGCATTTTTCAGCTAAATCACGGAGGAATAGTAGGTTTTAGCTGGGGTAGTAGGTATGTTTGCTCGGATGTGTTTTATTGGCGTTCGAGTTGGTCAGTCGAGTCGGATGCCTTGGTCCTCGAGCCAGGTTTTGAGATCGCCCATTTCGTTGTCGAAGACTTCTCGGTCGTAGTTTTCTTCGAGTTTTTTGATGTGTGTGGCGAGTTCTTCGCGTTCCGCGACGGCTTTGTCGATTTTCTTTTCGAGCAGATCGCCGAGATTTCGTAATCGGTCCAGGTTGAGTTCCAATCCCAATATAGCTGAAACTCGCCGGATCATTACTTCGATAGATCTGGGGTTTCGTCCCTGAACGTAGGCGGGGATTTCGGCGACGAGTGTCATCATTTCGATATCGCATTGGCCGGCGGTGCGTAGAAAGCTGTTGATTATGCTGCCGGGCCCTTGGTAGAAGGTGGGCTTTAGATGCAAAGTATCCAGCCTGTCGCGCATATATGGGTGCGATACAGTGGCGCTGATTCTCGGGTCACGGGTGTGGGGCACCAGTCCCGCCACGCTGCCGATGAAGTACACCTCTTTGATGTTACATTGTTGAATGAAAGTGAAAAACTTTTCGCTATAGGTTTCCCAGTTAAGGTGCGGTTCTTTGCCGACAAACAGCAGCAGTTGATTGGGGTCATCAGCGAAGAAGATGTTATCCGGCTCACGGTAATCGGTTATTATTCCATCGTTGATTTCGATATACGGGCGAAACAACGACGTAAGTTCCATCGATCCGGGGAAATTATACAGATAGAACGGTTGCGGTTTAATGCGGGCGACTTTACGAGCTTTAAGCAGGTCGATAATTGTTTCGGTGGCGCCGATGGACACTTCTCCGCCGTCCATCCATCCTTGCAGCCCCATTACAAGTCTGCCGTGGTCGAACCGTGGTTGCTCTATGATTTCTAGGCAGTCGTAAGACATAAGTATTATGCTTTGCTGATATGTCTAAAGTATTGATGATTATTTTTTGTTTTTTTGCGTTTTGTGCTGAACCATAGCCAGCATTACGATTCCAGCGACAACCGCGAGAATTCCGAGGTTTTGGGAAATAGTCATTCCATCGAATTCCAATGGATTGTCAATGCGCAGCAGTTCTATGATAAAGCGTGTGCTGCCGTACATAATCATCATGAGCGCGAATATTTGACCGTCAGCGTGGCGGAAGCGAAAAAGGAAACTCAAGATCAGGCATAGTATCAAGGCGTTGATGCATGAGTATAGTTGTGTTGGATGGATGGGGTGCATTTGGTATTGGCCGTGCTGCATTTCGTGGAGTTGCTCGGGCGTGAGTTGGCTTGGGGCTTTGAGTATGGGGTTGCCGTCGAAGTCGAATACGTAATAGTCTTGCGACAGCGTTATTATGGGTGGGATGCCGGGCCTGCGGTTTTCGTCGGGGTTGATTTGGTAGCTGTATGGCAGGCTGTAATGAGAGTTGTTATGGGCGTTACATCCGATACCTTGGGTGTAGTTATTGGTTACGGGGAAACGCACAGCCCAGGGCAGCTCACACGGTGCGCCAAAGCAGCAGCCGTTAAGCAGGCAGCCGATTCGGCCGAACGCCAATCCCAGCATAAGAGCCGGCGCCAAGATATCGAGATACTTAAAGGTAGGTAATTTCTTGCGGCGGAGATAGATGCCGGTTACCAATGCCGCGAGTATGAAGCCCCCGAGGAATTCCAATCCGCCTGATGATATCGCGAATATCTCGGCAGGATGTTCTTGATAGTGGTCGAAACGGTGGAGTACATAATGTAGACGAGCGCCTATAACCCCGGCAATAAGGGTGAGAACACTGAAGTTGGTAATGTGATCGGGGTTTTCGCCCAGTTTACGGCTGCGCCACCGAGCCAGCAGCAGTGCCGCTAGAAATCCGCACGCCATCATAAAGCCGTAGCTCTTGATGCTGACATTTATAAAGGGAATAACAAACAGTTCAGGGCGCATACAATATGGCTTGGGTTGAACGCGGGACCGTGGGAGATGATTTTGGGTCGTCCGCCGATCTCGCTGGGGTTATCGTAGTTTTTGTTACAGCACTTTGGTTATGCGGTTTTTATCATCGACGATGACGACTTTGGGTTTGTGGTCTGGCACTTCGGTAGGGTCGAATTCAGCGAATGCCATGATGATGACTCTATCACCGGGATGTACCAAACGGGCCGCGGCGCCCATTGTAAGAATGACACCGCTGCCTCGCTCGCCGGGTACGGTATAGGTTTCGTGGCGTGTGCCGTTGTCGAGATTGGCGACTAACACCTTTTCATAGGGCAATATACCCGCGGCGTCCATGAGGTCTTGGTCGATGGTGATGCTGCCGGTGTAATGGAGGTTGGCGTCGGTGACGGTGGCACGATGGATTTTGGATTTCAACAGAGTAACTTGCATTTTAATGGAATCTTGAGTTTGGTGATGTTTGAGTAAAGGAGAATAACTACACTGCGTTGTTTGGCGATGGTGTCAACAATACGTGAATTTTATGTCTATTGTTACGATGGGTCCACCACAATATTGTCAATAAGGCGGGCTTTGCCGATCCGCACCGCCAGGGCGATCAGCACAGGGGCTTCGATGGTCGCGACCGGATGGAGTAATTCCTTGTCAACAATGGAGATATAATCGATTTGTCCTGGAGTTTGGGTTGTGATTTTTTCTGTCATGGCAGCTATGATGTCGGTGGCGTTAGTGTTGCCTTGTTTGATTAATTCGGCGGCATTTTGGAGTGTTTGGTAGAGAACGGGAGCGAGTCGGCGTTGTTCGTGGCTAAGGTAAGCGTTGCGTGAACTCATCGCCAGGCCGTCTTCTTCGCGTACTGTGGCGCACGGCACGATAGTAGTTGGGAAATTCAGATCAGCGACCATACGCTGGATGACAGCGAGTTGCTGGGCGTCTTTTTGGCCGAAATAGGCGCGGTCGGGCTGTACGATATTGAGAAGTTTGGCGACTACCGTGCAGACGCCCCGAAAATGAGTTGGGCGTGAAGTTCCGCAAAGATGTTCGGTGAGTTTTTCGACATTGATCCATGTAAGGTTTGGCTTTGGGTACATCTCGGCGGCAGATGGCGCGAATATCAGATCAGCTCCCAGCTTTTGGCAGCCTTGGCAGTCGGCATCGAAGGTACGGGGGTAGGCGTTTAGGTCCTCGTTGGGGCCGAATTGGGTGGGGTTGACGAAAATGCTGACCACGGTGAAATCGCACTGGGCGCAACTTTGGCTGACAAGAGAAAAGTGGCCCTGATGCAGAGCGCCCATGGTTGGAACGAAACCGATGGTTTGGCCCGCTTGGCGCGCCTGAGCGATAGCGGCGCGAGTTTCGGAAATGGTTTTACATATTTGCATAGCGGTTCTTTACCAGCTTTCGGTTCGGGGCTGCTTTGGTCAGCGTCAAATAGTTGCCAACAAACGAATTAATGCTACTGCGTTGGGCCGAACTGTTCAAGAGGACAAATCCTAAGTATGGAGCAAAAAACGCCCGGCCGGCGTTTTTCTAAGTGATTTTCTCTTGTTATTCACCGAGAATGGGCTGCAAAATGGTTTTTGCCCTTGCAAATTCGCGGGAGAGGAGATATCCTTGTGTTAATGTATGTGTTTTAATGTTGTTTTTTTACATTGAGGTTTAGGGCCGTGCGAACAGTCAAATTTGGGATAATCGGATGTGGGTTGATGGGACGTGAATTTGCCAGCGCCGCGGCGCGTTGGTGCCATTTGCCTGATATGGATGTGAGGCCGGAAATTGTGGCTGTTTGCGATAAGAACGCTGAGCTGCTTAAATGGTACAGCGGTAATTTCGCTTCGATTACCCAAGTGACCGACGATTACCAAGAAGTGTTGGCAAATGCTGATGTAGAAGCGGTTTACATCGCGGTGCCGCATAATTTGCACGAGGAAATGTTCTGCGCAGCCATCCGAGCGGGCAAGCATCTTCTGGGTGAAAAGCCCTTTGGTATCGACAAACCCGCCAACGACGCGATTATGGCTTGCATCGCTGAACATCCCGACCAGTTGGTACGTTGTTCGTCAGAATTTCCGTTTGTTCCCGCGATGCAGCGGATCGGTGATATGATTGACGCCAAGGCGTTTGGTACAATATTAGAGGTTAACAGCGGCTTTTTGCACAGCAGCGACCTTGACCCGAACAAAACGATCAACTGGAAGCGGATGAAGAAGTTTAACGGGGAGTATGGTTGCATGGGTGATCTGGGGATGCATCCGTGTCATATGCCTTTTAGGGCGGGTTGGTATCCTAAGAATGTCCGGGCGATATTGTCGAATATTATCACCGAACGGCCTGACGGCAAGGGGGGCATGGCGGCCTGTGAGACTTGGGACAACGCCACGTTGTTCTGTGAAGCTGAGGATGCCGACAGCGGCAGTGTGTTTCCGCTAACGATCAAGACCCAGCGTATCGCTCCGGGGCAGAAAGACACGTGGTGTTTTGAGGTGCTGGGCACCAAAGCATGTGCCCGATACAGCAGCAAAAACACCAATTCTATTGAGATTCTGCAATATAGCGGTGGTGAGCAGGCTTGGCAGGTTATCGATATGGGCCATGAAGTGACGTTCAAATCAATCACCGGGGGGATATTCGAATTTGGCTTCAGCGATTCGATTTTGCAGATGTGGGCGGCGTTTTTGACCGAGTTGGCGCACGGCAAAACTCCGAAGCGTTTTGCTGGGTGCGTACTGCCGGAAGAGACCGCCTACAGCCATAGGCTCTTTACCGCGGCTTTGGAATCGCACGCGAAGCAAAGCACCGTGGCAATCTAATGTGATGGTTGCTGACGCGGTACTTTGGGAAAATCCCAGAAAAAACCCAATTTTTTTATCTGCAAATTTGTTTTGTGTGTGTGAGAAATGGGGATATACTACATAATTCGTCTGGGGAGGGCATTGTGCGCCTCCTATGCCGGATTTGAATGTTAAGTATAAATACAGCAATAGTTTGTCTCAAGTTTCGGAAGCTCATATGTACCACAAAACACACTGGACCGCGGCTAAAATCCAACATCGTATAAAATTGATTGAGCCATTAGTATATCGGCGTCGGCATAATATTTCGTCTTGGCGCTATATTGAATTAGCTGGTCCTGAGGTTGATCCGCCAATCGGTTGTGATGTTGACGATAAGGGTTGGCAGGAGATATTGCCCAATACTTATTGGGGTAAATGGGAACAAGATTTTGTGGTGCGTGGTTCTTTTGCGGTACCTGCCGATTGGCCTGCGGACGGCCCCTTGGCGTTGTATTTACCTATGGGAGAATCGGGGGATTTTTTCAGTCATCCGGAATCGCTCGTTTACATAGATGGTAAGTCGGTTACCAGTTGCGACCGTCATCATCATGAGGTTACGCTGCCCAAATCCGCTTGCGATGGGAAATCGCATTTATTGGCGTTGCACGGCTGGAGCGGACGTGGCGGTTGGCCCCACGGGCGAGTCGGTACACAACTGTTCATGGATCAGTGCGAGGTGGTTCAGGTCCACCAACCAACGCGCGATCTTATTGCCACGGCGCGGGTGGCCTGTCAGGTTGTAGCTGTTCTTGACAACAACAACCCGGCTAAAGGGTTGATTCTCAACGCTCTGGACGCGGCGTTTAAGGCGCTGGATACTCGCGAGCCGTTCGGTGATGGTTTCTATGATAGTGTTGCCGAGGCTCATAAGGTACTCAAAGATGGTCTGAAAAAGGCTGGACCGCCGATGGATGTGAGTATTGTGGCTACGGGTCACGCTCATATTGATGTGGCTTGGCTGTGGACGGTGGCTCAGAGCCGGCGTAAGAGCGGCAGAACCTTCAGTAATGTTCTTCAGATGATGGAAGAATTTCCCGACTACAGTTTTACCCAGAGTCAGCCGCAGTTATATGACTATTTGCTGCGTGACTATCCGGATCTTTTTGAGCGGATCAAGGAAAAGGTTGCTGATGGGCAGTGGGAATTGATTGGCGGTATGTGGGTGGAGGCGGACTGCAATGTCAGCGGTAACGAATCTTTGGCGCGGCAGTTTTTGCTGGGTCGCAGTTTTTTCCGTAAGCATTTCGGCGAGAACGCTGAAACGCCTGTACTGTGGTTGCCGGACGTTTTTGGTTATGCATGGAACCTGCCGCAGTTGATCAAACTAGCGGGGATGGATTACTTCTTCACCACCAAGTTGGGTTGGAGCCAGTACAATCGTATGCCTTACGATAGTTTCTGGTGGCAGGGCCTGGATGGTACGAAAGTGTTGACGCACTTTGGCACCACGGGCGAAGCGGACATGGGAATTGTCAGTACCTATAACGCCAATGTATCCGCCAAGCAAGTTATGGGTACATGGCAAATATTCCAGCAGAAAGAGCATCAGCAAGAACTGATGATGTCTTATGGTTTTGGTGACGGCGGAGGCGGTCCGACCCGCGAGATGCTGGAAAATGTGCGTGAGCTGGCGGAGTTCCCCGCTATGCCGAAGATGCGTCACGGCAAGATGAAACAGTACTTCGCCGATCTGGAAGAGCGCAGCGGTGATTTGCTGCCGACCTGGAACGGTGAATTGTATCTGGAATACCATCGCGGCACTTATACCACTCAAAGCCATACCAAACGTGGAAATCGCAAGAGTGAATTTGGGTTGCATGACGCGGAGTTCTTGGCGTCGGTTGCGCAATTGACTGTCGATGGCTATGTTTACCCGGCTGAAAAGCTGGACTATGCCTGGAAGTTGGTTTGTCTTAACCAGTTCCATGATATTCTGCCGGGCAGCAGCATTACGCCGGTGTACAAACGGACCGAAGCGGAATACGCTGAAATCGCGGAAATTTGCCAACAGATTCGTCAAGACGCGTTAAAGGCTCTCGGGGCTGTGATCGGCGGCGATATGCTGTTGGTGAATCCGAGTTCGTTCACGCGGGATGATCTGGTATTTTGGCCTGAGAAACTAAAAGCCGGCCAGGTTTTGCAGCGTGACGGCAAAGTATTGGATTGTCAAGCGGCCGAAGACGGCACCTGGATCACGCCTGGGGCGATGGCTCCGTTCAGTGTGGTTCCGGTACAGGTGGTAGAGGGCAAAGCGCAAGCCGTCGCCAATACGCTGGCAGTCAGCGAAAACTTATTAGAAAATGAGTGCTTGCGGGTTGAGTTCAACAAAGCCGGCGATATCGTTTCGATCTACGACAAAGTCGATCAACGTGAGGTTTTGCCTGCCGATATGGTGGCTAATCAGTTGCAGGCCTTTGAAGACCGCCCCATGAAGAACGACGCTTGGGATATCGATATTTATTTTGAAGATAAGATGTGGTTCAGCGATCCCCAAGCGTCCATAAAGGTGTTGGAAAAGGGCCCGTTGAAGGCCACGCTGGAGATTCGGCGTAATATATTGAACAGCGAGTGTGTGCAGCGGGTTTCGCTGGCGGCCGGCGCGCGTCAGTTGGACTTCGACAACAAGGTTCAGTGGAACGAGCGCAATATCTTGCTGAAGGTGGCTTTCCCGGTGGAGGTTCTGTCGCCGTCAGCCAGTTTCGAAATTCAATGGGGTTATGTGCAGAGGCCTACCCATATGAACACCAGTTGGGACTGGGCTCGTTTTGAAACTTGTGCCCAGAAGTGGGTCGATCTCAGCGAAGGCGATTACGGCGTGAGTTTGCTGAACGACTGCAAATACGGCCACGATATTCGTGATAATGTTATGCGGATAAGTCTGCTGCGCAGTCCCACTATTCCGGATAAAGTCGCCGATCTGGGCGAGCATCGTTTTGCCTATAGTCTGTTGACTCACAGCGGATTGGTGGACTCGACGACGGTTGCCGCCGCTTACGCGTTGAATGATCCGTTGATTGCTTCTGCCTGTCAGTCTGACAAGAAGGCTAAATCCAACGCTGATTGGTCGCAAGGGTTGGTGCGATGCGATCAAGACAATGTAGTAATCGAGACGGTCAAACGAGCTGAAGACGGGCAAGGCATAATCGTAAGGTTCTACGAGACTTTGCGGCGTCGGAGTGACATTACGCTGAAAACCGGTTTTGCGTTGAGCCAAGTCAGCCGGGTGAATCTCATTGAGGATCAACTGGAGGTTCTTTCCCATCAGGCCAATGAAGTGACTATTCCTCTAAAGCCGTTTGAAATTGTCACTCTTAGGTTGATGCCTGCTTAGTGTCGTTGCGAACACTTGATTAAAGCAGGGAAGATTTGTTCCATCGTTTTTGATATTTGCGACATAAAAAAAGGCCGTTAAGTCTCACGACTAACGGCCTTATCTTTTTGTGTAGAACCAACGGTTGTTATACGTTAGGCTTTGCGTCGTCGCAGTAAAGCGCTGCTGCCCAAAAGTATTATTGCCCAAGTCGCGGGTTCCGGTATGCGTACCACCCATGCTTCGGGTCTGACCATAACCGAATTCAGTGCCCCAAGATCCCCGTTGGAGGTTTCTATGGCTACGGTGTGCATTCCGTTACCGGTGATGGTCATTCCGTCATCGGAGATGCCGGTCACTTCGGTCAAGACCCAATCGGTAAGGTCAACGCCGAATCGCGTGGTCAGCTCATAAGCAACATCATATATAGCGAATACGCCTTGGGTGACGTCGTCAACCCAAGCTACCGCTCGTTTGCCGGTGTCGCCCAGCTTTGTAGCGCAGGGGTCAGTGTTGCCATAACCGACAATAATCGTCATATCCCGGCCTAATGTAGGATTGTAAATGATAGCCACGTCTTTGGCGCTGCTGTTGAAGGAGCCGCCGAGTAGGTCGCCCAAACCGATCATTTCACCGGCATCAAAATCGTTGCCGCCATCAAGGTCTTTGTAATAAAAGGCTTGAGGGCCGGAACCAGAACCGCTTTGGCCTACCACGGCCACGCCGTCAGGAGAGACGCCATAGGCGATACTAGTCGTACCTCCGGCAAGAAAACCCAAACCATACATTGGGCTGCCGGCAAGTTTGACAAACGCTTCGGTACTGGTGCCGTTGTGGCTTTGGCCGACAATAACACTGCCGTCGCCGGACATTGCCCTGGCTTGGCCGGAAGTACTGCCGCTGGGCAAATAACCCAAGGTGGTCATTTCCGGAGTAGCACCTTGCTCCCAAAGGAAAGCCTGCGAAGGTGATATACCCTCTTGGCCGGCGATCAACGTGCCGTCAGCATTGATCGCGTAGCCCGCAGCGGCGCCGCTGCCGCGGTCGCCGATGTCAACCATTGGGCCTACGCCTTCTTCCCAGCGAAAAGCACTTCTGCTGCTACCCGAACCGGACGTACCGGTCACGACGCTGCCGTCATATGATATTTTGTTGGCACTACTGACGGTGTCGCTGCCAAGGGTTCCGAGGTTGTCAATGGTGCTGGTTCCAAAGTGCCAGCGATATGCCAGCGTAGGGTCTGCACCCACAACATAATCACCGTTTCCCGAAATGCCATTGGAGAAGCTCATATTGCCATAGCTGTAGAATATATCAGCGTACGACGTGGGGCCTGCCAAAACAAGCGCAGCAAAAGCCAAAACCAAGGAAAACAAAGATACACGTAGGGACTGCTCTCTCTTTTTCATACTCTCTCTCCCATAAAGGAATTACTTGAAGGCGCATCATGCGTCTTCGTTGCTCTCTCACAAGCACGTAAGGTAAAGTTATATGGACCTTACACGTCACTCATAGTACCTACCCCGCAAAAGCTTGTCAACGGGTTTTTACAGAATTTCTGGGTTTTTCTCTGGCGGCATTGGGTTGGTTGCGGTGTCGTCTGTGTCGTTTGTACCTTTTGGGGGCTGTCCTATCTGAAAAAACGGTGCGAATTTCGCAAAATCAGGGTTGCAAAAACAAAAAAAATGGCTTCAGCAAAAAAAAATATTGGCTGCGCAGTCATGTTAATATAGGAAATATAAAGATTTTAGTAAGACTTATAGGGCCTTTTAAGCTAGAGGAAAGCCATAATATAGCCTCAATCAGTACTGATATCGCGGTACGGCACAAGAGAGCTAGCGGTGTTACGGGGGCGACGGTGTTGACTTGGCTGGCTAGGCTGTGGTAGAATTCGGCTTAATAGAGTCCAGAGAGAGTTGTAAAAAGGACTAACGTGGCATCTGCGTATCTGCATCAACGAGGGAATCACAGGTTCTGGGCTGTGTTCCCGATGCGGTTGAATATGCCCGGAGAGAGTAGAGTTCACACACTTACGGAGTAAAATACCATGGGAAAACTTAGCCGTCTTTTTAGAATGTCGCGTCCGATCACCAGGCCTATTGCGAAAAAGTCTGCCGTATTGCGGGCTGAGCCTTTGGAGTCCCGATTGCTCTTGGCTGATGTCTTTGTATGGCACGGCGGAGCAGATGTGGTCTCTCCAGTTGATTTTGGTACGGTAATAGAAGGTGATGCGCCAGCCGTGGAGACTTTCACTCTCGGACCAAACACCAGTTCTATAATGGTAGCCAATTTAGATTTGACACTTCCTATCGGTTTTTCCCAGGGTCTCGATACTTTGGAGGATTCTCTGACTTGGCCTGATACGGATGACTTTGGCATCCGATTGGACACTATGACGCCCGGTGTGAAGTCTGGTACGGTATCAATTGATGGCACGTTGCCTATATTTTCGTCGCTACCAATGGAAACCTATTCTTTCACCGTTACGGGTACGGTTCTAGCGTTGCCGGAAATCTCGGCTTCGCATAACGCCGTAGATGTTTATGACAACAACCATCCTTTGGGTCCGAGCGTAGTGGATTTTGCCCCGACCAAGGTTGGTACCACCGCTGCTACCGAAACGTTCACCGTGTACAATACGGGCGATCTTGACTTGACGTTGGGTACGATCCAAGTTCCCACGGGTTTTGAGTTGGTTTCGCCGTTACCTGGTTCGATTGCCGGCGGCGACAGTGCTACTTTCCAAGTCCGTTTGGATACCAGCGTTCCTGGTGACTACAGCGGCGATATTTGGTTCAACAATAATGATGCCGGCCCCGTCCATGGTGACGGCGTTGACGAAACCAACTTCCGTTTCCAAGTTAACGGCACCGTAACCGAGCCGGAAATCGTTGTGGAAGTTGGTGCTGTCGATGTCGCGGACGGCCAAGCCGCTCCGGTTAGTTTCGGCACCGTCGAACAAAACGATCCGCCGGTATTTGTTACCTTTACCGTTTCCAATGAAGGTAATGCCGTGCTGGAATTAGGTGCTCTGGATGTTACCGGTGCCGCTTTCTCGCTGTCCAGCAACAATCTGCCGACCAGTTTGGCGCCCACCGAATCAGCTACATTTACTGTACAAATGGATACCGGTGATCTGGGCGACCTTACCGGCATGGTTAATCTGGTAAATGACGATCTGGACGAAAATCCATTCGACTTCCCAATCGCGGGTAATACCGTCGCTCCGGAAATCGATGTGGAACTTGTGTTGATGGGTGGTTCCGATCCGATCGCTGATGGTCAAGCGACAGCTATTGATTTTGGCGTTGTCGGGCTAGGCGGTTCTCCGACGTATCGGGTCTTCGAAGTGACCAATGTTGGTACTTCTACGTTGAATCTGGGTTCGGTCAATCTCCCGGCCGGCTATACGCTCACCGAGGGCTTGGACGCTGCTTTGACCCCCGGTAGTTCTGATACTTTCCAAGTGCGACTCGACACCGCCGCGGTCGGTACCAAGGCTGGGCAGATTTCCTTTAGCAACAATGACAATAACGAGAACCCCTTTAACTTCCCCATTTCCGGTACCGTGAACGCTCCGGACATAGCGGTTTCTATTAACGGCACGAACATAGTCGATGGTCAAGGCGGGGTTATTGATTTTGGTGAGGTCATTCCGGGCGAAGTCGGCGAATCGCTTACTTTTACCGTGCAAAACGTCGGTGACGCCACGCTAAGTTTGGGCTCGGTTCAGCTCCCTGCTGGATTTACAGTCATCGAAGCCCTGGCCGGAACTCTGGGACCGGGCGAAAGTGATACCTTTACCGTACGGTTGGACAGCGATGTGCCCGGGATCAAGGACGGCGAGATTTCCTTCGTCAACAATGATCCTAATGAGAATCCGTTCAACTTCCCCGTTGGCGGCGAAGTTTACCATCTGATCGAAAGTACTCAGTATAATAGTGTTGTTGAAATGCTTGGTTATGAAGACCAGGTGAACACGGGTGTCTCGGCTTATTTGATTGGTCCGGGTACCCTGTTTGGTTATGCCGCGACGGGTTCTGATATGCCTCTCGGCTATGTAACTGAAGACACCGAGATGACCTCTTATCTGTTCGTACTCACCGAGGGAGCCCAACCTACCAACGTTGAGGAAATCATCGTTCGCGGTGATCTGCTGATGGCCTACGGTTTCAGCACCACGGTTCAAGATAATCTAGCATCCACCGGCGCTGTTGGTTATATGTTCTTGGATGGTGTTGGTGCTGGTGCCACGTTTAGCACTCAGGCACCGATGTCGGGCTTCGGCAGCATGTTCTGGGGTCGGACCGGCGTGGGCGATGGTGCCGATTTTGACATTGCCGGGGATATGTTCTACTTCCGGACTCCTCATTTTGCCCAAGGTAATCTCAGCGCCAATAGTGTTGGCTATGTGATTGTTGATAACGGCGACACCGGCATGAACGTTACCGCTGAGAACGGCGGCATCAATTTGATGTACGCTCTCAACGGCGATGTCACAGGTAGCCTCTTGGCTAGCGAAAATGTCGGTTCGGTTTATTCCCCTGCCGGCACAATCTCCGGTACCATCCGCGGTGCTAACATCGGCAATGTATTTGCCCAAAACCTAAACGGTGCTTTGCTTAGTGCCAAACATGATATCAGTTCGGTTAACGTAACCTATGATGTTCTCGATTCGCATGTCATGGCTGGTTACGATATCGGAATGGATGGCTTGCCTGGTGGTGGTGATACGATCAATCAAGGTGATCTCGGTGCGTTCAGCTTTGGTGGCGCTTATGGCAACTCGCATGTGGCTGTTGGTGTAAGGCCGATCTTCTCAACTTTGATACCAGCTCCCAGTGGAGGCAATAACTCCAGCGATCAGCAGTCTAGTGGTGCTGTGACTGGATTAGCCGGCAGCAGCATTGCTACCGATAATGGCGGCCAATTATTTGGCTTCTACTTCGATGCTAACAGTGCCAGTACTTTCAACACATCACTGAACAGTTCTGGTGATTTCCAGATCGTGTCCAATGTTAATGGCTAAAATCAGGTGAGTCTGATTCCGAAAAGTTGTTGATTTATTACGGTGGTTTTGTCGGTGGCGGCAACATACAAATTGCCCTGCCGACAAAGCCGCCGTTTTTTTACGCCAATATGAGCGCATACGGACAGCCGGATAACCTATATATTTGTAAAAAGGATGATTTCCCACCCTCGTAACTGGTGTCTCTGTAGTGTAGGCGTTTAGATTTAGCCCATCTCCGTCAATCTGCCGCCTATAGAATTCATCAGCATCGCGTAATTGGGGAATGTTACCGCCACCGATTCAGCGGTGTCGATTACGCAACCATCCTTGAGCATCATCCCCGCCAAGCTCAACGCCATTACAACTCGATGGTCGCTGTGTCCGTGTAATGCCGCGCTGTGTAATTCTTGGCCCCCTTCGATTACCATGCCGTCTTCCAGCTCTTCTACTTTCGCCCCTAGTTTACGCAGTTCTTGGGTCATTACCGCGATCCGGTCGGTTTCTTTTAAGCGGGCTTGAGCTACATTGACCAGCCGTGTGGTCCCCTCAGCAAAACAAGCGGTTACCGCCATTGCCGGCAACGCGTCCGGTGTGGCGTTCAAATCCAACTCTACGCCGTGCAGTTCACTATTGCGTACCAACACTTGGTTTGGTTCCACCGCGATTGCCGCTCCCATGGCGCTGAGCATTTCAACTACGGCTTTGTCGCCTTGAGTGTCGTTGAAATCCAAACCTTCCAATACGATTTCGCCCGGGAGAATAGCGCCGGCGCATAGAAAGAACGTTGCTGAGGAAAAATCCGCTGGAACTCTTTTGCTGAATCCCTGATAGCATTGTCCGCCGCGTACCGCAAATCGCCGCATCCGGTCGTTTTCGTATTTGATCCCCAGCTCATCCAAGTAATCTAAAGTTATTTGTACGTATGGTACTTCGTTTAACTTGCTTACGTTTATGATGGTGTCCGCTTCAGCTAAGGGCGTGTTGACCAGCAGCGAGCTTAAGTACTGACTCGTTACCGCTTCAACCGTAGTCTCGCCGCCGACGAGTTTTCCTTGTACCACAATCGGTGCTTTACCATTGTTGTTTTTGCTCGAAGCCTTGGCGCCTAGGTCATTCAAACACGTTAGCAAAGCTCCTTGAGGCCGAGTGCGTATTTGTTCATCGCCGTCCAGGACCACCGTGCCTTGGTCCAGCAACGATGAGCTGCCGATCGCGAATCGCATCGTGGTTCCCGAATTGGCAACATCTATGACTTCTTTGGGCACGCTGAGCCGTCCTCCGGTTCCTGTGATTTTCCAGGTTGGCCCGCATTCGATTTGCGCACCCAGTTGTCGATAGGCGCGTACCGCTGCTTGGGTGTCAGCGGAATCCAACGGCGCGATGATTTCACTTGTCTTTTCCGCCAAGCTCGCCAACGCTACGCACCGTATAGTGTGCGACTTGGAACCCGGAATAGCCACCCGACCGTTCAAAACCGACTTTTCCGCTTTTAGCTTCATTGCTAGCCATCCTATGACGAATAGATCGCTTACCCCGAATGCGATTCACACCCATTGCCGAATCGGCATTCTTAAAACCCTCATTCTAAATCCCTTAGCCTCTCACGGCAACCTAAAAGCTCCCCCTGCTATTAAGCCGGGCGCATAGGTGTTTTCGAGTGGTCAGGGAATTTTGGACAGGATGAACAAGATTGGCGAGATTTGGTTAGCCGGAGGCGAAAATGTGGTGGCGGAAAATAAGGTAGGCGGATGTGGATTCGATTGGACCGGGATGCGGATTTTATGAGGATTGACGGGGACAGGGCTGAAAAGAAATATGCTGGTTCGTAGGTTTGTCAGACCCGGCCTCAACCGCGTTTTATTCAATCATCGAGCGTACCACTTCAAGTTCGTCTTCCAACCCCGATAGGATTTCTTCCAGTTTTGCCGCTGGGATCTCGATTTCCTTGAGAAAAGTATTATCAACTTCCTGGGTTTCAGCGGTGACGGTTACACCCAGGCCTCGCTGAGCGCAACTGATATCAGAAATATGCGTCACCACCGCCAGCAGACGACTCTTGCGTTCCAGTTCTTCCGGATGATGATGGTTCATGGTAACAAGCTGAAAGGATTTGGGGAATTTCCATCGCTTGGCCAGAGCTGCGCCGATTTCTTGATGGTCGGAGCCGAGTATTTGTTGTTCTGCCTTGATGAAAGAGATGCCTGTTCGCGTCAATTCCACAATTTGGGGTAGCTTCTCTGGGGCGCACTGCATGATGGCCACCAACCCAAGGTCGTGAATAAGCCCAGCTAGAAACGCTTCGTCAGGCAGCGCCAATCCCATCGCGGCGGTCAGCAGCTTGTTACTGGCTCCCACCGCCACACTGTGCGTCCACAAATCCTTACCCGAAAAATCATCGCATACAACAGAATTCTTGAACATCTTCGACAGAGACGCGGCAATAGCGATGTTCTTCACGGCGTTCAACCCCAACAGCATAATAGCGCGGTCGATGCTGCCTATTTGCCCGGGTAAACCGTAAAACGCGGAGTTCACCACGCGCAAAATTCTGGCGGACAAAGCCGGGTCATTGCTGACGATCTTATGAAGGTCGTGGGCTGTGCTGCGCGGATCCTGCACCACTTCCATAATCTTCAAGGTGATTTCCGGTAGCGTTGCTATTTCGGTTGTCTGATTTACGAATTCTTGTGTTACTGCTTCTGCCACGCTGTGTTCCTTTGCTATGCCGGGTCAACGGAGTTATGCAATACTATCGAGACTTAGCTATCATCGACATTTCATATGTGTTTAATAAGCGTTAGATTTTTGTCGCAGGCGGTCGTCCAGTTTTAGATCAGCCAGAATACGGGCGATACGCTCGCCGCTGTGACCGTCGCCGTATATCGGACTCTTTTTTGACCGACGTTTTCCGCGGCGTTTCAGTATCATATCCAACGCAGCCGCGACATTATCGGCCCCATAATCGCAATCCACCACGTTTTTGCCGCGTTCGCGATTGTGCTGCCGAGGCCCAACATTCACTACATCGACTCCCAAAGCCTCGGCCTCTATAATGCCGCTGGAACTATTGCCCACCAAAGCCCGACAGTAGTGCAGAAAACCCAGATAATGTTCTCGGCTCACGTTCGGTAACAGCCGCCACCTGTGCTGTTTACATACTGATTTCGCTACGGACAGTATTCCTGAAAACCCCGCGTCGCAATTCGGGTATAACACTAGCGTAGGCATGTCTTTGTAGGCACATCCAGCCAGCGTTTGTCGCATTCTCCGGCCTTCGACCGCTGCGCTGCCCCCGGCGGAGTGTTGCAGCACCAACAGATAATCACCACGAACATCCAGTTGCGCTATTTCACTCAGCTTTTTCCAATTGGTGCAGGTCTTGTCCGATAACCCATCCAACCCCGGCGATCCGGTAAGATGAATACGCCAAGGTGCTTCTCCCATACGCTGCAAGCGTCTTTGCGATCCAGCCGAGGCTGCGAAATGTACGTGAGCTAATTTGCTGATCGCATGGCGGTACGCTTCATCTTGAATTCCCATAGCGGTATCGCCCGCGTGAATATGTCCCAGCACCAACCGGCTCGCCGTCGCCGCCGCTGCCGCCCCGAACGCCTCCAACCTATCACCCAATACCAACACAATATCCGTTTTTAACTCCGCGAACACCTTGGTGAATTTCGTTATCCCCCGGCCTAACCCTTCGCTTTGGCTCACCGCGTCGTCTTGCTGCCCTTGCACGCGAACCTTAGCGGCTATCTCCCAACCATCTTGCGCAACGGTCCGCCAGGTGCTGCCGAACTGCCGCAGCAGGTGCATCCCCGCCGCCACAACCTGCAAATCCAAAGACTTACGGCGTTGTATCGCCTGCATCACCGGCACCAGCAATCCATAGTCCGCCCGCGTCCCGGTCACCACCGCCACTGCTAGTCTTTGTCCCACCTGTACCTGCCTTACTATTTTATCGTAATTGATTCGTGTGTTACCGGCACATCCGCTTCCATATCGCGCAGAGCTTTGGCACCGATCACCAACTCCAATTCCTCCGCTGATATCCCGATTCCCGGGCGTTTGGTTGTCACCATATCCTGCGTTATCACGCTGCCGGCCTTGATAAACTTAGCGGTCACTACACTGAAGCGCACTAAATTTTTGACCGGCAGTTCTTCCGGCAAAGGCCCCTTGTCGCCGCTGCCTCGCGCGGTCATCGCCTGCTGAGCCAATGTGATATATTCTCGCAGCTCATTAGGCTCTAAACTTGCTTGGTGGTCGGGTCCATCCATGGCTTTGTCCAGCGTGAAATGTTTCTCTAGAATCTGCGCCCCTGCCGCCACCGCCAACGCGCCGGTTATAATCTCACAAGTATGATCGGAAAAACCCGTTGTCAGTTGCGTGTGCGATTGCAGCGTAGCGATCGCTCTTAGGTTAACTTGATCCAGTCGCGTGGGGTACAAACTTACACAATGCAGCACCGCCAACTCATTACTCCCGGCATTGCGCAATCGCGCCACGGTCCGGTCAACTTCGTCCAGCGTACTCATACCCGTCGAAACAATCAGCGGCAAACCCGTCTGCCCGATCACATCCAGCAGATTACCCGATTCGATATTGCCTGAGCCAACCTTGATTGCCGAGACGCCCAATTCGCACAATACATCCACCCAACGTGTCGAGAAGGGAGTCGCCAGAAACATGATGCCCAATTCATCGCAACGTTGTTTGATCTGAGCGAACGCGTTACGTGTGAATTCATAACGCTTGAGCATTTCGCATTGGCTTTCGCCCGCTTGGCCGCAATTTTGTTGATATTCCGCTTTGGCGGCTTCCTTAGTGACTAACTCCTCAGCGCTGAAGGCCTGGAACTTTACACAATCCGCCCCCGCTTCTTTAGCTGCGGCCACCAACTCCAACGCCAAAGAAACATCCCCGTTATGGTTCACTCCGGCCTCGGCAATGACATAAGGCTTGCCGGGGTTCAAGGCCCATGGCGCCTTTGCTTTGCTGCTGATTACCGCCTTGGCAACTTCATTCTCACCGCGTTGACCTTCGTTGAATCCGTGCCGTTGCCTGTGCGCTCGCATACGCGGATTGCGCAATTGCTCTTGTGCCTTGCGGTACAACTCCTCGCCGTACAGTTCCCGTTCGTGGGCCGCGGCCTGCTCCGGGGTGGGCGGTGTGTAATTCTGCCGGGCCAAGTCCAACGCTTCCTGACGCAAAGCGATCAACTCTTCGTCACTCATCTCCGTTAGATTCACCGTTAAGTCAACCGCGTCGCCCATTCGCACAACAAGTTCTTCTTCGTCGCCGGGCAGTTTTCCCTCGGACCTTAGTTGCTTATACAAGGGTGTCCCCGGATACGGACAAGTGAACGTCATCGACGTCAACGGAATATTCAATTGTTTGCAGAAATCGACGGTTTCCATCACGGTTTCGCGTGTCTCGCCCGGATACCCGATCATAAACGCCAGGGGCGTCCGTACCCCAGAATCGCGTGAACATCTGATTGCCTCGGCGGCTTGTTCCAACGTCGCGTGTTTCTGCATATTTTGCAGAATCGTTTGTGAACCGCTCTCGATACCGTACGCCACCGATATACATCCGCTGGCCCGCATCCGCTGCAGCAAAGGCGAATCACATACCGTCACCCGCCCGTTACAACTCCAGCGCAATCCTTTGAGAATCTTGCTCCTATCGATCAAATCGCATATCTTGTACACTCGCTCTTTGTCGATTACAAAGCAGTCGTCCTGAAAACTCACAAAATCAACATCGTAATTTACCTTCAGCGCTTCCATTTCGCCCACCACATGCTCGGCGCTGCGTCCTCTAAACTTCCGCCCAAAAATCTTATAGCAATATTGACAGTTAAACGGGCAACCCCGCGAGCTGATAATATCAACGTCTTTGCCCACGCCCACCACCGGATTTTCCAGGTAAACATCCATGGGGAACAAATCCCATGCTGGGTATGGCAGACTGCTCACGTCTTGGAGCAGTTCACGTTCGGCGGTGTAAAGCACGTTGCCGTTCTTCAGAAAAGCCAAACCCGCGATATTGTCCAACGGCTCGGAGTTCAACAGTGCCGGCAGCAACTCCAATATCGTCTCATCCGCTTCACCCATGGTGATGACATCCACCGCTGTGCGTGTCAGCACCGTCTCAGCGATGCTGGTGCCCACCGAACCGCCCAAGATGATCGGAACGTCCGGCCATTGCTCCTTGATCAGGCCGCTTATCCGTTTGACCCAACTGTACGTTGTAATCAAACCGCCGATACCGATCACGCTTGGCTGTCGGTCTTCAATCTCCGCTAGTACCTGTTCATCGGTCAAGCGTAAACCGTTGGCGTCAACCACGCTGACCTTATAACCCGCTTGACGAACCTCCGCTGCGATCATCCCTAAACCCGTCGGGAAATTCCGCGGATTGTCCCAAGTGCGGATCGGCGGAAAAATCAACAATATATCGCATTCTTGCCCAGCCATAGTGACACCTTTCAAACCCAAAAACTCTTATCTTCATCATTGCTGTAGTCGTGGAGTATGCAACTTGTTTGCACACGCGTCTAACTCAAAACTTCGCCGCGTTTTTCACGCAAAATCGCTTCTGCCAAGAAAAAATCGTAGGACGCGTCTATGTCCACCGTTTCGTGTTCTTGTTGTACAATAGCGCGTTTATCTTGGCCCCAAAAGGCGTGGGGGTCGCTGTTGCCCGCTGCCGCGAACAAGCAGTCATACCTTACCACCCCCAAGCCGCCATTCAACGCGTAAACGTCCGGCAAATCTTGCCGACGATCAACCTGGTTGTCGATAAATTTGCTCATTTTATCGCCGTCCAGCTTCTGCATCCAATACGGATGATGCCGGCCAACCGTTTCCACCGTCTGTACTGAATCGCATCCTGTATCCAAAAGTTTGTGTATCGCTTTGTCGATTATCCCCTCGGCCCGCACCGGCACATTGGCGTAAAGCATTACCACCACGTCAGGCCGATATCCGTCTTTCGCTTCGATCGCTTCGCAGCAATGGCGCAATGTGTCATCCATCCGCGATACGCCATCGGCCAAGTCCGCCGGCCGTTCCACCATGTCTATTCCAAAGCCCCGGCATACCGAACGCATTTCCAAATAGTCCGTTGTGACCACTATCCGGTCCACCAACTCCGCTTGCAATGCCGCTTCGATGGTATAATTGATTACCATTTTGCCCAGCAGCTCGCGGAAGTTTTTCTGCGGTACTCCCACGCTGCCCGCCCGTGCCGGTATTATCGCCATCGCTTTCACAATACTACTCCTCTATTTGCAACTATCTCTGCAAGATAAGTTCTTAACCCATGCGGTTTTTATTACGCTCTGTGCCAATCCCTGCATTTCCCGCACAATTCACAACTGCTATATACTCCGCTTGCGTGCTCTTTACGCAGTTGTTCCCATTGCTTGCTACGCCAAATATCCTCTACGCTCTGCTGCGTGACATTGCCTATTACGTGTTTGCAGGCAAAATCCTGATCGCAAACGCATACCGTCCCATCCGCCAAAATCGTCATCCGTTTGGACAATCTTTCACAAGCCCAGCGATTCGGCGGTGACATATCCATCACCGCTTTGTCCGCTATCTGACCTGCGTAATCACTAAAACCCGTAAGTACCGCAGCTCCGCATATCGTGATCCACCGATCGTAAAAACTTTCCATCTCTGCCATGGTCGCTCGCATTTTCACCATGTGCGGCACTATCGTTATTTTGCCCTCCGCCTTGGCTTTTGCCGTGAATGTCTCGATGTTGTTCACAACTCTCTCAAAACAGTTTTCCCCTTTTAGTTGTTGGTACAATGCTGCACTGTCGGCATCCAGATGCACACTTATCACATCAATGTCCGCTGCTAGCAATTGTTCCGCCAATTCCCCTTCGAGCAGTCGGCCGTCGGTTTCAATATTGATCCCGAATATTCCCGCTGACTTGGCGCGCTCTATCATGCCGATCAAATCCCGATGCGCCAAAGGTTCGCCGAATCCTCCAATTGTCAGGCAGATATCATCATAAGCGCTGCAATCGTCCACGATTTTGCTGAACAACTCTATGTCCATGGCCTCACGCGTGCCTGCCAACTGAGAATGCGGATAATCCACAATGCGTAAGCTTCGTTCTGTGTTGATTTCGATGTCGATTTCACGCGGTAGTCGTTCGGTTGCCTCTTTTTCCTGGGCCATAACTTCTATGGCGCGACAAGCATCGTGTCCCCAAGAGCCTTCGGTTGCTGTATCAGTTTCATCTTGCTCCTGATCATCGTGTTCCATTTGGTCCAGCGCCTTAGCTATCGCCTCCATCGCCTCCATTTCTCGGGCCGTGTCAGCTAAATACCGGTAAGGCGAGGTGCACAACTCTTGCGCTACTCGCAAAGTGCATTCGTGGTTCACCAGATCTTGTTCCGGCGACTCCGGTTTGTATGTCAGCAAAGCTCCCACCGCCTCGCCGACCTGCACCAAATTATTCACTAGATCCAAACGATAAACACAACCAGCTAAACCCGGCGCCGTTTGCGAAAACGTGAAACGCATTGTTTCATCATTCCGCTTGTGATGGGCTAAAAGTTCGCTCAATAGCTTTGGATCAACTACCACCGCTTCCGGTGCGATTGATATCACCACTTCAATCTGCCGCTCTTGCAGTATCTGGACCATTTCCGCGGTGAAAGGTAATTCATCAAACTGTGTAGATGCCCCCAAGCCCCCACGCCAGCCGCGTAACGACCATTTGCGTTTTCGTATCGCTTTGCTGACCGGCACCTCTTGCGCCAAACCGCATACTGTTGCCCGCGTTCCTTCCGTCAATTCTGTAATCAGCGGCTCTTGTTCCGATGGACAGAAAACCAATATGTCGTTCAGGCCTACGACCGCTTCCAAGCGTTTTATAGTACGAGTTAATACCGCGGTGTCGCCCAGTATCTGTGCGATACGTCCTTGCGTACCCAACGTGCTGCGATTTTGGTCTGCGTATAGTACCGCGGCACTTTTTTTGTCCGTTTCACAAATCAATGCTCTACCTCTGAGTCAGCTTTCACTTTGTTGTCAATTTTCTCTTGGCATTCCTTCAGCATGCCTAGCAATCGTTCACATCCATTGGCGATTTCACCTACGTAGCTGATATCCCTCTGCAATTGCCTTCGCTGCCGTTCTTTGCCTTCTTTAGATTCCAAGTTTAATTTGCGATCCGCTCGGAAACGATATATCTCCGCCCCCTGCGACACATACATTACCAGCCGATAAACGTCCGGCCGATGTTTTACCTTTGTACGCAATTCATCCAAACGAACCATCTTGCGATTCAACGCCGGCTGATCATCCAGCAATTCCAACATCTCCTGGACCAGCGACAAGGTTTCGTCGCTTATGTTCTTGAATTCCGTTATTTCCTCAATTCGCTTTTCCAATTCCCGCTGGGCTTGGTCAACCTTGGCGCTGTCGGTCCATTGCATTTTGTCGCGATAAGCAAACAGCTTCTTGTCGATTGGATTTTGACAATACTTCTCCGCGACTTCATGCAAGGGCATAGTCGTGCAGAATTGCTTTTGACTACCCCCTTCACTGGCGTCGATTACTTGAGCGGTGCTGTTGGCGAAATCCTTTTCGAATTGCTGTAAGTAGGTGAACATTTGCTCGTCGGTATAGATATCTTGCCCGTGAATGTCTTTAACCTTTCGCAGCAAATTACGATGTCGTGCGATTCTTTCCCATTCTTTCATTTCTATGGTACAGAAGCGATTCAGCTCCGGCCGCCACATGCTGTGCAACGCTGTGCCCGGACTATAATAAACATTATCAGTAAAGCCCAAATCCTGACCGACGAAAATGATAGGGTCAGCGCCGATATACTGAGCCAAATAAAATGCCAAGTGCGCCACCGTTGCGCCGGGTGGTATGTTGACATGTTCGTCGTTGTTGCCTAATACTAACTTTGCAAACTCATTACCCAACAGCGAAACAGGACCATGTTCGACGTAATAATCAATTACACTCCAGTTGGCTTTAGGCTCAGCTACAAGGTGAACTTCGCTTAGCTGTTCGGAAGTCAACCCCTCAAAAAACCGCCGACTCACCGGGTGATAATCAAGACTAGTAACAAAGTCAGGAGTGATGCCGTATTGCAGTAAAGGCTTAAGTGTTGTCTGCACCGCGATGACAACTATGTTGTCTCGGATCGCTTTGAGTTTTTGGATGTTGCGTTTCAACGAAGGCCCCGCGGAGACTACGACGGCGGGTAAGTGCGCGAAGCGGTTTTTTAGTTGGTTGATGGGTGGGGTGCTGACATAGGTGTGCAGGTTTTTGAGGATGTTGTCGCAGGTTATTATGCTGTTGTGCAGCAGGCTGATGGTGTGGGCGCGAAGGAACGAAGCGTATTCGGCGACTAGGGTGTGGATTTGGGTATGGAAGTTTTCGTTTACCTTTACCAGAGTTTTGGTGAAGACGATGCCCATCATCATAGCGGTGGACTTGTCTTGGAGTTTGTTGAATATTTCGTTTCGGTCGGCTTGGGTGATGATGATAAGTCTTTCGGAGTCAAGCATTTCGGAATAGTCGCAGTGTTGCAGGGCGGTGCGCAGCAGGGGGAGGTTTGGTTCGCTGACGACGATAAATGCTTCTCCGGCAAGGCTTTGGAACAGTTGTTGGATGTGGTAGCCTAGGCCGAACCCGTCAACGAAGTAGCACATAGGCACTCGATTAGGGTTTTGGGCTTCCTGCTGACGGGCTAAATCTTCGACGCCTTGGACCCATTTTTGAGCTTCTTTGATTGGGTCGTAGCGACTGTGAAGGTAAACGTCTTGGCCGGCAGCGTTGGGGAGTTGGCACGTTAAGTGATTGCTGCGGGTTGGTTTACATTCGATTAGGTCGAGCGGGTCGATTTGATCGATGGCGATGGCGAGCTTGGGGGCGCAGCGCCATAGAGCCCGCATGTTGGCCACGTATGGGGTTTGGGGAGTGACGACTGGCGGCAGGTCGATGATGGTGTCGAGGGGGGCTGAATTTTTGACTACCATTTTGGAAGATTCTTTGTTAGTGTATTTTTTACAGAGGTTTAGGTATTAGATAATGATGTGTGCGGTTGGCTCCGGAGGCCTTGGCCAGGGGCCTTGCGGTACAGAAACCGGGCTCACAGCATTACTACTACTGATATTATCGGTCGTTAAGGGAATTTTCGTTATGGTATTTGAGGTTTTCAGACATGAAAGAATTCTTGTTTGACTCGGGTTGGCTGGGCTTGGCTTTGGGGCTGGTTCTGCTGGGGGCGGCGTTGATCGGCTGGAGCATAAAGCGTTATGAATTCAATAAGTTATGGTTTTTGCCCGGGCTGGCGGTGATAGTGTTGCTGGTGGGACTTGATTGGCTGGTGGAGACCGACCGAGAACAATTGCGGCACGCGACCGAACGAGTGGTGGACGCGGCTGAGGAAGAAGACGCAGAAGGGGTGCTGAGGGAGTTAAGTGATAAGTTGCTGTTGGATAATGGCTTGGGTTATGCGGAGGCGGCGGAGGTGATAAGGCGGTATTTGAGCAAGCCCTTGATCGCTAACAATGTGATAAACGGGCTGGAGATAGTGGAAGTGACCGAAACCTCTGGGGTGGTGGAACTTACAATAAGTACGGTGATCGATCCGGAAAGCGAATACGGCTTGGTGCGGTTGCTACGGACCCAATGGCGGTTTACGTTTGGCATGGAAGTTGATGGACGATTTCGGATTCTGAATATGGCAATGATGAATCTGAACGGGGAAGAACCGATCGATGTGTTTACGTATCGGTCTCGATAGAGGGCCAAGAAGGTAGCGGAAATGCGCGCGTGCTGAAGTGATAGTGCGGTGGTTTGGGGGTAGCGGAAATGCGCGGAATTACGCGGCGGGAAGTGCGCACGCAATGGAGTGAAAGTGCGGCGGTTTTGGGGGTAGCGGAAATGAGAGATTTGGTGGGATGCGGGCGCGCGGGTACGGTAGGTGGGGGCAGAGGGGCGGGCGGTGAGATGCGCGAAGGTTTGTTGGGAGCGCGCGATGGTGGGACGGGTGAGAAGGGGCGTTCAGAAATCGTCAGAAACTTGTCGGTTTTGATCGGTTTTGGTCAAGAATTCGGCGGTTTTTTTCAGGAACGGAAAGATTTTTTGGGGTGGCTGATTATGCGCGGTTTGGTCGGTAGCATTTCTGCGCGACGGGGAATATTAGATAGGATTTACAAGATTACAAAGATTCTTAATTGGCCGAGGGCGGGTCAGATAGGTGAATGGGTTCGGCGGGTTGGCGGGATTGGATACTCAAGGGGAGTAAGAAAAGATTTTGAATAGAT
>JAFGKT010000003.1 GCA_016928435.1 Sedimentisphaerales bacterium | reverse complement strand
TTGCAGCATACATTGCCCTGATAAAAAACAAGGGTTATCGATGTCCTGGCCCATTTTCGGGTTAGCGATGTCCTGAACCTTGTCAACTAATAATTAAGATAGCTGCCAGGGGCAAGATGGGGCGAGGGGGGATTAGTCAGAAGCACAATGTAGATGATAGATCAGGGGATTTTTAACCGCGAAAAACGCGAAAGACGCGAAAAAAAGATTAGCTGCCAGGGGCGAATATAAAGCACGTGGGGAATAGTCGGGAGCAGAATATGGGCGGTAGGTCAGGGAGTTATTAGACTGGATAACAGGATGGACAGGATTCATGAATTTGTCGAAGGCGAGGTGGGGGTGCAGTGAGTGCGGGGAGAGATTTTATCGCGAAAGAGCGCGGAGAACGCAAAAGAGAACGAGGGGCATGCACCTCTCTGCTACGCTTCGCTCCGCAGAAAGGTGGCACCCAGCGTTAGGAAAACCAGAAAGTTGTCAGTATACTTAGATACAAAAAACTGAGGGATATATATACTACATACCATGAGTCTAAGCATATCATTGTGATAAGGACAAATGAGATTTTTTCATTACATCCTATTGTTTTTTTCAAGCCAACAGTGATGCTGAGTATTCTCATAATCGCGAAGAAAACAGAGGCTGCAAGTAAGGCAAAGTAGATTATATCGGCCAGCTTGGGCAGCACAATCATTGTTAGCACGCCTGGAGTTCCAGTCCAGTTCATCAGCCAATTTACAGCAAAACCGGTCTGAGTATTGATGAGCAAAACAAGCATAATAAGCTGATTTGCAGCAGCGAAATATGTTATTCTATATGCAGATGCTTTATCTTCTCTTGTTAGAGTATTGGTGGGATTAGTCGCTCTAATCGTTCGCAAACAGACTATAAGGACAAGGAGGTTAAGAAACGCAAGTATGCAGAAGCATTCGACGAAAATCAGAGCATTGACAAAGAACTGTTCGCCAGGAGTGTATACAGTTTGAAACCGGAGTGACGGTATGATGGCGCAACACAAAGATGCAATCATGATAAATGCAAATGGGAATGCACCTGTTCGAGAATTCTGCCATACGCCTTTGTTTACTTTCACTTTGCGTATCGGCACCAACAGCAGCGATTGTTTGAGAACGGCAAGTGATGACAATTTATGCGGCAGTGTTTCAGTTTGCTCTTCTTGCATAGATTCTCTTTTTGTTTGCGCTGACAGCTCAGGGGGCTAACGTTGGGGTTTGTTTGGTTAGTGGGATTTGGTGTAGTTTAGTTTGCCGGCGGCTAGGAGGATGGCGCGGTCGCGGGGGGATAGGTTGAGTTTGCAGGTGAAGTCGAAGTTTTTGGTTTTGTTGGTTACGGTGAAGGTGTCGGAGGATTCGAGGGCGGCGCGGAAATTGGGGACGGACAGTAGGTCGTTTTGTTCGATGCGGTCGTAATCGGCGGGGTTTTGGAAGATGGCGGGGACGATAGCGAAGTTGATTAGGTTGGCGCAATGGATGCGCTCAATGGTTTTGGCGATGACGAGTTTTATGCCTAGGTACATGGGGCAGAGAGCTGCGTGTTCGCGGGATGAGCCTTGGCCGTAGGAGTCGCCGGCGACGATGATGCCATGTTTGTTTTCGGCTTTGGCGGCGAGGGCGCGATCGGCGAAGGTGGGTTGGTTGGGCTCGTTGAAGCAATTGAAGACGACCTTGGCGTATTCGGGGACATTGGAGCGGAGCTTGAGGAAGGCGCCGGCGGGCATGATATGGTCGGTGGTGATTTTGTCGCCGCAATGGAGCAGAACGGTGCCGGTGAGTTCGACGGGTGGTTGTTCGGCAGCGGGGGGTGTGACGATGGTGGGTGCGCGGACGACTTGGATGTTGGGGGCATCTTCGGGGGAAGCGGGAGTTTGGATCATGTTGTCGTCGATGGGGACGGTGGTGAGGTCTTCGATTTGGGGATAGGGGATGTTGAGGATGCCTGTCAGCATACGGGGGTCGGTGATTTTGCCGGTCAGGGCGGCGGCGGCAGCGGTTTCGGGGCTGACGAGATATACTTGGTCTTCGGGGGTGCCGGTTCTTCCTTTGAAGTTTCGGTTAAAGGTGCGGAGTGATACTTTGTTTTGGCCGGGCGATTGACCTTGGCCGATGCATGGGCCGCACGATGATTCGAGGATGCGGGCGCCGGAGGAGACGAGGTCGGCTAGGGCGCCGTTGGCAGCGAGAAGGTTGATGACCTGGCGGGAGCCGGGTGCGATGCCGAGTTCGACTTGGGGATGAACGGTGCGGCCTTTGAGTATGGAGGCGACGGTCATGAGGTCGCGATAGCTGCTGTTGGTGCAGCTACCGATGAGTACTTGGTGGACGTTGGTGTCGGCTAGTTCGGAGATTGCTACGATGTTGTCGGGGGATGATGGGGCAGCGGCGAGTGGTGTTAGCTTGGTGAGGTCGATGTCGATGACGCGATCGTAGGACGCGTCGGGGTCGGCGGCGAGTGGTTGGTAGTCGTCGGCGCGGCCTTGAGCGGTGAGGAATGCTTTGGTTTGCTGATCGGATGGGAATACGCTGGTTGTTACTCCGAGTTCGGCGCCCATATTGGTGATAGTGGCGCGGGCGGGTACGTTTAGGTATTGGAGGCCTGGACCGAAATATTCCGCGACGCAGCCGACGTTGCCACGGGTGGAAAGGATGGATAGGACTTTGAGGATGACATCTTTGGCGGATACCCAGGCGGGGAGTTTTCCGGTTAGGTTTATGCCTATGACTTTGGGGGCGGTGATATAGAAGGGTCCGCCTCCCATAGCGACGGCGACGTCGAGTCCTCCGGCTCCCATGGCGAGGGCTCCGATTCCGCCGGCGGTTGGTGTGTGGCTGTCGGAGCCGATTAGGGTTGCTGCGGGCTTAGCGAAACGTTCGAGGTGGACTTGGTGGCAGATTCCGTTGCCTGGCCGGGAGTGGTAGATGCCTACTTTTTGGGTGATGGACTGGAGGTATAGGTGGTCGTTGTGGTTTTCGGGGCCGAACTGGGCCATGTTGTGGTCCACGTAGCTGACGGAAAGTTCGGTTCGGACGCGATCTAGTCCCATTGATTCGAAGAGGAGCATGGCTGTGGTGCCGGTTGCGTCCTGGGTTAGGGTTTGATCGATTTTGATGCCGATTTCTGAGCCGGTTTGGAGAGTGCCTTCGATTAGATGTTTGTGTAAGATTTTGTAAGTTAGCGTGTCGGGCATGATTGGACCTCGATTATTGTTTGATTTTGTATGGGTTTAGGTTTTTTGGCGGCGGCAGCCGTGGGAATTCGGGCGGCCCATCGTAAATTTATTCATTAATTTTGATCGGCTCACATTATAACCGCGTAGATGTGTTAGTTCAAAGCATTTGCTGTGTAGGTGTGTATGATTTATTATTGGCGGATTGTCTTAAGGTTTTGAGAGTTTTACACGAGGTCATGAATTGGTGTTAATTAGGTATAAGGGGAATAATTTTCGTACAATATGCTAGTGACGCACTTGACGTTAAGTAAGTCTAATGGAATAATTAGTATTGTATAGAGCCGATAGTGGGGGCGCGGTTCTATGAGGAGGAGTTTTTGGCGCTGTCGTCGTATTCTAGTGTTGTATTCATGTTGGTTTCATCATGCTGATTTGGCTTGGTCGCTGACTGGTGCGAAAAAGTCTCGTGGTGTTCGGAAGTTATGGATTTTTACTGGCTGGTGGGGCCAGGGTGTGCCGATATCAGTATCATCAGGATGGTTTTCCTGACATTTCGGGGTTGGTGGTTTTGTAGAATCGCCTGGGTATGGCAGGCGTCTTTGGTAAGGAACATTCTTATTGACATTTGGATTAGGAGATCATAGTCTGGATGAAACTTCGATAGTATAACTGCTTCATGCTCAACGGCAGTAGGGATGTGAGGGCGTCGGGGTTGGGAAAGAGGCGTTTTTTTTGTTCCATTTTCGAGGGAGTGTTAAGACTACATGGTGAGACAATGAAGGTTTTCATGTTAGGATGGGAGTTTCCGCCGTTCATTAGCGGGGGGTTAGGTACGGCCTGTTATGGTCTGACCAAAGCTTTGAGTCAAGCGGGCACAGAGGTAACGTTTGTATTGCCTCGTGCTGTGAGTTCGGAATATACGACTCATGTTCGGTTAGCGAGCCCGACGACGATTTCGACACGCTTGTCAGGCCGGGATGTTTTGGGTGAAGAAGCCTTTTCGAATGTGACATTTAGGACGATACCTTCGAGTTTGCGTCCTTATGTTTCGCCTGGGTCTAGTCAGGGGAGTTTGCAGCATAAAGATTGCGAAAAAGGGACTTGTCCGGTTTGCGCGGGTGTTGGCGGGTTAAGTGAGGTTGATGTGGCGAGTTTGTTGGGGGATGTGGGTCACGGGCCTCACTATGGGGAGGATTTGTATCAGCAAGTACAGCGTTATGCGCGTTTAGCGGCGGCGATAGCACGTGATGAGGAATTTGACGTTATCCACGCTCATGACTGGATGACGTATCCGGCGGGTATGGCGGTCGCGGCGATATCGGGCAAGCCTTTGGTGGTTCACGTTCACTCGACGGAGTTTGACCGGAGCGGTGAACATGTGAATCAGTTGGTTTATGACATTGAGCGGCAAGGGATGCACAACGCGGCGTTGGTGATAACGGTAAGTTATTTGACCAAAAGTATTGTGATGTCTCGGTATGCTGTTCCGGAGCATAAGATACGGGTTGTTTACAACGCGATCGAGCGTAATGGGCATTTGCAGCCAAACCCAGCGGAGAGTTCGATTCGGAAAAACGAGAAGATAGTTTTGTTTTTGGGTCGGATCACGATGCAGAAAGGGCCGGAGTATTTTCTGGCGGCGGCGAAGAAGGTGCTGGAGGTAATGGACAATGTTAAGTTCGTAATGGCGGGTTCGGGTGATATGATTCGTCATACGATCGAGATGGCGGCGAACATGGGGATTGGGCACAAGGTTTTATTTACGGGTTTTTTGCGGGGCGGTGACGTTGACCGGGTGTTCAAGATGGCGGATTTGTTTGTGATGCCTTCGGTATCTGAGCCATTTGGTTTGGTTCCTTTGGAGGCGTTGCGTAACGATGTTCCGGTTTTGATAAGTAAACAAAGCGGGGTCGCGGAAGTTTTGACGCACGCATTGAAGGTTGATTTTTGGGATGTGAACGAGATGGCGAATAAGATTGTCGCGGTTCTGCGTCATCCGCCGTTACAGGCGACTTTGCGGGAGCATGGCAATTTTGAGGTTCGCAAGTTGAGTTGGGGCGACGCGGCGAGCGGATGTATAGAGACGTATGAATCAGCGGTGCGAACCGCGTTGGCAGTTTGATCGGATGGTTGTTAGTTGGTTAATAGGTTTGGTTGGTGTTCAATCACCCTTTAGCTTCGCGAAAGGGTGCCACCCGGTTATAGATTGATCGGATGGTTGTTAGTTGGTTAATAGGTTTGGTTGGTGTTCAATCACCCTTTAGCTTCGCGAAAGGTTGCCACCCGGTTATAGATTGAGCGGATGGTTGTTAGTTGGTTAATAGGGTTTGGTTGGTGTTCAATCACCCTTTAGCTTCGCGAAAGGGTGCCACCCGGTGTTGGGTGATGTTATAGAAATTCAGCATGGGCTGAGAGCCCGTTTTACCTATGTAGGAATCCCGGCGGTGCGAATCGCACTGATAGATGTACGCTTTGGGCTCTGATTTGATTGGTTTTTGGTTGTAATAGGAGAGGTTATGGCTTCAGTTTGTTTTTATTTTCAGGTTCATCAGCCGTTTCGTCTGCGACGTTATAGTATTTTTGATTCGGATCACAATTATTTTGATGAGCATAAGAACGCGGAGATTTGTCGGAAGGTAGCGCACAAGTGTTATTTGCCGGCGAATCGTTTGATGCTGAAGCTGATCGAGCAACACGAGGGGCGGTTTCGGATTTCTTACAGTATAACGGGGGTTTTGCTGGACCAATTGGAGAAGTATGCGCCTGAGGTTTTGAGTACGTTCCATGCGCTAGCGCATACGGGGTGCGTAGAGTTTTTGTCGGAGACATATTATCACAGTTTGAGTTTTTTGTATTCTCGGGACGAGTTCGCGGCTCAGATCGAGAAGCATCGTAACGCGATGCGGAATTTGTTTGGTCAAGAATGCCGGGTGTTTCGCAATACGGAATTGATTTACAACAATGATTTAGCGCGTTTTGTGAGTGGTTTGGGCTTTAAGGGGGTGTTGTGTGAAGGTGCGGATCATGTATTAGGTTATCGCAGTCCGAACTTTATTCATCGTCCTCCGAATTGCGATGGTACGAAGTTGCTGCTGAAGAATTACAGTCTGAGTGACGACATCGCGTTTCGGTTCAGCAACAGAGATTGGAAGGAATGGCCTTTGACGGCTGAGAAGTTCGCCAATTGGGTTTCGCACGTTAACGGCAACGGGAACGTGGTTAATTTGTTTATGGATTATGAAACGCTGGGCGAGCACCAGTGGGAGGACACGGGGATATTTGACTTTTTGGAGCATTTGCCTGGCGAGGTAATGAAGCACCCGGACAATAATTTCATGACACCTTCGGAAGTTTTAGAGACTTATGAGCCGGTTGGTGAGATTGACGTTCCGCACATGATAAGTTGGGCGGATACGGAGCGGGATTTGTCAGCATGGCTGGGTAACGCTATGCAGTCGAACTCGCTGCATGAGTTGTACCGTATGGAGAAGTTGGTTAAGGAATGTGGGGATGAAGAGGTGTTAGAGGATTGGCGAAAATTGCAGACGTCGGACCATTTTTATTATATGTGTACGAAATGGTTTGCGGACGGCGATGTGCATAAGTATTTTAATCCGTATGACAGTCCATATGATTCGTATATTAATTTTATGAATGTTTTGGATAATTTGCGGGGTCGATGTGCGCCGGCGAATGCGAGTAAATCGAATGTGAGCGACGGCGCGAAGGTAATGCAATAATAGTCGAACGTGGGGGACTATGAAGAGATGGAGAGCCGGGGGCAAGTTGTGTATGCGCAGAGCGGTTGGTTTGAGGAGACTTGAACGGATTGCGGAATGGTTAGGGATGATAAGATAAGTGGGGGGATAGGGGAGTAATAGCGATGACACAGGTACTAGAAGAAACAAAGATGGATAAATTGACAATAAGCGTTGATGAAGTTGGTAATTTGCTGGAGAAGGAATGGCTGCTGAGCAATGAGCGGGGCAGCTATGCATCAGGCACGGTGATCGGGTGCAATACAAGGCGGTATCATGGTTTGCTGGTGGCGTCTTTGCATCCGCCGGTCGAGCGGGTGGTTACGCTGTCGAACGTTTTGGATACGGTGGAATATAAGGGGGTGGTTTATGATCTGGCGAGTTTCGAGTTTTCGGATAGACTGCACCCGCAGGGGTATCGGTATTTGCGTGAGTTTGGTCAAGATACAGGGGTGCATTTTTGGTATGAGATTAACGGGGTGAAGATCGAGAAGGCGATATATTTGGCGCATCAGGAAGATGTGGTTTTGATATGTTATGATATCGAAGGTGCGGTTGGCGAAGCGGTGGAGTTGACGCTGAAGCCTTTGCTGGCGATGCGTGATTTTCATGATTTGCAGCATTCTTCGGTGACGCTGCAGATGAATGATGAAGGGGGTGTGGTGACGGTTGGGGTGTTGGACCCGAACGGGCCGGCGGTTCATATGCGTTGTGACGGGGTGCGTTTTGACCGTGGGCCTGACTGGTGGTACGCGATGCGTTACAGGGAGGAGACGCGTCGAGGGCAAAATGATTATGAAGATGTTTGGTCGGCGGGCGCATTCACAGCGCAGGTTATTGGTTCTGGCCGGGTGGTGTTTGCGGTGCAAGCGACGCGTGGTTTGGAACGGCCTGGGCTGATGGATTTTGACGTGGAGGAATTGGTAGAGGATTTGCGGGGATATAATAAGGGGTTGGTCGAACGGGCTGGCGCGCGGGACGATTTGGAAGTGAAGTTGGTGAAGGCGGCGGACCAAGTGGTGGTGCGGCGTGAGATTGGGAGGGGGAAGGAGTCGGCGAGTATATTAGCGGGTTATCATTGGTTCGCGGATTGGGGGCGTGACACGTTTATTTCGCTGCCGGGGATACTATTGGAGACTGGGCGAGAGGCGGAGGCGAAAGAGGTTTTGGAGACATTTGGCGCGGTTATTGACGGGGGTATGATACCGAACCGTTTTGACGATTACGGTGGTGAGCCGCACTATAATAGTGTGGACGCTTCGTTGTGGTATGTAAACGCGGCTTATGAGTATTTGCTTTGTACGGGGGATAGAGCGAGTTTTGATGGGATTTTTCGGCCTAAGCTGGCGGAGATATTGGCGGCGTACGAAGCGGGTACGCGGGATATTAGAGGTGATAGTGATGGTTTGATTATAGCGGGTAACGCTGAGACGCAGTTGACTTGGATGGACGCGAAGTGCAATGGGGTGGTATTTACGCCTCGTTATGGTAAGCCTGTTGAGGTTGAGGCGCTGTGGATCAACGGGCTTAATATAATGGCGGAAACGTCGAAGGACGAAGCGGAGAAGGAGAAATATCTGGCGAAGGCAAAGAAGGCGGCGAAGAGTTTCAAGAAGCTGTTTTGGAACGAAGAGAATGAGTGTTTGAACGATTGTGTTTTGCCGGACGGGACGGTGGACGCGGCGATTCGGCCTAACCAGATATTCGCGGTTTCGTTGCCTTTTTCGTGCTTGACGCTGAAGCAGCAAAAGGCGGTGGTGGCGGTGGTGAAGGATGAGTTGCTTACGCCTTATGGTTTGCGGAGTTTGAGTCCGCGGGACAGTCGGTATCAGGGGCACTACCGAGGTGATCAGTTTGAGCGGGATTCGGCGTATCATCAGGGGACGGTTTGGGCGTTTTTGATGGAGCCTTTTGTGACAGCGCATTTGAAGGTGCGGAAGTATAGTAAGCCTGCTTTGCGTGAGGCGGGGAAGATGATCGAGCCGTTGCTGCGGCATTTGGAGGAAGATGGATGTTTGGGGAGTGTTTCGGAGATTTTTGATGGGGATTTGCCGCACCGGCCGGTCGGGTGCGTGGCGCAGGCTTGGAGTATTGGGGCGCTGCTGCGGTGCAAACGGATGTGCGGTGGATAGAACCACGAATGGACACTAATAGGCACTAATAAGAATTAGTTTGCCAGGGGCAGAGCGGGGAGTAAATAGGGACAGGTGGTTAGGCGGGATAGGTATGCACAGGGTGTTTGGACCCCCAGGATGAACCTGGGGGCTAACAGTTGCAATTGTCGGTTAGTATTTTGGAGGTGGGATTGGTTTGTTTTGTATAATGAGTTCGAACCCCCGAACGTGAAGTTCGAGGGCTAACAGTTGCGATTGTTGGTTGGTGTTTTGGAGGTTGGTTTGGTTTGTTTTGTATAATGAGTTCGAACCCCCGAACGTGAAGTTCGAGGGCTAACGTTGGGGATAGTTGGTGGTTGGATTGCGCGGTGGGGATGGGATCGCCGTACATTGGGGGTTGGTTGGCGTTCACCCTTTAGCTTCGCGAAAGGGTGCCACCTGGGATGGTGGATTTGTTAGTGGGTGGTTTGGGGGGTGGTAGATGGTGCGGGTGTTGGCGTTGGGGTAGGCGTTGGTGCGGGGGAATAGTTGAGCCAATCGCGATTGTAGCGTGCTAGGAGGTTTCGGATTTTTGGTTGGTCGGGGTTGATTTCTAGTGATCGGTGCCAGAGTTCTACGGCGTCGAGTGCAAGTTGGGGGTTGGTGGGGTTATCTAGGAATATCATCATTTTGGTTACGCCTACGCCGTTTAGGGTTTCGGGTGAGCGGGGCGCTAGTTCGTAGGCGCGGGTGTAATGGTTAAGGGCGGCGGTGAGGTCTTGTTGGCAGAGCATACAGTAGCCGAGGGAAAGCAGAGGTTCGGGTCGGTCGGGCGCGGTGGCGGCGGCGCGTTCGAGGATGAACTGAGCGGGTTGGTAGCGGCGTTGACGGAGGTAGGTCATACCTAGGCGGAGCATGACGTCGACGCGGTCGGGAGTTAGTTCGAGGGAACGGCGGTAGGCGTCGATGGCTTCGTACTCGTTGCCGGTCTTTCCGTAGATGTCGCCTAGGCAGGCGAGGATTTCGCCGTTGTCGGGTTCGAGCTGATGGGCGCGGTTGCAGAAAGCTTCGGCGAGGTCATAGTTTTCGTTGTCGTAGTAGGTGGCACCGAGGCTGAAGTTGGCTTCGGAGCTGGATGGGTTGAGCTGGCAGGCTCGGCGGAGGGTCTGGATGGCTTGATCGAATTGTTCGAGGACGCGATAGACTTGGCCTAGGTGGAGGTGGTCGTCGAAGGCGTAGGGGTCGATACGACAGGCGTTTTCGAAGGCTTGGGCGGCGTTTTCGTAGCGGCCTTGCTCCATGTAGAGTTCGCCGAGTCGGGAATGGGCGAGCCGGAATTCGGGGTCTAGCCTTACGGCTTCTCGCAACTGGACGACGGCGTCAGCTTCGAGGTCGGCGTTTTCGAGGGCGAGGGCGGATGCGTAGTACTCGACGGCTCGGCGGTCGGCTCTCTGGGTGAATAGGCCGCACCCGCTAAAAGCGGTGATGAGAGCGAGGCACAGGGATATTAGGGCCAGTTTTTTTGCTTTCATGGGTGTGCATGTTAGCGAAATATGGGTTTTTCGTCAAATGGAAAGGTTGGTGGGGGCAGGGGAGAATAGGGCTGGGAAAGACACCTTTCTGCCACGCTACGCTTGGGCAGAGAGGTGGCCCCCGACGTTTTTTTGCGTGTGATTGGTTTACGACCACCCTTTAGCTGCGCGAAAGGGTGGCACCCGGATAGGGGGGTTAACTATTCGGGCATGGCCCATTCGGATTCGGTTTTTAGGAGTTTGTGCTGGCAGAACAGGCCGGTGATTGTTGGGATGATGACGAATAGGGGCAGTAGGAAGGTATTGCCGAATACTGCTTGGGTGAGGTGGGTGCTGAAATCGGGGTAGTCGTTAAGGAGGCCTAGCGATCCGATTGCGATTGCGACGGCTCCTTGGAGGGAGCTAAAGAGCATGATTGAGACTCGGTATGATGAGAACGCGAGGAAACCTCCGGCGATGACACCTGCTAGTCCGCCGCACCATATAAGTTCGTCAGGGAGGGTGACGGCGCGCCAGAGCGCGCAGCCGAGTACACCGCCTGCGACGGCGCCTAGTACGGATACGGCGTATTTCATAAGCAGCATAGAAGCGGTTGCGAGTGCGACGGTGCAGATGATACCGCCCCAGATTTGGGAACCGAAGCTGCCCATTTGTTTGCCTATTAGGATTCCGGCTCCCATACCGATGATGCCGAAGTTTATGACGACGAGTGCTTTGAATAGTCTCCAACCATAGATGATATATATGATGCCTGTCGCGAGGAATAGTACGGCGTGGAGCCAACTGATGCCTGCGATGAAGTTCCAGATATCATCGAGTGGTAGTTGGCTGAATAGTTCTTCTGGTCGGGCCTGGGAGGCGGGCGCTACGGGGTCGCCGTTTGGTCCGACGGGCAGATTACCTTGGGCGGCTTGCGCCAAGATATTGGTGACGATGTTCATGACTACTCCTTATCGGATTCCTCGGCTTCGGCGGGTTGGGGTTTTTTGACGCGGGCCAGTAACAGTTGAACGGTAAACCCGACGATGATCATAGCTATGAGGATGGCGGGCAGGACTTTTGGTCGGTTCATTAAAGCGGTGATGGGGGTTGCATCTTTGGAGAGCAAGACGGCGATGACTCCGAGTACTATGCTGGTTGAACCGACGATGCTGCAACATATGGCCATGACAAATGATTTGAGTACGACGGCGATAGCCAAACCGATGGCGGCACCGAGTACGGTGATCAAGATCATATTGGTCTTATTGGTTGAGGCGGTGTTTTGCATTTGCTGTCTGATATATTGGAATGCCTGGATAGCTTCCTGCTGGTTTTCGGGCGTGAACCATTGGGGTAGGTATTCCTGGGCGATTTGGTTTTGTTCTTCGGTTAGTTGGGTTGGGGGTTGGTTTTGGTCGGCGGGGCTGATTTGGGAATCGGGTTTGTTTTCGTCTTTATTGGTGCTTAGGGTGTCGGCGGCTTGGACGGTGGTTTCAGGGTTTTGGGATTTTTCGATAGCGTAGCTGAGGTATCCGAACCCGAACGCGGCGGCGCAGATGGTGGCAGCGGTGGCAAAGATAACGAATTGCTGGAGTAGTACGAATAGCACGCCAAAGACTATGGCACCGGCGATGGCTGGGACATAGAAGGGGACGAATTGGAGCAATGGGTGGAATAAGAATCCGATTAGGGCACCGAGCGCGGCTCCGAATGCTCCGATGATGAAGGCGCTGTATCTTTTGCCGCCCAGCCAGAGGAATAGGCCGACAAGTATGGCGATGACGCCTGGGACAAAGAGTACGGGCCAATCCAGGCTGTGACATGATTCTTGGATTTTTGTGAGCAGTTCTTGCATGTTTGATTCTCGTAATTGTAGATAACGCGGGATTTCGGCTTTTACGCTGGGCTTTGCGGTTCGGTACGAATTTTATTGCGTTATCGGAACTTAGAATACTGTTATAACCGTTACGGCCGGCAAAATTGGTCGGCTGTAGGAAATATCGGTAGAATGATTGTTATTTTTGCAGAAATGGGAGATAATGTGGCGTTAATGTTGTTTTGGGGTGGTTTGAGTATGTTTGTGTGGGGTGGTGGTTGGTGGATGCGGCGGGCATGGCCCGCCCTACAAGATTGGACAGATGTGTAATAGGAGTATTGATGGTACTAGTTCATGTTTTGGTGATTTTGTTGAGTTGCGGGGCGTTGTGGTTGGGTGCGACTTGGCTGGTGAACTCAGCGGCGCGTTTGGCGAAGAAGCTGGGGGTATCGGAATTAGTTATCGGTCTTACGGTGGTGGCGTTTGGGACATCGGCTCCGGAGCTGGCGGTATCTGTGGGTGCGGCGCTAAAGGGGCAGTCGGATATCGCGGTGGGGAACGTGGTGGGGTCGAACATATTC
This sequence comes from Sedimentisphaerales bacterium, assembly GCA_016928435.1. Lineage (GTDB taxonomy): Bacteria > Planctomycetota > Phycisphaerae > Sedimentisphaerales > SM23-30 > JAFGKT01. The sequence goes on along the minus strand of JAFGKT010000003.1, from coordinate 74,859 downwards.
AATATAGGTTTTATTTTGGGCATGTGCGCGGTTTTGACAACGATTGCGACGAAGAAGGCGCTGGTTTGGCGTGATGGTTTGTTGTTGTTGTTGGTTACGGTGTTGTTGGGTGCGATGGGTTGGGACGGTGAGCTTGGCCGGTGGGAAGGGGCGGTGTTGGCAGCGATACTGGTGGGTTATCTGGCGGTTTTGTTTGTGAAGCGTGAGCAGGCGGTGGATGAGGAATTGCCTGGCGAGGCGGCACGTTGGTTGGACGGGGTGTTGCTGTTGGCGGGGTTGGTGCTGGTGATAGGCGGGGGGCATTTTTTGGTGGAGTCGGCGGTGGTGGTGGCGGAATGGGCGGGACTTTCGCAATGGGTGATCGGGATGACGGTGGTAGCGGCGGGTACATCATTGCCGGAGTTTGTGATATCGTTGGTGGCGGTGCTGAAGCAACATCATGGGATATCGGCGGGGAATCTGATAGGGAGTAATTTGTTCAACACGTTGGGTGTGTTAGGGGTAGCGGGGGCGATACATCCGATGGCGATTGACAACGCGGCGATGATAAACATTGGGGGATTGGCGGTGTTGACGGTGGTGGTGATGGTGTTCATGGAGACGCATAGGAAGTTGCTGCGTTGGGAAGGGGTGGTGCTGCTGCTGTTGAGCGCGGCGCTTTGGGGATATAATTTTTATGTTGGGGCGGGAGCGGCAAGTTAGGTAGGCCCTGCTTGGGCGCACGGCGAAATTGGTCGGTAAATGGCGGGGAATATTTAGTTGAAAATCACAGAAAACAACCTTGATGTTTTATGGTCTTCCATCTAAGATGTCCAAGTTTGTCCTATGGGTGTCTATGAATGTCTATAAGGTGAGAAATATGCAACTTACTGTAAAAGATGTAGCAAAGCTTCTAACTGTAAATGAGAAAACCATTTACAGATGGTTAAAAAAAGGGCATTTACCGGCTTATCAAGTTGGCAACCATTATCGCTTCAACCGAGCTGAACTGCTCGAATGGGTAACTTCTAACAAAATCAATGTCTCTGTGGATCTATTTCGGGAACCGGATAATGGCCAAGTATCTAAGCATAGTCTCTCGAATGCACTGACCTTTGGTGGAATATATTACCGCACTGATGGCGAGGATAAAGAATCCGCTATGAGAAGTGTAGTTAAGCTTATGAATCTGCCTGAGGAAGTGGATAGGGAATTTCTTTTACAGGTGCTTTTGGCAAGAGAGGCTATGGCTTCTACAGCTATTGGTGACGGCATCGCCATTCCTCACGTCCGCAATCCTATTGTATTACGGATAACCGATCCTATTGTTTCGCTGAGTTTTCTTGAGCAACCGATAGACTTTAATTCTCTTGACGGCAAATTAGTAAATTGTCTCTTCACTCTTATAAGCCCTACTGTTAAGTCCCATTTGTGTTTGCTATCCAGGCTGGCTTATGCCCTGCGTGATGACGCTTTCCGTGCTGTTATCAAAAACCAAGGTAGCCGAGAGGAAATTTTTTCTGAAATAGATAGGATAGAATCCGGCTTGAACCAAGATCAAGTTCCATTGAATACTGGAGGGGGAATTTAAATGTCGCTTTTTCTTTTGGGTCTGTCAATAATTTTCATTGGCGGTCTGGCCTCACTAATCAGTGGCCGAAGGGCATTGGCATCTTTTTTTGGTGTTACAGGCGTTGTTGCCGGCTGTGTTATCGCAGTGGTTCCAGCCTTTAGGGTTCTTTTCAATGGAGTTGCTGAGTCGTTCAGATTCGACTGGACAATGCCTTTTGGATCGTTTTTTTTGCAGATAGATTCTTTGTCAGCGATTTTTTTGATAGCGATTCTGGGCCTCTCAGCCATCGCAGCTATCTATGGCATGGGATATCTTGGGGCCTACCGTGAAAAGAAAAATCTGGGGGTTGTATGGTTCTTTTATAATCTTCTTCTTCTGGGCATGTCTTTGGTGGTTGTGGCCCAAAATGGCATACTCTTCCTTTTGGCATGGGAGATAATGTCTCTGGCACCATTTTTTCTTATCATTTTTGATGATGAAAAAGAAAAGGCTCGCAATGCCAGCTGGACGTATCTAGTCGCCACGCATATCGGCATGGTGTTTCTTCTGTTATTTTTCATTATACTGGCGGGCAAAACAGGCTCGATGGATTTTGATAAAATTGTTGTCATGGACAGCGTTAAAGCCGGTTTTTTGTTTATTCTGGCAGTTATTGGTTTTGGCACAAAGGCAGGTTTTATAACGTTGCACGTCTGGCTTCCGGAAGCTCATCCGGCAGCTCCAAGTCACGCCTCTGCTGTAATGAGCGGAGTTATGATAAAGACGGGCATATACGGCCTAGTTCGGGCGATAACGCTTTTGGGTCATCCGCCTGTTTGGTGGGCGTGGGTATTGATAGGTATAAGTGCAGGGTCCGGAGTTATTGGAGTACTTTTCGCCTTGGCTCAGCACGACTTGAAACGGCTGCTTGCTTATCACAGCGTAGAAAATATTGGCATTATTACGCTGGGCTTGGGAATTGGGGTTTTAGGCATGAGTATTGGTTCGCCGATACTTGCGGTTTTTGGATTTGCCGGCGGTTTTTTTCACGTCATAAATCACGCGATATTTAAAGGACTTTTGTTTCTTGGCGCAGGTTCGGTTTTACATGGCAGCGGTACTTTAGAAATAGACCATTTAGGCGGGCTTATCAAACGTATGCCCTGGACAGCTGTAACGTTTCTTGTAGGCGCTGTTGCGATTTCCGGCCTGCCGCCGTTGAATGGGTTCGCCAGTGAATTCCTGATATATCTTGGAGTGTTCAAGGATGGTATGAGCCACGGTTTGGCAAATATTATCCCTGCCCTGGGCGTTATAGGCGGACTGGCTTTAATTGGCGGCCTTGCCGCAGCGTGTTTTACAAAGGCTTTTGGGATCGTATTTTTAGGCGAGCCTCGCAGCAAGCACGCCCATCAGGCCCACGAGGTCCATATTGCTATGGTATTGCCAATGGTAATACTGGCAATTTTGTGCGTACTTATGGGGGTCTTTTCGCCACTTATTATCGGTTTTTTTGGCGGGGCGATCAGCACTATTACATCACTGCCGCAAGAGGTGGTACAGGGGCAGTTAAATACCGGCAGCGGCATTTTAAGTAATGTTGTTATTGTCTCGGTGTTGTTGGTTGTTCTGATTTTTGGCTTTGCACTTTTGCGAAAATGGCTTTTGTCGGGACGGAGCGTTAGCGAAATGGAGACATGGGGCTGCGGCTATGCCCGCCCGACGGCTCGCATGCAATATACAGCTTCATCTTTTGCCCAGCCGTTAGTATTTTTGTTCCGTCTTTTTTTGCGGACCGCTCGCAAAGATTCACCACGTGAGGGGTTGTTTCCGGATCGAGCTTTTCTGCAAACAGATACCGCTGATACAAGTAGTAAATACCTGTTTCAGCCGCTATTCAAAGGGATTAGCTTTTTGTTTTCACAGCTGCGATGGATTCAACATGGCTGGCTTCAACTTTATGTGCTTTATATTGCCATAACACTTTTGATACTTTTGATTTGGAAGGCATTTTAAGCTATGCATCTCGAAAGAATAATTAATCTGCTACTGGTGATAGTACTTTCGCCGCTTATATTTGGCATTATTAACAGAACAAAAGCCATTTTTGCCGGCAGGACCGGCCAGCCGTTGCTGCAAAGTTATTACGACCTGTGGAAACTTTTTAACAAAGGCGCCGTTTACAGCCAAACGACTTCTTGGGTTTTTCGTCTTGGGCCAATAGTCGGCCTTGCGGTAGTTTTCGCAACGGCAACACTTGTACCTCTGGGCAGATTGCCAGCAGTGATAGCCTTTGATGGTGATATAATTTTGTTCGCATATCTTTTTGGATTGATGCGTTTTTTTACGGTTATCTCTGCTCTGGATACCGGTTCGGCTTTTGAGGGTATGGGTGCGAGCCGCGAGGTGATGTTTTCGGCACTTGCTGAGCCAGCTTTTCTGATAGGCTTGGCAGCGATTTCAGCCCAGCGTCATTCGTTGTCGCTGACAGGAATGTTTACCGGGGCTGATACAGCATTTGGGGCGTATATTTTGCCGGTGCAACTACTGGTATCTTTTTCGATATTCATTGTTTTTCTGGCAGAAAATTCTCGAATACCGGTTGACGATCCCAACACGCATTTAGAGTTAACGATGATTCACGAAGTGATGGTACTCGATAACAGTGGCCCGGACTTTGGATTTATCACCTATTCCTCCGCTCTAAAAATGTGGCTACTCGGGGCGGTGTTGGTTGGGGTTCTTGTTCCGAGCAACGGCAATGTATGGATAGACATGAGTCTTTCTGTTGTATCGATATTTGTATTGGCGGTGCTGGTAGGTATTGTTGAATCTTCTATGGCAAGGCTTAAACTTTTGCGTGTGCCGCAATTGCTTCTTATCGCAAACGCACTTTCGATATTAGCGTTAATTCTGGTTTTACGGTGATTCCATGACAAATCTGGTAGATACAGTTCTCATACTTATAATATTGACAAATCTGATGCTGCTTGGTTCTAGCAGGCTCAGGACGTGCATTTTTGTTGTTGCTATGCAGGGGATTTTGTTGGGTGCTCTGGCGCTTTTAACAGAGAATAGCGGTCTGACAATCCACTTGATATTGCTTCCTACCGTTATCATTTGCCTCAAGGGGATTATATTTCCGTTTTTGCTTTTCCGAACACTGAGGGATCTGAATGTTCAGCATGAAGTTGAGCCGTTTGTTGGTTACGGCACATCACTTGTTTTATCACCGTTAGTATTGGTTGTCTGTATATGGCTCGGCTCGCAACTGTCGCTGCCGGTTGAGGCGATATCTTCACTAGTGGTTCCGGCCGCATTTTTTTCTATAGCATGCGGATTGTTCCTGATTATCAGCCGCAAGAAAGCCTTAACTCAAGTTCTTGGTTACCTTGTTCTGGAAAACGGCATATATGTATTTGGCGTATCAATAGCAACTAAGCAGCCGGTTCTGGTAGAGCTTGGTATTTTACTGGACGTGTTTGTGGCTATCTTTGTTATGGGAATTGCAATTTACCATATCAACCGTGAATTTGACCACACAGATGTTGATAGATTGAATAAATTGAAAGGTTAATGTCAGATGAATCCAGGAATTCTGCTATGGCTTATTCTTTTGTTGCCAGTTGTTGGAATCGGCCTCTGTCTGATATTACGTTCTCCCAGAAGTATTATGAACTTCATTTGTTTTTGGGTGATAGTGATAGGGATTTTGAATGTAATTACCGCTGGGCTGGTTTTCTCAAGGAATACAATTTCTTCATGCGGCCAATGGTTTTACATGGATGCCCTTTCGGCATACCATCTAGTTGTAATGTCTCTCGTTTTTTGTATGAGTTCGCTTTACGGTATGCGTTATTTTGATAAGGACATCCAAGAAGGGATATTTACATTAAAAAAGGCTAAGAGATATGGAATACTATGGTTGGCTTCTTTTGCCGCAATGACACTGATTTTGGTATCGAACAATCTCGGCATAATGTGGGTTGGAATGGAAACCACAACACTTGTAACAGCCTTTCTTATTTGCACACTCGCAACCAAGGCCTCAATTGAAGGGATGTGGAAATATCTTATAGTATGTTCGGTGGGTATTGCCTTAGCTTTTATGGGGACGCTTATTTTTGCTGCAGCGACTTATAAATTCCAGACAGACGTTTCTGGCGGTGGAGTTTTCTGGACACAACTCAAAGCACATGCCGGCTTGTTGGACCCCAAATTGGCACAGATAGGATTTTTGTTTATCTTTGTTGGATACGGTACAAAGGCAGGTCTTTCTCCAATGCACACTTGGCTGCCGGACGCGCACAGTCAGGCTCCGTCGCCTGTTTCGGCGGTATTCTCAGGCTTTATGCTCAATGCCGCACTCTACTGTATTATGCGCTACACCTCGCTGATTAAATTAGTGCCAGGCAATGAAACTCTAAGTCGTGATTTGTTTCTTATTTTTGGCACCCTTTCCATCATAGTTGCAACTGCTTTTATACTTTCACAACATGACCTTAAGCGGATGCTTGCTTATTCCAGCATTGAGCACACAGGCATTATCACGATTGCCCTAGCGATGGGGCCTTTAGGTGTTTTTGCGGCTTTATTCCACACCTTGAATCAGTCAGTTTGTAAATCTTTAGGTTTTTTTAGTGCCGGTCGTCTTGGACAAATATACGGAAGCTATGATATGCGAGAGATGAGGGGGGCTTTAAGGCTGTCTCCTTTATGGGGAGGCGGACTTTTAGGAAGTCTTTTGGCTCTTATAGGAATAGCCCCGTTCGCATTGTTTATGAGCGAGCTTTTAATAGTCAAAGCTGCGATTGCGACGAATTTAATTTGGGTGCTGGTAATCTTCTTATTAGGTGGTTGTATTATATTTGCATCAGTATTAAAACGTGTAATTGGTATGGTCTATGGCACACCGCCAGTATTGGATTTCAAACCTTGCCGTTCATCGATTACGGATATTTTTGTTGTGGTGTTTTCACTTGGTCTGCTGTTGGTTCTTGGTCTTTGGATGCCAAATGGCCTACATGAAATACTTTGTCGTGCAGCAAGTATTATAGAAGGTGTAGATGTGGCTAACACGGTATGTGTTAAATGACAAAGTAATGGAGTTTATTGATGCAGGACATATTGTCAGTTTCGGCATATAACGGGAAAGCAATAGATTTGCAGGAAATCCCGCAAGTTTCGATAACTCAGTTCAGGACAACCATCATCGATGCTGTCGAATCAGGTTGCCGTATTGCATCCTTGTTTGCAATGTTTTCAAAAGCTGACAAGAGGCAACTCTATGTTGTTCTTGCCAGTGATGACGAAGATAAATTATACATATTATCTGCCGAAGTCAACGATAGCTATCCTTCGATCACTGTTGATTGCCCTCAGGCGCATTTGTTCGAGCGTGAAATTGCTGAGCAGTGGGCCATTAAGCCAGTTGGTCATCCATGGCTTAAGCCCGTTCGTTTTCATCAGCCTTATCGGGATGTTCCTGATATATGGGGCAGAGGGGAAAATGAGGAAATACTTCCATCCGTTATGGAATTTTATCATAGTGACGGAGAGGAAATTCATGAAGTTGCTGTGGGGCCTGTTCATGCTGGAATAATAGAGCCGGGTCATTTCCGTTTTCAATGTCATGGTGAAGATGTTCTGAATCTGGAGATTTCACTTGGTTTTCAACATCGCGGCATTGAGCAAAGTTTGATCGGCGGTCCCAATAAAAAGACCCTACATTATATGGAAACCTTAGCCGGTGACACAACTGTTGGACATAGCACCGCCTATTGTCAAATCCTTGAGTCTCTTGCGGGATGCAGCATTTCGCACTATGCACAAACGGTACGTGGGATAGCTCTGGAATTAGAAAGACTGGCTAACCATGCCGGCGACCTTGGCGCACTTGCAGGAGATGTGGGGTTTCTTCCAACCGCATCTTTTTGTGGGAGGATTCGTGGCGATTTTCTAAATATGACGGCTTTAATCTGCGGTAACAGATTTGGACGAGGCTTAATAAGGCCAGGAGGTGTTGGGTTTGAGCTTAACAGTGAAATCTCAGAGCAGCTCTGTGCAAGACTTCGTCAGGAGGAAAAGGATTTGGCTGTAGCAGTGAACTTGCTTTGGAATACTCCTTCGGTAATGGCGAGATTTGAAAAGACAGGGACAATTTCTGCTGAATTATGCGGCCAATTAGGTTTGGTTGGAGTGGTTGCAAGGGCATGTGGGATCGAATGTGATACAAGGTTGAATTTTCCTTTGGGGATGTTTCAGTTTGCACATATTCCAGTTTCTACCTGGCATACTGGAGATGTTTTTGCCAGGGCTTATGTAAGATGGCTCGAAATACAAAAGTCTATCGCATTCATACTTGACCAGATAAAACTGTGTCCGCAGGGAAAAGTAAAAACGGATATTGCATCAATGGGGCCTAATAAATTCTGTGTCAGTCTGGTTGAGGGATGGAGAGGTGAAATATGCCATATTGGTATCACCGATTCCGACGGAGTTCTGTGCCATTATAAAATTACCGACCCATCATTTCATAACTGGTCAGGTTTAGCAATTGCTTTGAGAGATGAACAAATATCTGATTTTCCGCTTTGTAATAAGAGTTTCAATTTGTCTTATTGCGGACACGATCTCTAAGGTGGCAAAATGATAAAACCATTATTAGCAAGATTACAACAGAAACACAGAACGATTCGGTTTCCGAAAAGTGCGCCAAAACTTCCGGATAGATTCTGCGGCAAGCCTGTGATCGACCAAGCCAAATGCTCTATAGATTGTACAGTTTGTCTTGACCTGTGTCCTACAGCGGCACTGAAAAAAGAGAACAATGTTTTAACTATTGATTTAGGCAGGTGTCTGTTCTGTGCCCAATGCGCACAAAACTGTCCTGCGGGCGCCATAAAGTTTAGTCGTGATTACCGCCTTGCAGCAAGGACAAAAGCTGATTTGGTACTTTCCGAACACGAAATGAAATTGGCAGAAGCTCTGGATAAGAAGATGAAGAGTTTGTTTGGCCGATCCTTGAAATTAAGACAGGTTTCGGCTGGTGGCTGTAATGCCTGCGAAGCTGATACAAATGTATTAAGTACTGTTGTCTTTGACCTGGGAAGGTTTGGTATTCAATTTGTGGCTTCGCCCAGGCATGCCGACGGTTTGCTTATTACAGGCCCAGTTCCGGAAAATATGCTACTTGCTTTGAAGAAAACTTATGACGCAGTACCTGATCCTAAAATAGTTATTGCTGTTGGTGCCTGTGCCATTTCAGGTGGCATATATGAGAATCACCCTCAGGTCCGTAAGGGTGCCGACAAAATAATGCCTGTTGATCTTTATATTCCGGGTTGCCCACCACATCCATTGACAATTCTTGATGGACTGCTGCGACTACTGGGAAGGATAAAATGACCATTTATAAAACTCTTTAGGTGTAGAATCATAATATCTTTATGTTTAAGGTCTTATGTCAATATTTTCATTTGTTTTGCTTTTCGCAAAGACCTTTTTGACAACCCAAAATGTGTTTTTGCTAACCGATTAGTGCTTGACGCTGAACAATCTGGCCTTTTTGCTAAACGCTCAGCTGTTGGTGGAGAACTGTGAGGGCTTGGAGCAGAACAAAAAGTACTCAATGCAGAGTTTTAAAAGGAATTATTGGAGCGCTGCATCGGCTCAAATCCGAGGTGTTTATAGAATTCTATAGATTTTGTATTGTGATGATTTACTGTTAGCCGCAGCTGGATTGTCTGGTTATTTCGACCGCATTGGGTTCAAAAGCCATCTCGCCCAAATGGAGGCGGTGAAATTTGGGTTCGGGGCATAGCCCCGAGGGGCGGCTTGACAATTGGGGACAGGTAAGGTAGGATAATAGTAATTGTGTGGGAAACACTACTTTTTAGGGAAGGAGTATCGCTATGGACATTGAGGCATTGCGCAGTTTTTTTATGTGGTGTACGATTATTAGTTTGGGGTTGTTGGTGTTTTGGTCGGTGATGATTTTAGTGGCGAAGGATTGGATATATAAGGTACACGGCAAATGGTTTCCGATGCCTCGTGAGACGTTCAACGTGGTGATGTATGCGTTTTTAGGGGCGTGTAAGATTTTTTTTGCGATGTTTATTCTGATCCCTTATATCGCGTTGGTGATTATTAGTTGAGGTGGGGTGGGGGTGATGTGGTCAGAGAAGCCGGCAAGATGCCGGCGGTACGGGGTGTGGAATAGTTGGCGTGAAGGCAGCGGTATGTACACAAACTCCCCTGAGAAGATCAGGGGGCTAATCTTTGGTGGATGGTTTGTGATGATTGCGGGGGTGAGTATGGGCGGATCTGGGTGGGTTTTGGGCGTCCCTATTTTGGTGAGACCATTGACGGGTTGTTGGATATTTTGCTGATTGGTATTTGGCGGGCCCTTTACTAGGGACATGCAATATTTTTGCGGTACGAATATGGTGAGTAGATTGGGCAGGTTTTGCGGTTTGTTTCCGTAGGGCACCTATGGAAGTCCATCGTGGGTCTAAGTAAAAAAAATATATCACTGTAACTTAGTGGCTGATAAGAGGGTTGCAACAAGGGTCCGATAAAAGTAAGGGGAAGGCATTTGTAAAATCGAAAACTTGGTGTATGGTATTAGGGTGTGGACGGTGCAATCAATTGGAGGTTGATTGTGATCGGCCCAATTAGGAGCAAGTGATACCGAGTTGACGAGTCATGGAGGAACGGTGCCTTAGGTGACAGGAGAGATTGCGGGACGGGCATTCCACCGAGATCAATCGTCAATTGAATTCTGCTTTTGGCGGAATGTCTGTAGGGGGTTCGCGACGAGTTTTCTTAAGGCACGTTTCGCGCGTATCCAATTGTTTTAGCAAAGTGGAGGCTTTGCGCGCAGTGGTTATGCTGGGAGGGAAAATGTGGATTTACGCAAGAGAGAGAGGGCAAAGGAGTCCGCCAACGCTATTTTGATTATTAAGTGAGAGATACTGGCTGAAGAGTCAAGTACGCAATTCTAGCGAAAGGTGTCTCGCTCTTTGAGTTTTGAGGCAGTGAGTGTTTTGCTGCCATTAGAATGTGCGCGCATATATCAGAGTAGCAAGCGTCTTGAACGAGACGCGAGTATGAGTTCAAGGACAGCGCTTTGTGTGATAGGTTACTATCGGTACAGGTCTGTTCTTCGGGGAATGTATGTGCGTATTGATTGACGGCTGTTTGCGTGTGTTGCGTAGGCGGTATGTTGATTGGATTTTGTTGGGCACATCATAAACCGGGGACGGCCGATCTAATCCTATTTGGGATTAAGGAGTCAAAGATGAGAAATACAAAGTTTTTGTGTATGTTGGCCTTGTTGGCCATTAGTACAGGTGTTTTTGGTCAAGGGATGCCCTTGCTTGGTCCGGCTGATGTTGAGGTTGATGATTCATTCACGGCGCCCTATGGTTTACAACGTTATCCAACGATAGACGAGGCTATCAATGGTATTCCGGGCGACGCGACGCACCCGGGTGTTTTGCCTGGCGGAACGGTTTTCGTTCATCCTGGTTGGTATGACACCGAGAGTGTTGAAGTTTATGACAACGCTTTGGGTCATATTTTGCACGGCATAACGATCATGGGTGTTGGTGATGATCCATGGGGGCCCTACAACCCGGCGGGGATGGTTATTGTTCGAGGCACGTACCTAGGTACTTTTCTGCATATTCGCACGGACGATGTAACGGTTCGCGGTCTATGGATCGAGAACTATACCGAGCAAGCGATTATGGTAGATAATGCTTTTGGTACGCATTTGGAAAGCCTATGCATCAAGAGCTGCAACACTGGTGTTCGCACGGCTGTGGCTACGAATATGTCTATGGCGCGAGTAAAGATTGCGGGCACTTGGCAGAGTCCGGGCGCGGTAGGCATGGGTGTTGACTTAGGCGACGGCACGATAGGGTTCGAGATGAATTCTGTGGTTGATTTTCCGGATGTTACGCCATTGCCTCACAACTGTATGATCATGGATGGTAAAGTTGGTGTGAATGTTGGTGATAACGTAGCGGTGGGCGCGAGCTTTACCGATGCGGAGATAAAGAATTGTGCTGAAGTGGGCATGTTGTTTTTGGGAGGTTGCGCGCAGAGCGATTTATTCGTTCTGGACTGTTACGTGCATGACTGCCCGACAGGTATATTGATTGATCCTTGTCCGACGGCAACGCATTTTGTTGCTGAGGTATTCGGCTGTACGGTTGAGAATTGTGCGGACTGGGGTGTGTTCGCGAACAACCTGTTGGCTAACAGCAGTTACGTAAGGGTCAACTGTAACAATTTGCTCACGAATGGACTGGCGATCGAGAACGTTGGTCCTATTCCGTTGGACGCTCGTTACAACTACTACAATCCGTTCTATGTCGGTGACGGCGCGAACGGGATAGTAGGTTTGGTAGATTACGCGCCTTGGGGCTTGGTGATGAATCCTTGTGAGAGTCACAATTTCTCAAGCTGTGTGTCTGATGTACAAGTTGATGACGATTGGGCGCCTCTGGACACCAATGACGTGGTTTATGTTGGTCACCGGATGTATTACATCAGCACTGACGCAGCGGCGACGATTGAAAGCGCGTTGTGCAAGATTGTTGACGAGCCGAACTGTCCGGATCCGACGATTTCGGTGGCGGACGGTGTGTACAATCCGGACCCGTGCATCGATCCATGTGATCCATGTGATCCGTATGATCCGTGCGGCTGCTGCGGAGCGGTTTGCAGCAATTGCTCGCTGAACATTCATGATCCGGAACACACGAATCTAACGTTGGTATCGCATAACGGGCCGGCGGTGACGCAGATATTTGTGGAAGGTTGTGGTATCTGCTGGTCGGCGGACGGGGGTACGTTCGAAGGATTCAGTGTGCTGAACGATCCATTGGATCCATGTACGATGGGGCTGTTCACGATAGGTAAGGTGTGTGATACGGTTTGCGATGACGTGAACGAATTGCTGATTACCGGCAACGAGTTCTCGATGGATACTCAGGCATGGGCTCATGCTTATGGCGTGGGCACGTGTCCGTGTCCATGCACGGAGCAGAGCGAGTCTTGCAGTGGTTGCTGTGACGGTTGCGAGACGGGTTGTGTAATTGAGGGCGTAGATGTATTGAACAACGTCTTCAGCAACATGCATATCGATCCGTATCGTAATGAGATATGCTGTGAGCCTCCGTGCGAACCTCCTTATCCGTGCTTGGATCCTTGCGATTGTCTGGATTGGAGTCTGTGCGCGGTGAAGCTATGCGGGGACGGCACTACGACGGACATCGCGGTGATCGGCAATGTGATTTTCGACATTGCATCATCGACGTTTAACGCGGCAGGTATTTGCGTGGCTGCGGGCGTTGATCAATGTTCGGAAGGCGACTGCACAAACGCGATCGAGATCCACGATAACGATATATCCGATATTGTGGGATTGAATCGCAGTATAGGTTTGTGGATTCGCAGTTGTGCCGCCAACGTGATAAATCTCGGCAATGAGATATTCGGCGTGGGCGACGCGATTGTTGTGGAATGCGGTGCGAAGGATATTTACATCCGCGGAGACAACTTGCATGACAACGAGCGTGCGGTGGTATTTGAATTGGCGCCGGCGGCTTGCGAGCCTGATCCTTGCTGCTGTATGTCTGATGAGGTTCTGCTGAACGCGAACGTTATTCAGAACAATGGCGAAGGTGTGGTTAACTTGATTGAACTGGACTGCTGCCCGCTGGACGGCATCCTGAACTACTGGGGCAACGCAGACGGTCCCAGCGGTGATGGTCCGGGTTCGGGCGATTCGGTTCTGGGCAACGTTGCTTATACGCCTTGGTTGACAGCGGCGTTGAACATGCTGGGCGGCAACCCGATTGCTGATTTGAACGGTGACGGCGTTGTTGATCTATTTGATTTGGCGATCCTGGCGGCGCATTTTGGTGAAACGGCACCGTAAGAAAGTGGAACTGTTGGCTCGGGGTTGACAAGGCCTCACCGATAGGGTGCGGGTCGCGGGGTCCAGGCTTCGCGGCCCGTACATTTAAGTGACGCTCCAACCAACAAAGGCAACGTGATTGACAATTCTCTGGAAGGCTGCATTGCTTTCTGGACTGGTTTGAGAGAGAGATTTGATGAATAGCCCTCTGTCGGCGCGGCGATAGTGTCCGGCAGGGGGTTTTCTTGTAGGGGTGATTGGCTGAGGGTGGGCAAGCGAGGAGTTTGGGGAAAATAATCGGTTGCTTGACAAAGAGGGGATATTCGTTACATTTGGCTGGGCTGGACTTGGTGCAGCGGTGCTGTTTGCTGAAGTCCGACAGAAAGTGCGATGAAAGGCAATTAATGTTATATTCGGGATTGGTTTCGATAACGTTTCGTGAGTTGAGTTGCGGGGAGATTGTGGCGTTGGTCACGAAGTCTGGGTTGGATTGGATCGGGTGGGTTGGTGGTGTGCATGTACCGTATGGTGATGTGGCGTGGGCCAGGTAATTGCGGCAGCTGATTGACGACGAACGGATTATTCTGGAATGGGAGTTTTATTATTCATGGTGATTTCAGCGAAAATGAAGTCTTGTTTAGAGGATTTGTCGAAGCGGATCGACGAAGCGGATGAGGTGCGGCGGCGTGGGAGTTGGATTGATTTTTTGGATGACAAGGTGGAGGAAGGTTATTGGATTCCGGCGGCGCGAACGGCGTGTGAAGCGAAGGTTGATTGGCCGAAGGTTTCGGTGAACGCGGCACTGGAAGATTATGAAGCGATGCTGCTGCAGCAATTTGGGTTGTGTTCGGAGGTTTTGGCGACGGGGGGGGATAGTCAATTGAATGTGCGGTGTAACTATGGGGTTGTGATAATACCGTCGTTGTTTGGGTGTGAGTTGTTTATGATGGATGAGAAGTTGGATACATTGCCGGGGAATCATCCGTTGGGATCGATCGATGAGTTGCGTAAGGTGGTGGATGCGGGGGTTCCGGACCTGACGGGCGGATTTGGGGGGAAGGTGTTTGAGGCAGCGGAGCGATTCATGGAGGTGTTGGAGGCTTATCCGGTATTGGGTAGGAACGTTGCGGTGTATCATCCGGATTTACAGGGGCCGATCGATAACGCCGAGACGATATGGGGCAGCGAGATATTTTACGCTTTTTATGACGAGCCGGATTTGGTGCGGGACTTTTTGGGATTGATAACCGATACGTATATTGCGTTTATGCGGAAGTGGTATGATTTGGTGGGTTTGGGGGGGGAGTATTCGCACCATTGGGGGCTGATGCATAAGGGGCGGATTGCGTTGCGTAATGATAGTCTGATGAATTTATCGCCGGGGGTATATGTTGATTTTATAAGGCCTTTGGATCAAAGGATATTTGACGAGTTCGGTGGAGGGATGGTACATTATTGCGGTAAGGGGGATCATTTTGTGCCGGCGATGAGCGAGATGGCAGGGTTGACGGCGATTAATTTGTCGCAGCCGGAGATGAACGACATGGAAATAATATACGCGAATACGGTGGACAAGGGACTGAAGTTGCTGGCTTTGAAGCCCAAGGTTGCTGAAAACGCGAAGCGTCCTTTGCGGGGTAGAGTACACTGTATGGATCTGTAATGGTAATATTTTTTAGATAGGAGTCGGTGGCGATGGCGAACAGAGTTGTGAATTACCGGGATATTAAGGCGGCGGATAGTTGTCGTTATGACGGGGTAAGTTTGGGTGAGGTTATGCTGCGTTTGGATCCGTTTGATGTGCCGACGGCGCGGGCGGTGCAGATGCGGCTGAGCCAGGGCGGGGGCGAGACGAACGTGGCTTGCGGGTTGGCACATACGTTTGGTTTGCGAGCGGCGGTGGTTACGGCGCTGGTGGATGACGAAGTGGGACGTAACATACGAAACCAGATGCGAACGGCGGGAGTGGATACGAGTAAGATCATTTGGTTCAATACGAAGAATGACGGTACGAAGTTCAGCACGGACGGGAAAGGTACGCTGGCGAACGGAATTAACTTTACGTACAACGGTCGCGGGGTGGTGCCATCACAGACGTGTTATTACCGGGCGCATTCTCCGATTCGGGAGTTAGCGGCTGGTGATGTGGACTGGAAGACGATTTTTGAGGTGGATGGTGCGCGGACGTTCAATACGGGCGGGATTTGTACGTTGATTTCTCCGACTTCGGCGGATGTGGCGTTGGAAGCGGTGCAGGCGGCGAACGCGGCGGGTACATTTGTGGCGGCGGACTTGAACTACCGGGCGAAGGTGGAGCCGAGCAAGGAACGGGCGCGGGCGATCAATAAGAAGTTGGCGCCGCATTTGGGTTTTTTGGTGGGGAACGATTCGGACATCAGCGATGCGCTAGGGTACGAAACGACGGTTGGTAAAGGCGCGGGGTTTGAGGAGTGGTTGGCAGCGTATAAGCAGACGGTAAAGCAGGTGGCGAAGGATTTTGGTAATTTGAGTTTGATAGGTACGCAGTGGCGGGGCGCGACGAACGCGGATTTGATAAGCTGGGGCGCGGTGTTGTATGATGTGGCGGCGGATGAGTTTCATGTGGCGCCGGTGCGCAGGGATGTGCCGATCATCGATAGGACCGGCGGAGGCGATTCGTTTACGTCGGGGGTTTTGGCGGCGCTGTTGAAAGGGAAGGATTTGTCGACGGCGGTGCAATGGGGAGCGGCGCACGGGATACTGGTGCAGGAATGTCCGGGTGACGTGACGTTGATCGAAGAAGACAGGCTGTTAGCGGAAGTTAAGCGAGCGGCGTCGGGTGGCGGTGTGAAGGCGGTGCGTTAGTGAGCGGGAGCTGTCATTGATAGTGCTGTGTTTCGATGGAAAAAATGTTGATTCTAGAATAGACATAGGCGGAGAAATGTCTTAGTAGATGTGTACCATGTCATTGTCGGGGACGAAAAATACTACTGGTGTTTTGATGCCTTGTTTTACCGCTTCATCGCGAACCTGGGCGGCATTTTTGCCGGATGCTAGAACGTGGTTGTCCTTGAAGGAAGCGGTGGCCACGAACAAGCCTGCATATTGGGGGTCTGAGACTAGGGGCGGCACTTCAGAGGGTTTTTCCATGATTGGGAATCCTATCATTGACAATATCCATTACCATCCAGATGCGGGTATTATATCAGAAATGTCGTCTAGAGGGAAAGCATTTCCTTGAAAACGTGATTACGTAGCAATCAAGGGGTAATTATGCCCTGGGTGGTTAGGTAGTGGTTTAGGGCTTGGGTCCAGGTGCGGGGGGTGTGTTTGGCGGCGGTTTGGTAGGAGGTGATATCGAGGACGGAGTATGCGGGTCTGGGCGCTGGGCGGTTAAGTTGGGCGGCGGTTATTTGTTGAACTTCGGTTTTGAGTTTGCATTGGCGGACGATTTCTTGGGCGAATTGGAACCAGGAGCATTGGCCTTGGTTGTGGAAGTGGGTGGTTCCGGTGGTGTCGGCGGCGATTAGGTTGATGAGTGCTTGGGCGAGGTCGATGGTGTAGGTTGGACAGCCGACTTGGTCGGTGACGACTTGGAGGGTTGGTTTTTGTTTTGCTGCTTGGGCGATGGTGGCGACGAAGTTTTTGCCTTGTGGGCCGAACAGCCATGATGTGCGGACGATGAGATGATTATCGAGGTTGGCGCGGATGTTTTCTTCGCCTTGGCATTTGGATCGGCCATATACGCTGATGGGGTTGGTGGGGTCTTCGGGTAAATAGGGACGGGCGGATTGGCCGTCGAATACGAAGTCGGTGCTGATATGGACGAGTTTGCAGTTGCGTTGGCGGCAGGCGACGGCTAGGAGCTTGGGGCCTGTAGCGTTGACAGCGAAGGCGTGTTCGGGTTGTGATTCACAGCCATCGACATCGGTGACGGCGGCGCAGTTGATTACGACTTGAGGTTGGATGTCGGCGATGCAGCGATTGACGCTGTCGGGTTGGGTTATGTCGATTTGGTTGATGTCGTAGGCGAAGACTTGGGGAGGGTGTTGGTGGTTGAGCTGGTTGGTGTTTTGGAGTTGGCGGACGAGTTCTTGGCCGAGCATACCGGCGGCGCCGATTACGAGGATAGAGTCGATGGCTGGGTTGAGGTTGTGAGTTGGAGTCATATCTGATTTGTTGTGTAAGCGGAAGGGTTAGATTGTTACGCCGTATTGTTGTTGGTAGTATTTTAGGTATTGTCCGGTTTTGATTTGCTGCCACCATTGGGGGTTTTCTTTGTACCAATCGATGGTGCGGGTTAAGCCTTCGGCGAAGTCGATGTTTGGTTCCCAGCGAAGTTCGCGTTCGATTTTGGAGCAGTCGACGGCGTAGCGTCGGTCGTGGCCTGGGCGATCGGTTACGTATTCGATGCTGGATTCGCTCTTGTCGAGGTATTCGAGGATCATTTTGACGAGTTCGAGATTGGGTCGGTCGTTGTTTCCGCCGACGTTGTAGATTTCGCCTGGTGCGCCTTTTTCGATGACGGCGAGGATGGCGGTGCAATGGTCGTTGACGTGGATCCAATCGCGTACTTGGAGGCCGTCACCGTAAACGGGTACTTTTTTGTTTTCGATTAGATTGGTGACGAATAGGGGGATGAGTTTTTCGGGGAATTGATAGGGGCCGTAGTTGTTGGAGCAGCGGGTGACGATGACGGGGAATTGATAGGTTTTGAAGTAGGCGCGGCAAAGGAGGTCGGCGGCGGCTTTGGAGGCGCTGTAAGGGCTGTTGGGCGCGAGGGGTGAGGTTTCGGTGAAGTATCCTTCCGGGCCTAGAGAGCCGTAAACTTCGTCGGTGGAGATTTGGATGAAGCGTTTTACGTTGGCGGCGCGGGCGGCGTCGAGGAGAACTTGGGTGCCGGTAACGTTGGTGCGGATGAAATCTTGGCATCCGAGTATGGAACGATCAACGTGGCTTTCAGCGGCGAAGTTTACGACGATATCGACATTGGCGAGAGCTTGGGTTACGGTTTGGGGGTCGCAGATGTCGCCTTTGATGAATTCGACGTTTTGGTTTTCGAGGCAGTCGGTGAGGTTGGCGAGGTTGCCTGCGTAGGTTAGGGAGTCGAGGGCGACGATGTGCCAATTGGGTTTTTCGTTGAGGAGCAGGTGGACGAAGTTGCTGCCGATGAACCCGGCGGCGCCGGTCACGAGGATGCGTTTTTCGGGTTTGGTGTTGTTTTTGTTTTTGGTTGACGGAGACATTGTTGTTTCCTTGGGCGATGAAGGGACGGTTATTAGATTTTGTTGGCGCCGCCTTGGGCGATTAGTTGGGTGGCGCGATAATGGGATTCTATGGTGCCGGCGTCGGTCCACCAGCCTTGGAGGATTTCGTAGGTTAAGGTGTTTTGTTGGATGTAAGCGTTGTTGACATCGGTGATTTCCAGTTCGCCTCGGGCGGAGGGTTTGAGTTGTTTGGCGAAGTCGAAAACTTGGGCGTCGTACATATAGATGCCGATGACGGCGAGGTCGCTTTTGGGATTTTTGGGTTTTTCTTCGATGGAGACGATTTTGTTGTTGGCGATTTCGGCAACGCCGAACCGTTGTGGGTCTTCGACTTGTTTGAGGAGGACTTTGGCGCCGCGCTCTTGTTGGCGGAAACTTTGGACGGCGGCAGCGATGTTGTTTTCGATGATGTTGTCGCCTAGTACTACGATGATTTTTTCGCCGTCGGCAAAATGTTCGGCGCGACGCAGGGCATCGGCAATTCCGGCGTTGCCTCCGTCCTGGTAGGCGTAGTGGAGGGCTTTGAGGCCGAATTCTTCGCCGCTGCCGAGCAGTTCGAGGAAATGGCCGGCTCGGTTGCCGCCGGTGACGATCATGATGTCCCGAATGTCAGCGTTGACCAGACACTGGATGGGATAGTAGATCATGGGGCGATCATAGACGGGCAGGAGGTGTTTGTTGGTTACCTTGGTCATGGGTAACATTCTGGTTCCTAGGCCGCCGGCCAATATTACACCTTTCATGGGTGTCTCCTATCGAGAAATCTTAGAGCCACAAACTAGGTGTATTATAAGGGGAAAGGGCGGGGAGGTAAACTATTAGCTGAGGAGGGGGGGATTTGCCAATATTCGGTTTTTGGGACTCTAGGTGAGGGGGCTGTGTGGGTAACAATTGGGCAAATGGTCCGAAATCACCCACCCTACCCAGGCTATTCAACGCCATCGAGCCAATGGTCTGCGAATTGGGCAAAGTCTATTAGATCAATCTTATGGTCGTAATTGGTATCTAGTGCTGAGTATTTTCTCAGGAGGGGATAGGTCTGATCTTCCTCAATGTTCCATACTGACACTAAATCCCAGCCCTCATCCAGAAACGTGTCAGCTGTCATCATTTCAGCAGTGGTTACGCCGATGACACCGGCGGGATCGGGGTTCGCACTGCCTACACCAGAAAGCGTTGGGTTAACTGTATTGTTCCAGAAGCTGCTTCTGCAGGCGGAATCACCTACCGAAGCGCTATAGTCCCTGCCGATCAGACCGCCGATATACTGAGAAGAAACTCCGGCGGTTACACTACCGGCAGCGTAAGAGTTGGATATTTGTTGCCAGTTCGATCCGCACAGTCCGCCGATATTCCAAGTACCATCTACGGCAGTAACGTTCGCAGTTGCGTAAGAGTTTGAGATTTGTATCCAGTTTGCTCCGCACAGTCCGCCGATATTCTGAGAAGCACCTGCGGCGGTAACGTTTCCTGTTGCATAGGAGTTGGAGATAAAACCGACGTTATTTCCGCAGAGTCCGCCCGCATCAAAAAGAGTATCCTGGTCGGTTACGGTTGCGATGGCGTAGCAGTTGGAGATAGTTCCGCCGGGACGAAAACCAGACAGGTCAGTATCACCATTACTACCGCAGAGGCCGCCGAGATAAGAACTAGCCTCGCCGGTGATAGAGGCATCTACCACGCCGAGGTTTTTCAACTGGCAGGGGCTGGCGGTTTGGCCGAACAGGCCGAGGTAATCGTTGCTGGCGCCTTGCGTATCGATGGTGAGGTTTAGTATTCGGTGGCCGTCGCCGTCGAAGATACCGGTAAAGGGGGTGCCATCGAAGGCGGAGTTGTTTGAGTTGTCGGTATCGGGTGCGATGACGGCGGTGGTGTATATTTGCCGGCCGGGCAGGCAGGGGTCGAGGTTGATGTCGGCGGTGAGGATGAAGCAATCGCCGTAGTGAGCAGTGTTGGCGGCGAGGGCGTGTAGGTCGTCGATATTGGCGATTTCCCAAGGGGTGCAGGGGTCGCCGGTTCCGCCACTGTATTGGGCTTGGGAGTGGGCGGTTAGGACGGCGAGCAGGATGGCAACGAGAATGATCATGATGAGGGCGGGGTTGGAAATTCTCATGTCTTTTCTCCTATGGGCTGGGCAAAGAATCACTTGACGTACATTTTAGGGGATTTGGGAGTGTTAGTCAAGTGATATTGCTGGCTACCTAGGCGATTTTGTAGTGTGAGATGAGGGGTAGAGAGGGTGATTGGGCGCCAGGGATGGATTCGGCACCTTCGCAGGAATGACATGGTTGGGGGGCAGTTATTGGGCGAAGAGGTGGAGGTCGGTGCCGTAGCGGACGACGAAGATGCAGATGGCGATCCAGAGCAGAGCGTTGAGGATGGAGGGGATGTCTTTGGATAGGATTTTTGCGGGGTTTTCGCCTTGGTTTAGGTGGTAGATGAGGTATAGGTAGCGGAACATGCCGTACATTACGGAGGGGAGGGTTAGGAGCATGGCGCGGGAGCCGAACTCGTGGAGGGTGCGGGTGTCCACGGTGTATAGGGCGTAGCAGACGATGGTTACGCCTGTTACCATGGCGATGATTTGATTGAGGAATTCTACGCTATAGTGTTTGAGGACGGCGCGGGTGGGTTCATCGGAGTGGTTGGCGACTAGTTCGGCTCGGCGTTTGGTGAATCCTAGGAAGAATGAGATAAAGACGGTGCAGAGGATAAGCCAATGGGATGGGGGGACGCTGATGACGACGCTACCGGCGAGGATTCGCAGGACGAACCCGGCGGCGATGGTCATGACGTCCAATATTACGAGGTGTTTTAGGATGATGGAGTATAGGATTTGGATGAAGGTGTATAGAGCGGTGATGAAGAAGAATCGTGGGCCTAGTAACCAAGCGGCGGTTATGCTTATGGCGGCGAGGACCAGGGCGAATACGGCGGCGGTGGGTATGGTGACAGCGGATCGGGCGATAGGTCGGTGTTTTTTGACGGGGTGGTTGCGGTCGGCTTGGGCGTCACAGATATCGTTGAAGACGTAGATGGCGCTAGAGATGACACAGAAGCAGGCTAGGGCGGCGAAGGTTGTCCAGCAGGCGGTGGGGTCGTCGAGTTTTCGGCCGAACAGTAGAGGGGCCAGGACGAAGACGTTCTTGGTCCATTGGCGGGGTCGCATTAGAGCGACTAGGGCGATGATTTGGTTGTCATTTGGTTTAGCCATAGATTCTGGTTATTAGAGCACTTTCAAATACAGTGTATCGGTTGGGATTAATTGATCTTTCTGTGTATTTGGTCCTGAAAACCCCCTGACAGGTCAGGGGGCTAATCAATCGTCGTAGCCGTTGGGGTGGTTTTTGTGCCATTGCCAGGCGGTGGCGATAATATCTTTTAGATCGGTATATTTGGGGTTCCAGGCCAATTCTTTGCGGAGCTTTTGGGCTTGGGCTACAAGCCGGGTGGTATCACCGGGGCGTCGAGGGAGGAATTGGTGAGGGATTTTTTGGCCGACGACTTGCTCGGCAGCCTGGATGACTTCGAGGACAGAGTGGCCTTGGCCTGTGCCTATATTGTAGGTGTGGCTTGATCCGGGTTCGATCGCCATTATGGCGCGGACATGGGCGTCGGCGAGGTCGTCAACATGGACATAATCACGTATGCAGGTGCCGTCAGGAGTGTTATAGTCCTGTCCGAACACTCCGATGTTTTGTCGTTGGCCTAGTGGGACTTGGAGGATTAGGGGGATGAGATGGGTTTCGGGGTTGTGGTTTTCGCCGAACCGGCCTTGTGGGTCGGCCCCGCAGGCGTTGAAGTAGCGGAGAATGGTGTATCCTAGGCCGTAAGCTTGGGAGAAATCCTGGATCATGCGTTCGATGGCGAATTTGCTGAAGGCGTAGGGGCTGTCGGGGGCTTTGGGGGAGTCTTCGGTTAGCGAGCCGGTTTCGATGGGAGCATATACAGCGGCGGTGCTGGAGAATAGGAGTTTTTGGACGCCGGTCCGGCGCATGGCTTCTAGGAGGGTGAGGCTGTTGGCGATGTTGTTTTGATAGTAGATGTTGGGGTGTTCGGTGGATTCGCCTACGGCGATGAATGCGGCAAAGTGGATGACGGCTTCGATCTGGTGTTCGGTAAGGGTTTGTTGGAGCTGGTCGGCGTCGGCGATATCGCCGGTGATGAGGATTTCGGCGGGGACGGAGGCGCGGTGCCCCTTGCTGAGGTTGTCATAAACGGTGACTTGATGGCCCTGGCTGATGAGTGATCTGACGGTTGCGCTGCCGACGTAGCCGGCGCCTCCGGTGGCGAGTATTCGCATGCTTTTTGGTCCTTATTGTTAGCTGAGTAGCATTTACGGTTCGGGGCTATATTATGGGGCAAATTTGGTTTTTTGGCTAGTGGGAAGCGCAATTGGCGAGGCGTTGGGTCAGGGCGGTGTTTGTCACATAATCGTAAAATCTTGCTGGTGAAGGCTTTGTGTTAATCCTGTATGTGACTTGCAAAAGGGGGTTCCTCGCTCTACCATATTAGACTTTGACATTGGTCAAGATAAAAGCCGGTTGCCGGGGCTGCAAGAGTGGGCGTAGTTTTAGGCGGCCGAACACAAACGCAATATCTGTGGGCTTTTTATCGCTGGGTTTAGGATCGGCAGTTAATTTATGTAACATGGTATGGATTCTGAAAGGACATAATATAGATGTTTAACATTCAACAGACTAAGGCTGGTGCGCGTGAGCGTCGCGTTGCGGGGCCTGAGACTCATCCGAGCACAGGTAAGAAATTGGCTCATCCGTCGCCTCGCGGGCCTTTGATTTTCGCGGATACCGCGACGATCAAAGATATCGAACCTTTGTACCGGGCGGGGATCATCAGCGGGGTGACGACGAATCCTTCGTTGGTAAAGAAGGCGGGGGCGAAAAGCTGGGCTGATGCGGAAAGTATAATGAAGGAACTGATCAAGCTGGTGGCGCCGAATCCGGTATTGTTGGAGTTGTTGGACCTAACGGACGAAGCGATGATCAAGCAGGCCCAAGAGTTTGCCGGCTGGGGTGACAATGTGGTTATCAAGGTTCCGGTGGGCGGTTATCAGGCGGTGGACCCCAGCTATGATCCGTTTACGGGTCTGAAGGTTATCCACGCGTTATGGGAACGTGATATTACTTGTTGCGCGACGCTGGTGTTTAACTCGACGCAGGCGCTGTGGGCGGCGAACGCGGGTGCTTGTTTTGTGGCGCCGTTTATTGGTCGTTTGGCTGACTACGCGTATTCGAATGACCATGTGGAACGGGCTGCGGGCAATAGTTTGTATTGGCTGGAAGATCACCGTAACGCTAAAGGTGATCAATGTGTGAGCAACACGGAGTATGTGGCTTGCGGCGGGGCGCGTAAGGATATTGGGCCGCGTTTGATCCAGGAGATATCAGCGATATTCACGAATTACGATATTCGGACGCAGATTTTGGCGGCGAGCTTCAGGCACTTTGTGCAATTGAGTGAGTGTCTGCTGGCGGGCGCGGATGTTTTGACGGTGCCGGCGAATTTGCTGCAGCAGGTGGCGGACCATCCGTTGACGACCGCGGGGATGGCGACGTTCTTCGAGGACAGTAAAGCGTTTGAGAAGTAGCCGGCGTGGGCTGAGAGACGCATCCTTGTGATTTTTTAGCAGTCCGATCGCTAAGGTGGTCGGGCTGTTTTTTTTGTTGGCGGGCGGGCGTTTGGAGTGGATAATGGCGAGTTGTATTAAGGCTGGCGTTGAGTGGAGGAAGAAGGTAGAATAAAAGAATAGAATTTTGGATGATGGTTAGGATGGAAGTTTGAGGCAAGTTGAGTAGATTTCAATGATCTAGCAGGCAGTATGAAAACAAAAGAGAAGAATTATGCTTTCATTGATAGTCAGAACTTGAATCTTGCAATTCAGGATCAGGGATGGGTACTTGATTTTGGGCGGTTTAGAAATTATCTTAGTGACAAATATGGCGTGTTGAGAGCGTTCTTATTTATTGGATATGTTCCCACCAACCAGGATTTGTATACCACGCTGCAGGAACAAGGCTATATTCTGATTTTCAAGCCAACGCTCATTTTAAGACATGGGAACATCAAGGGTAATGTTGATGCGGAACTAGTTCTTCACGCGATGATTGAATATCCCAAGTACAACAAAGCCGTTATCGTATCAGGAGATGGAGATTTCCACTGTCTAATTAAATATCTCGTAGGTAAGGGAAAGCTGAAGAAGCTTATTATTCCCAATCGTAATAAATACTCATCGCTGCTTAGGGAGTTTTTGCCTAACGATGTAGATTTTATGAACAATCTCAAGGGTAAACTTGGGTACAGGAAAAAGCCATAAAAAAAGAGAGGCATCGCCTCAGGGACGGGACCCTTCGGAAAACCTCTCATCGTGATTGAGTATAATATACTATACTAGATCAATCAGTAAGATGCAAGCCGGACAAGAGTTTTTTGGTGAAATTGCTGTAAGGACACACCGGAAAGGGGTAGTAATGTTAGGTTGTAAGGTTTTGCTAATATTAAAGTTGGCGACGGAATAATAGAGATGGAATGTGGGTACTGTTTTGAGGATTCCGGGAATTTGGTGTGAATGGTTCTTTTTTAGAAAGGAAGTGATTGTAATGGATTTACTGCGTAAGATGCTTTATACGGGGATTGGTTTGGCGGCGTTGAGTGAGGAGAAGGCTAAGGAGATGGTTGCTGAGTTGGAGAAGAAAGGTGAAGTTTCGAGCGAGGAAGGCAAGAAGCTGGCTCAGGAGTTGATCGAGAAAGCCAAGAAGCAGGGTGAGGAATTGCAGCGAGTGGTAAAGACTGAGGTCGGTAAGGTAACTGACAAGATCAAAGGTGTTTCGCGGGACGAGTTCAAGGCGTTGGAGGCTCGGGTAGCGGCATTGGAGGCTCGTTTGGGCGGGGGCTCGGAAGATAGTCTTTGATGGTTGTCAAAGCATGATATAGTGAGGATAGGTGATCTGTGGCGCTGAATCCGTATAAAAACTATCGCACGTTGCGTCGTTATCAGCAGATACTGATGATTGTCGGCCGATATGGTTTTGGCCAATTGCTTCGTCGGTTGCGTCCATTGGGGCGGTTGAAATGGCGGGTGGCGGAAGAGGACGCTGAGAAGGTTCGCGCGACGCGTGCTGTTCGTTTTCGCATGATGCTGGAGCAACTGGGTCCGACGTTCATCAAGATCGGTCAGATTTTGTCAACGCGTCCGGATTTGCTGCCTTCGGATGTTATCGCGGAGTTGACGAATTTGCAGGATCATGTTACTCCGACGCCTTGGGATGCGGTTCGGAAGTTTTTGACACGCAAGGACAATGTTGATCCGATAAAGTGTTTCGCGGAATTTGACACCGAGCCGATCGCGAGCGCTTCGGTGGCTCAGGTTTACGTAGCGAAGCTGCACAGCGGCGAAAAGGTGGCGGTAAAGATAATTCGTCCGGGCACAGCAAAGATATTCCATGACGATTTGAATATTCTGGAGCATTTGGCTCATTTGGCGCAGACGCACCTGGAGGAGGCGCGACGTTGGAACCCGTTGGTTTTGGTGGAGCAATTGCGCAGTTCGGTGAGTCGCGAGCTGGATTTGTTGCGGGAAGCCCGAAACGCGGATATCTTTCGTGGTCATTTCGCGGACGATTCGACAGTGTATGTCCCTAAAATATATTGGGAGTGCTGCAGCGACCATATGTTGGTGATGGAGTATGTGGAAGGTACGCCTTTGTCGAATTATTTCGGCGCTGACGCCAGCGTTAGTGATCGAAAAGATTTGGCGCGTAAGGGAGCCAACGCGGTACTAAAGCAAGTTTTTTATCACGGTTTTTTTCAGGCTGATCCTCATCCGGGCAACGCGCTGGTATTACCTGGAAACGTAATATGTTTTTTGGATTTCGGGATGTTTGGTCGTTTGGATGAGCAGGCGCTGAATGTTTTGACGCGCGTATTGCGGGCGATAGTAAAGAAAGATATTGGAC
This sequence comes from Sedimentisphaerales bacterium, assembly GCA_016928435.1. Lineage (GTDB taxonomy): Bacteria > Planctomycetota > Phycisphaerae > Sedimentisphaerales > SM23-30 > JAFGKT01. The sequence continues at coordinate 48,174 of JAFGKT010000003.1, read as the reverse complement.
GGTTGTTGAAGGCGGCGCGGGATTTGGATGTTTTGCCTGACGATGTTAATTTGACGGAACTGCGGATCGCGGTGTTGGATTTGATCGAGCAGTATCATGGTTTGCCTTTGAAGCAGATATCGGTGAGCAAGGTATTGCGTGACATTGTGCGTCTGGTTTCGCGGTTTAATTTGCAGGTGCGTCATGATTTTCTGTTTTTAATCAAGGCGCTAAGTACGGTGGAAGCGACGGGTCGTGAGTTGGATCCGGATTTTGACATGGTGAGCCATGTGGAGCCTTTTGTTCACAAGTTGGTTTTGCAGAGTTATAGTCCACGGCAATTAGCGAATCGGGCTCAGCGGGTTGCTGAGGATGTGGCGCAGTTAGCGCAGGAGACGCCTGAACATCTGTTGGAGATAATGCGTAAGTTACGCAATGGGCGGATTAATTTGGATTTGCACCATCGCGGCTTAGAACATCCTTTGGCACGATTAAATCAGATGTTGGACAAAGTGGTGTTGGGGTTGGTGATCGCGGCGTTGATTATCGCTGCGGCGATTCTGGGGCACGCTAAGATCGGCCCGACATACTTGGGTTATCCGATCATCGGGGGGGTCGCTTTTGTGATCGCGGCGGTTTCGGGTTTGTGGTTGGTTTTTGACATCTTGCGTTCGCGGAAGAAGTAATAGAAATAGGTGGCTGTCCCTACTTATTCTCTACTTATTAGCTTCTTAACAGTCTGGTATTGAGGATCTTAGCTGGTAGGGAATCTCCTTGGTTTTAGGGCGATTACTCTTGACAACGTGATGCAGTTCTGATACAATCTGCGGTGTTGTTCGTAGAGAGATAGAGATTTTGATAGAGAGAGAGGTAGAAGTTATGAGAAGTTTAGCGCTAAGAAGGGGGTTGGTTTTCTTTGGTCTTGTGGTTTTGGTTGTCGGCCTTGCGGGTGCGGTTGAGGCTGGGATGATCACAGAAGTTTCAATCCCTGTGAACAGCATGGACTCAGGCTGTCACCCGGCTTGGGACAATGTTTGGACGGTGAGTTCGCCCCCCTATCCGTTGGATGTCGCTACAGGTATAGGATGGCTGGTTAATGATGCTCCGGCGGTCTCGCAGTCGTACACGCTACACGATCACGTTTACGCGGCGTCGTATGTACCCGATCCGGCCCGGGCGGTGGTGACCTACCGATTTGACCAAGCCACTGTTGTTGACCAAATCCAGATGATCCAACATATCAACGGGATCTGGAAAATAGAGGGCTATGTCGGTAACAGCGTTGGCAGCCTGGCCTCGATCGGCACTGCTACTGTTCCTCAGGTGACTAGTGAGTTGCAGGCCAGCACCTTCGATTTTGACAACACGGTGGCGGGCACCTACTTTCGCTTTGTCATTACGGGAACGGATATTAGCAATGGCTATGCCTGCTATCGCGCCTATCCGGCCGATTCCATGGGACAGCGTTTTGCTCCTATCCCCGAGCCGTTGTCGCTGTCGTTGCTAGCCTTTGGTGCTTTGACCTTGCTACGGCGTAGGGCGTAGGATTGGTTTAATCACACACTGAATATTGACTGATAGGGCCGGCGTGGTAGGGACAAAAAAACCGCCTCGGTTGGGTTTTGACCGAGACGGTTGGGTTATTGACGGGGGTTCTATGTGTGGGTTATTTCTCGGGGCAGCAGTTTTTTTCCAGTTCCATCATTTTATTGAGTCTGACTTCGTGTCGTCCGCCTTCGAATTCGGTGGCGAGCCAGGTTTCGGCGATGCTGGCCATTAACGGATCGTTAATAAGCATGGCGGGCAGGCAAAGGACGTTGGCGTTGTTGTGTTTGCGTGACATTTGGGCGGTTAGTTCATCGTGGCAGAGGGCGGCGCGAATGCCATGGACTTTGTTGGCTGTGATTGACATGCCGATACCACTGCCGCAGATTAGGATACCCATATCAGCTAAGCCATCGGCGACGGCGCGGGAAGCGGGTATAGCGTGGTCAGGATAGTCGCAGCTTTTGGAGTCGTTGGTTCCGAAGTCGGTGACTTCGTGACCGGCACGTTGCAGGATGTTCTTGAGGTACTCTTTGGCTTCGTAGCCCCGGTGGTCGCAAGCGATACTAATTCTCATCAAAGCGATTCCTTTCTAGTGACACGATACGATTGTGCCGGGCAGTCAATTTGAGTCGAGCAGTTTCCTATATTCTTTCTATTCAGTGAAGATTTCGCTTAGCCTCTGATCGATGGCTTGGGCGATCTCGCTATAACAGTGTTGATACCGGTCCAACGATCCTCCGATTGGGTCGGAGATTTCATCATCATCCGCCAAGAGAGCGACTCGATGTCTGCTATCGGGCGCGATATCTTCGACTATTTGCCGGTGTGATCGACCCATAGTAAAGATGTAATCGGCCTGATTAATAATTTCTTGGGTCAGCGGGCGGGCTCGATGATTACTGATATCAATTCCGGCCTTTTGACAGGCCTGGATGGCTTCGGGGGTGGCTTTTCCACCGGCGCCTGGCGCCATTGTGCCTGCTGAGAGAATCTTATAACCCATCTTTTCGAGCTGGTCAACCGGGCATCGGAGCTTTTGAGCTATTTGCGTGCGGCAGATACCCTCAGCCATGGGGCTGCGGCAGGTGTTGCCGGTGCAAACAAAGAGGAAGACCAGTTGCCTCATGCGTTCGATGGTAGGGCTGTCCAGAACGCCGGGGCGGAGGATTTCGAATTTTGAATCTGTAAACTTAACAACTGTAGATGCTTGCGCGTATTTTGTGGGTCCGGCATCGAGGAGCAGGTCGATTTTGCCGTCGAGTTGTTCGAGTACATCTTGGGCATCACGGGGTGGTTTTTTTCCAGCGAGGTTGGCGCTGGGTGCGAGGATGGGGGCATCAACGGTAGTAAGAAAATGTTGGGCGAGTTGATGATCTGGCAGTCTGATGCCGATGGTCTGGTCTTGATATAGTCTGTTGAAAAGTTGGGGAGGCCAATTTTGCTGGGCTTGGGCGATTTTTTGGTCGTTTAGGACGAATACGGCGGTTAGTGGGCCGGGCCAGGCACGGCGCAGGAGGGCTTGGTCGATGGGCGGCAGTTGGCCGACATATTGGGGCAGTACGGCTTTATTACCTATAATTATAGAAAAAGGTTTGTCTGGAGGGCGTTGCTTGAGGGTGTCGAGATTTTGGACAGCTGAGGGGATATCGGCCCGTGCGGCGATGCCGTAAACGGTTTCCGTTGGGAAGCCGACGAGTTTGCCGGCGTTTAGGGCGTCCACGGCAGCTTGGCTGGCTTGGGTGCAACTCTGGTAGTCAGTTACTTTTATGATTTCGGTTTTCATTGGTCGGTTTCCGACGGAGGCGATTTTTAAGGGGCTAACCAAAGGGTGATTGGCGCTGTCTTAGTTGAGAAGCTGCAATGTATGATCACAGCGTAGTTTATATCATAACATTATATAATACAAATATTTGTGCTTGTCAAGCGGTGGTGAGTCTCTGCTTGACCGGTAGGGATATTGAGCCTAGAATAGCGGCGATGCAAATGAAAGCGGTAATATTTGATTTGGATGGCACGATAACTGTGCCACATTTGGATTTTGACGCGATTCGCGCGGAGATAGGGGCAATTCAAGGACCGATCCTTGAAGCGATGGAGCATATGTCAGAGGAGGAATTGGCTCGGGCGGAGAAGATTTTGGATCGTTATGAGGTCGAGGCGGCGGAGCAATCGAAATTGAACGATGGGGCGGCAGAGGTTCTAGCGTCGCTGAGTGACGAAGGCAGACGGATTGGGGTGGTGACGCGTAATTGCCATGCGAGTGTAAAGCGAGTAGCGGAACTGCACGGCTTGAATTTTGAAGCGGTGATTACTCGAGAAGACGGGCCTGTTAAGCCGGACCCATTTGGGGTTTTTGAGGCGTGCAGGCTGTTGGGAGTGGAAGCTCGTGAGGCGTGCCTGGTGGGGGATTATGTTTTTGATTTGATGGCGGCGCGTCGGGCGGGGTCGGTGAGCATTTTGCTGGCGACGAACGAGAAGTATAATGATTTTACGCACGAGGCGGATTATGTGATACATGGTTTGCGGGAACTGCCGGGTGTGGTGGCGGAGATTGAGAACGGTGGTTTGGTGCGTGATGAAGATTAAAAATCAAGTTGCGACTTACAACTGGATTCCCGCCTTCGCGGGAATGACATTTTGACGGGTGTTAGATGTTTTTATTGGCTTGGGCGAATTTGACGCATCGGAAGGTGCGAAGTGTTATGAGTGTTTTGGCGGTGGCGATAGCGATAACGCTGCTGTTGATTCTGGTGGGGCTTTCTAACGGTACGCTTAATGAGGTTTCCGGGCGCATAGAGAGTGTGGATGCTGAGATCATAGTTCGGGACCGTCATTTTGATCTGGGCAGTATGAGCGGGGGGACGTTGTGGGAACGACAAGCGGATCAGATTATGGAGATAGAGATCGCTGGAGCGCCGGCGGTGGAACGGGTGATACCGGTATTTTTAGGGCGGGTGAAGTTGGCGGGGCTGACACAGAATGTTTTTGGTGTTTGTCCGGAAGACTTCGCTTACTTTGCGGGGCCTCGGCGGATGGTGGATGGAGGATTGTTTGAGGATATGGATGCGCCGCTGGAAGCGGTGGAGCATTTTACCGAACAGGCTCGTTTAGCGGAGCAGGATAGGGATTATCGGGTAACGCCTTTGCCATTGGTTATAGATGAGCGTTTGGCGAACGCGGGGGGGTTCGCGGTGGGAGATCATACCAGTTATGGTGATACGCCTGCGGTTATCGTGGGGATAATCGAGACGGGAGTCGCGGGGCGGGTGTTCGCGCCGATAAATATGCTGCGCGGAGTGAACGGCATCGCGGCGCAAACGGCACATATGTTTTTTGTCAAGGCGACGCCGGGGTTGGATACGGGGAATTTGCAGTTGTTGGCGGAAGAAATAGAAACGGTGACCCATCGCGCGGCGTCGTTAGTGGCGAACTATGGGCAGATACTATCAGCTAATTTTCGCAACTTGACGATTTTTGTGAGTTTGGTGAGCGTGATAGCGTTGGTGATATGCTTTTTGTTTATTTTGGTGACGATGTACACGATGGTGTTGGAACGCGGCAGAGAGATCGCGATTTTACAGAGTCTGGGCGCGGCACGTTGGACGATATTGCGTCAGACGATCCAAGAGTCTTGGCTGTTGTGTTCGTTGGGAACGGTGTTGGGAATACTGATGACGTATGGCGCGCGTTGGTTGATTCAGACAATGCAGCCTTTGATGACGGTTGAGATTAGGCCTTTCTGGATTGGGGTGGCGGTGTTGATAGGTATTGGCGGCGGGGCGATTAGCGCGATGTATCCGGGTTACTTGGCACTGCGGCACGATCCGGTGGAGGCTTTGAGTTTTGACTGAAGCGTTGATAAAAACTTGTGGGTTGTGCAAGACGTTTCGGAACGGTCGTTTGGAAACGCCGGTGCTGCATGATATTGATTTGGAGATTGGTCGGGGTGAGTTCGTGGCGATTATGGGTCCGAGCGGCTGCGGTAAAAGTACGCTGATGCACATTGTGGGGCTGATGCTTTCGGCGAGTTCTGGTGAGATATTTATCGATGGTAAGAACGCGGCGGATTTTTCGGACGGGCAGCGGGCGCGGGTTCGACGGGACAAGATAGGATTTGTGTTTCAGCGGTTTAATTTATTGCCTACGATCAGCGCTTATAAAAATATCGCGGTGGCGGAACGAATAAGAGGGCACAAGGTTGATGGGCAGGTTGATCGAGCGTTGGCAGCGGTGGGTATGAGCGATAAGGGGAGGTTTAAGCCGGGGCAGCTTTCGATAGGTCAGCAGCAGCGAATCGCGATCGCTCGGGCGATATCGCATGAGCCGGCGTTGGTTTTAGCGGATGAACCGACGGGTAATTTGGATTCGGGTAACGCTGAGCGGATTCTGGAGTTGTTTAGCGAAATACATCGAGAGCGCAAAGTCGCGATAATGATGATAACGCATTCGGAGGCGGCGGCGTCGGTGGCGGATAGGGTTATTCATATGGCTGACGGCAGGATTAGTAATGCTTAGGCGTTTGATTGGGATTTTGGGCCATAGAGGCGGGGACGCTGAGGATGGTTTTAATCTTCGGCTTTGGTTTGGTGTGTTTTTGGGATTTTTGGCGTTGTTGGCGGGAGTGACGCTGGCGGCGTTAAGGTTTGATGACGGCGGGACGTTTTGGCCGGAACGTATTTGGCTGTTGGCTTTGTATTTGTTTTATATGTCGTTGTGCTGCACGTTTTTTCCGGCACCGACGGCTTGGATAGTTTTGCTGATGGCGTCGCCGATGTTTGGATTGGTGTCGCCGGGGGTGTTAGAAGAGCATTTTGGTATTGGTGCTGAGATTGCCGGAGTTTGGGCGGCGGTTTTGACGATTGTGGTTGTGGCAGCGGTGGGGGCGCTGGGCACAGCGATGGCGAATTTGAACGAGTATCATATTTTTACGTACTTGCTACGGTTTGGCAAGGTTAGTAAGTTGAAGGAGACTGGTTGGTATCAGACGGCGGCACGTTATTTCAACGCTAGTCCGTTTATGTTGATTGCGGTGGTTAGTTTTTTGCCGATCCCGGTTGATGTGGTGCGTTGGCTGGCGATTAGTAATAGGTATAATAGAATTTTGTTTGTGTGGGCGAATTTTTTGGGTCGGTTTTTACGTTATGGAATCTTCGCGGCAACGGCGTTTTATTTTGATCTGCGTTTGTTCGGGATTATCGCTGTGCAGGCGGGGATGATAGGATTGATGTTGATAGGACGTTGGGTTACCAAGCGACTGAGCAGGACGACGGTAACGAACAGTGCGGTGGAGTTAGGTTGATAGAGCAATAATCTCTTACGAAGGTAAAAAGCATGTTTAAATCTAATTGGGTTAATCGGTGGTTTTGCGTGGCAGTGGTATTGGTGGGTCTAGGGGGATTGTCATGGGTTTGGGCCACGGGTTGTTGTTCGGCGCAGGAAGCTGAAAATGAGGCAGTGGTTGAGCAAGACGCAGAGTGCATGATAGTGGATGTTGATCAGCAGATACGCGATCTTTTGGATCGAGTAGAGGCGCGAGGTGAAAGTTTGCAGAGTTTTCAGGGCGAGATGATATATACGCGGGAGCAATTGCTTGTGGATACGATGGTTGTTCGGCACGGTGATATTTGCTATCAGGTGCAGGGAGAAAGTGTTCGGTTTTTGATACATTTTGATGATCTTCAGCAGGTGGATTTGTTGGCGGAAGATTATGAGTCGCCGGTTATCGAGTTTGACGAGGACTTTACGTTTGACGGCCAATGGGCGGTACGGCGTGATAGTCGGACCAAAATGCTGCAACGTTGGGAGCTTTCGGCGGACCGTGCGGACCGTGAAGCGTTGCGTTTGGGACAGGGGCCTTTTCCGGTGCCTTTCGCGATAACGACGGAGGATGTTTTGGAGAATTTTGAGGTTAGTTTGGTGCCGGAAGATTCGAGTGATCCGGTGAACACGGCGCACATCCATTTGGTGCCGAAGAGCGAGAGCAGTTTCGCGGAGAGGTATGTAAATTTGGATTTGTGGATAAATAATTCGTCGTCGTTGCCGTATCAGATACGTTATGAGGACAGCGAAAGTGAAATAACGACGGTTACGTGGAGTGAGGTTGTACTTGATGGGGCGGTGGATGATGGGCGTTTTGATTTACAGCCGGGCGGCGCGGATTGGACGATAGAAGAACATCCGTTGGAGCCGGTAGCGGATATGCCCGACGGCAATTAACGAACCGCTAACGGCGAGTTGATGAAAAGTGGACGGGGGAGAAGAGCAGTTTGGTGGTGCGTCCGAGTCGCATGGTGAGAGTGCGGGCGACGATATCCATAATCTTAAGGCCTATGTCGGGCGATTCCTGGCGTAGGACCATGTATCCGACCTTGCTGATTTGGATGAGTCTGGAGGGGTTGACGGCCGCGATGGTGGCTGAGTGGGGCTGGTCGGTGACAAGGGAGGTTTCGCCGAATATTTGTCCTGCGGAAACGACAGCCAGTTTTTTTTCGGGGTCGGTCTTGCGGCCTTTGTAGATTCCCAGCAATCCGGATTCAATAATGAAGAGTCCTTTGAGGTATTCGTCTTCATCGCCTTCGTAATAGAGCACTTCTTTTTTGTCGAGTTCGTGGAGGGTTATGATTCGCAAGAGGCTTAGGCAGTCTTGCTCCGAGAGGGCGTCAAACAAAGGGAACTCAGAGAAGAATTTCAGAAGGGTTCGGGCGCCTTTTTGGACGTATTCTCGGATGCTTTTTACTTGTTCTTCAGTTAGGCCTTGTATGCCGATGCCGCAATAGTAGCTGCCGGACTTTTGTTTGGTGTTCCAGGCTACTATGCCTTTGCATTTGAAGGGTGGTGAGTTGGGGATGAGGTCGATTTCTAATAATAGTGGTGTGCCTTTTTTCAAGCCTTGGTCGAGGCTGATGCATACGCCTTTTTCGCTAAGATTTACCGGGGCGGCGGTAATTGGATCGCCCCATCCTTCGGTCTGAACACGAACTCCAAAACGCGTGATGATTCGAGGTACTAGGTTATAAGGCATTTGAGAGTCCCTTTCGCAGGATATCGACGGCTTTTATTGAAGAGCGTGTTCTCTCAGGAAACGATAGAGGGTGGCTCTTCCTACGCCAAGCATTTTCGCGGCTTTGACCTTGTTACCTTTAGATTGTTTAATGGCGTCGCTGACATTTACGGAGTTGAGTTTACCTTTGCGACGATATTTTACGGTCGAGTGAGTAGCTACGTGTGAGATAATTTCGGGTGGCAGGTGCTGTGGTTGGAGGATTGTATCTTTGCATTTGACGAATGCGTACTGTATAGCGTTTTGTAGTTCGCGGATGTTTCCCGGCCAGCTATAGTCCATCAGTTCGTGAAGCGCATCGGGACTAATGCTTTCGATATTGCGTTGCATATCCTGGCTGAAGCGTTGGATGAAGTGTTCGATCAACATAGGGATATCGTTGCGTCGTTCGCGCAGAGGAGGCAGATTAACCGGTACGACACAAAGGCGATAATAAAGGTCTTCGCGGAATCTGCCTTGCGCGGTTAATTGGCGGAGGTCTTGATTGGTGGCGCTTATCACACGGACATCTACTCGGACTTGTTTTTCGTCACCGACGCGTTCAAATGTTCCTTCCTGCAATACTCGCAGCAGTTTGACTTGCATATTGGGGCTAAGTTCGGCGATTTCGTCAAGGAAGAGTGTACCTTTATCGGCGAGTTCGAAGCGGCCTTTTTTGTCCCGTATGGCTCCGGTGAAGGCGCCGCGGACATGGCCGAACAATTCGCTTTCCAGAATACCTTCGGGCAAGGCGCCGCAGTTAACGGTTACGAATGGTCGGCCGGATCGGCTGCTTTCGCCATGGATGGCATTGGCGACTAGTTCTTTACCGGTGCCGCTTTCGCCTTGAATAAGTACGGCGCAATCGCTGGTTACGAGGTCTTGGATAAGATCGTAAACGGCTTGCATCTTGTCGGAATTGCCAATGATTCCATGGAAGCTTTGTACTCTACGCAATTGATGGCGCAGTTTGGTGACTTCGGTGACGTCTTTGAAGGTGGCCAGTACGCCTTGCGGTGTGTTTTTGTCATCACGAATGAGTACGACGGACATTTCGACGCGTTTTTCGTGTCCGTCTTTGGCGGTGATTTTAAGCGGATAGGTGATATGGTCGAAATTCGGTTTTTCTTCACAGAACTGGCATTTGTCGCTGCAGAGACCTCCGTCAAAAACGTCCCAGCAGTCTTGGCCGAGAACTTCGTGGCGATCATAACCGGTAATTATCTCAGCGGCGCGATTGAAGTAGAATATTCTTCGGGAACAATCATGCACTACGATACCATCAGTAAAATTGTCTAGTATCGCTTCGCTGTTCTTTTTGAGAGCGAGCATTGTGGAGCAAAATCCGCCGGTAAACAAGCTGGTTAATCTGCGGTCCAATTCGTCTCGGACATCTCGGCATTGGTCGAGAGTTAAATCTTCGCGGTTTTCAGCGAGTTCTTCCATTTGCCACCGCAATAGAACGGGGGCTCCCGGGAGCAATGGGTGAGCCAGGCCGGCTTGGTGGGTTAGGGCAATGATGAAGTCAACTTCATTGGTGTTTACTAGGTCGAGTCGTGTGAGCGTTTGGTGAGTGATATCAAGGCCTATTTCAGCCATGACGGTTATGACTTTTTCGGGTAATACACCCCCAGCGACCATTGCGCCGATCACTTGGCATCCCTCCGGGACCGACTTCTTTGCCAAAGCCACAGCCATATGGCAGAACCCAGCATTATTGCTCCCGAGCAGCAGTAGTTTTGCCATTATTAAATTACCGTATTACAAGTGTTTGCGGTGTTTATCCCTTAATAGCCGACGTCTATTATATCGGCATATTATGTTTCGTCAAGTGATACAGTTTTTTCTTTGTGATACACTTGGCGTTGCTGGAAGGCGGTGGTTGGACTGCGGCTGGCGGGCGGATATGGGATTTTGGGGTAAATATAGTGGTTATTGTCAATTAGCCTTGACAGCTTTTGAGACAGTAGCTAAACTTCCATGTCTATTGAGAATCCGGCGCGATTCTCCGATGCCGGGCAGGTAGCTCAGTTGGTAGAGCAGTGGATTGAAAATCCATGTGTCGGCGGTTCAAGTCCGCCTCTGCCCATTTTTTTAAGTCTTGGTTTGCCAGCCACTTATGGTTGGCGGTTGTTTAGAGGGGTATATCGCGGGGAAGATGGGGCTTGTTATCCGAGTTATTTATTTTGCCTGAATAGTCTGGTTTGGGCATGCGTTGTTGCGATCTATTCTGCTGGGGGTTTGTGGGATTGGGCGTATCGCTTGTCAGTTTTTTGGTTAAGGCTTGATAGTCGGTTTTACCGGTCCCTAACAGAGGCAACTGATCGACGTAAACGAGGCGACGAATCTTATGCAAACCTGACAAGCCGGCTGCGCGAATGTGGTTATTGACCTCGGTGCGTTCGAGCGGTTTGGTGGAAAAGAGCGCGATTTCCGGTCGGTCATCGTTGGGCGTGGCAGTTACCGCTATTGTGGGGCCTTGGTTTTTGTCATCGCTGTAAAGTGGGTCAAGCACAGCTTCGATGGCGGGCAGGGAGATCATTTCGCCGCCTAGTTTGATGAATCTTTTCAGCCGACCGCTGAAAGTCAGGGTGTGCTGATCGTCTTGCCAGACCAGGTCCCCGGTACGATACCATGCTTGGCCTTGGAAGGTGACAAATGGACTAGGGCCGTTGTAATTGAGATAACCTTCGAATACGCTGGGGCCTCGCACAAGTAGCATGCCTGTTTGTCCGGTTGCCATGGGCTGCTGCGAATTTTCGTTAACGATGGCATAATCCAGGGAAGGCACTACTTTGCCTATTGTGCCGGGAACAGAGTTGCCTTGGCGGTTGACAGAGATTATAGGTGAGCATTCGGTTACGCCGTAGCCTTCCAGGACTTCGGTTTGCGGACAGCGGCGTGCTAAGGTGTTGTAAAGATGCTGAGGGCATTTTTCGGCGCCGGAAATAACCAAACGGAGGGTACGGAGTTGTTGGGCGTTGGAGGTTCGGACGATACCATTTAGAAACGTAGGGGTTCCGATAAGGATGCTTACTTTGTAGGCGTTGATGATTTGGCCGAGGGTTCGGCCCTGAGTAGGATTGGCATGATAGACCGCGCGAACGCCCAGGGTTATGGGCAGGAGCATGGAAACCGTAAGTCCAAAGGAATGAAACGGCGGTAAAATTCCCAAAATACTATCGTTGCGAGTGAAGGTTAGGCATTCGTAGGCGTCGTGCAGATTGGTGAGGATGTTACGGTGGGTAAGGGGGACAGCTTTGGGGATGTTTTCTGAGCCGCTGGTGAAAAGGACGGCCGCGACGGGCGAGACTTTTGCTTTACGCAGGGACGACCAAGATAGGCGGCTGCGTAACAAGGCGGTTAGTTTTTCGCGATAACCCAGGCGGCTTCGGATATCCTCCAGGCAGACTAAACGCGAATCGATTTCAGTTAAGTTGATACCTTGTGAGACAAGTTTTGCGATGAGTTTTTTTGAGGTCAGGATTTTTTCGACTTTTAGGGAATCGAGGCAATGCATAAGGTTCTTTCGGCCCAGGGTCCAGTTGATCATAACGGGAGTTTTGCCGGAAAATAAAGTTGCCAGGTAAAGGATATTCGCCGCGACTGCAGCGGGCATCATAATCCCTATGTATTGCCCCGGCAGAGATGCGATTTGTTTTTTGAGTACGAGGATGGCCAATACTACCTCACGCCAGGTACGCGCCCCCGCGATTTGATCAGCCATGATGACGGCGTCGGGGTGGCGCTGGGCCTGATGCAAAAAGGCTTGCGTGATAGTCATGTTGCTGAGGTTTTTGGGGCGCATTGGTTCGGTGTGCGTCTGGAACCATTGGTCGGGAACATTTTTGAGCGATTTATCTTGGGCTGACGCAGTTTTATCGTAGGCCGCGAGCATAACGTCAGCCACGGTATGTATGGAGTCGAGATTTTCGGATTCAAACCCAAACTCCGATTGCAGCCAAATCAGCAAGTCGGCACTAGCGAGCGAATCTACATCGAGGTCCGTAGCCAGCAGAGAGTCGTTGGTGAAATCATTGATGCCGGTCAGTTTGGCGAGGTAATCGCGCACAAGGCTTTGGGTACTGGGAGGAATGAGGCTTATGTCGCCTTCTATGCGTGTGTTGGTTGACTCGGCAAGCTGCCTGGCGTCTTTTCTTTCCCAGATTGTGTAAGGGATGTAGGTGTTGGGCTGAGCGTTTTCGTTATAGAAGTTTTGCAGAAAAGTGTTGATGGTGCTGCGGTCGGCGTGGCGAGGGAAATCGTGCGACTCGATAAACTCTATGGTGACTTGGCGTCGTGGGGTAAAGAATATACCGTTTAGTAATAGTAATCGGAATCCTCGCCAGAGAACCTTGCCGATGGAGGGTTGCTTGCCTGATGCCCAACTGAAACTGCTGCCCCAGAGTCCTGTTGTGCGAACCAGCACAACGCGGACCTCGGGTATTTCCCGCACGATTCTTTCGACGGCGCTGTTGCGGCGGAGATTTTCCAGATACTGTCGATAAACCCGGCCGGCGGGATAAAGCAATAGGCTTTCATTGTTCTTGAGGATTGTGGCGCAGTTGTCGATTACGGTGCGTACCTGGCCGGCCACTTTGGAGCCGCTGCGATCGATATCGGGAATTGGCAATACTCCGAGACGCCGAGCTACACGACGAACAATGAAGCGATCGATTTGTATCTCGTCAGCCAGGGCGCGCGGCTTGAACCGGCTGTACAGTTGAGACACCATAATAACCGGGTCTATGAGGGCAGGGTGATTGGGCAGGAACAGAATGCCCCGGCCGTCTGTTTGATCAATTTGCTTCAAGCCTTTTACGCGTACGCGGTAGCGCAGAGCGAGGAGAAATTTAATTAGGTGTATAAGCAGAAAGTTGATCATTGCAGATATTCCACCTGTTCTTTGCCTTTTTGTTCATCTACAAAGTATAACACAATACCGCCGGCAATGAATAGAAACGCTACGGAAGAAATACTTATGCGTGAGGCGGTGTCGCAGCTGTAACCTAGCCTTTTTACTATTAAGCCTACAGAGCCAATAAGGATCGGGCCGATCACGACGGCGAATTTGCCGAGCATGTTGTAAAATCCGAAATATTCCGCGGATTTGTTCGCTGGAATTATACGGGCATAATAGGAACGACTCAAGGCCTGAACGCCCCCTTGGACCAGCGCTACGAAAATCGCCATGATGTAGAACTCGGTTTTGTTTTCTATGAAAGCAGCGTAGATGGTTACGAATATATAGACCGCCAGCGCCAGGAATATGGAGCGTTTGGCGCCGATTCGCTTAGGCAAATAGCCGAACAATAAAGCGCAGGGAAAACTCACGAATTGCACGATGAGCAAAGCCACGATCAAGTCTTTGTCCTCGAGCCCGATGGATAATCCGTAATCAACGGCCATGCGTACGATAGTATCCACTCCGTCAATATAGAGCCAATAGGCCAAAAGAAACAGAGAGATGGTTTTGAGGTGTCGTATTTCCGCGAAGGTGTTTTTCAATTGGTTTAATCCAGCTTTGATATTGGCGAAAGCTGATGTTTGGCGTGGAGTTGGAGGCTCTTTGACTAACAGAATTAGGGGCAGGGTAAAAACAGCCCACCATAGTCCTACGGTGACGAAGGAGACTTTTACAGCGGCGGCTTTATCAGCTAATCCAAAAGTTTCCGGTTGCAGCATCATCCAAACATTGAGTGCGAACAGACAGCCTCCGCCCAGATAGCCCAAAGCGAAACCTAGTGCGGAGACATAATCCATTTTTTTCTCGGACGCGACTATTGTTATCAATGCGTCATAGAAGATGTTTCCGCCGGAAAAACCAATCGTGGCAAAAACAAACAGCATGATGGCCCAAGGCCAATTGCCCTGCGCGACCAGATAAAAACTGGTCGTCATAGCTGCGCCTAGATAGGCAAAGAATATGAGGAATTTTTTTCTGGCTGATGCTTTGTCAGCAATGGCGCCCAAGATCGGCGCGAGCATCGCTACGGTAATCCCGGCCAGCGAATTGGCCCATCCCAAGCGGGCGGTACTGACGTTGACGTCCGCGTTGGCGCACCAGTAGTGCTTGAAGAAAAGCGGAAAGAAACCAGCCATGACGGTGGTAGCAAAAGCGGAATTGGCCCAGTCATACATCGCCCAGGCGAAAACGGTCTTTTTTCGATCTAGATTCATAGACAATCATTTATCAGAAAAAGAATATGGACCAGGGAGCCGCACATTAGGTCAGATATGTTATTTATACTTGATTTTGGGGTAGGAACAAAGGGTTTTTCTGTCTCTAATTCATTTGTCAGTAAGACATTAGTGTTGAAGTTAAGCATTTGTGGTAATGTTGTCCCCTAGGGGCGAGTTTTTTGGGGCGTCGGTTCTTGGCGATGACTGTCGGGATATTGAGCGGCTTCAATTTTTCTTGCTCTAATATAGTTTTGGGGCTATACTAATGAGTTAAACGATGGTTTTGAACCTTCGGGACCATGACCAGAGCGACATAAACTGATATTATTCTGGGCCCATCCGGATGTTGATGGGTTTGGGGTAGATCAGATGGCTCAATGGGGTCGTGACAGCCCGTATAATCGATGGCCAATGTAAGAAGGGAGCCGAAAGCCATGACCAAGGCAAGTTCTCGCGCGCGTCACGCAGCCGGCGACGCATCCAGCTCGAATCAGAGCAATTCCCCCAAAAAAGAGTTAAAGTCAGGTTCGCAGGTATTTTGCGAAGTCCTGGAGAATGAGGGTGTGGACATTTTGTTTGGTTATCCCGGCGGGGTGGTTTTGCCGGTCTTTGACGCCTTGATGGATTCTAAAATTAAGGTAGTAACTCCGCGCCACGAGCAGGGCGGTACGCACATGGCCGACGCCTACGCTCGGGCCAGCGGCAAGGTGGGGGTGGTGCTGGTTACCAGCGGTCCCGGTGCGACCAATACGGTTACGGGGCTGGCGACGGCGCATATGGATTCGATTCCGATGGTGGCGATCACCGGTCAGGTGCGTACGCCGTTGATCGGCAATGACGCTTTTCAGGAAGCCGACACCACGGGTATTACCCGTCCGGTGACGAAGCATAATTATATCGTTAAGAATCCCAAGGATTTAGCTCGAATTCTTCATGAAGCGTTTCATGTGGCTCGTACGGGTCGGCCGGGCCCGGTTCTGGTTGATTTGCCGGTCGATATCGCCACGGCTCGGTTGCATTATGAGCCCGGTGAGGCGGTGATGGATTTGCCGGGCTATCGGGTTCGCCAAACCGGTCATATGCGTCAGATCGTCAAGGCGGCTGAGGCATTGAACGCAGCGGAACGCCCCGTGATTTATGCCGGGGGCGGAGTCATACTGGGCGGCGCGTGGGCAGAGCTGAACAACCTGGTTCAAAAGGCCAATGTGCCGATTACAACAACGCTGCTGGGCTTGGGTGGATTCGATGAGAATGACCCTAAGTCTTTGCAAATGCTGGGGATGCATGGCACAGCGTACGCCAATTTCGCGGTTCAGGAATGCGATTTATTGGTGGCGATTGGTGCCCGTTTTGATGACAGGATTACGGGTGACCTGAGCCGGTTTGCGCCGAAGGCGAAAGTTGTTCATATCGATATCGACCCGACGAGTATATCCAAGAGTGTCAAGGTTGACATTCCGGTCGTCGGCGGAGCCAAGGAAATATTGACTGAGATGGTGAACCACATTGAGCATCGCGACCGGGCCGCGTGGTTTGGTCAGATCAATGAATGGAAACGGAAGTATCCATTGATTTATGACAATGAAGGTTCGTCGATCAGGCCTCAATATGTTATTGAGGAAGTTTGCCGACAAACTCGCGGTCAAGCGATTGTTTGTACGGGTGTCGGTCAGCATCAGATGTGGACGGCGCAGTTCTATCGTTTTAGTCGCCCGCGACATTTTATTAGTTCGGGCGGTCTGGGGACGATGGGGTTTGGTTTGCCTGCTGCGATTGGTGCGCAGGTAGCCTGCCCGGACGCGACAGTTGTTGATTTTGACGGCGACAGCAGTTTTAGTATGACTTTGAATGAATTGCCCACCGCGGTTGAGCATGGTTTGCCGATCAAGGTTTGCTTGCTAAATAACGGCTATATGGGTATGGTTCGTCAATGGCAGGAATTATTCTACAAACGACGCTATTCGAGTTCTTCGCTGAAACAACCGAGTTTCGCGGCAGTAGCTGAGGCCTTTGGCGCAGTTGGTATCACCGCCAAGACCAAAGATGAGGTGCCGGGGGCAATAGAACGGATGTTGGCGGAAAAAACCTGCTGCGTAGTGGATTTTCACGTAGAACGCGAAGAAAACGTTTGGCCCATGGTGGCGACCGGCAAGAGTCTGCAAGAGATGGATGGTTTGCCCACTGTGGATGTTGAACGTTTGGCGTAGTATTTGGTCTTGCAAAGATCAATTTGAGCAGCTAATGCGACAAAAAAAGTCGATTTTAAGGGTCGGCTATTAGATAAAGGATAAAGCCATGAAACGAACACTTAGTGCCTTAGTCCAGAACAAACCCGGGGTTTTGGCTCATGTCGCCCAAATGTTTGCGGCACGGTCGTTTAATATTGATTCTTTGGCGGTGGGTCGGACGGAAGATCCGAATTTGAGCCGGATGACGATAGTCGTGGTCGGTGATGATGCGACGATAGAGCAGGTTCGTAAGCAATTGAGTAAGATTGTGCCGGTTGTGAAAGTTTACGATTTTACCGGCGAGAGTCTGGTAGAGCGTGATTTGATGCTGATTAAGGTGGCTTTTCCGCCGGAAAAGCGGATGGAGATCCAAGCGATTGTCGAGATGTTTCAGGCAAAAGTGGTGGACATTGGGTCAAAATTCGTTATGGTAGAGGTGACCGGCCCTGAAGAGAAGATTGAAGCGTTTATCAACGTTTGCCGACCGTATGGGGTCAAGGATGTGGTACGGACCGGGCAAATCGCGATGCCGCGGCATCCCCAAAGGCCGCGAGACAACTCGCATGATGCGAAATAGGATTCGACATCGGATTCGAAGCTTAAATTATTATGTGGCCGGGGGGAGCCGATTTTTTGATTGAGTCTTACTATAAGGTATTGACGCTCCCGCTGGTGGCTGGGGCGGGATTTTTAGAATACCAGGTTTAGTTGTAACATAGGAGTCTATTTATGGCAGCGAAAATTTATTATGAACAGGATGCCCCGATAGCCGCGTTGGAAGGCAAGAAGATAGCCGTTGTTGGTTATGGCAGCCAAGGCCACGCGCATAGTCAGAATATGCGTGATAGTGGTTTGAACGTAGTTGTAGCCGAACTCGAAGGCACGGAGAATTATAGTCTTGCCAAAGAACACGGTTTTGATCCCAAGCCGGCAGCCGAGGCGGTCAAAGACGCAGCCTTGATCATAATCACTTTGCCCGACGAAGTTCAGCCGATCGTTTACGAAAAGGAAATCGCGCCGAATTTGGTCGCGGGCCAAACATTGGGCTTCTGTCATGGTTTCAATATTCACTTCAAGTACATTGTTCCGCCCAAGGACATCAATATTGTTATGATCGCGCCTAAGGGCCCGGGACATTTGGTTCGCAGTGAATACGTCAAGGGCGGCGGTGTGCCGAACTTGATCGCGGTAGAACAAGACGCTACCGGCACAGCCAAAGATATCGCTTTGGCTTGGGCCAACGGTATCGGCGGAGCCCGCGCGGGTATCATCGAGACAACCTATAAAGAAGAAACCGAAACCGATCTGTTCGGCGAGCAGGTGGTACTTTGCGGCGGCCTTTCGGAATTGATCAAAGCTGGTTTCAACACTTTGGTCGAAGCCGGTTATCAGCCGGAAATCGCTTACTTTGAATGTCTGCATGAAGTTAAGTTGATTGTTGATCTTATGTATGAAGGCGGTTTGAGTTATATGCGTTACAGTATCTCGAACACCGCTGAGTACGGCGATCTTTCACGCGGTCCGCGCATCATAACCGACCAAACCAGAGCGGAAATGAAGAAGATTTTGGCTGAGATTTGCTCCGGTGAGTTCGCCAAGGAATGGATCGCTGAATTTAAGGGCGGCATGAAGAATTTCAAAGCTCTGTATGAGAAAGACCGTACCAGTAAGCTCGAAGAGGTCGGCAGCAAGCTGCGTAAGATGATGGCTTGGATCGATGACAAAGAATCCAAACCGATGAAGTAAGACAAACCCTTGCACCGCGAAAGCTAAGTTATAGAACTTTGGGTATTGCCTCTATGAAGGACGAATTAGGCAACGATGGTCCGGCGCCGGTTTTTGAGATTGTGGAGCCTTTGGGTAAACGGGTTGTCATTCGCAAAGACGAAGACAAGAAGGAAACCAAAGGCGGCATACGTCTGCCGGACAATATTGAGATACCCACCATCACCGGCAGGGTGGTGACGGTTTCAGCGGAAATCGAGTCCGATCCGATGGTTCCACTAAAGCAGTATGACAAAGTGTTGTTTAATCCCAAGGGAGCGATCCCGGTTGATTTTGAAGGCAGCAATCGTCTGTTTGTGGTGGACTTGGACCATGTTGTGGCGGTCTTTCGTAAGAGTGGTTCGTGAATGAAGATTTTTGTGTTTTGATAGGCCGTGGGTTTTGCAGCCTACGGCCTTTTTTAATTACCGCGAGGGTTAATCTATGGATCTAAAACTATTCTTTACTGTTTTCGGGACGGTGCTTTTGGCGGAAATCGGTGACAAAACCCAACTGGCGACCCTGCTTTACGCGACAGGCGCAGAGAACAGCCGATTTACGGTTTTTCTCGGTTCCGCTTTGGCGCTGGTCTGTGCTTCAGCTGTCGCGGTATTGGTTGGTTTGGTGGTAGCCAAGTATGTTAATCCGAAGCATCTCGCGTGGATGGCGGGGCTAGGTTTTATCGCGGTGGGGATATGGACGATCATCAAAGGCGTACAGCAATAAAACGGATTCGATTGTGACGGACAAGTGGTTGGCGTAATAAATCGCTTGTGGTTGTTACTACGCAAATGGATATTTGGATCGGTCCGCGCAGGTCTGGGGGCCTTTTAGTTTTTTCATAGATACACTGCGAACCGATTCCATTGTCTTTGCACTCAACTCTATTTACTGAGCGATATGCTTGGTATCATTTCTTTTCTTTTTGTTCAAACATTGCCAGGGTGGGCGGATTGTCTTTGCAGATTCTTCTAGCGGGCTCATTTCCGTTAAGCCCCGGCAAGATGTTGATTCCCTTCTGGAATTGTCAGTTTCTGATTAAGCATAGTATTGCTGTTGTTTAAGGAAATACCTAATTCACCAGTATTGCGTCCCGTTTTGACGGCTGTGTAACTTGGGTTACATATAGTTTGTTCTGTGCTTTAGTCGGCGTATAAAGGGGGGTGTGCCCTAGTTCTATATATATCGACTCCAAATTATGTCTCATTTTACCTGACAATCCTGATACATTTGGTCAGTTAGATAACGATTTACGCTAATAGGGACGTTGGGGCGCCAAATCTCGGGTGACACAAGTTTTTTCCGGATAATTGATTTTCTCGGTTTTTAGCTTTAAGAAGCCCCTGCAGTGGCGTCAGGGCGGCAGATTCTTATTGTTTGCGGAAAAGGCTTACGGTTTGTAGGGAATTTCCCATTAACTGGCCATCTGGGTATTCCGAATAGAGTCATGAAGAAAGATAGCTGCTGACGGCAGGCAAAACGATGGTCTGCATTTTTCCGTTATCGGTCGTCAGCGGTGAAAAAAAACGGTCGAATAATCCTTGAGTTGATATAGATGGCCTGAATTGCAGAATCAGCCGGGACTGAGTGTGTTGGTTCATGCTTAGAGCGTGAGAGACTAACGGCAATCAGCCGGAGTAGAGAATAGTGCTTTATGAAAGGCAGAAGTTTTTTGAGGAGATAGTCTATGGCGACGACAACGCAAAACATGGAATCTGTGAACGAGGGTGTAAAGGGCAAAGAAGGTAAGTATCTGACCTTTGCTTTGGGCGCGGAGGAGTATGGTCTGGAGATTCTCAAGGTTCGTGAGATTATTGGTTATGTTGATGTGACTAGTGTGCCTCAGACGCCGTCATATGTTCGAGGCGTAATCAATCTTCGCGGGCAGGTGATTCCGGTGGTCGATCTGCGAGCCAAGTTCTGTATGGAAGAAGCCGAACGGACGGAAGCCACTTGTATTATCGTGGTCGAAATCAGTAAGGCTGATGGTACGATCAGCACCGGGCTGGTGGTCGATCAAGTTCAGGAAGTGCTGGATATTAGTGCGGAGCAGATTGAGCCGACTCCGGAATTCGGGTCAGCGGTCGATACGGATTTCATCCTTGGTATGGGCAAAGTGGGTGAATCGGTGAAGATTCTGCTGAACATCGACAAAGTGTTGGGCAATGATGAAATGGCTCAAATAGCTATGGGAGTATAGAAGTTTTAGAGTGTAAAGTATTTTGTAATGCCGGTGTGCACGGCTAGGTTGATTGTTAAACAATGTCGGGAAACATGTAGTGGGCAATGGTCGCAACAGAGTTTAGTCTTAAATAGGCAGCAATCACGCAAATGCGAAAGATTGCTATTGACAAAAAGTAGTGTGTAAAACTTTGGAGAGCGAGAAATGTTACATTTTAAAGGTATGACCGTTAGGAGAGCCCTGTATTTGTTTAGCGCGTGTTTTGCGATTATTCTGGGCGTAAGTATCATGGCTGTTTTGATGTTTCAGAAGGGTGGTATTGAGCGAGTGATAGCTGAGGGTTCGGAAAGTGCTACCCAACAAGTTGCGCAGACTGCTCGTGAGCAGACGGCGGTTATTGCACGTGATGTCTGGCGTATGTGCCGGGCGCAGCAAGAGGCGGTGCAGAACGACGTCAATCATAGTTTGAATGTGGCGCGGGATGTTTTTAGCCGCACTGGGGCGGTTGCGTTTTCTGATGAATTAGTCGAACGAGAAGTGGTAAATCAGTACACCAAGAGTGTTTCAACAGTAAGACTCCCCCAAATGGTGTTGGGTGAGACCGTATTGGAATACAATACCGATACCTCTGTTGCTTCTGCGGTGGTAGATGAGACTTGTGCTTTGGTCGGCGGCACATGCACGATATTTCAGCGTATGAACGAAGCCGGCGATATGCTGCGTATTTCGACGAATGTCGAGACTCTTAATGGTACGCGCGCCGTGGGAACATATATCCCAGCCGCGAATCCCGATGGTTCACCCAATCCGGTTATTTCAGCAGTACTGAGAGGCGAGACTTTCAGGGGACGCGCGTATGTGGTGAATGCTTGGTATATCACTGCCTATGAACCTATCCGCGACGCTTCTGGGAAGATTGTTGGTGTGCTTTATGTAGGTGTTAAACAAGAAAATGTGGAAAGCCTACGTCAGGGCATCATGGATATTGTCGTTGGAAAAACAGGTTACGTTTATATTTTAGGCGGATCAGGCGACCAGCGAGGCCACTACATTATTTCGCAAAATGGCGTTCGTGATGGTGAGGATATATGGGACGCCAGGGATGCGGACGGCGTAACGTTTATCCAGGAGATTGTGCAAAAGGCGACCTCCATGAATGCCTCCGGCGCAGGAGAGATTCCGGTAGAATTTCAACAATATCCGTGGATCAATCCGGGTGAAGACACGGCACGTATGAAAATTGCCGCTGTTACGTACTTTGAACCGTGGGATTGGGTCATTGGCGTAGGCTGTTATGAATCCGACTTCGCGGATATTCAGACTGAGATGGAGTCGAATTTCGCGAGGATCATGAACATCTTCAAGAAGATGATCAAGATAACTCTGGGATTGCTGCTGTTCCTGGTGATTAGTGATCTTGTACTGGCCAGTTTGGTTGCCAAGCGGATTATCAAACGTCTTAGCGGCGTAGTAGAAACGTTGACTAGTGGCGCCGAACAGGTGACTGCGGCCGCAACTCAAGTCGCCGCGGCATCGCAGTCATTGGCTGAAGGTTCCACCGAGCAGGCCGCGGGTTTGGAAGAAACCTCAAGCAGCTTGGAAGAAATGGCTTCCATGACAAAACAGAACGCTGAGAACGCTGCTCAAGCCAATAGCCTTTCGACGGAAGCCCGTCATTCTGCCCAAAAGGGCAATGATGCTATGGTCCAAATGAACGGTGCGATCAACGATATTCAAAAGAGTGCTGAAGAAACAGCGAAGATAATCAAAGTGATTGATGAGATTGCTTTCCAGACCAATCTTTTGGCATTGAACGCGGCGG
Source organism: Sedimentisphaerales bacterium (assembly GCA_016928435.1). Taxonomy (GTDB): domain Bacteria; phylum Planctomycetota; class Phycisphaerae; order Sedimentisphaerales; family SM23-30; genus JAFGKT01. The sequence continues at coordinate 25,429 of JAFGKT010000003.1, read as the reverse complement.
TTGAGGCTGCGCGAGCCGGAGAGGCAGGCAAAGGTTTTGCCGTGGTCGCTGAGGAAGTACGCAATCTGGCGATGCGGTCGGCTGAAGCTGCCAAGAATACGGCCGCTATGATTGAAGAATCAGTGAAAAACGCCCAGAGCGGAGTCGATATCTGCGGCGAAGTGGGCAGTGTCTTGGAAGAGATCAATGTCGCCTCTGAAAAGGTCAACAGTTTGGTGGCAGAGATAACCGCTGCCAGTCAGGAGCAATCGCAGGGGATTGAGCAGGTTAATCTGGCTATGACACAGATGGACGCGGTAACCCAGCAGAATGCCGCAAACGCCGAAGAGTCCGCCAGTGCATCTGAAGAACTGTCATCGCAAGCCGAACAGGTCAATAATGTAGTCGATGATCTTGTGGCTGTAGTTGGCAGTTCCAGAACGCGACGACAATCCTCAATTGGTCATGGCAACAATCACAAAGCTTCGAATATGAATGCGAGCCGCACAAATAGAAGACAGTCGGTTGGTACGGATGTCTTTCATCAGATAGCTAATGGAAAACGCGGCTCGGCGCCGTTGAATGCAAAAAAACAACTGGGCAAAGCTGTGGCTGAGAAAGTTATCCCTTTGGATGATAAGACATCTGATGATTTCGAAGAGTTTAATGTGTGATTATATTGCGGCTTGCCGCTGTAAATGCGTTTTGAGTCCGGACCGTTCTGTACTCGCAACGGTCCGGACAATGTTCTGATGAATGTCATAAATACTCTCTTCGATGACGATCAGGCAGAACGGTTTTTTAAAAAGTGAATAAAGAAGATTTTCAAGATTCATTACCGTAATGCGTATTGACAATGTGCTGAAATAGGTTTTTCAGATAAATGTGTGCATCTAGTAAACTGAAACCATGTTTTTCAGGGAGAAATGAGAATGGTTAAGAAGACAACGAGAGCTAAGAGAAAATGGGCGAAAAGAAAGAAAATAGGCATTGCAAGGCTCGAGATTTCCTGCGAATGCCCTGGATAAGACTGCTTTGATAAATTTTGTCATCGGCACCGATTTTACTGCAAAGCAGATTATGGTGTCAAAGGGCCTGTCCAGGCGATCTGCCGGAACTTGTTCGATGTGGAAGGGGCTCTATCCTGAATCAACAGGGCAGTTGTAGTGTGGAATTGAACAAACGATCTTTTTAAGGAGCAAAACAATGTTTAAGAATATGAAATTATCAACAAAACTATTAGTGTCATTTTTGGTAGTTGGCGTTCTTCCCGCAGCCGTCATTGGGCTGTTATCTTTGCAGAAAGCCAGCAATGCGTTGGAAGATCAGGCGTTTAATCAGCTTGTCAGTATACGTGATATCAAGAAAACGCAGATAGAAGGTTATTTCAATAATGTGCTTCAAAGCGTGGAGATATTCGGCCGAAGCGAAGATGTTGCCAATCTTTATGCCGAACTGGTAACGTATCATCATGAAATGGAAACCGCTGCCGATGGCGCGTATAATGTAAATACTGATCGCTACAGAGAAATATGCAGAGAATTTGGTGCGAACCTGGCTCAGTTCCAAGAAGACACCGGATTCTATGATGTTTTTATGATTTGCAGCGCTCACGGGCATGTTATGTACACCGCCGCTGGGGAACCTGATACAGGTACAAACCTAAGACACGGCCCGTACCGCGATAGTGGTTTGGCCGATCTTCTTCAAGCTGTTATTGCAGCCAGGGGCAGAGCCGTTGTTGACTTTGAACCTTATGCTCCCAGTAATGGTATGCCGGCATCATTCGCGGGCGTTCCCATTTGGCGAGATGGTGAAATCATAGGTGTCTTTGCGATTCAGTTCTCGATGGATAAGATCAACGAGATAATGCAGCAGCGAGAAGGCATGGGTAGAACAGGCGAAGCCTATCTGGTCGGGGCGGATAATTTGATGCGTAGTGATTCTTATCTTGATCCGCAGGGACACTCGGTGACAGCGTCCTTTGCCGGTACAGTTGCAGATAATGGTGTTGATACCGAAGCTGTCGCTGAGGCACTTGCGGGCCGGACCGGAGCCAAAATAATCACTGATTATAATGGTAATCCTGTTTTGAGTGCTTATACGCCGATGGAGGCTTGTGGACTGCATTGGGCGTTGCTGGTTGAAGTTGATGAAGCGGAGGCCTTTGAGGCTCAGCACGCTATTGTTTGGATGATAGTGATTGTATTGGCTGTAGCTGTGGCAGCAATAGTCACTGTGGCGGTACTGATTACTCGTTCGATTACCAAACCAATTAACCGGATCATCGCGGACTTGTCCGAGGGTTCGGAACAAGTCACTAGTGCCGCGGGTCAAGTTAGTGCTGCATCTCAGTCTTTGGCTGAGGGTTCCACGGAGCAGGCGGCAGGTTTGGAAGAAACTTCCAGCAGTCTGGAAGAGATGTCTTCCATGACCAAGCAAAACGCTGATAATGCTGCGCAGGCTAACAATCTTTCAAGTGAAGCCCGTAATGCCGCTAATAACGGCAGCGAAGCGATGACGCGTATGAGCAGTTCGATCAATGACATTCAAAAGAGCGCCGAAGAAACAGCCAAAATTATCAAGGTTATTGATGAGATCGCCTTCCAGACGAACCTCCTGGCACTGAACGCCGCGGTAGAAGCTGCGCGAGCGGGTGAGGCAGGCAAGGGCTTTGCCGTGGTCGCTGAAGAAGTACGTAATCTAGCGATGCGGTCTGCCGAGGCTGCCAAGAATACCGCCAGTATGATCGAGGAATCGGTCAAGAACTCCAAGAACGGTGTGGAGATCAGCGGCGAAGTCGCTCAAGCTTTGGAAGAGATTGTTAGTGGTGTCAGCAAAGCGACGGATCTGGTCGCGGAGATTGCCGCAGCCAGCCAAGAGCAGTCCCAGGGTATCGAGCAAGTCACTTTGGCGATGTCTCAGATGGACGAGATTACGCAACAGAATGCCGCTAATGCTGAAGAGTCTGCCAGTGCCGCGGAGGAGCTTAGCGCTCAGGCCGAGCAGATGAGCGGTGTTGTGGGTAATTTGGTTGCTTTGGTGGGTGGATCGGCAGCCAACGCAAATAAGGCCGGCAGACGCAAGCAAAAGCGGATAACCAAGAATTCCGCATCTGCACGCAGAAGCAATTCTCCCAGTGATCACGCTTTTCATCAAATCGCTGGTGGCGCTTCCCGGCAAAAACATGTCGCCGTAGCAGAGAAAGTTATTCCGCTCGACGACGATAATTCCGGTGAAGATTTCGATGAGTTTAATGCCTGGTAGCAGCAGGCTATAGTTGTTGTATATAGTGGTCCGAACCGTCTTGTTCGCGGGTCGGTTCGGACATCACTTACAGAATCCCTAGAGAGATATCATACTGACTGATTTTGGTCACGCAGATATATTTTGCGAGAAAGTGAAAAACATGGATGTAAATTATATCAATCCGTTTCTGAATTCCATTCGCAGCGTATTTGATACAATGATTCAGATTCCGCTGACTATTGGCAAACCGTCTCTGAAGAAGGATGCGGTGCCTCGTTATGATATCAGCAGCATAATCGGTTTGTCTGGTGAGGTCAGCGGTTGTGTTGTACTTAATCTTTCCGAGGCTCTAGCTATGCAATTGGCATCAGGCCTGATCGGCGAAGAAGTTACTGAGATAGACGAGAGCTGCACAGACGCCATTGGTGAGATCGCCAATATGATTGCCGGTGCCGCCAAGAAGGATTTACCGGGTGAGAACAACTCAATTTCCGTGCCAAGTATCATAATCGGCAGGCACAAGATACGTTATCCCCGAGGATTGCCGATTATATCGATTCCCTGTGACACCAGTGCCGGCAGGTTAGCTGTCGAAGTGGCTTTGAAACACAGTCGTGTTGCAGCGACAGTCTGACACTCAACAAGAAACAGAGGGTAGATAATATGAAAATACTTTTGGTAGATGATTCGTCCACTATGCGTAATATTTGGAAGAAGACCTTACGCAACATAGATGATGTCGAGATTACGGAAGCGGAAGATGGCGTTCAAGGGCTGGCTGCTGTTGATGAAAGTGGTCCTTTTGATTTGATACTGTTGGATTGGAACATGCCGAATATGGACGGTATAACTCTGCTCAAGAAGGTGCGAGAGAAGAAGATTCTTACGCCGGTTATTATGGTAACTACCGAAGCGGAAAAGACTCGTATCATTGAAGCCATCAAGGCAGGCGCCAATAACTACTTGGTGAAGCCTTTTACTCCGGATGCGTTACAGAGCAAGATTCAAGAGACGGTTAAAAAAACAGCGGCACCGGCATAAAGAATACGATTTTCATTGAGCAAAATACGTTCTTTTAGCAACGAGGAAAGCGACGCGTAAATGCCCCTGACAGCGAACAAATTGTTTTTGATCAATATCAGCAATGACAAACTTATTGCGACTCTGTCATTGCATGTCAACGACGTACCGAATAACGTTACGTGCGAAGAATTACTTCGTCAAGTCAGGGGTATGAAAATAGTCGTTGATGAGGAAGGTGAAAAAGCTGTCGGTGATTTTGTTTCCGATCTTGCAAATAAAGGTGTCCCCAATCCTGTGGTGATTTCGCAGGGCCGCAAGCCCATAGCTGATACCCCGGGTCAGATAGAAGTTCTGTATAACAAAACTTCCGATTCAGAGCAACAAGCGGACGAATCGGGGGAGCCGTCAAGGCAGAGTCACTATAATCGCTCTTCTATCATCATGGCGACGGAAGGCCAGGAATTGCTGCGCCTTATTCCGCCGGGCCAAGGTGAAAACGGAACGGATGTGTTCGGCAAAGAGATTCCGCGCAAGTTAGCCACGGACGCCAAAATCCATTTGGGGCCTAACGTTCGTCAAGAAGGGGATACCATTTACGCTACGTGTAGTGGAAGGGTTGAACATACAGACGGAAAAATCGCGATTAATCCCAAGCTGGTGATACCGGGCAATGTTGATTTTTCGGTGGGCAATATAGATTCTCCGGGTGATGTCGAGATTGGCAAGAATGTTCTCGATTTATTCAAGGTTTGTGGCGGCAACGACATTGACATTCAAGGCGTTGCCGAGGCAGCGGAGATTCATGCCCAGCGTGATTTGGCGATAAGAGGCGGAGTTGCGGGTAAGGACAAAGGTGTCTTCACGGCAGGTCGTGATTTTCGCAGTAAGTATGTAACCAACGCCAAAGTGAAGGCCGGCGGTGATGTCGAAGTTGGTAAAGAAATTGTTCAATGTGATCTTTCATGTGGGGGCCGATTGATTGTTGAGAATGGCGACTTGATAGGGGGCCACACTTTTGCCATAGGTGGCGCCGTTATAGGGAATCTTGGTTCAGAAAGCAACGTTAAGACTGTTCTTGAAGTCGGCATACATCACGATTTACGCAGACAGTACGAGACGCTTGTGCCCGAGATAGAAAAGCGACGAGTCAAAGCGAATAAGGTTACGGAGATAGTGACACCTCTTCTGCAAAACCAGAAGCACCTTACGGCTGAGCAAAAAGAGAAGGCTACGGAACTGCTGTATCAGGCCAGTGAGTTGGAAGATACCGCTGAGCAGATGCTTGAGCAATTGCGTCATCTCGCGCCAAGCCACGATGAAACAACCTACCCGGAAGTGGTAATAAACGGAGTGGTTTATCCGGGATGTGTAATTCGCTTTCCACGCGTCGAAATGCGTATTGCCGCGGCGCTGTCGGGCCCTATCAGGATTGTGCCTCGCAGGATCGAAGGTATTCTGAGTATTGTCGCTATCGATGTGGCCAGTGGTTCGACTCATGATCTAAATGGGACACCATCAGAGAAAGGTTTTTGGCTGCATCTGGACAAACTCATTCGCACGGATGCCTGATATTGAAATAACACCGAATTCAAGCCCCATTGTTGGCTCTGTCACACATAAGGATGTAAAGATGGAACAGTTATTGGAACAGATCGAAAGAGCATCATCTCAGATTGTCGGCGTGGAAGTGAACGATCTGCCGGGCTTGGCGGAATTGCACACGCAGTTGGAGAATGTTCGCAGGCAAGCTGACCAAACTGAATCTCTTGTCGCCGAGCAGCGTGAAATAATCAATACGGCTTCTTCTGTGGCTGGTGATTTGATCGAGAAGATTATCTTGCAAGATACCGATGATGCGATCGAAGCCCTGGAAGTTGTGAGCCAAACGTGTGAATCGCTTCAGAAATTGATGGAACAGATATTGCGGGGCGGCGACTATGCCCAGGTGAAATTTCCCGCTGAACTTAACCTTTGTCAAAGCGACAAAGTGTCAGAACCGGCATCTACCAAGCCGCAGGTTGCGAAGATTAGCTTGCCGGATAATGTGGATGAGGAGATTTTTCGGGACTTTTTATCCAGTCAACCAGATGTTTTGGCGAGTCTGGAATCAGCGATTCTTGCCGTGGAGAAGGCTCCTACCCAAGAAAATGTCAATACAATCGCAGGCATTCTGCATAATCTCAAAGGCGAATCCGGATTAATGGGGTTGCAGGAAATCAGCGGCTTCTGTCATAAAACGGAATCGATGTTGATTGACGCCGGCGATAAAATTCCTGTAGATCAACTGTTCGCGGCCCTGGACTGGCTGCAAAACGCCATTGCACAATTATCCGGTGACGACCAAGCATCGGACATCCAGGACAACACCGTGGATGAAGATGCTTCGTCAGAGTCGCCGGTTGCCGATGTGCCGGAATCCCAAGCAACGGACCAAACCGACCCAGAAGAGGGAATCCATATTGGTGAGAATGACATCACTTTGGTGATGGATTTTATCAATGAGTCTCGTGAACATCTAGAGTCCGCGGAACGGGATATTCTGGGTATCGAAGAAAATCCCGAAGATACCGAGACCATTAACTCCATTTTTAGAGCGTTTCATACTATTAAGGGCGTGTCGGGGTTTCTTAACCTTAAACCGATAGGTGAACTGGCGCACGCTTCGGAAAATCTCCTCGATCTGGCACGTAACAGCAAACTTATATTGGCCGGCGCGAGCATAGACGTGGTGTTTGAAGCGATAGACGCTATGAAACACATGCTGAATGTTTTGCAGGATGCGATGAACAACCGAGAGGCGTTCTATCCAATGAGTGGACTGCCGGCATTGATTGAAAGAATCAAGGCGTGCGCTGCGGGTGAATCGCCTGGCAAGAAACCAGAGACTACAGTAAAGCATCAGGAAGTTGTTAAGCAGACTCAAGGGGTCCCGGACACCGGATCGTCTTCGGGCCAAGCTGACACGCAAACGACCAGCAAAAGGGTCAACGCCGAGAGTACTGTAAAGATTTCGACTAATCGGATGGATGCGCTAATAGATATGGTAGGGGAGTTGATGGTGGCTCAGTCGATGGTCAGCCAAGACATGGTGGACTATGTTAAAGGTAATCAGCGATTGGAGCGTAATACCAGACAATTGAACAAGATAACGCGTGACTTGCAGGAATTGTCCATGTCAATGCGAATGGTGCCTGTACAGGGGGTATTCCAGAAGATGGCACGCCTGGTACGCGACCTTTCACGCAAAGCCGGCAAAGAAATTGAATTCAAAATGGAAGGCGCCGACACTGAGCTTGATCGAAATTTGGTCGAGTCGATTGCCGATCCTTTGGTACATATGGTCCGGAATTCGGTTGACCATGGTATCGAAACGCCGGATGAGCGTGTTAAAGCGGGCAAGCCTCGTATGGGATTGGTGAAACTCAGCGCTTTTCATCAGGGCGGTAATATCGTCATAGAAATTATGGATGACGGCAAAGGCCTAAATCGCGACCGTATTCTCGAAAAAGCGATCAAAAAGGGCGTTGTAAAAGAAGGCCAAGAACTTTCTGATCAAGAGATTTATCGTCTGATATTTCACGCCGGCCTATCGACGGCGGAAAAAGTTACCGATATTTCCGGCCGAGGAGTCGGCATGGATGTCGTACGCAAAAACATCGAAGCACTGCGCGGCCGGGTTGATATTGATTCAACCCTAGGCAAGGGAACAGTGTTTAGTATTCGCCTGCCTCTGACGTTGGCGGTAATCGATGGGCAGGTTGTTTCGGTTGCGAATGAAAAGTACATTATTCCGTTGGTTTCGATTGAGAGTACGTTACGGCCGCGCCGTGAGCAGATATCAAGTATATACGGAGGCAAATCCGAAGCGCTGTTGATACATGGAAATCTGCTGCCTCTGATAAGGCTGTACGAAATATTCGATATTGAACCACGAACGACAGATCCATGCGAAGGCTTGGTGGTAATCGTAGCGGATGGTGCAAAACGATGTTGTGTGCTGGTTGATGATCTGGCTGCTCAACAGCAGGCGGTTATCAAGAGCTTGGGTAGTTACCTAGGGCCGATCCGCGGAGTTTCCGGTGGATCAATTATGGGAGATGGCAATGTGGCACTCATTTTGGATGTGCCCGGCTTGATTAGTCTTTCCCAGTCTTTGTGTTCTATTTAGTCGACGATTGTGTAGAAGGGATGTGGACATGGATGTGTTGACGGACCAATCGTTGGTTTTAAGCGACCGTGAGTTCCAGCGCATAAGTGACGCGATTTATGATCATTGCGGGATAAATCTGCATGCCGGAAAAAGGGGGCTCGTACAATCACGTTTGTCAAAGCTGGTACGCCGACAAGGATTTGAAACTTTTACAAAATACATAGACTATATTCTATCCGACGAGGGTAAGGAAGAATTTGTTACCGCAGTCGATACCCTGAGTACTAATCTGACTTTCTTCTTCCGGGAAAACCAGCACTTTGAATATCTTAGGCAAGATTATCTTCCCAAACTGATCGCGAACAAAAGCAAAGAAGCCAACAAACGTGTGCGTGTTTGGTCAGCGGCTTGTTCGTCAGGCGAAGAACCGTATTCGTTGGCTATTACATTAGCGGAAACATTTGCGCAGGAAATCAACTGGGATATCAAAATACTCGCCACGGATATATCGACCCGCGTTCTGGAACGAGCCAAAATGGGGACTTATGATATAGAACGCATAGAACCATTAACTGCCCAACAGAAACAACGTTTTCTCGTTGCCAATAATATCGAAGGCAGAAAAGTTTTCCAAGTTCGTCGGGAGCTGACGGATATGGTCCGGTTTCGGCATTTGAATCTCATGGATGCCTGGCCTTTCAGGGGACGCTTTGACATAATCTTCGTTCGCAACGTTATGATCTATTTCGACAAGCCGACGCAAGCTGTTTTGGTAAAACGGTTCTGGGATCATCTTGCTGACGGAGGCCTATTGTGTATTGGACATAGCGAATCACTGACGGGCATTGATCATAGTTTTCGTTATGTGCAGCCGGCTACATATCAAAAAGCGTAGAATCGCAAGTTCCATGATTAAAGAAGGGTGTGACGCATGGCTTATAGAATTCTAATTGTCGATGATTCGAAAGTAACAAGAAGTGTCTTGAAAAAGACTATCGGCATGACCGATGTGCCTGTAAAGGAAATCTTCGAGGCTGGTAATGGTTATGAAGCACTGGATTTGCTGAGTAAGCACACGGTAGATCTGGTTCTGGCAGACATTAATATGCCTGGTATGAATGGGATGGAAATGGCGGCTGGTCTTTTGGCCAATCCCGCCACCAAGAACATTCCGGTGGTTATAGTCTCCACTCATACCGAGGACATGCGGATCAACGAACTGCGATCCCAGGGTGTCAAGGCGTATATCCATAAACCATTCACCGCGGAGATGATCCGTGACGTTCTCAATGAGATTCTGGTATTAGATCCCGCATAGAATTAACCCCTCAGATAAAAGGTCAAAAATGACGTCAACAGTGTTACAGCAAAATCATACTAAGACCATTAAAGTACTTGTTGTGGACGATTCCGCCGTTGTACGCAAGGTGCTTTCAGAACAATTGCAGCGTGATGCGCAGATTGATGTGGTAGGCACTGCGCCGGACCCGTATATTGCCCGCGATAAAATCCTGGCCCTGAAGCCGGATGTGCTTACCTTGGATATCGAAATGCCGCGTATGGATGGAATCACCTTTCTACGCAAATTGATGAAGCATCACCCATTGCCTGTTATTATTGTCAGTTCGTTGACTCCCAAGGGCGGAGAAATGGCGATGGAAGCATTGGAAGCCGGCGCTGTAGATGTGGTGTGTAAGCCGGGCGCAGCTTATAGCGTCGGAGACATGGCCGAAGAACTCGTGCATAGAGTAAAGGCTGCCAGTTGCGCCAAGCTATCAAGAGTTACTGATTCCAAATTAACCGCAGGCGCCCCAAAAACGTCTCGTCATGCTTTGACTAAGACCACCAATCAGATCTTCGCTATCGGTGCCTCTACCGGTGGTGTAGAAGCGCTTACCGCGGTATTGACTGCAATGCCGGCAAACGTGCCCGGCACCGTGATCGTTCAACACATGCCGCCGAGTTTCACCGCTTCTTTTGCGCAGAGACTTAATACTCTTTGTGCCATGGAGGTCAAGGAGGCCCAAGACGGCGATCATGTGGTTTCCGGTCGTGTCTTATTGGCTCCGGGAGGTAAGCATATGCTGCTGCGTCGTTCCGGTGCCCAGTATTACGTTACACTCAAGGATGGCCCCAAGGTCTGTTATCAAAAACCGAGTGTCGAGGTGCTGTTTCAATCGGTAGCCAAGTATGCTGGTTCCAATGCGGTCGGTGCTATTCTTACAGGAATGGGGTCGGATGGTGCCAAGGGTCTGCTTCAGATGCGCGAAAGCGGAAGCCCCACCGTTGCGCAAAATGAAGAAAGCTGTGTGGTGTTCGGAATGCCCAAGGAAGCTATTGCCCTCGGCGCCGCTGTACATGTGAAGCCTCTTTCGGAAATCGCGGAAACTATGCTTAGTTTGGTGGAGGCTTGATCGCGCAGCAAGACCGTCGCGAACTATCTAAGCCTGTTAAATTGTATGAGCAGTTTTCAAGGGAGAGTAATTTGAAAATTGTAGTGAATATATCCGATGCCCGTGTTAGTAACGATCCGGTAGATGAGCTGATCACTTATTCGCTTGGATCTTGTATCGGCGTAGCTGTTTACGACCCGGTCAAGCAAGTGGGTGGCTTGTTGCATTATCAATTGCCCAATGCCGGAGGAGATCCTAAACAAGTGAAGAATCCACTGATGTATGCTGATACGGGACTGAAGTATCTCATCGATAAAATGTTATCTCTCGGTGTGAACAAAAAACAGCTCAAGGTCAAAATTGCAGGCGGAGCGCAGATTATGAACGATGCCAAAACATTTCAGATAGGCAAACGCAATTATGCCGCCGTCCGACAGATACTCTGGAAAAACGGAATCTTTATTGATGCTGAGGATGTAGGCGGTAAATATGCCCGCAACCTGTCATTGAGAATTGCCGACGGTTTTGTTGAGGTTAAATCGCAAGGACAAACCAAACAACTCTGATACGCGCCCAAGAAGGGTTCAATAAGAAAAGTGGTAAGAAAGGAAATTTAACATGGCGTTTACGGTACTGATTGTGGATGATTCGGTCACAATGCGATCCGTGATCAAACGGACGTTGGAGATGGCGAATATAGCCGTTGGAGAACTCTTGGAGGCCGGCAACGGCGATGAAGCTTTGGGGATAATGCAGCAGAAAGAAGTCAACTTGGTTCTGGCTGATATCAATATGCCTGGAATGAATGGCATAGAAATGATCGAGCGTATGTGTGCCGACGATAGAACTCGGCGAATTCCGGTAGTGGTTATTTCAACTGAAGCCAGCACCGCTCGTATTGAGCAACTCCAGGAAAAAGGTATTGTAGGATACGTACACAAACCATTCAGTCCTGAAATCATACGGGATGTTATTTTCGAAGTGATAGGAGCTTGCCATGCAAAAAGTTAGTGAAGATGTATTGGTCGAATCCTTAACGGAAGCGTTAGAAACCACAGCTTTTATGATGGCTATGCTTCCGGATCCGCAGGAGGAATTAGTCACTCCGTCGCGAGGTGTTCTGGTTCATGTGGAGTTTTCCGGGCCGGTCAGCGGTACGGTGGAATTGTGGGCCGGAGATGAATTCTCCCAAATGATGGCGGCCAATGTAATGGGACTTGATCCCGACGATGACGCGGTGAAGAACAACGGCGTCGATGCGGTCAAGGAGATGGTAAATATAATCAGCGGGGTTCTGCTGGCCAAGTTGGCGGATTCGCCCGCCGATGTGTTCAATCTGACTGTTCCCGAAGCCCAGCAGCAGCCGGACGCTGCAGCATGGCAGGCGTATGTCGCCCAGGATAACGTGATAGTGCTGGATGTGGACGGCTTTGCCGTAGCGGCGCGTTTGATTACCACCGAATGACACCGCAAGTGTCTATGCCCGGCTTCTCGGTCGGCAGCGCTCTATTCCTGTGGATAGACCCGCTTTGTAGTTTCTTTATGTTGGTCCGATGATGCCTTGGCCGGAATCGCCCAAGGTTCTTTCGCTTGGAATGAGCAGACGCGCTATGCCATGGCGAAAAAATATCTAAATCGATCGCGCGAATAGCATTATTGTATATTGGAGGTAGGGGAGGGGGTGAAAAACCGGCGGGCAACCGAGATGTTGTTCGTGAAGCACCAGTCTGGGCAGAATCGCGGTGGTTCACAGCGGGTCCGCACTGATGAAACCTTTCTCTGATTGTCTTGCAATATCCACCCGTCGAAGGTAATCTATACCCGGATTGCTTGCAGCCGCAAATTCGCCGCTGCCGGCCAAATGCTTTTGTGGCATAGACGTAAGTGATTGGATTATAGCATCTTGCGCTCGTAGCTCAGCTAGGATAGAGCGACGGTTTCCTAAACCGTAGGTCGGAGGTTCGAGTCCCCCCGGGCGCATTTCCCTTAGAAACCTCAATTGATCAATGTTGTATGGGCCAGGTGGATAGATTTACCGCCCCCAAGGGATAAAGAGCGTTCACGGTGTGACACGCCGCTACCACCAAACCAAAAATCAGGGGCTAACAACCGATGTCCAAAGCTCAAAGAAAAACGTTCAAACGTTACGGCCGTTCCTATCATCTGTGCATCGAAACCGCTGATGATCTTGAGAATGTCCTTGATCTAGATGAGGCCCTTTGGGTCGCCACCAATGCTCCCACTAAGACTATCAACTGTGACCAAACTTTTCTGAGCCTCTTGGACCACGATAAAAACGGTCGAATTACCTGCCGAGATATGAAAGAGGCAATTCGCTGGCTCCTAGCCGCGTTGGCTGATCATAACGCGATCACAAACAAAAGCACCACACTGCAACTCGCAGCCATCAACACCGATTTCTACGAAGGACAGAAAATCCACGGAGCCGCGGAAAAAATCCTCGCCAGGCTCAGCCAATCCAACACCGGCCAAGTAACTCTCGAGCAGGTTCGTAAGATCAAAACCGAAGTTGAATCTGTTCCCGTAAGCGAGGCCGGCGTTGTACTGCCCCAGGCCACCGAGGATTCTAGAATACAGCAGTTCCTTAGTGACATCATAGCGGTCACCGGCGGTACGCCGCATCCCAGTGGAGCCAAGGGCGTGGCGTCAGCCCAATTGGATCAGTTCCTCGCTGATGCTTCCGCTTACATCAACTGGTATGAGCAGGCAGCGATACCGCCCGGCACCGAAAAAACCGACATAATGCCTCTCGGAAAAGAAACTGCCCCCGCATACGCGATTCTCGAATCCGTTCGCCATAAGATCGACCAATATTTCGCTCAGTGCGAAGCCGCCGCCCTGGATGAACAGTTTGTCCAGAGAATGGGATGGACCGAATCTGAACTGCAAAATATTGATTTCGACGATCCCGAAGTCATCGAAGAGGTCCTCCAAAAAGCGCCTCTAGCCAAGGCCGACAAAAGAAGATTGCTGACTTTCGATGATCAGGTCAATCCTTATTATGTTGAAAATCTGGAAACTTTCCGTCAGACAGTAGCTTCTCCGGTACTAGGCAACTGCGCCGAAACGCTCTCAGCCGTGCAATGGACCGAGATAAGAGCCTTTTTTGCTGCGCACCACGATTGGGTTCAGCGCAAGGCCGGATCCGCAGCCCAACCGCTGGGAATAGAAAAACTGAAAACCTATCTCGATCATCAATTCGCCCAGGCCGTGCGAAATCTAATTGCCGAAAGCGACAAAACCGCCTTTGTCCTCGATAATATTCGATCGCTCGAAAGACTCATCCTCTACCAAGCTCACATCATCGATCTAGCTAACAACTTCGTTAGCGCCCCTCATCTGTACGATCCTAACAGTCGCGCAATGTTCGAGATGGGCACATTGATAATGGACGGCCGGAAATTCAACCTGGCCGTCAGAGTCGAAGATCGCTCGCAGCACATCGCCGTTGCTCAAACCTCCAGTATGTTTGTTATCTACGCCGAGGTCACACCCGCCCAGCCCGGACAAGCCTATGAAGTCGCAGCCCCCGTTACCTCAGGCGGCAAGGGTAATCTGTGTACCGGCAAACGAGGCATCTTCTGCGATATCCAAGGCAACGAATGCGATGCCAAAATCGTACACATCATCGAAAATCCTATTAGCTACCGCGAAGCCCTGGTTTCACCCTTCAAACGCGTCGGCAAACTCCTGACCGGCAAAATCGAGTCGATTACCGCCTCAGCCGAACAAACTCTAGACGCCCAAGTGTCAACAATCCCCAGCCAGATTCCACCAGTAAGCGCCCCTGTGCCGCAGCCCCAAGCGCAAAGCCCGAGAATCTTCACCGGCGGTCTGCTCATGGGTGGTGGTGTCGCCGTCGCCGCGCTCGGATCGGCCGGAGCGTACATAACTAAAACCTTAGCCGGTGTTCCCAAACTAAACATCTTTCTGGGCATCCTCGCCGCCGTATTGCTTGTACTGCTGCCCATTTCAATCGTAGCCTTCCTAAAATTACGCAGACGCGACCTCAGCGCTATACTCGAAGGTTCCGGATGGGGCATCAATTCCCGAATGAGACTCACCTTCAAGCAGGGGCGATCTTTCACCCAAAAACCAAAATATCCCCAAGGCTCCAAAGGCGTTCGCAGCGGCGTCTGGCGCCTAATATTATTTGTGCTTCTCATAATCGCCCTGCTAATCTGTGGCCATTACCTGCACAAACATCTCGCTGATACCACGCCCCAATCCGCACCATCCACCGGCATCAACATTACCGCCTCAAGCACCTCAACTTCCTGTTAATCAAAAACTTATCTGCTCCATGTAGGGTGGGCCATGTCCACCACCCCTGACTCAAAATGTTTTTTTAAGCTAACTAAAATAAAACTCTTGACCTAATCGCATCAAATCTGATATATATGAAAGTTAGATGATGCGTTAGAGGGCAAAGGCATATAACACACCAGGGTACTATAAATGTCTTGTCTATATCCCGTAAAAAAACCACCACAGATCAAAGCGCTTCTGTGCCTGTTAATCTTAGTCATCAACTTCGGTAGGGCGGGGGCCGTGCCGACTATCGAAATCCAAGGACTAACCGGTGCCCAACATTGGATTTGGATCGAAGCCGAAAACACTCTTTTCGATAGCGCCAACTCTAATGCCGTCCCTTATTGGCGCGACACATTCCAAGTATCAGGCGGCAACCGCAATCCTGATGTCGTCTTAGAGTATTACCAAACCGGGGGATGGGTAGAGTTCCAGTTCACTCCTCCCGCAGACATGACCAATACCCATATGTATATTCGCTATGGCGCTTCAGACGCGGTCAACAGTAGCGTATTGCTCGATGGTGTGCCGCAGGGAACACACATCGTAAATTTCACCACTACTGGTTGGCACGTACCGGGCCATCTGGACATGGAAAACCCCGTAACTTTGGGATCTCTGTCTCGCACTTCGCATATCATCAGGCTCGAACATCCTGATGTTTACTGCGATCGGGGTTATGACGCGATACTGTTTTACGAAGGCCCCAATGCCGACCAGACCAACGGCACATTAACCTTCGGACCCAATGTATGGGGACCATATTTCATGTATTCCCCCTCGTCCACCGACTCGCCTCTGATCGGCCCAGCCGCCAAGCCCGTAATTGTCTTCCATGATCGCACTGCCGAAGAATACGAAATCCGAATTCGCAAAGACGGAGGCCAATGGCGAAACTTTGTCAGCGGTTCCGTAATCACCGAAGCAGGCGACTACGAACTCATGGTCTATGTGACCGACGGTATATCGTATCATCTAATGGGGTATGCCGGAGCGAACTTCTCCTTGAGCGGCGTACCGGGCCAATGCGGCAGCGAAACTAACCCAATCCCCCTAGGCGACGCCAACGACGATTGTATTGTAAATCTGCTGGATCTGTCCATCCTCAATGCCCAATGGCTCGATTGCGATGATCCGCAAGGACCTTGCCCATAACGCATAAGCGTATGCCAAACCAAACGCCTAATAGACCGCGCCGCTTATGTCAACATTACAGCCAAGGAGCTAAGTGAATGCAACTCGCAAATGATGCACATAACAGAAAAACCAATTGGCACCTCGTGCTTGCTATCATAGCTTGCGCAGCCTTGTCACTAGTGCATACAGCGCAAGCGGACCTCCCCATCAGCCAAATCCAAATTCAAGGCCTCGACGGCGCACACCACTTTATCTGGATAGAATCTGAGAACGCTCAGGCAATGACCGGATACAGCCTCAACGCTCCATTCTCCACCACAATTTCCGGCTCCAGGCAATCCTCACCCTATTCAGCGTCATGCCTCAACGGCGACTATGACGACTCATACAGCTTTGACCAAAACGCGTTCGTAGTGCCCGCCGACATGGATAACGCCACATTCTACACCTACTACGCCTCTTATTACCTCGACGACCGCGCTCACGTTTACATCTCAATCGATAGTGCGTTGCCAGCCGATCTTTCGCTGCCCGGCACCGGCCCCGGAGGAAATTACGCCTCAACACCTGTCGCCTGGTCGCCCGGCGTCTCATTAGGCAGCCTGACCGCCGGCGGTCACAACATCACCATGTCCACGCAAAGCACATACAACGAAGATTCCTACGACGGCTTTCTGATTACCGACGGCCCGTGTACCCCCGGCAATTCGGTAGTCCAAGATGGTTTCGCTTGGCGCGCCGCGCCATATCTCGACCCCGCCACCGCTGGACTTCCTGGTGATTCCGTAACCGCCGCCATCACAATAACCGGCCCCGTCGATGAAGGCTGCATCCGCGTTGATAACACCGTAGTGCAAACCTTCAGCGCCCCAGGTGCATACAATATCCCCATCACCGGCGTCGGCCCACACACTCTCGAAGTTGAAACCTTCGCCTACCCCTACAACAGCTCCGGTCCCCTGCGAGGCCGAGTCCTAGCGGGAGCGTCCTTCTACCTGGGACTCTGCGGCTACCTGGACGCCGACTTCAACCAAGACTGCTACGTCAATATCACCGACCTCGCTTTGATCGCTGCCAACTGGCTCCACGGCACCGACCCCATACCCGAAATTCCCACACCCGATCCTGCGCCAACACCACTTCCCACAACATTCCCAATCGGATGGTACACCAGCATCGCTCCTTGGCAAGCAGCCAACTTGAGTACCGACGGCTTCAATTGCGCCGTACCCTATGGTGTTCGCATGGGCTTCCATAGCGTCGCCTACGCGACCGGCCTAGGAGTCATTCAATACATATCCGGCTCAGGCCAAACCCTGACCGACTTCATAAACGAATACGAAAACTCACCCGCTTTGTGGTACTGGAACCTATACGACGAACCAATAGGCGGAGGCAATCCCCAATCCCTATTGGACTTCGCCGCTAACTACAACACTGTCAAAGCCGCTGATCCCGACCACCCCGTCACCGCCGTATTCTGCATGTCCTCCATTGGTAGTTACATGAACTATGTGGACTTCCCTATGTTCGACCGTTATCCGGTCAACACCACCGACCCTGTGCCTTGCCCGTCCATGTATCTCGTTGCCAGCGAAACAAAGCTGATGGCGCAACAGGCAGCGTCAGCCGGCAAAGGCCCACCTATTTTTGTGGCACAAGCGTTCGGCGGTCTCGGCACTTGGCGCGAGCCCACTTTCTACGAACAGCGTTATATGACCTTCGCACCCATCACTGTCGGCGCCAGAGGTATAATCTTCTACTCACTCTTCGACATTACCTCCGCCCACTATTTGGAAGTAGTGGACATCGCCGCCCAGCTATCAGCTCTAATACCCGCCCTCGAGTCGCCCGCCGGCAGCGTCTCTATCACATCCAATCACGACAGCGACACAACTTGGCACGGCGTTAACGACATCACCTACGACTACCACACCATCGTCGAAAACACCGTATCCTGCGTTTACGTAATTGCCGTCAACAATACCAACAGCGCCATCAACAATGTAACACTAACCTTCACCGGCTTACCCGCCGGCACTTATACCGCCGACGTACTCCACGAGAGCCGATCCATAAACTTCATCGGCAGCACCCTGACAGACAACTTCGCAGCCTATGATGTACACATCTACAAATGCTGCGCGAATTAGCCCGGTAGGGTTGGGCCATGCCCACCAACCATAACCGTTAGCCCCCAGGTTCATCCTGGGGGTCCCCAACTCAAACCGAGTTCTACCAATCCCGCTAACCCCCCGAACCAATTCACCTACCTAACCCGCCCTCGGCCAATCTAAAATCTGCGAAAATCAGCGTAATCTCTGCGGATAAGAATTCCCTGACCTCTTGCTCCAATTATAACATCGCCATATCCCCCTGCCCCATCGCCTAGCCCCTGGCAGCTAATTCTTATTCGCGATTATTCGTGTCCATTCGTGGTTCTCTTATTTTCGCATCTTTCGCGTCTTTCGCGGTTAAAACCTCCCTGACCCTTTGCTCCAATTGTGCCATCGCCATACCCCCTGTGCTATCGCCTAGCCCCTGGCAGCTAATTCTCATTCGAGAATCTTCGTGCCCATTCGTGGTTCTCTTACTTTCGCGTCTTTCGCGTTTTTCGCGGTTAAAAACTCCCTGACCTTTTGCCCCAATTGTACCATCAACATACCCCCCTGCCCCATCGCCTAGCCCCTGGCAGCTAATTCTTATTCGCGATTATTCGTGTCCATTAGTGGTTCTCTTATTTTCGCGTCTTTCGCGTTTTTCGCGGTTAAAACCTCCCTGACCTCTCGCTCCAATTGTGCCATCGCCATACCCCCTGTGCTATCGCCTAGCCCCTGGCAGCTAAATTCTTATTCGAGAATCTTCGTGCCCATTCGTGGTTCTCTTAATTATCGGACCTTCACCAGTCGTCGGTTCGACCAGCCGGAGTCTGACTACTCTCCAAAACTCCCCAATCCCACATTGGCTGCCTCCTTTGCCCAGTCAGAGTGCCCGATCTAAACCATATAAATTACCCATACTTACCAATAAACGCGACCACGCTCGCGCCCCGCGAATACTTCTGCCAAAAACCGAAAATTTTTTTTCGCCATATCATCCTGAAAAAATTGAGCTTAGGGATAACTCGACAAAAAGGTAGGTCCATTCGGGGTTATTAAGTTGATTTCTCCCTCACCCATATGCATAATCATAAGGTGTAACAGAAAGAGATTGACGAGAGTAGGAGAGTGAGAGAATCGAGCCATGCTTTGGCCCGGTGGGTGGGAACGCATCCTTCACTTATCAATCCATAAAATATTTGTGTTGACGTAGCCCTCAAACAGAGCGTCTGTACCTACGTCAATTCCATGAAAGTTTTGCGATTGTAATCGCGACTAGTGCGCGAGCTTCTGTGTGTGCCGGCACTTGTGTCGCGTTTATAAAATGAAAGGATATAGAGATGAGTAAACAAATTTCGGTTCTTTTTGTGCTTTTGCTGTTGTTCGGCGCCGCCGCCAAGGCGGACCTTATCTACACCGGCCAGCTTCTTGGAGGTGCCGGAATTGATGGTACCGGTGCTTGGGCCAATGATACCGGCGATGCCGATTGGTTTGCACCAAGCCTTAGCTGGGTTATTTCTCTCAACCAAGACAATACTTGGCACTATGAATATACCTTTAGTGTGTACAATTACGATATCAGCCACTTCATCATTGAAGTGTCCGAAACCTTCTCCATTGAAGACCTGCTCAATCCCGTCGCCCTCCAAGGCAGTTATGGATCCATTTCGCTGGATTCTTACGACGAAGGAAACGGCAATCCTGGTATGCCTGGCACTGTTAATGGCATCAAATTCGATGACACCGACGGCGTTATACTCCAACTAAGTTTTGATTCCACCAGAATGCCGGTTTGGGGCGATTTCTATTCCAAAGATGGAAAAGCAGGCGGATCTCAGAACGCCCTTTGGAATTCCGGTTTCGCCGCTGAAGATCCCCAAGTTGCTGCTCACGATGGTGCCGAACAGGGACACCTCCTTGTGCCCGACACCTACACATACGTGCCTGAACCAGCGACGATGCTTATCCTCACGCTCGGCGTAGGCCTTACAACAGCTCGCAAACGCTTAAAAGCCTAGCAGCGGCAAATTCCCCAATAACCTAATAACAATAAGGGCCGTGGCAATTACGCCATGGCCCTTTTTTTAGGTTCCAAAAAATCACCGCCCGATTAACCCCCCAACCCGTCGGCCGTTGTCTCTTATACCTTACTAAGACTCAAGTTCATTTGCGCCCCGCCGATCTTGATTTCTTTGCTTTCAATCATCGAATCACTGTGATCCAGCTTGTCGCAAAGTGTCTCTCGGCAAATATAACCATCGTGTTCAGCGATCGCTGCTCGCACAGTCGCGTCCTCGCTGTTGTAACAAACCGCGATCCGATCCTGAATCTCCAAACCGCTGTCCTTACGCAACTGCTGAATATGACGCACCACATCCCGCGCCAAACCTTCACGTTTCAGCTCTTCAGTGATCTCGATATCAACCGCTAGAACCGGCTCGTCCGTTTCGCTAACAACAATGTTCTCCGCGAAACTCGTCTCAACAACCACATCCTCAGGCTCCAATTCCCAGCTTCCCTCATCCGCTTCCAACGTCACATTCTTCCCAGCATTCACCGCCGAAGCGATAGCCCCTGCGTTCTGCTTCTCCATCAAAGGGCGCAAAACCTGCATGTCCTTGCCAAACTTCTTACCCATCGTCTTGTTATTACACTGGACCGAATAGCTCACATAAGCATCCAAATTCTCCGCCATCTCCAGCGCCTTGATATTCAATTCGTCCAGAATATGCGCTTCAAACTTACCCAACGCCTCCGCTTGTTCCCCTTTCGCCGCCACAATCAATCGTTTCAATGGCTGCCGTACTCGCAACTGCTTCGTCTCACGAATGCTCAGTACCCGAGACACCACATCCGCCACCAAATCCATTTGCTCCGCCAGCTTATCGTCACACAAAGCCTCATCGTATTGCGGATAGTCGCAATGATGCACACTCTCCGGCGCCTCGCTATCGAACGAACGCACTAAATTCTGATACATCTCTTCACAAACAAAAGGCACAACCGGCGCCAAAATCTTGCACATCTCCGTCAGAACCTTATAAAGCGTCTGATATGCCGCCAGCTTATCCGTATCCGAATCACTCTTCGGCCGCCAGTATCGCCGCCTGTTCCGCCGCACATACCAATTACTCAAACGCTCGATAAAATCTTCCGCGCAGTCAATCAGCCGAGGCGTATCATAATTACTCAACGCGTCGTTCGCCGTCCGTATCAAAACTTGCAGTTTGCTCAACAGCCATCGGTCAATATCTTGCAGCTTATCGTAAGGCACCGCCTCGCGCTTCGGATCAAACCCGTCCAACCGCGCGTAATTCACAAAAAAGCTATATACATTCCACCAAGTGCTAAACACCTTACGGTTCACCTGATCGCCCACATGATAGCCAAAGTTCAAATTGTGCGTCGCGTTCTGACCGCAATACAACCAACGCATCACATCCGCACCCATCTTCTCCACCGCTTCGTCGAACCAAATCGCGTTGCCCGTGGACTTATGCATCTCTTTGCCTTCTTCGTCCCGCACCAACGCGTGCCCCAACAGTGTCTTAAAGGGCGGCATCTGCTCCATCATCGTGCTCATCGCCAGTAGTGCGTAAAACCAATTACGAAACTGCCCCGGAAAACACTCCAAAACCAAATCCGCCGGCATCCACTTCTTCCAATATTCTCTATCACTTCCATAACGCACCGTCGAATAAGGCACGATCCCCGCGTCCAGCCAAGGATTCCCCACATCCGGTATCCGCTTCGCCGTCCCGCCGCACTTCTCGCACTTGATCCGAATAGCGTCCACCCAAGGACGGTGCGGCGACTGACCCTCAAAATGCTCCCAACCTGCCACTGCCCGTTCCTTCAACTCCTCATACCCGCCGATCACGTCAAACCAATCGCAATCTTCACCCTCGCATTCAAAGATCGGCAGCGCCAACCCCCAAAAACGCTTCTTACTAATCATCCAGTCGTGCATATTCTCCAACCAGTTCATTTCCTGGTCTTGACCCCAACTCGGAATCCACCGAATCTTCTGCACCACTTCCTTTATCTCATCCCGCCACGACATATTGATATACCATTCATCCACCGCCCTGAACAGCAACGGCTCATGGCAACGCCAGCAATGCGGATAATCATGCGCATAACGTTCCTTCTTATAGTACAACCCCTTCTCACGCAGATTCGCCAACACCTCATCCGCCACCTTACTCGCCGACTGCCCCGTCAAAAAACCGTAACCTTTATGATAAACCCCCGCCTCGTCGATCGGCATCAAGATCGGCAGCTTCAACTCTTTACCCAAGTCAAAGTCTTCTTTACCGCAACCCGGCGCTATATGCACAATACCCACCCCGTCACTGTCCGACACTTCTTCCCAAGCGATCACTCGATGCGTATAACCCGCCTCGTCAAATGTCCGCCCCACAATCTCCAGCTCATCGAAAGGCCCTTCATATTCCCACCCCACCATCTCGCTGCCCTTGATCTTCTCAATTATCTTATGCTCACCCTTCTCCTTCATCACCCCAACCAGCGACTCCGCCAGATAATAAATCTTCCCGTCTTGTTCCACCTTCGCGTATGTCAATTCCGGGTTCACCGCGCAAGCCACATTCGCCGCCAGCGTCCAAGGCGTCGTCGTCCAGACCAGCAAATTCTCATTCGCCCGCCCCTTCAATGGAAACGCCACAAACACCGCTGTGTCTTCCACATTCTTGTAGCCTTCCCGCCGTTCCTGTTCCGAAATCCCCGTTTCGCAACGCGGACACCAAGGCATCGCGTCCAACCCCTTATATATCAACTTCCGATCATGGCACTTTTTCAAGAACGACCATATCGTATAGTTATTCTCGTCGCTCATCGTATAGTAACTATTATCCCAGTCCATCCAATATCCCAACCGGATCGACTGTTCCGTCTGCACTGCCGAGTATTTCTCCACCCGCGCCTTACAGCGATTGATAAAGTCTTCCAGCCCCGCCCGCTCAATGTCCGCCTTCGTCTCGTACCCCATCTCCTTCTCGACTTCCACCTCAACCCATAGCCCCTGGCAGTCGAACCCGTTCTGATACCGCAGCTCCCGCCCCAGCATCGCGTTATATCGCTGGAAACAATCCTTCAGCGTCCGCCCCCAAGCGTGATGCACCCCCATAGGATTATTCGCCGTGATAGGCCCATCCAAAAACGACCAGGTCTCCTTACCCGCGTTCTTCGCGCGCAGCTTCTCAAACGCCCGAACCTGTTCCCACCAATCCAGTACCCCATGTTCCAAACCAATATGATCGCAGGTCGAATCCACCTGTTTAAACATCTAAATATCTCCGAAAAACCTAACCCGTTTAACTCGTTAATTATTGTTCTACAAATAGATACGAAAACTAACACCGCCACCCCCACGCAGCGTACAAACCCACATTATGCCCCAATTTCACCACTTTTGCAAGCATCCAAATCACTGTTAAACATCCCCTGTCTCTCATTCCCCAACCCCCACATGCCTAAAAAAAAGGCCGCGAACCATTTCTGGCTCACGGCCCAATTTCAATGACCCCTACGGGATTCGAACCCGTGTTGCAGGGATGAAAACCCTGTGTCCTAGACCTGGCTAGACGAAGGGGCCTTGGTCTGACAAGCCATGTTTTATATCGCCCAACACCCCACCTGTCAAAGAAAAATTTACCACTTTACTTGGTAGGGTGGGTAACTTTGAAATTTTTGTTCAAATCGTTACCCGCGTGGTTCCTGACTGCCCCAAATATTGATGTTTCCGCCAGACCGTTGTTTTACATAAATGTCTTATGGCAAATCGTTTAAATCGCCACCCTCGCCACCCTCACCACTCTCACCCGCACCCCAGCACCACCCGGTTTCGCCCTGTTTCCTTCGCCAGGTACAAAGCCTTGTCCACCACCGACAGCAATTCATCTTGCGTTTGCTCCGCTGCTATCTGAGCCACCCCAAAACTCGCTGACACCGCTATCGGAATCTCCGGTATCGATATCCCCAGCACACATTCTCGCAAACGGTCCGCCAATTTTTCCGCGCCAGATCCTTCCGACCCCGGCGCCAGAACCAGAAACTCCTCACCACCCCAACGGCCCGCCATGTCCGGCTCCCGCAAATTATCCCGCAAAAGCGCCCCGATCGCTCGCAACAACTTATCCCCCGAATCATGCCCATACTTATCATTCACATTCTTAAAATGGTCCAAATCCATCATTATCAGCGAAAAAACCTGATTGTACCTTCTACTTCGCTTAATCTCCGTATTCAGCAATTGACTAATCGCCGCCCGGTTCAGTAGCCCCGTCAACTCATCATGCCGCGCCGTCCGCAACGCCTGGCTATGAGCCTGTTCCAAAAGCACCTGGCAAGACGTATCGCGAAAAACCTCCACCGCGCCCACCACCTCTTGATTCTCATCAAAAACTGGCGAAATCCGCGACTCGATCGGTATCTGTTGCCCTGTCTTCCGTCGGATATACCCTTTCCAAGTACCAGGCATCCCCGTCTCCACCGCAATCCGCAAACCGCCCCGAGAACCGCTCACACTATTATCTTCACCGCCTTCTATTTGCCCCAAAGGCGTCTTGTAAAAACACTGCCCCAGCATCTCGTCCGCTGAATAACCGCTCAGCCGCTCGCAGCTCTTATTCCAATACGTAATCCGTATATCCTTGTCCACCGCGAAAACCGCGTCAAACATACTGTCCACAATACTTCTGTAGAACTGTTCCGTCATCCTATCCGATTGCGTATTCTGCATCACTATCTCTCACATCCCCGGTCATTCTGCGCACAGCAAAACCATAGCCATATTCTTAATTTCGACCCTTAAACCCTACCAGATAAGCCGCAAAATCTTTTTCTTAACTAAAAAGACCCACAGAGGCCGTTTTGCCCCGTCCGATAACCCGCAATGCCCGAAATACTTGTCAATCTCAGTTTTTCGTATATACTGCGTCTGTGTAAACGACGCCCAAAACCCGGTATCTATGACATCACGCCATTCGTCAACAAAAAACGTTATTTTCATTGCCAAATTACTCTACAACACCTTTTACCACCAG
>JAFGKT010000035.1 GCA_016928435.1 Sedimentisphaerales bacterium | reverse complement strand
TTTTCGCGTCTTTCGCGTTTTTCGCGGTTAAAAATTCCCTGACGCCCCGTCCCCATTGTACTCCCGACTGACATCCCTGTGCCTCCGCCCCGCCTTTGGCAACAATTATATTCTCTGCGTTCTTTCGCGTTCTTTCGCGGTGAATTTTCCCCGTCGCGCACTTTTGCTACCGACCAAACCGCGCTAAATCAGCCACCCCAAAAAACCGCGTGATTTCTGAAAAAAACTCGCCGATTTCTAATCAATTCTGATCAAAAACGCTGAATTCCCGTTCATTTTTGAACGCCTTCTCTTTCAGTTACCACCTCTGCGCGCTCTCGATAAATCTTTGCCCATCTCACCCCCCGCCTTCTAACGCACACCTACTGCACCCGCGCGCCTATGTCCCACCGATCCTCTTATATTCGCTTCTCAATTCCGCGCATTTGTCAATTCTGCACCCGTTTTTTACCCCCGTAACGCGGGCGCACACTTGATTATCTTTGCGTGGTTCCCGCTCCCCGCCTTATCTTCCCTTCGTCTCCTTCACCAACTTCGTGCCCGACGCTTTCCGTCTTCAACTTTTACGCCGTTTGCCACTTGAACATCTTCCTGTCATGCGAGCTGCCTTTGGCAAACTAATTCTTATCTTCGTACTACTATCCCCCAACTTCTTGTTTTTCATGTGTCATCATTTCGTCGCAAGGATATATCGCCTTATTAGATCGCAACTTATGCCTTGTTGCCATGCCCGTCAACTTGCCCGTCTTTCACTGCTCAGCCGCCTTCATGACCTTCATCTTCTTCAAGTTCACTCCCCGTCGTCAACCATCGCGTCTCATATCCCAAGTGCCAATCAATTTCCATTTAAGCACCGACCCCGCCTTTGGCAAACTAAATTCTTATCTTCTTTTCTTCAGTAGCTTCATGGTAAAATATCCCTGACCAATTCCTTGCGGTTCAACCGCCCTATGTCCTTCGTGAACTTCGTGGTTAACAGCCTTTGGCTGCGGCCAGACCGCCCTAAGTCCATTAGTGGTTCTCTTCTTTTTCGCGGCTTCTCTTATTTCCCTATTTGCCGCCTTTGAGACCGGGAATCGTCACCACCCGCAAAAATAAGCCCAGGCTGTGCAACGCGTCCACGAAGGATGTGTAATCCACAGGCTTGGTAATATAACTATTACACCCCAACTTGTGGCAACGCTCAACCTCCTCCGGAGTATTGGTAGTCGTAAGCATAATCACAGGCATCGACTTCAATTCCTCGCTGCTCTTAACCGTACGCAAAACTTCAATTCCATCCAAGCCCGGCATACGAATATCCAAGAGCAGCAAATACGCTTTGTTTTCGTCACGGTGCGGACCATTACCTTTACGAAAAAGAAAATTGATCACTTGAGCGCCGTCGGCAAAACGTAAAATCTCGTTACTAATCCCGGATTTCTTCAAGTTACGCTTCACCAACTCCGCATGACCAGCATCATCCTCCGCCATCAAAATTACTACTTCATCCATTATCAACATCTCCACACCAGACCCCAAAACAACATCTCATATCAATCAATTATACCACCAAAATCCCTACGGAATACAGATATACTGCTTTTTTCTCAAAAACTTACAAAACCCCGCTCTCAGCTGAACTTACGATCAGCCAACGGCAGCATAACATAAAAACTGCTGCCCACTCCTTCTTGAGATTCAACCCAAACCCTGCCCTCCAGCCGCTCTACAATCCGCCGCACAATCGTCAAGCCCAAACCTTCACCTTTGACCGGAGAATCGGGAGCTAAACGGTGAAATTCGGAAAAAACCTTCGTCAAGAACGGCTCAGCTATCCCTATCCCGTTATCAGCCACACAGTACAACGCCATGTCGTCCTGAATCTCACCAGATATTCGTATAACACCCTTGCGATCATCGTCAAGATACTTGATCGCGTTGTCCAAAAGATTCGTAAACACCTGACGAACCTGACTAACGTCAGCCATGCAGTCAGGAAGAACGCCGATTTCAACCTCCGCGCCCGATTCCCGTATCTGATACTGCATATCGTGCTTAACATCACGAAGAATACCATTCATATCCAAACGCTTGATCTTTAGAGATTCCCGCCCGACACGGCTGAGACGCAGCAGACCACGCAATAACACATCCATGCGACTTGAACTGCTCGTAATAAAATCCAACGATTGCGGAATATCTTCCTCCAACAAAACCCTTAGCTGCTCCCGCAAGCCGCAATTAACTTCAACATCCCGTAATATCTCTTTTAACTCATCAAAACTGGATTCCACCTCACGGCTGTAGCCTTCAATATTCACTAAAGGCGACCGTAAATCGTGAGAAGCGACATAAATGATACTCTCCAACTCCTCGTTTTTCGCAGAGATAGCCTTTAATAAACGTTCTAGCTCTTGTTCAGATCGGTGGCGATCCGTGATATCCGCGAATATACACGCGAATTGACCCGGTTTAACTGGAAACGCCACCACCTCAAAATGCTTGCCCAGCTCACTCGAATAATGCTCAAAATGACAAGGATCACCCGTCGTCGCTATCTGCCCGTATGTCTCGATCCAATAACCTTCCACACCCGGCATAACCTCTCGCAAGGTGCGACCGACAACACTGTCCGCGGACATGTGCAGCATCGATTCAAACGCGGGATTAACCGCCAAAAAACGATAGTCGATCGGCTTACCCGAACCATCACGCACAATCTCATGCAAAGCGAAACCACTCAGCATCCGCGTAAACAACATACGATAGTTCTCTTCCGAACGCCGATGCTCAGTAATATCGCGACACGTCACCAAAACACTCTTGGTCTCGCCTCGATCATCAGTTTCGGGAACTAAAG
Organism: Sedimentisphaerales bacterium; assembly: GCA_016928435.1. Classification (GTDB taxonomy): domain Bacteria; phylum Planctomycetota; class Phycisphaerae; order Sedimentisphaerales; family SM23-30; genus JAFGKT01. Next base: position 9,778 of record JAFGKT010000035.1, on the reverse strand, counting down.
TCCAATAGAAAATTATCGGCCCATTCACTCCGGGATACTCAAATTCAGCCTCGGTAGAATTGCCCGTTTCAAAAACACAACGAACACTCTTTTCGGCAAATTCACAAGTGCCATCGTCAACACCAACTTCGCGAATGGTCTTGCCTATGATATCACTACTCGCCATCCCCAAAACCGGCTCGACCGCAGCATTAACATACAAAACCCGGCAATCAATATCCACACGAGCGATTATGTCCGGAATGTTTTCCGTCAACGAACGATAACGCGTTTCGCTCCGACGAAGAGCTTCCTCAGCTTGGGATCGCTGTCGCTCAGCAACAGTGCCATGCCAAGCGATATAAAGCGAAATGGCCACCATGATCGCGACAATCACCGCGATACCATGGTTCAAACCACGACTGATATCCGCGATCTTCGCTTTGACATCGTCTGTATATAAACCTGTGCCAATCATCCAGCCCCAAGGCTCGAAAAGCGTATATACGAAACTTTCGGCACCACCCGTCCAGGATCGTCCTGCCACTGCCAAAGGTATTCCGCAAAACCACCCCCGCTCTCGTTATCTACCGCCCGGCTGAACTCGTCAAACAACCTGCGACCCATTGGATCAGTCAGGTCCGTTATGTCCTCATTCTCCAAGTCACTCCGATAGGGATGCATCAGCATTACCGCGTTTACATCGTTGACCCAGAAATAACTCTTTCTGTCAGGACCGTAACGCAAAGCGCGAATGTGACCCATGGCCTCTCGCTGAGCTTGTTCTAGCGGCAAGCTCCCATCTTCAACATGCCTCTGATACTCGTTCAGACCCGCGCAAACGCTATTCGTTAACTCCATAACCGTTTCACGCTTGGCGTCCATGAGGCTCTGCTCGAACGTCGGGACAATCAGAAACACCACCGCGCCGATCAATATCGCTATCGTCAAACCAGCGGGAATAATAGTATGCGTAAGGATAGCACGCCACAAACTGCTCTTGCGCGATGATGCCATTCTCTAACTCCGCAAATCAGACCCGACACCCCCATACCTAAACCAACTCAAAAAAACGCTAACAAAACCTCAACACAACATCCTATCCGCAAGCCGGTGTTAAGTCAACCTAACTTCAAACCATCTGCAATTCCTGCCCACCCCCAAATCAGAGTCCTAAGCGTAATATCTGCCCATGCGGCTCGCACCGCCGGAATTCTTCACCAATATCTCGTATCCATTCGTATTTATCTTTCGCGTCTTTTCGCGCTCTTTCGTGGTTAATAATTCTCTGACCGACCGCTTTCATTGTGGCAGCCCCTACCGGAAGCGTCATTTCCCGACCGACGACAATCGGTCAATCTATCCCCGGCGATTCGTCCCTTCGCTTCACTGTGAACGCTTACCAAAAATCAATCTTCTATCGCGTCAGCAGTCGTCGCGCAAAAATCGCCGCTGTTGGGTTACTCCGGGTACGGTTGCCTAAGGCAACTTGACAAACAATCACTTGACCTTGACCAAAACGCTTTTCCGCCGCCGCCAAGGCCGGCCCCCATTGTCCGCCCCACACACCGGCACCACTGGTCAGAATCGCCCGCCAATTATCATGGCTGAATATACTATGCACCAAAGGCGTTACATATCCTTGCGCCGAATCATACCAGAAACGAAAATCGTTCGGCTCCATCCCCGCCGCCAGTTCATGCCCCGTACGCCGCGACACAAAGTGGAAACCATCACCCATACCGCAATTGTTGATTTCCAACTTGTCTCCGCCAATACGATATTCACCCGCCGGCAGCTCCAAGAATACCAGCCGCGCCCCAGACTTCACAGCCGTGTCGATTTTGCTCCGAACCTTGCTATAACGTTTGAAATCATCAACCAACACCACATCGCCGACACCGATCGGACCGCTGTAAACCGCGTCCAAATCCAATTCCCCCGCCAATTGCGCCGCCTTGCCTCGCTTGCTGCCAATTACATAAACCCGCTGCTTCTTCACCCGCGCCGGCTTAGGAAATATCTCAATATCCAACGAATTGTCATTGAGAACCGTTCCCGCCCGATCCGTAAGCGCCAAACGAACCGTCAGCTTAGAACGCTTCTCGACAGAGGGAGCTTTTATCCGAATATGGCCTTGGAACGCGCTGCCGTTGATCGGCACCTCCGCCCGCGCCTTCTGAGCGAACAGCACCTTGCCGTTCATTTCCCATTGATAACGAAGCGTCGCACCGGCCGGCACGTCGTTGCGATCATTACACACCCACGCTTCAACATCAAAACCCTCATCGCTCACAAACGCGTATCTGTCCGTCCGCAAACTCACCAACAAAGGACTCAAAGCCTCTCGATAAACAAAATAGGCCTTCTTAGGCCGCCGCTCAACATCCATTATCGTCTTCATCCAACCCGAGGGAAAAGCATCGATAAACAAATGGATCGCTTGGCTGTTCAAACGGCTGTCCCGTCTAAACGCCTCGGTCATCAGCTTCGTTATCCAAGCCTGATGCTCTTGGCTTACCCGCACCCAATCCTCCAATTTGTCTTGAGTCTCGAACCACATATAGTGAAAATTACCCGTCTGAGCCTTGACAATACTGCTTGGCGACCAGGTTTTCTCCGCTTTGGCAGACTGAGGCAACCAGCTCTTCGGATAATATTTCCGCATCACCTCCACAGATTCCAAACCTTCCGACCCGAACTCGCCGCAACCGTAATGCCAACCAGGCATAACCTTCTGCCAATACCCCTTGTGCAGCTTACCCAGATCCAATCCATGCCCGTTATACCATCCGTTGTAGCAATGGTTATCCGGATACAGCCTCGAAGGCGGATCATAATCACCATCCACATACTTTATAACCCTGTCCGGATTCGCCAAACGCACCGCGCAAGATGCCGCCTCAAAAAACTCCTCCATTTCAACCCGGTTCAAATAACGATGCGGCTTATTGAAGGCGTTCGGAAACGGCTCATTAATATACGACACCATAATATTGCACGGATGCGAACGCACTAAACGCTCCATCTCCTCAGCTTGACGCACACCCTCGCAAAACTGCGTCTTACGCAAACAACCAAACAAAGGCAGATCGCTCTGCGTCATCATACCCAATCGATCACAATACTCGTATATCTCTCGCTGAACCGGCCGTTGCGTCAGTCGAAAAAAGTTCATATTACACAACTTCGCCAGCAGTATATCATCCCGCAACTGCTTCCAATCACGCTTCGCCACGCATTGCTGCATATGCCCCATCGTATTCGCCCCCCGCAAACGAATCTCCTCATGGTTCAAAAAGAACCGCCCCTTTGGATTATTCTTCGTATCCATACTGAAAACACGCATACCGAACTGCCGCTTCGCCGTATCCAGCACCTTACCCCCCGCGTCCAGCACCTTAACCTGCAATTGATACAGCCAAGGCGTATCACCCGACCAAACCCGCACATTCGGTATCCGAATCTTAAAACTTATGTCGTTACGGCCAGACCCCAAAGGGTTCGCACGCAATGCATCCTCGTTCCCCGGAACCGCGCAAATCTCGTATCGCTGATCCCGACAAACCGTCTGCTTGAAATTCTGCCCGTAAATCGAATACTCCAACGCCGCCCACTGCCGATACGCCGAGCAGCTATACAATTCAACCATTACCTCAGCATGTTGCAAATCGTCCATAGGCCTCACAAAAAGATCATGCACATGGACCGACGCTCGCGACTCGATCGTCACATCCTGATATATCCCCATACCAGGCGGACAATGGTGCCAACCAACCTCCGGATCGTCATAACCCAAACCCGTCGCCGCGTATATCTTGTCCCCCTCATACTTGTAGCCCTCATCGCTCCAGGAAGTGTTACCCATACAGATCGCGTCGTTTTCCACCTTGATCAAAATCGTATTGCGACCCAGCCGCGCTGCACCGGTAATATCAAACTCAAAAGGCGAGAAAAACCCTTCGTGCGAACCCACATAAGCGTTATTCACAAACACATGAGCCTTGTAATCCACCCCTTGAAAACACGCGAACACCGCGCCCTTTCTCAACATCCCCGCCGTCAGATCGAACACACTGCGATAATACGTAACCGCCCTGCCCAAAGGCTCGCCGTAATGCGGAATCGTCACCTTCTGCCAACGACCCTTACCTTGCAAAGGTAAATTCCCATCCGCCAAATCCGCTTCCGTCTGCAAACGCCACTGGAAATCCTTCAACTGTATCGCTGTACGTTTCTGTGCTAGTTTACCAGCCAGGTCCTGTTCAAACTTCGCGTGCGATTTCCGCATCCTCTCCAACTCGCGATCCAACTTCACAGCCGTATCAACTTTCCGTGGAGGTTTGAATGCCGCTCGCGGATTCGATTTACTGCTCGCAAGCCTCCGCGCCGGCAAATCCACCGGCCGCGGCTCGACCAATACCGCCCGACGGACCTCTACGCTCGGCGTCTCAGCCGCAATCTGAGCGAAAACATCGACACTCGTCTTCTTTGTAGTCATATGACCAACTCCAATACAAAACCGTTTTCTGTGAGCTGCGATTAGACCGTTGATTGTAACAATGAGACCACCCATGTCACGCCTTTTTTCCCCAAAACTTGAATATGGAAAACCACAACAAATTGTGTTAAGATACGCCGAGGATGTATCTAGAGCTAGCCATGCTGTATCTGCGACTGATATCAATTTCACCGCGATGGAAAAACATACTCAAATGAACACTCCAAAAGAAAAACCGCAGCCAACCCGCTCCAACCAACTCGGAACCTTCGGCGGCGTCTTCACCCCATCGATACTCACCATCCTCGGCGTCATAATGTTCATGCGCACAGGCTTCCTCACCGGACAGGCCGGCGTCATGCAGCTGCTAATCATCCTCGTTATGGCCAAAAGCATAACCTCTCTAACTTCCCTTTCCATATCCGCTGTCTCCACCAATACCCCCGTAGCCGGAGGCGGCGCATACTTCCTGATCTCCCGCTCACTCGGACCGGAATTCGGAGCAACCATCGGCCTGGCGCTATTCGTCGCCCAAGCCATCTCCGTACCATTCTACATCTTAGGTTTCACCGAAGCCCTCGTGCGAACCTTCCCATCCATGATGGGAAACTTCCAAACCGTCGCCCTCATCCTCACCGTCCTACTCTTTGTCATCTCTTATATCGGTGCCAAATGGGCCGTCAAAACTCAATACCTAATCATGGCAATACTAGGCTTATCCGTCCTGGCCCTGCTCGGCGGCGCAGCCATGAATTTCCAAACCGAAAACTTCATCCAAAACTTCTCCGCCCAGCATACCGATCGCACCCTCAGCTTTTGGACCGTGTTCGCCATATTCTTCCCCGCCGTCACCGGAATCATGGCCGGCGTCAACATGTCAGGCGACCTAAAAAAACCAGGCCGATCCATTCCCCGTGGCACCATGGCTGCCGTCGTCGTCGGCTTCCTAATCTACGCTTCACAAATACTCCTTATCGGCGGCGCCCAAACCCGCTCACAACTCCTCAACAACTCCTTCGAAAACTTCTGTAACCAAGCTCTATTCGGCGCCGGATTCCTCGTTGTCGCCGGTGTCTTCGCTGCAACCTTCTCCAGCGCTCTCGGCTCCTTCCTAGGCGCGCCCCGAGTCCTACAAGCCATCGCCCGCGACAAAATCCTCCGCCCACTCAACTTCTTCGCCCGCGGATCCAAACAAGGCGATGAGCCCCACCGAGCCCTGCTCCTTACATTCATCATGACCGTAGCCATCATCTTCTGGGCTGGTAAAGATTTCCAAGGCGGCGCCTTCGACCTACTCGCTGCCGTCGTCGCTATGTTCTTCCTCTACACCTACGGCATGATCAACCTCGCAGCCTTCATCGAATCCGTCGCCAACAACCCCTCCTTCAGACCCCGCTTCAAATACTGCCACTGGTCATTCGCCCTGCTCGGCGCCGTCGGCTGTGCCACCACCGCCTTCCTAATCAACATCGTTGCCGCCATTGTCGCCGCAGCCGTCCTAGCCGTGCTCTATGTCTATCTCCGCCGTCGAGTCCTAAAGGTACGGTTCGGCGATGCCCGGTGGGGATTCTTCTATTCGGGCCTAAAACAAAACATCCTCCGACTCGCCCGAATGCCAATAACCGCCAAAAACTGGCGACCAACCGTTCTCGTCCTCGTAGGAAGCCCCGAAGCACGTCGCACCATCGCTATGCACGCCCTTTGGATAGGCCAAGAACGAGGACTCGTAATCCTCGCACGCGTCATCGTCGGCGAACTCGCCGAACGCGCCCAATTAAGACAAACCGCTGTCGATCAACTCAACGACTTCCTAGAAGAAAACCAGTTCCAAGCCCTGTCAACCGTCGTCATTTCGCCCGACCTCGACGAAGGACTCTCCGTCCTCCTGCAAGGCCACCCCGTCGGCCCGCTCCAACCCAACATCGTTATGCTCGGATGGTCCTCTGATTCCCAGCGATTCACCTCTCTCGTTGAGCATTTCCACACCATCCGCCTGCTGGGACTAAACCTCGTTCTCGTCAACGACAAAGGCTTACCTACCAACCGCCTAAACCGCCGGATTGACATCTGGTGGCGAGGCCGAGAAAACGGCTTCCTTATGGTACTACTCGCCCACCTAATAACCTTAAACTACGAATGGTCCGACGCCAAAATACGCCTCCTACGACTAATCGAAAACGAACAAGGCCGACAACCCGCCGCCGAAGCACTCACCGAACTAGTCAACGACGCCAGAGTCAACGCCGAAGTACAAATCATCGTCTCCGAAGACCCTTTCCAAGGCGTCGTCCACCGCCATTCCGCCAACGCGTCCCTAGTCATCCTCGGCTTCAATACCCCCAAAGAACAAGCCCCAAGACTCTTCCAAGACACCTTCGAAGCAATCCTCGACCAACTCCCCACAACCCTACTAGTCTGCTCCGCCGGTGAAGCCGACCTACTAGCATAACATTTCTCAAATGCCCCTTTGGCTGTTTCGTGGTTCCTATTCCCTGACCAATCTACCTAATTGCGCTCACCAACTAATCCCCCTGTCCCTAATACCCGCCCCTGGCAGCTATCTTATTCGCGAAAATTCGTGTCCATTAGTGGTTCTCTTCTTTTTCGCGCCTTTCGCGTTTTTCGCGGTTAAAAACTCCCTGACGCTCCGCCCCCATTGCACTGCCGACTAAAACCCCCTATACCCTAGCCCCGCCCCCGGCAGCTATCTTATTCGCGAAAATTCGTGTCCATTCGCGGTTCTAATCCGCGTAATCCAACTTTTCCAGATTCGCGTATTTCAGCACCAGCGTTTTGCGCCCGCCCGTCGTAAACTGCACCACGACCTTACTGTTCTCACGCAGCGATATCACTTCCTGAATCCGCCCCACCCCCAACTTCGGATGCCGCACCAACTGCCCCGCGCGAAACATTGTATAAGGATCGTCATCATAAGCATATGGATCATCATCCCAATCATCATCGCTGTCATTGTTCGTGGCTAAGTCCTTATCGCGGTAACCAGCGAAACTCTCATCTATCACGCTAGGCATCTCACGCACAAAAGGCGAACGAATCGTCGCCATCGACATCCCGTTAATCGTACGGTTCCGCGCATAACTCAACAACAATTGCTGCTTCGCCCGCGTAATACCAACAAACAACAACCGTCGCTCCTCTTCCAGGTCTCGATCGCTGTCCCCAACTCGACTATGCGGTATCAACCCGTTCTCCACACCTACTATCACCGCCACCGGAAACTCCAACCCCTTCGCCGCGTGCAGAGTCATCAACGAAACACAACCCGCCTCTGAGTCATAAGCGTCACTGTCACTAACCAAAGCTATCTGCTGCAAATAATCCACCAGTGATGGCTCCTCAGCTTCTTCATCGTAACGCGCCGCCGAATTTATCAACTCCTCCACGTTCTGCAACGGGTCTTCACTGCGTTCCTTACCCAAATGCTTCGCGTAGTCAGTCTCTTCAAACACCATCCGCACAATATCCTCAACGGGCCCTTCCAAATTCCCCCGCAACTGCGCAATCAACTCCATAAACTTCTTTATCTTGATCTTTGCCGCCGCGCCCAAACTCTGCAACCCCTCAATCCCCGACAAAACCTCAGAAATATCACGTCCGCTCATCGCGCTCTCCGCGAACAACCGCTCCACCGTCGTCGCTCCAATACCACGCGTAGGCGTATTGATAATCCGCCTTAGCGAAACCTGATCTGATGGATTCGCCAAAAACCGCAAATACGCCACCATATCCTTGATTTCCTTGCGTTGAAAAAACTCCACCCCGCGCACGATCTGATAAGGCACACCAAGCCGCCGCATCGCTTCCTCTAACACTCGGCTCATCGAATTCACTCTATAGAACACCGCTATATCGCGATATTCCCGCCCGCTTTCACGCAACTGCCTAATCCACGTCGCCACCCCCAACGCTTCTTTGTATTCACTGTCAAACTCCACCAATTGCGGCGGAGGTCCAGACTCCTTACTCGTAAACAAACGCTTCTCTTTACGCTCGCTGTTGCCCTGAATCAGTTCATCCGCGATCTTCAAAATCTCAGGCGTACTGCGAAAGTTCTCCTCCAGACGCACCACCGTCGCGTTAGGATAATCTTCCTCAAACGCCAAAATATTTCCTATGTCCGCTCCTCGCCACGAGTAAATCGATTGGTCCGGATCACCCGTCACGCACAAGTTACTATGGCTCAAACTCAAACCCCGCGCTATCTGATATTGGCACTGGTTCGTGTCCTGATACTCATCCACCAGCACATAACGATACCGGTCGTTCAGCCGCTCACGAATCTCCGGATGATCACGCAGCAGCAGCGCCAACTTCATCAGCAAATCATCAAAGTCAACCGCGTTGTTTTTATCCAAATGCGCTTGGTACGCGCGATAAGCCTTGGCGATAGTCTTATTGAAAAAATCCCCCGCTTGCTCAGCCACCTGATCAGCAGTCTGCAAATTATTCTTGTACCCACTTATCCGCGCCAACAGCCTGCCAGGCGGATTGCTCTTGCTGTCTAACTCCGCAGCCTCTAACGCCTGACGCATCGCAGCTTTTTGGTCAGAGTCATCATAAATACTGAAGTTGCGATCAAGCCCCGCCTCCTCCGCGAACTCACGCAGCAACCGCACCGCCAACGCGTGAAAAGTACAAACCGTAGTACCACCCGGAAGGCCCATAGCCTCTATCCGCTCACGCATCTCAGCCGCCGCCTTGTTCGTGAACGTAATCGCCAAAATGTGCCATGGAGCAACACCCTGGCTTATCAAATACGCCACACGATGCGTTATTACCCGAGTCTTGCCGCTGCCCGGACCTGCCAAAACCAACAGCGGACCGTCAACATGCCTCACCGCGTCACATTGCGGCCCAGTCATACCCATCAATAACTCATCAGTCAAACTCAATGCCGGAGCCCTCCATGGCGCTATCGCTTCATTTTATGCACTATATATAATAAAAATAATTCGTAACCGTTATGCTCTCGCAACCACCAATGAACCCCAATAATGCCTTTATTCGTAATACTATCCCATAACTTCTTGTTTTTGATGTGCGTTTTCCATTTGCTGCGTTGGTCAACATCCTGTTAATCAAAAACTTATGCCCCAAAACCAAACTGCCCAACTTGGCGTTCCTTTTCGCCTATTTTCTACCAGAATAGAGCTGCTTCATTGGCGTTTGTTTCTTCAAAGGTCAACCTGATAAATTCAATCCACCGTCACGCCCCTGGCAGAAAATCTTGTTAATCCTGTCATCCTGTCAAAAAAAATCTCTGACGCCTCGGTTGCG
>JAFGKT010000002.1 GCA_016928435.1 Sedimentisphaerales bacterium | reverse complement strand
TTGCAGCATACATTGCCCTGATAAAAAACAAGGGTTATCGATGTCCTGGCCCATTTTCGGGTTAGCGATGTCCTGAACCTTGTCACAAATCCCCTAAAATACAACCGTTCATTGCCAACACACCAATCACATGAAACGACAACATCAAATCCGCAACGTTAGAGACTTTTTCCCCCGCAAACTCCCCCGCACCACATCACTACCCCCACCAATCTCCATCAAAAATTTACCGCAAACCATTTCCAACCCAACAGAACCCCAGCCCAACAAACACCACAACAGCAAAACAAACCACCACCCACCTCATTTACAATCATAAACGCTTTAATTTCAATCATTTACATCCGCCGGCAGGCCGCAGCCTCAACAAAAACACTTCCCTCAGATTATTTCTCCACCCATCCATTGACCCCAACCGCTTCTGTGGTACAATAATATGTCTGTCATCTAAATGACAAACTAAAAACGGGGCGTGGCGCAGTTTGGCTAGCGCGCGTGACTGGGGGTCACGAGGTCGCAGGTTCAAGTCCTGTCGCCCCGATTTTTTCCGGAGGAAAAAATCAGAGCAGTAGATGTAGATAGTAGAAAGTAGAGCAAAATTGGCTGGCGCCGATTAAGGGGGGGGCGGGTGATAGTTTTTCTACTGCGATCTACTTACTACTCTCTACTTTCAAAAGGCGGAATTAAAGGGCTTTTTCATTTCTATACAATAACTTACAGGCAGCTAGTCAATATCGCTCAAATCCATACCCGCCGACTTCCTCACTAGGTCAACAACATTGTCCGCCTTGAACTTTTGCATTATATGATGACGGTGCAGCTCTACAGTACGAATCGCCCGATCCAATATGTGAGCTATGTCTTTGTTACTCTTACCCGCAAGAATGAGTTTTAGTATTTTCTTCTCCGTCTTGGTCAGATTCTGACCGGCTGGAACATCAGCAAAATCATTCTGGCTGAGAATTGTTTTCACCTTGTACAGAAATTCATATCGATCCAAAGGCTTCTCAATAAAATCCACCGCGCCTAACTTGATCGCTCTAACAGCCATCGGAACATCCCCGAATCCCGTTATCACCATGGCTGGAATCCACGGCACAACTCGTCGCGCTCTTCTAATCAATTCCAAACCATCCATGCCCGGCATCTTAACATCTGTAATCAGTAGATTGCAGTTCTCTTTACCCAACCGCTCAAGACAGTCCGATCCGTTCGCAAAGCAACTCACAGCACAGTTTATCTCTTCCAGCTCCTCGGAAATCAAACGCCGAATCCCAGCATCGTCATCAACAAAAAACACATCATATCTTCTCGTCATCGCTTTCATGTTATCCCAAGCTCTCTGTGAAATCATTTACGGGTAACGTTACATGAAAAGTCGTCCCTGTCCCCAGCTTGCTTTTTACACCAATCTGGCCTCCAAAACTCATTAGAATCTGCTGCACAATGTCCAGCCCCAAACCCATACCCCCGTCTTCTGTTTTCGTGCTGAAAAAAGGATCGAATATTTTGTCCAGGTTCTCAGACGCGATACCACGGCAATCATCAGCGAAACACAATTCAATATAACCATCAGCATATTTCCCCGTAATGTCAAGTCTGTGAACCCCCCGGTCATCAATCGCCTGTATAGCGTTCTGAATAAGATTCAGAAAAACCTGCTCCAAAGCTTTTGTGTTGGCATCGATTTCAGGTAGATCGTCAAGGCCATCCATCGATATATGTATGTTGGCCTCTTTGGCTCGCTCGGACAATACCCCCACAATCCGCTCCGCTATAACACCAACATTAACCTTACTATAGCCTCGCAAAACAGAGTCGCGAGAATATCGGCGAAATTGCTGAATTATCGCTTTCGCGTTTTTCGCTTCAGAAAGTCCATCCTTCACATTAACCAAAGCCTTCGTACAAACCCCCGAATTCTCAAGCTCCTCCACCGCTCGGTCCAACAATATATTAAGCTTCGTCAATGGCTGATTAAGCTCATGCGCAACTATCGCACCCATGCAACCAAGATAAGCGTGCCTTTGTGCCTGCAAAAGGTCTTCCTTATATATCGCACGTTCCGTTTCCAGTTGTTTGCGAACACTAATGTCACGAATACTTCCAACCCGAATCGTACGGCCATTCAACTGCAGCTGCTTGACCTGAACTTCGACCGGAAAAGTTGTGCCATCTTTGCGCAGAGCAATAACTTCATAGACGCCTTCATAACCCGAAGCGATATTGTTCGCCAGCCTTTCACGGTATTCCGGTATAACTGTGCCAACTATGCCCACCGCTCTAAGCTCATCCACATTATAGCCGAACATCTCCGTATAACGCTTGTTGATATCCAGTATATTTTCGTCTTCATGAATCACGATCCCTTCAACCGCGACATCCGACAAAATATGAAACCTAGCTTCGCTGGCCTTGAGCTCATCTTCAACCATCTTACGCTCGGTAATATCTTGCAGCGTACCTATAATACCGGTAGCGTTGCCTAGATCATCCTCCACAAGCGTACTGGTCATGTAACCCGGAAATGCGCCGCCGTCGCGTCGCGCATGCCAGAGTTCGCCTTCAAAATAACCAGTCGTCACTACTTGATCGATGGCTGCCCGCACTTCTTCTATGTGTTCGGGAAGATGATAATTCGACATATGATCCCCCAGCATTTCATCTGTCGTATAACCATGCATTTGGGCAAAGGCTCCATTTACATACTGAATAATACCGTCCATATTGAGGATCGCTAAACCGCCGCCGCAATTATCCATCGCATAGATGCTACTGCGCAAGTTTTCTTCGTCTTTCTTGCGAGACGTCACGTCAAATACAACCCCGTCAACTCCATCGAAAACCCCACCATCAGTGAAGGTGGACGCTTTGTGGTCCTCAACCCAGCGAACGCTCTGGTCTTTAGCGATAATCCTATATTCCTGTACCATTGCACAAGGTTTCTCGTTCATTTGGAGAGCTTCAAGGCCGACCCTTTCTCGGTCATCAGGGTGTATAATATCGAGCCAATTCACTTTGTTAGAGTTGAGTTCTTCCGGAGAATATCCACAAATCTCTTCACTGTTGGATTTGATATCTGCTAACCAGCCCGGCAGACCTCTGTAAACCATCCCGGGAATATTGTTGCAAAGGTTTCTATACACTTCTTCACTTTTACGCACTTTGTCCATCGACCGCTTGAGATGCGTAATGTCCCGTATAAAAGCAAAGAAAAACTCATCATCACCAGAGTTGCAATATTGAATACTGACTTCAACATCTATTATGGTTCCATCCTTACGGCGATGTTTTGACTCGAGACGGTCATAGCCTTGTTTGACTATTTTGTCCATTATCTCCGAGACTTCTTCCATAGTCTTAACAGCATCGAGATCCGCACCATTCATCCTGAGCAATTCTTCTCTGGAATAGCCGGTTATATCGCAAAGCGCACGATTAACCTCCAGCAGCTTGCCGTCAAGTCCAACCCGGCAAAAACCATCCATGGAAATATCAATGATTATTCTACTGTGGTCTGCCGGTTCAATTGGCAATTCAGCGGATTTACTTAATTTTCCCTGGCGTTCATTCATTATCCAAGCTCACAACGCAACCAACCAATATCTTCCGCGACTGTGCCTAATCCAAAACAACATTGCTGCACACACAGTAACGCAAATAACAACACAGCGAGATACTCCGCTTATTCCTCCATACGAAGGGCAGATACTATAAAAGTAGTATAGCCATTGCAAAAAACTCCGTCAACTCCTTCCCTAAACGCCCCCTAGAATCTCAATAACAGATTTCAACAAAAAGCACCTTCAAAACCTCCTAATGGCTCAATCGGCCTTTTTTTTTCTTAAATCAACCCCAAAAACTAACTTATCATCAAAAACTGCCCAAAATACCACCCAATCCCCACTCTGGACCTCCCACGCACACTGAGACCATCCGCCAACCAGCAAGAACCCCCCATATCCCCACAAAATCACCCAAAAACAAGCCAAACAACAAAATCACAAGCCTTTACATAAACAACTACAAATCAACACTTTACAGAAAATTCCCCCCTCCCACTCAAAACAACCCCAGGCCGCCATTACCTTTTCACTCGCAATTTGTCATTGACCTCGATCCAAAATAGTCGTATATTGTAGTATTGTTGTTTCTCCGCGGTTTGTGTGTGTTTGCGGAGCAAAGTGAGAGTCTTGAGAGACCCCTTTCACGGAGATGAGAATTATGAAAAATGTCTTTGTTGCCCTGGTTGTTCTCTGCGCCGCCTGCACCGTTCAGGCCATTGTTATCCCTTCTTCCACCACCGGAGGCAGTGATTCCGACGTGTTGCCCGACCAAACTAACGTCGTACTAACCCTCCCTCAGTTCAATGGCCCAATCGGCGACCTGCTCAGCGTTTGGGTACACGTCAAGTTCGACCTCTCCAACGCTACTGTCGCGATGGACAACGATTCTGTAACCTCTGCCGTCGCCACCGCTAAAATTACCAGCGGCTTCGTTACCTTCAACAGCACCGCTTCCTTGCTAAGAACTGGCACAGGCCTAATCGAAGGAAGTGACTTCGGAATCATCCAAACTCAAGATTTCAATCTTGACGCTTCGATCGGCGACCCATGCGGATTTGACGCCACCCTCGACGTTGACTATGCCTTTCATGATTTCGGTACCATCACCAAAGAGGAATCAGGTTTTATTGCCTCCTCTGAATGGGCTGACTATGTAGGCTCCGGCAATTTCACCATTACCGTCAAAGCCGACTATCTCGCCGGCGCCACCTTCCAAGGCAGCGATGGCTACTATCAAGGCAGCACCCCCAACGGCAGTATCTCCGCCGAAGTCGAATACGTTTATGTCCCCGAACCCATGACCATGTCCTTATTGGCTATAGGCGGAATAATCCTAAATCGACGCAGACTCCTCCGAGCAATAGCATAACCACAACACGATTATCGAAAAATCTCAGGCTGAGAATACCCCGGTGTTCTCAGCCTTTTTTTTGCGCGCCACAAACTTGCCCTATTCCCCCTTTACACTATCACCTGCCGCGACTCTTCTTCACTATCCACCCATCCACCCAAAATGGAATCCACCCTACGGACACACACACCGCGAAAACCGCCCCAAACGCCACAATCCCAATCTCCGGAACCAATGAAAGCACCACACCGCTCAAAAAGATGGCAACTACCAACGCAATCAACCCCACGCAAAACCCAACACCCGTACGAAAAAATATGTATTGCCGTTCCATCCTATAGTCGCCCCATTTATAAAAATCCCCGTAGATTTCAAGTCTTCTCATCCTCGATGATTGCGTCTGACAAACTCACTCCAACCACCACTCGCCCTATCCCCAGGCCCACATCTAAGCGTCCAACTTCTCCAGCTTAAAAATCACCGGTCGATACCCATCCGTACAGCAAGTCACAAAAACATCCTGTCCGCCCCGCGACATACCATAAACCAGCTTTTGTATATCTGCCCAAGCCCAGCCGCAAAAACCCACCGGCATATCCCAAGGCCGATCACCCGAAACCACAAATTCCTGACCAACCTCAAAACAACCACACTCACCCCACTTCGCCGGATCACCAGCGTACTGCTCCACAAACTCCTTATGGAAACATTTCTTCAAAACCGTAATACGAACCCTATGCTTCTCCACAGCAAAACCACCACCCATAGCTATAACCCTTTGTTCCAAAACCCCACACAACTCCAACCAACGATTTCAAAAGCCCCCAAACTTCCAAAAACCGCTCAACCCCGCAAAATACCCCCAAGGGGACTCGAACCCCTGTCACTTGGCTGAGAACCAAGTATCCTAGGCCGCTAGACGATGGGGGCGACTAGACCCGCAAGAATATCGCCCCTCATCAATCCTGTCAACCCGTCAAATCGTCTTTTTTCCCACCACGCCGGAGGGCGCCTACGTCCCTGTCACACCCAACCACCAATCCTTGACAGAAACCCTTATAACTGATACTTTTACCTTTCATGAAAGGTTCTCGACTTAGAATCTGCATGTATCTGCTCGCCGCCACCGCTTGCCTGGCACTCTGGATCAACGTTCGCCCCCTAAGCACCGGCCAATTAACCTCCGAAGACCAACTCATCCGTCTAAATTGCGCCTACCTACTGCTCACCGACGGCGCCGTCGCTTTGGTCATCCTGGCATCGGCCGGCCTATTCGGGTCCGCCATCCTCCGCTGGTTCGGAATCGTCGGCATCGGACCATGGCAGGCAGGACTATTCGGCATGGGAATCGGAATCACAACCCTATCACTCGCCACGCTCATGCTCGGCCTCGCAGGACTATTGCAGCGATGGGTCTTCATCGCCCTGCTGCTCATCATGGCCGCAGTCGGGGTAGTAACCATCGGCCGAGCCTTACTCCAAGGCAAAACCGCACCATCAGACGAAACCGAACGAACCGCCATACGATGGCTCGGACTCGCCTTCATACCACTAGCCATGCTAACCTTAGTCGCTTCCCTACTACCCACCGGCATCCTCTGGAACCACGACGGATACGGATACGACTCACTCGAATACCACCTCCAACTGCCCCGCGAATACTGCCAAGCCCAGCAAATAACCCACATCCCCCACAACATCTTCAGCAATCTACCCGCCAACGCCGAAATGCTCTACCTCGTCGCCATGGTCTTAAAAGGCGGCCCCATTGATGGACTATACCTCGCCCAAATCCTAAATTACTGCCTCGCCATTCTATTCGTCTGGGGTATCTATGTCATCTTTCGCCAACGCTCCCGCCTCGGTGCCGCCCTCGCCGCCGCCACCGCAACCACCACCCAACTCTTCTTTGTTGCCACCAACACCTATGTCGAATGCTATCTCCTGTTAATGTTCCTGCTCGCCGTCGGCATACTAATAGGAAATTCCGACCAAGCCTCACTGCGCCGCGTCTTAATCGCCGGAGTTTTCCTCGGTAGCGCCTGCGGCGCCAAATACACCGCTATCGTCATGGCTGCGCCCGTCGTCATAATCCTAACCCTATTCCTAAATCAAGCCAAAATCAAAAGCGCTATTCTCCTCTTGCTCGCAACCACCGTCGTCTTCGCCCCCTGGCTCATCAAAAACCTCATCTATACCGGCAATCCAATCTTCCCACTCGCTCACCAAACCCTCGGCTCCGGATCCTACTCCCCCGAACTACTCGAACGCTGGGACAAAGCCACCCACCCCACACCTGAACTATCATCCCCACGCGTTCGACTGCGAACCCTAACCCAAAACCTCATCAGTCCTTCATGTTACGGCCCAGCCGTCGCCGTCGCCATACTCGTAATCGCCATCGCCACGGTCCGCCGCACCAAATGGCCCACCATAACCAAGATCGGCATCGCATCCCTAATCTTGCAGCTTGCCGTATGGACCACCTTAACCCATCTGCAACCTCGCTTCCTTTTGGTAATCCTCATCCCCATCGCTTTTATCATCGTCGGCATCGTCGAAAAACTCAGCCCAACCTGGCCCAACAAGTTCATCCTCGCCTTCATCTGCGTAATCGTCATCGGTATCAATAGCTGTATCGCCGCCGCCTACTACGAACAAAACACTCAAGGGTTTGACCCCCTAAAAGGTATTGGACGAGATGACTACACCACCATCCGATATTCCTTTGGACTCCCGCCTTTCGCAATCCCTCCCAACACCAAGCTCTTACTCGTCGGCGAAGCCCGCCCATTCTACGTCCGCTGCCCCGTCATCTACAACACCGTCTTCGACCGCTGCCTCCTAGCTGAACAACTCCGCCAAACCGACGCCTACGAAACCATCCAATGGCTCAGACAAAACCAAATAACCCACGTCTTCGTCAATTGGACCGAAGTTGACCGCCTACGAGAATCATACGGATTCCCCCCAGAAATCAACCCAACAACATTCCTCGCCCTTGAAGGCGCAGGAATCATAACCCAACAAGAAGTCCGCGACCCCCGCGGCAACCTACGCGCCATCCTCTACAGCATCGAATAACAGCACCTCCCTGTACTCCTTATCCAGCCAATTCTTCTCCGCGCGAGTATAATCGTCAACCATCATGCCTCACATTCCAAACGCCTGCCAAATCCATTCACCTACCTGACCCGCCTCTGGCAAACTTAAAATCTGCGCAAATCGGCGTAATCTGTGGATAAAAATTCCCTGACCTACACGACTTCCAAAAAATCATAAACCTGCCGTTCGCCGATTGTAATTAACGCCCAGCCTTAATCTCCTCAACCGAATCAATAATAGCTTGAGCCATGTAATCCAGTTGCTCCGTGCTGAAATCGTACAACGGCAAGTGGGTGAATCGATGCCTAAAGGAATCTTCCGCAACAGGACAACTGGCTTCCATCGCGGCCGTGTCATAGCCCAGCTTACGCATAATGTTGAATTTATACAGCGGCGCAAAATGCGGTATCTGAACAATGCCGCGGGCGTCCAGTTTCTTTTTCAGATCCTGAATATCACCGCCGATACGGTCCGGTGCCACAATCAGTTGATAAAGATGATATGCCGATTTAATGTCTTTGCTGTCGCCCGGAGGCAGGATGATACCATCGACTTTGCCTAAGCGTTTGTTGAGATATTGGGCCGCTTTCTTGCGTTTGGCGATGATGCCTTTTAGACGGGACATTTGATTAATCAAACACAGCGCCTGGATTTCGGTGGCGGAGTGGTTGCCCGGGGCTGTGAAACCGCCATCTACCGTTTCGAGCGGGTCAACATCGTAGAGCCACAGCGGAATTTTCTTCGCCATGTTCAGGCCCAAGAACCTCGCTTGCGGGAATTGTTTGCCGAATTTAGCACTGTTGGTGCAGAGTATTCCGCCTTCACCCAAACTCGTAAGATTCTTCACTTCATGAAAGCTAAAAGCCCCAAAGTGACCTATCGTGCCCACCATTTTGCCCTTATAAGAAGCGCCGAACGAGTGAGCCCCGTCTTCGAGAACGGTGATGTTATGTTTGTTAGCCAAGGCCATGATCGGTGCCATATCCGCCGGGTAGCCGCCGATGTGTACCGGGATAATGACTTTGGTCTTCGATGTGATTTTTCGTTTCACATCCGCGGGGTCTATGTTGTGCGTCATGGGGTCAACATCCGCCAAGACAACTTTCGCGCCAATACTCAATGGATAAGCGATAGTGGCGATAAAGGTCAGTGCCGGCGCGATGACTTCGTCGCCTGGTTTAAGGCCCGCGAATTGATGGGCAATTTCAAAGCCGGCTGTGCAGTTGGTCAAAAACAAACTATGCTTGGCCTTCAAAAAACTGCAGCATTTTTTCTCCAATGCTTCTACATTGTTGCCGAGCGAAAGTTTACCCGCGAACCCGCCCAGATCCGCCAGCGCATCGATCTCCTTCTCTACCTTTTTCAATTGCTGAGCATACGCGGTTTGTTTGCCATCACCCGCCGGGATGAGAAACTTCACCATGTTCATAACATCCTGACCACGAACAACCTCCCCTACCGCCGCCCACGGAACCCGCGCCTTACCAGTATCGTAACGAAAATCCGAAGCCACTTTCTTAACTTTCTTTGCCATATCTCTATTCCTTTCTCTTTCATAAACGCAAGTAGCTTCACTACTCGGCTTGTAATGCAATCCTATATCTTCTTGTCTTTATGTGAGCCTTCTATTTGTGACGCAGCTCAACATCCTGTTAATCCAAAACCAAACTTACAAACTCAGCAAGGGTGGGCCACTTCGGGTGGCACCCTTTCGCGAAGCTAAAGGGTGGTCGTCAACCAACCACCTACTGTCCTTGATATTCGCCTTTGGCTATTTTCAAATCTTGTTTATCCTGTCATCCTGTCTAAGTTCCTGATTTCCAGATGCTCACTAGCCATGTAGGATGGGCTCTCAGCCCATGCGGAATTCTAGATCACATTCTTTCTAGCTTTTGGGCATTTCCCCAGCAGCGCGATGCGGTCCGGGGCGAAAATCAGGTACGTCTTGCGGCATGTTGTTCTCAGCTATACTCTTGGCGGCAAGAATCGCCGGAGCCGCGGTATTGACAGCGTCATAAACATCGAGATCGAGTTTAACGCCATGCAGAACAGCGTCAGCGAAATAAGCGAAAACATAATAGTCAAGACCGCCATGCCCGCTGTTTATCGCCTCAGCCGGAGCGTTGGTACGCTGGCTCGACCATGGCATATCAATAGCATTGGGAAGCTGCCAGCCTTCAGCGTACATCTTGAACGTGTCTTTGGCGCTGCGAGGTGACTCAACCGAACCCTCGGTGCCTTTGATGTGGTGCCAATGGCTATTGGTGCGGTCGTCGGGCGTGCCGAAATTCACAGCCATCCGCATAATAACATCGTTGGCGGTGTGCATCAGGGCGGCCTGCATGTCAGCGTATTGAAGCTGCGGATGTTTGTAGCTTTGCTCTCGGCTGCTCATACCGACAACACGGACAACACGGTCATTGATAGCATAAAGCATAGGCGACAACTCGTGAGGCAGATAAACGATGGGTGGATATTTGCCTCGCCAGGTTAGTTTCGCGTCCGGATTGTTTGGCCCTTCTTGGGGCGAATAGAACATCCCCTCGTCGTCCATATAATGCATGCCGGGCAAATAGTGAAAGTATTGCCCTTCCACGAAAAGCGGCCTGCCGATCACACCCTGATCGATAAGATGCCGCCAAGCCCGGATGTAGCCTGAATAACGCAGTTGCTCCATAAGCATAAAGATTTTGCCGGTCCGCTCTACGGTTGTTACTAATTTCCAGCAGTCATCGATGGAATAAGTCAGCGGCACCTCGACCATAACATGCAATCCATGCTCCATCGCTTCGCACGCCATGGGAATCTGCTTGTCAGGGTCGAGCATAAAGATCACAGCATCCAACTGTTCGGACTTGAACATCTCCCGGTAATCAGTGTAGCTGTTTACATCGGTTTTTTGCTGTTCGCGGGCCAGCTCAACGGCGCGTTTACACAGTTCGGGCCGAATATCACATACCGCCCGCAGATCATATTCATCATAGGCCAGAGTCTTCGGCACCACATTGTAACAGGTTCGCCGGCCGCAGCCGACAATACCCACCTTGATCGGCGTGAAATCCGCCTTGGCGACCGGCAAAGCGTTTTCCACCGAAGGCGACGTACACAACATTGTTGCTCTAGCACACATGATGTTCTCCTTATGGTAAAGGTGAAATCGAAGAACCTATAATTATTTGATCATTCGTAGCGAATCTCTACGGTATGCGAACCATTTGGCACAACGATAAATACCCAACTCCCAGCAAACTCCTCACGAACCTCGTAGTCAACCAACTGCCGACCGTCACAATATACACTATCAATCGGACGTTTGGCCAACATTTTAATTACCGTGCCGTCCTCATAATTGCAATCACATGCAAATTTCAAACAGTCAGCTTCAACAGAAACATCGGCAATCTTAATCTGCGCACGTGCCGTCCACCAATGGTGCAAGGCATCATTACCCATTTGGACTACCTTTGCGTCGTGCCGGTCGATGGTGGCCAGTATTTCCTCAATTGCCGCTCGGCAAAGCGGGTACCGCGCGATATACACCGGATGATAGAACATATTCATAGTCATGTGATACTTGATCGCCATTTCCACCGGCAGATGTACATCTTCAGACGCAGCCGTTGCCTTGTCCAACAGAGAACCGCGATGGCCGATCTCGTAACATACGATCGGCTGTTCGATCATGTCGATCTTCTCGTTGCCATACGCAGCGTCATCGTAGAAATTAAACGGAAACGCCGTGCCCGCCCCGAAACCAAAAAACGGGCTGTTCGCCAACGGATGATCGAGGGTGATAGGATGGCCCGAGAACGAGTTGTCAGCCTTGCTCCCAGCCTTAGCCATCCAACGGGCCGAATCCGCCCAACCGTTCCATCGCAGAACACAATTAACCGTCGTGATCGGCCATACGCCGAATCGCTCGTAAAACTCTCGGCTTTGTCTGACGTAAAGCCCCTCGTAAGCTGCCCCGCCGTCTTCTTCCAGCATATGGTAATATTCGGAAATCTCATGGCCGTTATCGAGAATATGCTGGTACTCCTGAGCCGTCATCGGATGATTCTCTGCCTGAAGATTTATATGATAAGGCAGTTGTTTTTCTTTCATCCAATCGCTGGCCTTGAGGCTTAGTTCCGTCGGACCGGTGTATTCATCGCCGCCCCAATAAAATAAAGCGTCAGCCACTTTGCCGTCCTTGGGAGGAATCTGATGAACCAAAGGCAACCCGCTCTGAGCGATCATGTTCTGTACCAGAAACGCCAGTTCATCCGCGTACGGTATTTTTCGTGAATTATTGCCTAATACACACAAATCATAAGCGCGTGGATAGCGAGGGGTCTGCTGCACCTCGGCAGGGATAGGTTTACCTTGGTGCAGCAGCCACATTGTCTTGGCTACATCAAACGCGAAATAACCCGCCCAGCCTTTGCCGAACTCATGCCAAGTCATCGCCGGGCAGCCTAATTCATTACCATTCGTATCATACAACCCCGCCAACTCCACCCCGGCAAATGTTTCGATCCGCTCAACGTCCGACAGTATTAGTAATCGCTGGTCCTGAAACATCATCGGATGAATTTCATGCGTTAACTCATGCAGCCGAAGATCGAAATGAGCCGAAATCGTATAGTCATCATTCTTTTGCTCAAGAACCGACCCGCGACTAATACCAAATACATCGTCAAGTCCCGTAACACCAAACCCAATGACTATGCCTCCATCCTTCACCCACCGACGAACACCATCTCGTGCGTCACCATCAAGCAAATTGCCGGTTTCACGCCCAACTATCAGCACCCTGACTCCCATATCAGCGATATCAGCAATAGCCTCAGGACCAATCGCCCAGCCGCCGACACCCAAAAATCGGCACAACTCCTCAAGATAAACATCCCAGTAGTTCCGCCCCGCCTCATTCAAATCACTCTTCAATTGTGCGTCAAAAACGTAAGCAAGCATAGGTCGAAAAATCCTCACAGTATAACAGGTTTATGCACGCGGCAAGATTCCACCGAAGCACAACACAATTCCAACGCTCGAATCGACTCATCCAGCGGCACAGCATCAAACGGCTTCCCCGCCGCCAACTGCTTGGCGAAATAATCAATTTCGTCACAATAAGCGTCATCTGTAACACAAACCTCTTTGACATCACCATCGACTGGATAAATTTTCAGCCGTTGTCCTTTGGGTCGCCAGAAATCCATCTCAAACGTAGCTTCCTCAAATTCCACCTTGAAAAACATCCGAAACGGATAACTCGCCGGCATAAGAAATGATGTCTCTAGAAAAACCGGGATCCCGTTATCATAGTCTAGTTTTGTGACCAATGCGTTGACCCCGCCGGTCTGGTCGCGTCCCCAGGCGGTTAATGAACGAGGCGTTCCCAAAAGTTGCAGGACAAAATCCATATCATGAATCTGCAAGTCAATGGCCGCTCCGCCACTTTTGGTTTCATCCATAAGCCAACTGTTCCATCCCGGCGGGCTTGACAGACGTTTGCAGTCCACCGAAACGATTTTGCCGTACCGACCGTCTTCGGAAGCCTCACGCACATAACGATATTCCGGCCAAAAACGCATGACCTGGGCAATCATAAGGCGGATACCGGAATCTTCGGCGATCTGAGCCATACGCCGGGCCGCGTCGAGCGTGATTTCCATCGGCTTCTCGCAAAGAACATTTACACCATGCTCGGCGCATATCTCCACTTGCGCGAGATGATAAGGCGTGGGTACACATACATCAACCGCGTCGGGCTTGAGAGAAGCAATAGCTTCACTCAGGTCAGAAAAACAAGGCAGATTGTATTGCACAGACGCTTCTTTCGCCGCGACTTCGCAGGGATCCGCTATCCCGACATACTCGACCAATTCCAAACCCTTCGCGGACTTTAGGTGTTCTCGACCAATGAAGCCCGCTCCCGCGAGAACCATTTTTATGGGTTTGTTTGCCATGATTCTATTCTCCTTATTTGCTTAACAACAGTATCGCCGCGGTCGCGAATGAAATTCCTAGTACCACTCGCAACGTAATGGGTTCTTTTAAAAAAACAAGACATCCTATTGATGCTGTCAACACGTAAAGACCAATGATGGGCATTAGCAAGCTGCCGGGCGCCGTCGGTATTGCTTTGAAAAATGTAATCGCTCCGATCGCGCAGAGTACCCCGGCAGATAGCGGAACCAGTGACATCGGCTGAAACCACCGGAATTCCCGGCCGATACAGTTCACACCCACAAAAACAGCAATCACCAGAGCATAACCGATTATGAACCACATCATCGACATCTGCCATGACACGCGGGACGACACAGCTTTGAGTATGACGTTATATGTGCCCCAGCACAGTACGGTTACTGCCGCCAAAATTCGCCAGTCCATATTTTCTCGTTTCTCTATCATTACTTATTGTCCGGTGTGATCAAAATTATAGGCTCGGGTGTGAACGCCACTTCTTTGTATATGCCGTCCGCTTGCGATTCCAGCTTGGTGATCCTCGCGACCGCTGCGTTTACAATATCCTCCGCAATCTTTTTGCCTTTTTCCACTGAAGCTTGCTCCGGGTAGCCCATCACGCCGACTTTGATATCCGGATGTTGGGTCATCCGAGGAACAACGCAAGGGTCGTCAACAATCTTTTCCGCTCGCTGGTAGTTATCAGGATGCGCGCGCATTGTGCTCGCGTAGGGCTCCGCGTCCATTTCCAACTGGTCCATCTGCACCACCTCCGGCTCTAATGCCATTACCAGCGACGTCTCGAGCCACCCGGCATGCCAATCTTTATTCGCGAAGCCCTGTTGATAGCCGTTCTCTTTTCCGCCGCATTCCCAGATCGGAAGTAGGCACATCATTACGTCCGCAAAGGCGGGGTTCATTCGCAGCAGCATTTGGATGGCGTTGTCCAAGGCGCGGGCGTTTTCACTGCCGCCGTGACACAGAAAAATATATATGTTACGGAACCCTTGTGAAACTAAAGATATGGCCAAGTCGCTCATCACCAGTGACATTGTCGCCGGGGAGATGTTGATTGTGCCCGGACAGCCGCCGCCGGAAAAGGACTGGTACATTGTTGGAGCGACCAGTATATCCGCGGCTGCGCCTATTTTACGCGCCATGTGCGTAGCGATTAGGGCGTCGGTTTTTAATGGCAGATGATAGCCATGCTGTTCGATCACACCCACCGGAATAATTATAGACTGCTTACGCTGCAGATAACTCCGCACCGACTTTACCGTCATGTTCTCCATTACTGGAAAATGTTTGTCGTTGACTATAGCCATGTAATTGCTCCTTCACCAAGTCATTTCAACATTAATATCTTTAGTCTCGCCCCGGCCGTCCAGTGATATCGCAGCATGTTTCTGTCCCCACCGCTGAACAATCGCAACATCCTGATGCAATTGTCCGTCAACGGTTATTCTGAGACTATCACTATGTTGGTCATCAATCGGCAACAACAGTGGAATCCTGCCGGTAACATTTGAGACACACCAGCTGACACTATCGTTACTGACAGAGTGACAGCCTATGCCGATAGCATCACGCTGATATAAGAAGTCGCACCACTGATCACCATTGAATATCGGAACATTGTTGGCTGCAAGCAAATCCAAGCAGCGCTGCATGTAAGGCTTGCTGTATGCCACAAAGCTCACTGGATGCGATAAAATGCCTATACTGGTGTACGAATCGTCGAGAGCGGATTGCAGCAAGGCCTCAAATCGAGCGACAGCTTCGTCGCAGTGTCGGCCCAGGTACTCCTGCAAGCTGGAATCATCATAGCTAAGCACCGGCTGCTGCCAACAGTCGTAGCATATTCCATCAGTATCATAGAATCGCATCGGTCGGCCGGACCCGCACATTAAACCATTGAATCGGCTCGCCGGCACACTCATATGAGCGAACAACATGCGATAGCCCTGTTCAATGTGTTCAGGCACCCAAGACATATAACCCATCCACGGAGCGTAATGCGATTGGATCGTACGGCTGCATTGCCCGAAGCGCTGCTTGAACAAGGCGACCTCCTCCTTCAAAGCCTCGGGGTATCGAAAATATAGCTCATCTTGTCCATCTACTCCAAAAACGTGCGGGCCGAATGTGTGTCCCAGCTTTCGCAATCGCTCCACATCATCAGAACTCAGCTTGGTATGCTTCATTAGGTAGAAGGTAGCGCTTGCCCCATGCTGCAACAAACATTCGGACAACGCCTCGAACTCGGCCGGTTCCGATGAGTCGCCGTCACTTTGAAAAATCGCCGCCGATCGCTGGGATGTTTCCGGATAGTACCATAAACGCGCCAACGGATACTTACACATCTCAGTCAACACCCCAGCCAATAGTTGGCAGTGGTAGTCAGCCTGTGGAACAGATATTATTTCATCGTCAACATGGTCGGTGTACAGGTCGGCCGCGTGAGGCCACCACCAACGGAACCCCAATGTTTCCAGCGAAGCCAAGTCAGCGTTGCCAAAGCGTATGCGGGCCACAGCCTTGGGTAAATCGTAAAAGAAAAAAGCAATCGCCCCCCCGCCCTGCTTGCGCCAAACGATAGCTGGATTGGAACCACCGCTGTCACTTTCGCTGTCGGTCTTGTCCGCCTCGGCGATATCAGCCACCAACTCCCAATCATCCGTATCGCCCGAAACAGAATAACGACTAATGGGAACATGCGTCTGCAAGCTCCTACCCCCGCCTGGCCTGCCCTCAGCAACACGTATCCAGCCGGGATAAGCGACGCGAGTCTCGGTCTCCCAGCCGAACTCCGCTAGCAGCATCCTCGACGGATGAATGCACACCACATTTGCCCCCCCATCGACGCCATGGATGAGCCATTCAATCTCGGACTTGCGTAAGAAACAACGCGTTAGAACCACCATGTCACCGTCATGCACTTCGGGCCAACCATCGCGGTCAATGTCATGCAGCACAAAACCGTTTAGCCCCTCCGAACGGAGAATCTCACCTACGAACCTGCCGTAAATATTCTCAGGCTGATCCGAGCGAATGCACAAATACAGATTCGGACCGCTAGGACTATTCGATGCGAATGACAAATTTTGCTTGTCGTGATTCATTACTACACATTCTGAACATTACAGCAGAGAGTTTTTCTCCGCTAAGACTTTATCGACGGCTTGCACAACATCATCAATATCCTCCGCGCCGCCAAGCAGCACGTGCTGAGGTATCCATACAGCTTCACTATTGCAAGCACGCTCGCTCACCGGGCAAACCTTCGCAAACGAAGCGTAGTCAATATCATCATGGTAAGGCGTACCCAACGGGAATGAACCGTTGATGAAATTCTTTTCCAGGAACATGGGGTTCTTGTAGAGCGGATAAGTGTAGCCCGCCATGGCTGGAATACCCTCGGCAGCCAACGCCGCAACGAACTTATCCCGAGGCAAACCAATAGCTGACTCATCATAACGAAACATGTAAATGTGATAACCATGACACGTCGTACGCTCATCCTGAACCAAAGGCTGAAGTCCCTCAATCTGACTCAATTTGGCAGACAATTTTTTCGCGTTTGCTTGGCGACATTGATTTTGTTCCGCCAGTCGCCCCAATTGCGCCCGCAGGATCGCTGCCTGAAACTCTGTCAATCGATAGTTCCATCCCAACCGATGGAACTCATACCAAGGCCTACCCACGCGACGACCAGCCCACATCAAAGCCTCCACTTCCTGGGCAAGTTCGTGATCGTTGGTGCAAAGAATGCCTCCCTCACCGGCGGTCATGTTTTTGCTGGCCTGAAAGCTGAACGAGCCGGCTATGCCGAAAGAGCCCGCCTTTTGCCCTCGCCACTCGCAGCCGTGGGCATGCGCAGCATCTTCGATGACATGTAACGAATGTTTTTGAGCCAACGCCATGATGCGATCCATGTCCGCCGGCTGACCTCCAAAATGAACCACCATAATCGCCCGAGTACGAGGCGTGATTGCCTGTGCAATGCAGTCCGGATCAATGTTATACGTATTGCGATCAACGTCAACAAAAATAGGCACTAGATTGTTTTGCAGTACACACGTTGCGCTGGCGATATATGTATAAGCCGGGACAATCACTTCGTCACCAATTTCCAAGTTTAGCGCACGCAGTGCCATCTCCAGAGTCGCGGTGCCGTTGGCTGCGGCAATTCCGTATTTACAATCATGATTTCGGGCGAACTCAGCTTGGAACTGAGCCACCTGACTTTGCGGTCCGTCTTTGGGGTCCGCCAACGCCACACCCTGGCCAAAAGCAAAACGCCACCATTTGCCGCTTTCCAGAACTTCCAGCAGAACCTCACGTTCTTCCACGCCGTGAACGGGCCATTCAGAAAAACCTTTCTGCCTAACCGCCGATCCGCCATTGATCGCTAACTGCGCCACAATTACCACTCCTTAACAAACACACCTTAGTGTAACCCTATTACCAAAACGATTGAGAGTCATTGATAAATTTTCTCGCGGCTCTAAGACTCGACAGATACTACGCGTTTTTCGCGAATGGCCTGATAGATCGCGTCAACCACCCGCACCGAGTGTCGGCCGTCAGCCAGCGTGATCGGCGGAGTTGTTCCTTCGGTTACGCACTCACTGAACTGATCGATCATTTGACCATACAAACCGATCCCCTCTAACTGGTACTCTTGCCGCTTCACATCAACATTACGCACCTGATCGGCGTTATAGCCTGTTTCTTGTTCCTGCAAAATACTGAACATTTTGCCGGTGGGATCCTGACCGATGGTACCTTGGCCGATTATGGAACCTTTTGTACCGTGCAGTTCCAAGGCGTTTTGCGCTGCGGCATCAGGCAAATTGAAATAATTGTCTATCACACCATGGGCGCCATTGGCGAACCTAGCGACAATCGTCGAAGCATCCTCGATTTTTGTGGCATAATCGTGCGTCATCAAATCCTGAAAACCCGTCACTTCCACAATCGGCGAATCCATGATCCATTCCAGGATATCTAAACAATGCGTACCCATATCAAGCAACGCCCCACCATGACTAATGTTGACATCCTGGCGCCAAGCTCCTTCGATGGGCGGATACCAACACGTAAGTTGCGCCCGGCCCATAACCATCTGGCCCAGCGCGCCGGACTGAACCAACTCGCGAGCCTTTCTGTTATAAACATTATTACGCATGCAAAAGCCCAACATAAATTGCACGCCGGCCTTTGAGCACGCCTGCTCGATCTCGTCCACTTCTTGCGCAGTAATCGCTATGGGCTTTTCACACAGAATATGCTTGCCGGCATTGGCGGCCTGAACCGCTTGGCGACAATGAACATTCTGCGGCGTGGCGATATAAACCGCGTCGATATCCTGCGACAATAATTCACTTTCATTATCGCAGAAATGAGCTATTCCAAACTCCTCAGCTACTTTATGCGCACAGGCTTTGTTGATGTCCATCACCGATACCAACTCAGCCTTGGATGCCATTTTGACAAATTCAGGGATCGTCCGGCGATACGCGATACCGCCGCAGCCAATTACTCCCCAGCGTACTTTTTCCGACATATTAATATCACCTTTTACCTAAACGTTAGAAAACCGCGGTATGCTCAATTGCGGGACGGCGAAGAATTTTTCCAAAACAAACGTCGCGGCCCCCAGCGCCCCGGCCTGCTCACCCAACTGAGAAACCTCAAACCGCAATCCTTTCGTAGCTACACGTAACGCTTGACGTATCACTACATTTTTGATGGGCTCCACCAGCAGATCCGCAACACTGGCCATACGTGAATCAAATACAATCAATTCCGGATTGAACAAGTTGACCGCATTGGCGATGGCGACGCCCAGATAACGTCCGGTCTGTTCGAGAATCGCCAAAGCCAACTTGTCACGTTGACGGCCCGCCTGAAATACATGTTCAGGGGTAATCCGCTCGACTTTACCGTCAGCTAACTCCAGAATCTGAGAGCCGCCTCCATGCGCTATTGCCTCACGGGCAAGTCTTGCAATTGCTGGTAATGACGCCACCGTTTCCAGGCAGCCGTAACTGCCGCACTGGCAAATAGGGCCGTTCTCTACCACACACGTATGACCCAACTCGCCGGCACTTTCGGTGTGGCCTCGATAAGCACCGTTCGGCATCGACACACTGCAACCTATGCCATACCCAAAATCCACGTACATAACATAATCCGCGTCACGGGCTGCACCGCAGGTTTTCTCAGCCAACAGTTTGGCGCGGGTGTTCTCCTCCAGGTAAGCTGGAACTTGCAAAGCCCCTCCGACCAGATTCACCAAGGGAACATCGCGCCAACCTGGAATCGTTGTCGATAAAATCGATACCCCCTCGGCACTATCGACCAAACCGGGGTCCGCCAAACCGACACCCACCAACTTATCCAGGCCTATCTGCATTTTCTTACAGAGGGTTTTGACAATATCCAATATTTGAGCCACGCCGGATTCTCCATCCGGACCAAAAGCGAGCGAGCGGCGTTCATGCCCCACGACCTCGCCGGCAACATTCAAAACCGTCGCCGCCACGTGGTCAGCGTCAAATTCCACGCCCACCGCAAAACCATAATCTTTTCGCAAACCTAACTGCACCCGCTTACGCCCGCGCGCGCCATTGTCTGTTTGCCCTATTTCGCCCACTAACCCTTCATCGCACAGGCCCTTGACCAATTCGGTGATACTGGCCAAGCGGATGCCGGTGAGCTCGGCGATTTTTGTACGCGAAACAGCCCGGCACTGGCGAACGCAGTTGAGTACGACTGCACGATGATACGAATTACGATCTGGACAAACTGCTGATACTGACACTTTGAAGGCCTCGACAGGAGATTTAATTACACTTCAGTAAATAATTCTATCTAAAACGGGCTATAATTGCTATAGAAAAATGCATAAATTGTCGTTTACGCAAATATATAATAAGTTTATGGCGTGTCGCAAGAGAGGGATTTGGATTTGGCGGCAAGAAAAAAAGCCTTGTAAACGACTTGATTACAAGGCTTTATATTAATGGGCGATACAGGACTTGAACCTGTGACCTCACGGGTGTGATCCGTGCGCTCTAGCCAACTGAGCTAATCGCCCGGCAAGATTGACTTTGTATTTATGCCTCAGATAAGCAGCGATGTCAACAGAAATAATGGCCCGACCCGGGGCGAACCTGCTCGTCTGCGTGGGCTTACAGGAAGGTTCTTGCGGAGCTGATTCTATTATTTGGCGGCTCGATCCGCTTATTGCTGGAAAGTCAAAAGTAGCTAAAACCTTGCAGTTGGATTATTATTTGCTTAAAGTATTTATTGGAAAGTTCGAAGCGTCAGGCTTCGGAACAATTCTTGTCCCCTGATAACCTAATAATGATTGTGGGCATAAAACTGCCGGAGCACCCATCTATGAGAAGAACTATACGATCCAAGAGTATGTTAGTAGTACTACTGGCGAGCCTTTCTATGCTCGCCGGCTGCGCGTCGGAGATGGAAAATACGGGCGATCCGTTTATGGATGTGCTGCGTGCGATATTGCCCGACAGTCCTTCTGAGCAATGGCAGAAACTAAGCGCGAAGCTGCGCAGCCCTGATGCTGATATTCGACGCCAAGGGGTACTCATGTTGGGACAAGACTCGTTCGCGGGTGTTGAAGATGTGTCTGCGCTATTGAGCGTGATCGGCACGGGCGACCCAGCCTCTTCTGTTCGAGCGACCGCCATAGAGGTATTGGCAAGAATAGACACCGACGGGGCCCAATTACAGGAAGTGATCGAAGACAGAGCCACCGATGACAGCCGAACGGTACGGCAGGCATGCGTGGTCGCTTTGGGACGATATCCTTACGGCTGGGGGAGCGATGTTCTTATCGACCGGCTCAATAACGATACGGAGACTGAGGTTCGCGCCACGGCCGCGTCGGCATTGAAACATTATCGAGATCGTCGCGCGCTTAGCGCATTGGTAGCAGCCACAGGTGACGTTGATTTTCAATTAGCCTACGAAGCTCGGAACTCTTTGAAGACTATAACCGGCGAAGATTTTGAATATGACCAACAACTTTGGCAACAATGGCTAGTCGCGAATGTTGATAGTATTCCGGGACTTTAGTTCGTGAGAGTGCGCTACTAACAGACGATATCCATTTTGTTAACGAAAGAGAGATATGAGAGCACTGGTTTTTGAAAACGGTCAGGCGAGATATACGACATCGCATCCAGAGCCCGCCGTAAAGGATAACGAGGTGCTGATCGCGGTGACGTGCGCGGGCATCTGCTCCACTGACCTGGAAATTCTCAAAGGCTATATGGGTTATAGCGGCGTGCTTGGTCATGAGTTTGTGGGAGTGGTGGTGAAAGGGCCTCGCGATTTGAAGGACAAGCGTGTTGTCGGTGAGATCAACTGCGTTTGCGGCAAATGCGACATGTGCTTATCGGGGTTAAATAATCACTGTCGCGAACGAACGACTTTGGGCATTAAAGGGCACGAGGGAGTATTTGCTGAATATGTGAGTCTGCCGCGGCGTAACGTTCATGTTTTATCTGATGCCGTCAGCAATGACCAAGCGGTGTTTGTGGAGCCGTTGGCCGCGGCCCTGCAGATTGTCAAGCAAGTATCCATCGAACCACGCCATAAAGTGATTGTAATTGGTGACGGCCGACTGGGTCTGCTGACTGTACAAGCATTAGCGGCACATGGAGGCAAAGGCAATGTAGTTTTGCTGGGGAAGCATCAGGAAAAGCTGCTTTTCTGCGAAAAACGGGGCATACAAGGCACTCATTTGGACGATATGATATTTCGTCCGGAATGGGATATTGTAGTTGATTGCTCCGGCAGCGAAGCGGGCTTTGCCGACGCCTGCCGATTAGTAAGGCCTAGAGGCAAGATTGTACTGAAAAGCACTTGGGTCGCGACTGCGCCGGTGGACCTATCACCTTTGGTGATAAATGAGATAACGGTAATTGGGTCACGTTGCGGGCCATTTCCCGAAGCGATTAACGCTTTGGCCGCGGATCGTGTGGTAGTTAATGGTTTGATAACCTCGCGCTTCCCACTGGCTGAAGGGATCGAAGCTCTGGAACAAGCCAAGAAAGCAAATCAGATAAAGGTGGTCTTGGACATAAACCAAGGCTAGAGGCAAGCGTTCACAGCAAAGAGAACCACTAATTGACACGAATATTCACTAATATAGCTGCCAGTGGCATGATGACGGCACAGGAAGTTAGTCGATGAGCGTAAGGAAGAGGATAGGTCAGAGAATTATTAACCAAGAAAGATCGCGAAAGGGCGCGAAAGATAAACACGAATAGCTACGAATAGGCACAAATAAAGGCATTATTGGTTCATTGGTGATTGCAATAGCGTGAACGGTTACGGCTAGAGGATAGTTGCGCAAAGTGGTGTTATATCGACAAACAGGTAAGATGTTTTTTCAGGATTAGAGTTATGCAAGAGATAAAAGGCGATTACATCTCGTATTTGGTTTTTGAAGGAATGGCTGAACAATCAGGGTTGCGTCATGGCGTGTCTCTGCGTCGGCCGGGGCCCAAGGCGGCATCTAAAGAAAGCATCGACTTCTCGCCGAACCATCCGGATCAAGCTCGACAGTGCATCGATTATTTTTGCCGGGCTTTGGAATTAGACGCTGACAATCTTGTGCGTGTAAGACAAGTCCACGGCACCCACATCGAGACAGTAACCGAACCATTGTCTCCGCCTCCTGAAGCCGATGCTGTTTGTACGAATGTCAAGGATCTGGGGTTGATGCTGCTTGGCGCGGATTGTCCTTTGTTGATATTGTTTGATCCGGAAATACCGGCGTTGGGTCTGGCTCACGCTGGATGGCGCGGCACGACAGGAAGAATCGCCTATAAACTGGTCCATCACATGCGTGAGTCTTTCGGGAGCAATCCGCACAATATGCTGGCGGGTATCGGCCCGGGCGTATGCAAACATTGCTATGAGGTTGGAATGGAAGTGGTACGCGAAGCTCAGAAACATCTTCGTGATTTTGATCTCGTACTCGAACCTATCGAAGAAGCTGACCCGCGACCAGGCAAGCAACGATGGCATTTCGACATGGTAAAAGCTAACGAAATGCAGCTCGTTGAAGCGGGTTTGAGTTTGACAAACATCACCCGGAGCAATTGCTGTACGCTTGAGCAAGAGCATTGGTTTCACTCTCACCGCCGTGATGACGCCCGGGCTGGTCGCTGGGCACTGCTGGCTGGGATGCGATAGAACTCCGCATGGGCTGAGAGCCCATCCTACCTTGTAAAAAAAGGGACGGTGGAATAAGTAGCGGTAAGTGAATTCGAACCGGCCGAGCTTAAAGCAGCATGAATGTTGCTTATGTCCGAGGGCTAACGGTTGCGGATGGGTATTCCAAAGGTGGATTTGGTTTGTTTTGCACAATGTGTTCAAACCCCCGGGATGTAACCCGGGGGCTAACGGAGGGGTGTCGGGAATACGCGGAAAATGACGGTGGGAAACGCACGGGATTGGGTAGCAAAAATGCGCGAAATTGAATCGCGGAAATGAGAGATTTGGTGGGATACGGGCGCGCGTGGTTGGTAAGTGGGCGTTAGATGGCGGGAGGTGAGATGCGCAAAGGTTTGGCGGGAGCGCGCGAGGGTGGGAAGCATGAGAGCGGGTGATCAAAAAACATCAAAAACAAATGAGTTTTGATTGATTTTGGTTAGAAATGGGGCGGTTTTTTTCAGAAATTGACAGGTTTTTCGGGGTGGCTGATATTGCGCGATTTGGCTGGTAGCACTTTTGCGTAACAGGGATTTTGAAACCACAGATTGCGCTGAGAAACGCGGATTTTTAAGTCAGCCAGAGGCGAACGCGGAAGTACGAGGCGATTGTCTTTGGGGTATTGTGTGGGCGATGGGTCAAGGAACCGCATAGGCAGCTTTGAATAGATTGTTCAAAATTACCTACCGGGGGGGGCAGTTTGGTATTTGGTGATTAAGAATTCCGCATGGGCTGAGAGGGCGTGTTGCCCGAAATTAGGTTTTTGCCCAGGTAATATTTGGATGAGATTTTACGTATTGTCTCATCGTTAG
>JAFGKT010000034.1 GCA_016928435.1 Sedimentisphaerales bacterium | reverse complement strand
TTGGTGTGGGAGCAGGTTGGTGCGGTGGAGGTTGGGGAAGGGGAAGATGTGATGGTGATTAATTTTCCGGAGCCGATGCTGGAAAGTGAGATGTCGGTGGCGGAGGCGATAGCGGCAAGGCGGTCGCAGCGGCAGTTTGTGGATGAAAGGCTTTCAGTGGAAACGGTGGGACAACTCTGCTGGGCGGCACAGGGGATAACGGATGAACGAAACGGGTATCGGGCGGCGCCGTCGGCGGGGGCGCTGTATCCGATTACGATTTATGTGGTGGATAGAGATGGGGTGTATGAGTATGAGCCGGGCGAACACAGGCTGCGGTGGGTGGCAGGGGGCGATATGCGAGTAGAGTTGCGGGCGGCGGCGCATAATCAGATGTCGGTTGGGACAGCGCCAATGTGTATGGTGATGGCTATGGATGTGGATAAGATGGCGGCACGTTATGCTGACCATGCGGAGCGATATTGTTTGTTGGAGATGGGGCATATAGCGCAGAATGTGCTTTTGCAGGCGACGGATTTAGGGTTGGCGGGAGTGCCGATCGGGGCGTTGGATGAGGATGATGTGGCGGAGATATTGGATTTGCGGGAGGGATTAAGGCCTGTTTACATGTTGGCGCTGGGTCGGCCGGCGCGGTAATTCAGATACAAAATATTGCTGGGTTTGCCTTTGGTGGCGTTGAGGACATATAATGACGTGTGTTTGTGATTAACGGGCAGTTTTGTAGTTGGAGATTCCATTATGGGTTGTCTTAAGGGCAAAAAAGACAGTAAGGAAAAAGCTGGGAATTATAAATGCAAAAAGTGCGGGGCGGTGAGTGATAAGAAGAAGCACGTTTGTGAGCCGAAGAAGATTAAGAAGGATTGATGCAGCAGGGGGATCAGCGGGCGGATAAGTGAGGGGCAAGTGTGCGGGACCAGATTTCGGCCATGTGGTTTATGCCTGGTTCGTTGGGGTGGACGGTGTCGTCGCCATACCATTTTTGGCGGTCGGTGCTGAAAGCGGTGTAAAAATCCGCGCCCCATTTCAGGTTTAGTTGGGTGATGAGTTTTTCGTACTGGCTGATGTAGGACTGGAGGATTTGGGCGGCGCCTGGGTGGTAATCGTAGGAGGGCTTGGCGATATAGATGTTTTGAGATTGGGCGTTGTAGTCTTGCTGCAAGATACGGATGATTTCGGCGAGGTTGTCGCGGACGAGGGCAGCGGGAAATTGGCATCGGTCATCGTTGACGCCCAGATGGATTAGCCAGAGGCTGGGTTGGAGCAGTTTGATGCGTTGCTGCCAATTGGTGTCGTTGCGGACTTTGTCGAGATATTGAGTGGTATTTATTCCGCCCCAACCTTCGTTGGTAATGAAGACGGGGTGGGAACATTGTTGGGATAAAAGGTCGTTTAGGCGGGTCATCCAACTGGTGAAGCAATTGTATTCGGGCCAATGCTCGCAGGCGGTGGGGGCGAACTGGGGGAAGTTGCGGCGGTCTTTAGAGACAGCTTCGGGAGGGAAATCGGCAGCAGTTAATTCTAAGTTGTCGCGCCGAAATGCTTGGCCGTAGTATCCTTCGGTGAGGCTGTCGCCAAGCGCGGCAATGACGGAACCAATGCCGATGTTTTTTACGTTATAGGTTTTGGGGCCGAGCTGGACTTGGAGTTCGTATTCGCCGGGGGTTAGGTCGGTGAAGGTTATAGCGGGGTTCCGCGAGTTGAGTTGGGCTTGGTCGATAAGGGCACCGGATAGTTTCAGACGTAAGTCCGCAGTCGCGTCGGAGTGTTGCGGCGCTAAACGCACATTGAGGGATCGGCTGGATTGGATGTAGGGGATGGTGTAGGTGCCTTGGACATCGGGGACGGTTAGGTATAGTTGGCTGTCCTGATATTCTGTGGCGTTGCCTATTTGTACGGGTAAATGCGTCATAGTGGTACGCATTTTAGCGGATGGGCTTGATATGGGCAAGGGGTGAGTAGCGCAATGCAGTATTGAGTTAAAACCCCTCGACAGGTCGAGGGGCTAAAAAGTTTGGCGCATTTTTTCGGTGTAGTAGAGGACCAGATCCCATTTGGCATCGGGCGCGATGCGGTGGTCGGGGCAGGGGATGAAGCCGCCTAGTTCGACGAGAGGTTTTAAGCGCTGGACTTCTTGATCGATAGCGGCTTTGTCGCGGGCGAATACGGTTTTGTTCATACCGCCCACGCCTCGGATTTCTTTGCCGAACTGCTCGCGCCACGGAGCAATGGAAGCATCCCAAGTACCGACCTCGATTGGGAACATAGTGTTGACGCCGTTGTTGACCCAAGTGGGTACGAGGGCATCGATTTTGCCGTCGCAGTCAAGAGAAACGATGTCGATGTCGTGCTTGCGGAGCAGGTCGGTGATGCGTTTGTAGTGAGGGCCTACTTTGGCGTCGAAGACTTTGGGAGAGATGAGGGGGCCGTTCTTGAAACAGATATCTTCCCAGAAATGGCCGAAGTCAAACTTGGCGCCGGTAGCGAGGACACCTTCTACACATTTGTAACAGAGGTCGGCAACGGTATCGATAATTTCGTCGAAGAGTTCGGGGTCGTCCATTTGGAGATAGCAGGTTCCTTCGACGCCGATGACGTTGCGGATTTGGCCGTACAGGCTGCCGCAAAATACGCCGTAGTGGTAGTCACGAGTTTGGTCGCGGAGGAATTCGGCGCCGCCTTGGTTGACGGGAACCATCTTATCGTTGACGAGTACATGGGCATTATCGACGCGTTCGGGTTGGAACTGATAGCGCCATTTGTAATGTTCTTCCCAAGAAGCGCGGTCAACGAGAGTGTGCTCGATTTCGCCTGGTATGGAGCCGGCTTCGGGGCGTTGGAGAACAACGACACCATCGGTATTCATAACGTGCTTGGAGCCGTCGGGGAATTCCTTGACGATATGGGGGTCAAAAGTGGGAGAAAGGCCTGTCGCTGGGTGCAAATTAGCGTACCAGTTAGTATCGAATCCGAGAAGTTTCGAGATTTCGACATCGGCGGGACCACCATCCCACCAATTGTCAGCGAGGTCTTGGCTTAGGTGCCCTTCTTGGGCCCACTTGGCGAGGGTTTCCTTCCAAAAGCCGAAGTGAACAATTGGCAAACGATCATAATCTTGATAGTGCAGAATTGCGTTTATGCGTTGACGGTTGGTCATAGAGGAGGTCATAGTAAATGCTCCATGTTCAAAAAGAATATTACGTAAATAATGCCAGGGATGATTAAACTGGCTTATATAGCTATTATATGGTACAATTCGTTTTAAACCATGGGTGACAGGCGGAATAGCATGTACGAAAGTAAGATTTTGTCATGAAATTGCTAAAACCAACAGATATTGAGCCGCGAATACAGATCGCGAACTATTTTGAGACCACGGCGGAGGCGGCTTGGGGGCCTCGTGAGATGCCGGACTGGGAGTTGATATTGGTGGTCGCGGGGCGGTTTCGTTATGAGTCGGCATTGGAGGGGGATTCTCTGGTGCGGCGGGGGCAGATTTTGGCGATCCCGCCTGGGTCGCACCATGTGTTTCGTCGGGTTGACGATTCATCATACGCGGTGATTAGCTGTATTCATTGTGAGTTGTTGCGGGAGGGTACGTGGTTGGATGGCGATTATGGTTTGGAGATTGAGCCGAGGCGGGTGACAAGTACACCGGAGATGTCGGTGTTTCAGCAGTTGTTTCGGCGGGCGGCGGATTTGTTTACCAGCTATAGTGTTTATCGGGATGCGCTGCTGCGGGGCGTGGTGCGGGAGATTTGGCTGAGGTTAGCGGAGTATTGGCAGGGCAGCAGTGAAAAGCAGTTGTCACGGCGGATGAATAAGATGATTGCATTCTTGCGGGACAATATTGAGCGTAACCTGACACGGCAGGAGTTAGCGGAGGAGTTTGGGTTGACGCCAGAGTATGTAAACGCGCTGTTTCGGAAGGAGTTGGGGATATCGCCAAGCAGGTTTATGAACCGGGAACGGATACTATTAGCGTGTCATTATATGCAATCGGAAGGGTTGAGTGTGAAGGAGGCGGCGGGGCGGTTGGGGTTTTGCGATCAGTTTCATTTTTCGAAGGTGTTTAAGAAGGTGATGGGGTTTCCGCCGAGCCATATCGCGTAGAGGCGGTGAGTCAGGGAGAATAGAACCACGAAGCTGCCAGGGGCGGATATATGGCACAGGGGGGTTAGTCGGGGGTACGGTGAGGGCGGTTAGGTCAGGGAGTTTTTAACCGCGAAAAACGCGAAAGACGCGAAAATAAGAGAACCACGAAGGGCACGAAGGACGCGAAGATGAGAAAAAAGTTTGCCAAAGGCAGTTCGCGCGACACGGAAATATTCGAAGGTTAAACGGTACAGAAGGTCAAGGCAGAAAGAGTCGGTCACGAAGTTTTTGAAGATCACGAAGGAAAGAGAAGGTAGCGAGGGTGGGAATTGGCTGATGCAATTATTGGTCATAAATTGCTGTCCAATAGGGTAATATGGTCTTGCAGAAAAATAATGGCACATGAAAAACAAGAAAATGTTGAATAGTATTACGAAGAAGAGAAGAAGATTATCTACCTGGGGCAAGCGTTAAGCACAAGAGGTTGTGCCACCGGGTCGGGGGAAAATGGAGGCCGTTGGGGTCAGAGATGGATTCGGCGCCTGCGCGGGAATGACAGAGGGGCGCGCGGAGATGACGTGGGGGACGGTTGGTTATTTTTTGGAACGTCGGGAGTCTTGTTTGCGGGCGTTTTCGGTTAGTAGGCGTTTGCGTATTTTTACGGTGGAGGGCAGTACCTCGACGAGTTCATCGTCTTGGATGTATTCGAGGCAGGCTTCGAGTGACATTTGGCGCATGGGTCGGACCTTGGCGGCATCGTCTTTGCCGGCGGCGCGGATGTTGGTGAGCTGCTTCATTCTGGCGACGTTTACGGTGATATCGCCTTCTTTGCAGTGTTCGCCGACGACTTGTCCTTCGTACACACTATCGCCGGGCTTGATGAAAAATACGCCTCGATCGTAGAGGTTATCGAGCGCGTAGGCGGTAACGGTACCGGTTTCTTTGGCAATCATAACGCCGGATTGGCGCTGAGGGATAGAGCCTCGCATTGGTTCATAGCGTTCAAAGGTATGGTGCATAATGGCACGACCTTGGGTGGCGTTGAGCATTCGGGCGTGAAGACCGAACAAACCGCGGGAGGGGATCATGAATTCCATATGGACGATGCCGGATGTGCCGGTTTTGGCATCCATACGCACCATTTCGGTGCGTCGTTCACCGAGCAGACTCATGACAGCGCTTTGGCATTCCATGGGAGTATCGATAACCAAGAGTTCGATGGGTTCCTGGCGGAGGCCGTCGACGTGGCGGATGATGACATGCGGTTTGCCGACACAAAGTTCAAAACCTTCGCGGCGCATGTTTTCGAGCAGTATGCCGATGTGCATTAGTCCTCGGCCGGACACTTTGAATTCTTCGGGGGTCGCTCCGGGTTCCACACGCAGGGCGACATTTTGTTGGAGTTCTCTTTCGAGGCGTTGGGCGATTTGGCGGCTGGTGGCGGCTTTGCCGTCTTGGCCTGCAAATGGACCATCATTAACGCGGAAGGTGGTGTGCATGGTTGGTTCGTCAACGGCGATGATGGGCAGCGCACTGGGTTTGTCAGGGCAAGCGATGGTGTTGCCGATGTCGATTGGGTCCAGGCCTGATATGGCGCAGATGTCGCCGGCTTCGATGGAGAGTACTTCTTTGCGGCCGAGGCCGTGAAACTGGTGGATTTTGAGGACCTTTTGCAGAGTGTGTCGTCCTTGGTTATCGATGACGGTAACTGGGGCACCTTCGCTGACGCTGCCGGCGAAGACACGACCGATAGCGATACGGCCGACATAATCAGAATACTCCAGGCTAGTGACAAGCATTTGGAGGGGCTGATCGATTTCGGCTTCGGGGGCGGGGACATGTTGGATGATAGTATCAAGAACAACACGCATGTCGGCTTTGACATCGAGGTTGGTGGTGGCCCAGCCATCGCGGGCCGAGGCGTAGATAACGGGAAAATCAAGAGCGCCATCGTCGGCACCGAGCTGCACGAGTAAATCGAAAACTTCATTGACGACATCATCGGGGCGGGCATCGGGGCGGTCGGTTTTGTTGATGACGACAATAGGTTTGAGTTTATGTTGAAGGGCTTTGCCAAGAACAAAGCGAGTTTGGGGCATGGGGCCTTCGAAGGCATCGACTAGCAGCAGAACACCGTCAGCCATTTTGAGAACGCGTTCGACTTCGCCGCCGAAATCGGCATGGCCGGGCGTGTCAATAATGTTGATTTTATATTCGCCGCCTTGGGTGTCAGTATAGTCGATGGCGCAGTTCTTGCTAAGAATGGTTATGCCGCGTTCCTGTTCGAGTGGGTTGGAATCCATGATAAGGTGGTGTTGGCCGCCGGCGAGTTTGTCCAGTTCCTCGTTGCGGAACATCCCGGATTGATAGAGCAGCCGGTCAACCAGGGTGGTTTTGCCGTGGTCAACATGGGCGATAATGGCAACATTTCTGATGGGTCGTCTTTGCATAATCGGCTGTCCTATTGGGAAAGCATTGGTTTTGGTTTCTATGGCCCGGGGGCGAATCGCTCATGATAGCGAGTCGGTTGGGCAAACTCAACAAAAATCACCGGGGGGGAGCGGCAGGGGTTTAATCCACAGATTTAGCAGTTTTTCAGAGTCCATTATCAGGGTTACTGGATACACCCGCAAATACGGAACCGGCATAATCATCTTCTCAGCGTCAATCGAATCAACAATAGGATAACTTCGATTACTTATGGGACGCGAGGGAGGTTATTATCTGGAGCCGGTTTGAACAGATTAGGCTGCAATGGAACATAAATGGCGGGAATTGAGTGATTAGTGGAAAATAAGGTATTGATTGTGATTATTACTCTAAGTATGGCAAGTTTCAGAGACGATTAGTAGAAATGTGCGTTAAGCTTTGGGCAGTGATTCTGTGTGACAATGGTATTCCATGAATGCTGGGCCTAAACGCAGACGGAACGAAAATTGATGTGGCAAAAGAACTGGAAACCAGAGGGCCAGGGCATGTCCGATAATCAGGACCATAAACCAAGCAAAGATTGCTCATCGGTTGCTGCCGGAAAACACACGAGCATACCAGTACAATGCGATATTGACTGGAATAGGTTGCTGGAGATTTGCGACGATGAAGACATCTTGGTGGATGTAACGGAAGCCTTTCGCCTAGACGCTCCGGATACCATCAAGCAGCTATGCGATGCTGCCGTGCAAGGTGACTGGGCAACGGTGCAATCTTGTGCTCATAGGCTGCGAGGCTCGACGGCAGTTATCGGCGCCACCCAGGCCATGGACAACTCCGGGAAACTGGAGATGATGTGCCAAAACGGCGAGCATAAAATGGAGTCAACAATGCATTTGGTTGACCAACTTCGAGAGGAAGTGGAGGCGTTGGTGGCATTGCTAGGACAATCGGATTGGATTGACCTAGTGCGAGAAAAAACCGCTGAACATGATGGATCAAGCGACACAATTGTCTGAACTAAACCAGAAATATAGAGAACTATACCGGTTTCGAGGGATACGATATGAGAGTTCTTATAGTTGACGATGATATGACGACGCGGCGACTGATGCTGGCCTATTTTGGCAAGCAGTTCGATTGCGACGTGGCAAGCAACGGCACAGAAGCGATCGAAGTTATGGGCCGGGCTCTTTCGGATGGTAAGCCTTATGATTTACTATGTCTGGATATCGCGATGCCGGGCATGGACGGTCAAGAGGCGTTAAAACACATTCGTGAATTGGAAAGAGAACACGGCATAAAAAGCCTCGACGGGGTTAAGGTTATCATGACGACAGCTTTCAGCGACAAAGAGAATGTGATCTCGGCATTCAGGACGGGCTGTGAGGCTTACATTGTAAAGCCGGTCAGTCGTGCGAAACTGTTTGCGGAGATGGACAAGCTGGGTCTGATGCCGGTTGAAAGTGCATAAATAAAGAGGATTCTATTCGATAACCGATGGACTTGCGGAAAAGAACGCGGGCAGCGCATTGAGTTGCGTTGCCCGTCTTTTATTAGGGTGGGACTGGGGAGTAGCTATATCACATCAACCAAGGGCATAAAAGGTATTGGGCAATCCAGAGAATCGCGGGAACAAGCAAAAAGCAACCTGCATAAGGTATGGTCTTGCCAAGAATCTTTCATAACACTATATTGGAGGGGCGCGTCGAAAGATTCATTTTAGGCAGAGCGTATGTGACATGCGCAACGACGGCATTGGGAGATTCCAGTCTGGATTTACAATGGCGTGATGAATGGAAAGGCAACAAACATGAACAGTCGCGAACGTATCAGAACGATTATCAGCGGTGAAGCAGCGGACCGTTGTGGGTTTTGGGTGGGGAATCCGCATGATGACACATTGCCTATATATCATAGATATTTCGGCACGAATAGTCTGGAGCAACTGCAAGCGAAGCTCCATGATGATTTTCGATGGATTTGCCCGCAGTTTTATGGTGACTGTTACCAACATCCACAAGGTTACGGTATGTTTGATGAGGGGATCGAAAAAAGCGATAATGTGTTAGATCAGGCACCTTTGGCGAATTGCGAGAATGTGGAGCAGTTGGAGGAGATAGATATCAATTGGCCGAGCCCTGATTATTTACATTTCGATAGTTGTTTGGAGACGTTAAAAACGGCCGGGGAAGTGTATCGAGCGAGCGGTTTTTGGACGTGTTTTTATCATAACGTGATGGATCTGTTCGGGATGGAA
Source organism: Sedimentisphaerales bacterium (assembly GCA_016928435.1). Taxonomy (GTDB): domain Bacteria; phylum Planctomycetota; class Phycisphaerae; order Sedimentisphaerales; family SM23-30; genus JAFGKT01. The sequence continues at coordinate 96,222 of JAFGKT010000034.1, read as the reverse complement.
AAATACATGATGGACATGTACGCCAATCCGGAACTGGTACACGCGGTGACAGACAAAGTCTGCAAATTTTATTACGAGGCTAACGAAAGGTTTTATGAGGCAGCGGGGGCTTTGGTGGATGGTTACTTTTTTGGGAATGATTTTGGAACACAGTTGGATTTGATATGCGGTCCGAAACAGTTTGACGAGTTTATCATGCCTTGGTTCAAGAAGTTCACCGATCAGGCACACGATCACGGCTATCAGGTGATATTGCATTCATGCGGAGCGATTCACAAAGTTATAGATCGTTTGATCTCGGCGAACGTGGATTGTTTGCATCCGTTGCAGGCAAAGGCTGCGAATATGGACGCTGAAACGTTAGCGCGGGATTTCAAAGGCAAAATAGCATTTATGGGCGGGATTGATACTCAGGATTTGCTTATGAATGCGGGGCCTGATGAGATCGCAGCAGAAGTGAAGCGGGTAAAGGATTTGCTGGGGCCTTGTTTGATAGTGAGCCCGAGTCATGAGGCGTTGCTGCCCAATGTTCCGCCGGAAAATGTGGAGGCGATGGCGAAGGCGGTGGTGGAATAAAGTAAACCCCCGGGATGTGACCCGGGGGCAAACGTTGGGATACATAAAGTTTACTGCAATGTTATTACTCGGAGGCTTCGGGCATTAGCAATTCTCGGATTGCGCGGGCGACGCCGTGAGCTAGTTCATCGGGTCCGCTGCGTACGGTGCTTTCGACACGGCCGACGCAGTTGGTGTCAGCTAGAACAGTGCCGCTATCAGCATCGACGAGCTGGACACGGCATATGGCTTCTTCCATAGGGCCCATGGCCACGCCGAGCAGGTCGGCGGTTTCATAATGGATAACTCGGCCGCGAATAATAACAGTGCGGTTGCTGGGTCCGACGAAGAAGGAAACATCTTCATCGTCCACTTCGCGGGTACTCAATTCCTGGGAAACGCGATTGGGCAAAGCGGAGAAGAATTGGGGATCGCACAAGGTACCGATATCACAGGTGAAACGTTCGAGCTGATAATTGCCGTAGGTGAGGGGGATGGATTTGATTTGGGTTTCTTGACCTGAGATAACAAGGGGGACGCCCGCGGCGCCGACGATACCATGATAACCTTCGCGGACGGCGCGGCCTACACAACCGTTGAGGGTTGCCAATACAGCGGTCAACAATAACACTACGATAACGGTCCTGCGTGACATAATGATCTCCTATAAAAAGATTAACTGACCAGCGATTTGTGAACTTTACTCCGGGGGCGATTTTACCGAGCATACAGCAGTAAGAAAAGGGAAAAGTTGGTGTCTTTTTTGGCAAGTTAGGGATCGGGCTCGGCATTGTCGGAGTTATTTGCGGAAGAATTTTGGGCCGAATCGCAGTCAGTATTGTCGCCGGCGGATGGATCGGCTTGGTCGGCAATCTTGAAATACTCGTTGATTTGACTGAGCAGTTGAGAGGCAGCGGTTATTTCGTCGGCGCGGATGTAGAGGCCCTTGGCGGAGGAAGAACCGTATAGGAATCGACAGGCCCAAGCAAGCAGGTCGCTGTGTTGGTCGATCTGACTAAAAGATTCTTGGAGGGTGTTTAGTTGGTAATGATCGATGAGTGATTGGCAGGCATCGGGGGCATCGCTATGAGTGAATGGTTCGATTTGTTTGATCCAACCTGGGCCGATGATGAATGGGGTAATGGTGCGTTGGTAGGCGCGCAGGCCTGGCACTTTGGTTGGTGGGCCGGGTTGGAAGGCGTAAACATAGAAACGTTCCAGCGGCGCGACCCAACGGCAAGCATAGGAATCGAGCTTTTTGATTTTGGTGATTTGGTCTTTGATTATTTGGGCTTGCTCGTATTCGCGATCAGCGGCGAAGGATTGCATGCGTTGTTTTAGTTCAGCGAGATTTTGCTGATAGGTGTTGTTGAGGAAATTGACGGCGGAATCAATTTGCTGACGGTATTGCTGGGGGGAAACGGTGCCGTCGCATGGTGAGGAGCAACGCTGCATCTGGGCATAAGAGCAGGGAGAGGCGTGAGGAGCGTCGGCGAGCAAATGAGGACAACGGCAGAGTTGGAAGATATCTTGGAGCATATCGACGCAGAAGTCCGCGGCGTTCTTGGTGCCGAACGGGCCCCAATAGCAATAGCCAGGAATATCAACTTTGCCGCTGCGAGCGAAAACCGGGTATTGGGCGTTAAGGTCCAGTTGCACAAACCACGCGGTAAGGTGCGGAAAGAATTCTTTGAGCCTTTGTGGATAGAGTTTTTGGGCGATGTTGAAGTAGGCTAGTTCGGTTTCAAAAGCGCTGTAGGTTTGGCGGAAATAGACGCGTTTGGTGATGGGGCGGAGTTGGGTTCGGCGGGATTTTTCTTGAGGGTCCGGTTCAGCAAGACGGTTGCGGACAATGGCGCGCAAGCCAGCAGCGCGAAGTAAAAGAATAGGTTGGTCATCAGCGGAGGCGAAGAGGCAAACACCGGCTCCGGCCGGGATTGCGCGAGTGGCTTGGGCGAGATCGGCATCAGGGTCCAGGTCGAGGTGGTCTTGGAATAGATGCTGCATTGTTTTCTGGGCTGCGGCGGCAGATGAACGTGCGGCTATACGGAATAGCGATTACATCGGCATACCGACGATCTTGGCTTGGAGGACCATTTGGCCGTTGACTATACCTTGGGCGGCGGCGACAAATCGGCGGGGACGACTCTCAAGTAATTTGGCGATGAGATATAGTCTGTCACCCGGAACAACGGAACCACGGAATTTGACTTCATCAATACCGCCGAACCCGACAAACTTACCCGAAGCGTAATCTTCCAGAGCGGTCAGCACATAGAAGCTGGCAAGTTGGGCGGCGGCTTCGATCATAACAACACCGGGCATCAGGGGACGACCCGGAATATGACCTCGAACCCAAAATTCATCTTCGGTGATATCTTTGTAGCCGACACATAAACCCACATCTTTGTCTTCGTGGACTATGGCGTCGAGCTGCCGCATTTCGAAACGATGCGGATTGACTTTTTCGATGGTTGCGGTGTCATAGAGAACTTTGTTTAGATCAATCGCGTCGAGATTGGCTAATAGAGCAGGCGGCATAGGCTTTACCCAAACATAAAAGTACAAACGAACAACTAGAACATCCAGATGGTTCTGAGGGTTTTTCGGGCGCATGCACCAGCTAACACAAAAAAGTGACTGGATGGGGCAAACGGACGCAGTCTGTTATCCGTCAATATTTAGGCCCGAAGTTGAAAAGTGGATTAGGCGTTTTCCTCGGCGCGAGCTTCCAGGATTCTGGTACGGAGGTTTTGTGCCGCTTGCTTAACTTCTTGCATAGTTTTGCGGACCCGGGTACCAGCGGCTTTGTTGCCGCCCTGGGCCTTGATGACATCGTCTTCGACATCCGCGATGAGTTGCTTTAGGTGCTCGTATTCTTCCATTTGCTCAGGTCCTTTCTAGCAGTACAAAACTCCATAGACGGTACCAACGCGAGTTGATAGATTGCTCTATCCGTCTATATAGACTTACTTGTTGGAAAAGAGTTTATCAGGGAGATCGGAACCTGTCAAAAGAATTTGGACATATCGTCCAAAGAGAGCAAAAGCGGGGGTAATTAGGGCCGCCCAGCATATGTAATTACATAGCAACTATTTACAGATTGGCCCCACGGTTGATTAACTAACTTTTGAACCACGTTGGATTTCTGTGTGGGTTAGGTGATGGAAAATGTATCGGATGCCGCGCCAGTGTACGGTGCGTGACAGGGCCGAGGCGATCAGGCATGTCAGGGTAAACAGATGCAGAACGGGTCCAAAGAAGATGTCGATAATGGCGGGGCGAAGGAGCTGTCTTTTGTCTTGGGGCAGGATACGTCGAATGAGGATTTGGCGGGTTAGAGCTTTGATACTGCTGTGCAGCGCAAGCCCGGCCGGGAGTATCGCGGCATAAATGGCATGAGGCGAACCAATAGCCCAAAGAGCGATGGTTACAATCGCACCGATCCAAAAGCCGAGCAAAAATTGGCCCAGCCCCAAAAACGCCAAGTGCCACAATTGCGGCATACAAACTCGAGTAATAAGAAACTGTCGCCGAGCAAAGGCGAACATTTGAGCAAAGGTCGTGGTCTCATAGCTGGCGACAAAACAAGCCGGGACAAATATCATTTCGAGGTCGGCGTCTTTGACGGCTCGGGTTAAGGTATAGTCATCGGTAGCGGAATTGGTCCACAGTTTGCGGATGTTGGTTTTTTCGAAGACCTCACGGCGGATGGCCATGGCGCCGCCCCAAGCGGAGTTCCAGCCGTGCGGGCCGAGCAGCGAGGCAAACAGCGCGTTCATGGCTGAGAGTACCTGGCTGGCGAGGCGTTTGTCGGTGGGGACGAACCAACGATGGCCGGTCGAAGCGCCAACGTCTTGGCGACGAAGGGGATGAATCAAGCTATGCAGGAAATGAGGTTTGGGGCACGCGTCGGAATCGACAAAAGCCAAGACCTCTACTTTTTCATCGGTCGCGTCGATGGCGCAGAGAAGATTGTGTACTTTTTGGACGCAGGTTTGGGAAAGACCCGCCACAAAAAGCCGGGCTTTGACGCGATGATTACGGGATTCGTAGTCAGCGATGATTTGCTTAAGACGCACGTAAGCGGGGTCTTGTTCGCTTTCGACGACAAAATAGATTTCGTAGTCGCCGTAGTCCTGCTCGAACAGAGCCGCGATATTACGATCAAAGGTGGTGTCGATACCTTTGCAGGGCGATATCAGCACAGCGTGCGGTGAATATTTGACGTCGGAAAGTGGTTTGTAGGTACGGAGCGTATAAACCACATTACGATATGCGGCCAGCAAAACAACTGTCTGTACAAACAGGATAATCGCGGCAAAAACGTAGTATGCTATAATCATTATATATAGTTATGCGTAGTTTTGTTCCAGCTTGGCCATGGAACCGATTCGTCCGGTTATAATCATGGTATCATCGGGCTGAAAAACGGTGTCGGCACTGGGGTTAAAAATGGTTTCACCATCGGCGCGTCGTAAGGCAATGATAAGAATCCCGGCAGAACGAGGCAGATTGGCTTCTTTGAGAGACTGACCTACGAGCTTGTTGTCGGCTTTAATGCGATATTGCTCGGCTTCGAGTTGGAGGCCCTCGGCGGCGAAATCGATAAAGTCAACGACTCCCGGCCGGGTAAGAATATTAGCCAAGCGTTTGGCGCTAATCAATTCAGGGCAAATAACGCTATCGGCGCCGGCGCGGCGTAAATGAGGCTCACTTTCAGTTTTGGCTACGGTAGCGGCGATAAAGATATCTTGCGACAACTCGCGGGCAACAAGAGTAACCAAGACGTTGTCGCCGTCGTTAGCGAGATTGGCAACGAGTGCTTGGGCTTTTTGAACTCCGGCGGCCATCAGAGTAGCTTCCTGGGTGGCATTACCAAGGACATAGAGCAGTCCATCAACTTCAGCTTGGGCGGTTCGGGTATCGTCGCTGTCTATGATAACGATGGGCGCGTTGCGTCGTTTGAGATTGTCGCATACGGCAGTGCCTTTGCCGCCATACCCACATACAATTATATGGTTATGGAGTGATTGGATTTTTCTGTTCACTTGTCGTCTCCCGAGAATACGGCGGACCTGGCCTTCGACGATTGTGCTGACCATCAAGCTCAACGCCACCATGGCTGAAACGATACCCACAACAATCAGCAACATAATCCAGATTTGCCCAGCCTGAGTGACCGGCGCGGTATCTTGGGCGGTCATACCCAAAGTACTTATGGTCACCAAAGTCATATAAAGAGCATCGAGAAAAGAACGGCCTTCCAGCCAAACGAACCCACAGGTACCCACGGTAACCACAATCAGCAGCAGCGCCAAGGCCAACAGCAGCCGATGCTGCAAGACAGGCTGCACTGAAAGTGGTTTGTCTTTAGATTGCGGAAGCGAACGTTCTGTCATGGCATCATTATAGGTGTAATTTGGTCAAAGCACACTACAAAAGCAATGTTGTGCCAAGGGTTACACAAGACAAAATCGGCTGGAAAGGCCTTGACCCGCCTTTGCCGGGCCGATTTCATTTGGTGATTTCACAGATAAGGGTGGTGGCGTAGCAGCCCGGGGGCAATTCAAAGCGAAGTTCCAGGTAAGCAGGCGTGTTGTTGCATTGGACTAGGTCCACTTGGGCGTTTCGTGGCTGGAAGCGCAGGGAGCGGCGCGCACCTTTGAGGCGATAGGAGTTTATTTGTTGGTAGTTTTGCCGGTCCAGGTTGGCTTGGGCGACGACTTGAGCTTCGATTTCTTGGGCTTGGTCGGTTGGTTGGATCATTTTTAGGCCGATCAGTGGTCCGGAGGGGCTGATTTCAAAGGCATCGGCACGGGGTTGTTCTTTTTGAGGGTCTTCGACACGAAATACGGCGCCGTTGTCATGTTTATAAGCCAATTCGCCGGGCAGAATCTTGCCTATTGAATCGATCCGGGCGGCGAGCACAGCGTTGAAAATATAGGCTTGATAGGCAGAAAGGACAAATCGCTTAAGACGGCGATCCAGCATTTTGAACGCTAGGTTTTTGTCGCCGCCGCTGTTTTTCAGTAATTTGAGGGCATGTCGATGATCGTGATAATGGGTGGGCCAGGCATCGTAGGCGGTTTGGTAGTCGCCTTTTTCATAGGCGTCCCGTGCGGTATAGATAACGGACATTTCAGTGTTGGGATAGGGCCTACCAAGCAAGATATCGATAAATTCCTCACGTTGATCCCGGACAATTGCTTCCCCGAGCATGTGGGAATCGAATCTGCTGCCGAATCGTTGTGGGCCGAAAAAGTTGGGGACGCCTTGGGTGGTCAGTCTATCCATGACTGCTCGGGCATATTCAAGAGCGAGCGCACCTGGAACCGCGAGGTTTTTTATGCGAATAAGGAAGCGGTTGGCGCTATGATGACCGATTTTAATCTTGTTGGTATGACGGTCGGCTCTAAGAATGCGGCAATTGGGAATAGCCAAATTAGCGATTTTTTCGGGGTCGGCGCCTTCTATAGAGAACCATTGGCGTGTGACGGCCCGAGTGTCTTTGCGGCCGGCGTAGCCAATGGCATTGCGGGAAACGCGTAGATCCTTAGCGAGCCGGTTGACCACGTCATTGGTCGCCATGCCGGTTTTTTCCATATAAAGGTACGTGTGATCGCCGGTGCCGGACGGTTCGTACAGAGCGATCTCCTCCACCTGGAAATCAGCATAATCGACCTTGATTTCTCCTCCGGTGCCGGGAATGTCGCTCGTAAGAAACGGCAAATCTGGCGGGTTTTCCATGAGCATACTGACACTATCCCTTATTGTTGCATTTTGATCTTGGTTGCGGATGTATATTCATAGGCGTTTTGCATTATGTCCAAAACATCTATTAGATAACCGATTTTGCACCAGGATGCAACATCAAGGGACATTGGGTTTTTGATTGTCTCTGGTTGACTTGGGCAGAGGGCACAGCTATACTGCCTTTTTTGGGAATATGCCAGATATGGATAACCCTCCATTGGGTGGATTTATGCCGGACGCTAAAGAGAAATGTGGTTTGTTTGCGGTTTATGGTCAACCCGGGGCAGCGCAAATGTGCTACTTTGGTCTTCACGCGCTGCAACACCGGGGCCAGGAATCAGCGGGTATCATTTACAGCGATGGTGAGCAGTTGCACGGCCATGTTGGGATGGGGCTGGTAAGTGAGATATTCACCGAGTCGAAGCTGAAGCAGATGCCTAATTCGGCGCAGATGGCGATCGGCCATGTGCGTTATTCGACAGCCGGTTCTTCACGGATCGAAAACGCTCAGCCTTTGCTGTTCGAGTATTCGCTGGGCCAAATCGCGATTGCTCACAACGGCAATCTAATCAACGCCTTTTTGCTGCGGGACGAGTACGAAGCATACGGGCATATTTTTCGTGGAACCAGCGACAGTGAAATAATCATTCATTTGCTGGCCAAGCCAAGCCACATTAGTAAAGCTGATCCTCTGGGGCACGTATTACGACATCTGCAGGGGGCGTATTGCCTGCTGTTCGCATATCAGGATAAGATTGAAGCAGCGCGCGACCCTTATGGGATTCGACCTTTGTGCATCGGACAGATGCCCGGCGGAGCATATGTGGTAAGCTCGGAAACCTGCGCATTGGACATCGTTGACGCCAAATATGTTCGCGACGTTGAACCCGGTGAGATAATTACGCTAAGCGAAAAGGGTTTGAGCAGCCGGTTTTTTGATGGGCCCAAAGCCGTTACGCCGGCGCATTGCATATTTGAGCAGGTGTATTTCGCCGATCCATCAAGTTCGGTATTCGGCGAATCGGTCCACCGAGTTCGACACAAGATGGGGCAGCAGTTGGCGCGTGAAGCCCCGGCGGACGCGGATCTGGTGATTCCGGTGCCGAACTGTGCCCGTTGTGCCGCGGGTGGTTACGCCGAGGAAAGCGGTATAGCCTACGGCAGAGGTTTTACGGTTAGCCACTATACAGGGCGAAGTTTTATCGTGCCCGATCAGCCGATGCGTGACCTGGCGGTAAAGATGAAACTGAACGTAATCAAAGAAACCATCCAAGGTAAACGTTTGGTGGTGATCGAGGATTCGGTAGTTCGGGGTACGACAACACGGGGGAAAATGGGTGCGCTGCGTAAAGCTGGGGCAAAAGAGATTCATTTGCGGGTGGCGAGTCCGCCGATCCGCTATCCTTGTTTTTACGGGATCGATTTTCCAAGTCGGGAAGAATTGATCGCTAATGACAAGAGTATTGAAGAAATCCGCGATTATCTGGAAATCGACAGTCTGGCGTATTTGTCGCTGGACGGCATGCTTGATTGCGTGAGCAGTCCGAACGACCATTACTGCAACGCATGTTGGTCGGGTAATTATCGTATTCCGGTGGACGAAGCGGTCAGCAAATATTCGATGGAACGGTATCAATTGAAGATGTTTGAATGAGGGGATTATAACCCGGTTTTGTTGTGGTATTTCTGGATTCGGCGATTTCGCGAGAATGACAACATTTTGTAGAGGCGTCAATAAGGAGCGCAGCTTGGCAAAAGCGATTACGTACAGCGAGGCGGGGGTCAGCATAGAAGCCAACGATGAGATGGTCGAGAGGATAAGCGCTGATGTTCGCAGCACCCATGGGCCGCGGGTCATGCACTTGCATAACGCGTTCGCGGGACTGTTTCGCTTGGATTATGACGAAAAACTGTTCCGTAAGAATTACCGTAATCCGGTGCTGGTTGCTTGCACGGACGGCGTGGGGACAAAGGTCAAAATCGCAGCGGAGATGAAGTGTTATAACACGGTGGGGATCGACTTGGTGGCGATGAGTGTTAATGATATGCTGGTTCAAGGTGCGGAGCCGTTGTTTTTTCTGGATTATGTGGCTGTGAATCGGCTAACGCCTGGGCAGATCGCGGAGATGGTGGCGGGGGTAAGCGAAGGTTGCCGTCAAGCGGACTGTGCGCTGATCGGGGGCGAAACAGCGGAGATGCCTGATGTTTATCGGCGGGACGAATTTGACATGGCAGGGTTCGCAGTAGGAGTGGTGGAAAAGAATCGTATTGTGACGGGGGAGCATGTGGAAGTGGGCGATTCGGTGATCGGTCTGGCCAGCAGCGGGATACATTCCAACGGTTATTCGCTGGTGCGACGGATATGTTTTGATCGAGAAAAGCTCAAGGTCAGCGATGAGATCGCGGAATTGGGTGAGACATTGGGTGCAGCTTTGTTGCGGCCGACGCGGATTTACGTACGCGCGATTATGGGGCTGCTGAAGAAGTACAAAGTGAAAAAAGTGGTCAAGGCTATGGCGCATATCACCGGAGGCGGATTGGTGGGTAATATTCCACGGGTACTGCCCAAAGATTGCGACGTGGTTATTAATCGCAAATGGCCTGTGCCGGCGGTGTTTGATTATCTGCGGCGGTTGGGGCCCGTCGAAGAAGAAGAGATGTATCGCGTTTTTAATATGGGCATCGGTTATGTGTTGGTGGTGGCGCCAGGTTTTACGCGTTCGATAATGGCACATCTGCGTAAGTTGGGCGAACAACCCTACTTTTTGGGTAAGGTAAAACGCGGCAGCGGTAAGGTGATTCTGCAATAAAGCTCTTGTCGCCCTTGGGAACAATATACTCTTTGAAGTAACCAGTGAGTTCTATGCGCTATAAGCATGTGATATGGGATTGGAACGGGACACTGCTGAATGATGTTGAAGTTTGCGTGGGGGTATTGAAGGGGATGTTGAGCAGGCGGGGCTTGGCTGAGATAGAGGTGGCGCGATATCGGGAGTTGTTTGATTTTCCGGTACAGGATTTTTACAGTCTGCTGGGGGTGGATTTCGCCAAAGAGGGATACGACCTGGTCGCTGATGAGTATATCGCGGGGTATAGAGCGAACTTGGATCGCTGCCGATTGCAAGAAGGAGCGGAGGCGACTTTGGGGGCGTTCAGCGACACAGGGCTGAGCCAATCGGTGCTTTCGGCTTATCATCAAAAGCGATTGGAGGAAGCGGTCGAGATGTTCGGCTTGGCTGGAGTATTTGAGCATTTGATCGGGTTGAACGATTATGCCGCGGCGTCGAAGCTGGAGAACGGCAAATGGCTGATCGAGCAACTGGAACACGACGCAAACGAAGTGTTGATGGTAGGCGATACGCTGCATGATTACGAGGTAGCCCAGGCAATGGGAGTTGGTTGCGTGTTGCTGAGTCGCGGTCATCAGTCAGCGAAGCGTTTGCGCCGGTGTGGAGTCGCGGTGCTGGATTCGATGGGAAAAGTAGCGGAGCATGTTTTGCGCTCGTGACGGCAGGATAAAAAGATGGCGAATTTTGAATTGAATTGCGGGGGCAAAAGTTTGGCGCTGTCGGACCATATAGTGATAATGGGAATCCTAAATGTTACGCCTGACTCTTTCAGTGACGGAGGGAATTGGCTGGAACCACAGAGAGCGGTTGAACACGCACTGCAAATGGTTGCTGACGGCGCGGAGATAATTGACATCGGCGGAGAATCAACAAGGCCCGGCAGCGCAGCGGTATCAGCCAAGGAGCAGATAAAACGAACAGCAGGAATAATCGAAAAGTTGGCGCAGCGCGTAGATGTGCCGATCAGTATCGATACCACCAGTTGCGAAGTAGCTCGGGCGGCGCTGCAATCGGGGGCGACGATTATCAATGATATTTCGGCGTTGCGTTTTGATGAAGAGATGGCGGATCTGGCGGCTGAGGCGGGTTGCCCGGTGGTGTTGATGCACATGCAGGGCACGCCCGGTAACATGCAGGCTGAGCCGCGATATGATGATGTGGTAAATGAGGTGAAAGAGTTTTTGGCTGAGCGGGTTGCGTTTGCGGTGGGACGGGGGATAAAGGCCGAGCAGTTGCTGATCGATCCGGGAATCGGGTTCGGCAAAAAGGTGGAACACAACTATTCACTAATGAGGCATTTGGAGGATTTCGCGGAGTTGGGGCGGGCGATTTTGGTGGGAGCCAGCCGTAAGGCGTTTATTGGCAAGACCTTGGGGTTAGATAAACCGGAAGATCGGCTGTTTGGGACGGCGGCGACGGTGGCTCGTTGCGTCGCAGCGGGAGTGCAAATTGTGCGAGTGCATGACGTTAAGGAGATGACGCAGGTGGCGCGGATGGCGGAGGCGATTGAACCGAAAGTGAGTAAAGGGCAATAAGTATAGGATTGAGCGGGGATAGCGGGGGCTGATAGGCAGTGTTTTGAGGGGTGATATAAGCCGATAATAATATTGATTGGGCCGGACCGGCTGTACACACGATTTGCGTGATAATTGCAGTATTCTCTGGCAATCGCAGCTAATTGGTTACATACTTAGATGGCGGGCACGGCCCGCCCTACCTGGCTGTAACAGCCACCGAGCAGAAAGGTGCGGATTTTGCGAAAACAAACTTGGTTGATAGTCGCAATGGTGGGGATGGCTGTTTGGGCCGGCGGGTTATCATCCGCGTTTGGTCAGCAGATGGCGCGGGTGCTGGTGCCTGAAGATGTGAAGACCATTCAATCGGCATTGGTACTGGTTGCTGACGGCGGGGAAATATTGGTGAGCGAGGGAGATTATTCGGGGCCGATCAATATCGAACGGTCGGTTACTATCGCGGGTGTGGACGAAGTACATAAGGTGGTGGTGGAAGCGGACGACTGCAACGCGATTATCTCGACGGGGGAAAACGTAGTAATTTCCAATATGACTTTGCACCTGGGCACAACGAATGACCAATATGTGGTCGTCGAAGCGGCGCGAGGGAATTTGCTTATAGAGAATTGCGACGTTATTTGCGAAGGACGGGCGGGAGTCTGCGCACGCGGGGCACAAACGGAATTGACATTACAGAACAGCAGAATTTGGGGCGGTCAATGCGGCGTTCTGTTTGAGGCCGGGGCAAAAGGAACAGTGCAAGGATGCGAGATTCACGATATATATGGGATCGGTATTGACATTACGGGACAGAGTGAGCCGACGATTAGTAATAGCATTTTGCGGAATTGCCAAGTCGCGGCGGTTAGGGTTCGTGACGGCGGTGTGGGGCAAATTGATAATTGTGAGATTGAAGGACGGGGCGAATATGGAATTACGGTGCAAGGCGGTGAGCTGCGCGGATTAGGGTGCATGATAACGGGCGGACGAAACAGCGGTGTAAGCGTAACGAACGGTAGTGCTACCCTTGACAGTTTTGCGATACGCAGCAGTGGAGTAGCGGGGGTGTTTGTGGGGGCTGGGTCGCGAGCGAGTCTGAGTAATTGCGATTTGCGTAACGGTCGCGGTGATGGAGTGTTGGTGGTGGAAAGCGGCGAAGCGACGCTGCGCGATTGCATGGTGAGCGGATTTGTGGGCCAAGGTGTGATGGCGCATAACGACGGCAGAGTTTTACTACAGCTCAGTACGATCAAAGGTAATCGCGGCAGCGGGGTGCTGGTGAGTGAAGGCGGGAGGGGGCGACTGGACTATTGCGAGTTGTGGGATAATGAATCAGCGAATCTGGCGGTGCTGCAAAACGGCACAGCGGACGCGAACCATTGTATGATTTATGACGGGCACAACGGCGGTGTTTTGTTTAGCCATGGCAGCAGAGGTTCGCTGGAATGGTGTGAGATTTATGACAATACTATTTTTGGCGTTGATGTTCGCAGTTCGACGGGACCGCTGATTTACGGCTGTCATATTCATGACAATATCTACTACGGCGTGATTGTGCGTAACGGCGGTTGGGCGACGATTCAAGGGTGCGATTTGCGGGGCAATCAACTGGGCGGTTTGCGAGTTGAGACCGGAGGGATTGTGCTGGACGAGAATAATCAGCAGTAGCGGGTGGGGATTCCGCGCGCTGGCTTAAGCGGGGCGAAAAGGGCGCGTCAATATTTTCTGACAGTCAGGGAATTTGTGACAGGATTAACAAGATTGACAAGATTTGGTTAGCCAGAGGCGATGCTAGGATCGCACTGATAGATCGACCAAGGTGCGTTATTTGGGGCAAGGCCGTAGGAAACACTTTGCACAGCCAGAGCGGCAAATGAAGTGGCTGATAGGATATGTATTTGAACGGGCAGGGGAAACGGATTTTAAGAGGATTGACAGGATTGCGACGAAAAGTCGGCAGAAATACGCATTGCCAGGTTTACTTGATACATACGGAAGAGCAGGGAATAATAGATTTTTCTGGCACTTGCGTTGACGAGCAAGTTGGGCGATAATAGGAGTTGGTGTTGGTGGAAGCAAATTATCCGGGGGATGGATTGCGAGGTATATCATGAAACATGAAGTTAAGTTCTACACTTATCCGAAATTCATTTACGCTTGGCCGATCATTGTTTTGGGGTTTTTGCTGTGGCCTTTGTCGAGTGTAATGTCGGCGGAGACTTTGGGGTGGATTTGGGGGATAGCGCTGCTGGTGGTGTTTGTGACGCTGGGGTTTGATTTGAATCGCAATTTCACCATTTTTTGGGTGGTGCTGATCGCTGGCGCATGGATAGCGATATTATGGCTGCGTGATGTTAAGCAAGTGATGTTTTTCTCGAAGGTGTATGAGTTTTTCGCTGGGTTGGATCCGCAGTATTCCAAGACGCTGGGGTTGGCGATAAGCATTGTGCTGGCGCTGCTGTATTTGATTATGTGGGTTTGGACGCGAATTAATTGCAAATGGCGAATTACGCACAATGAGTTTGAACATTATCAGTTTGGTCGGAGAGATGATTCTATCGCACGGGGCGCGAAGCGCATACAGACGAACTACCCGGATTTCTTTGAGTTTCTATTATGCTTGGCGGGCGATTTGGTAATATACGATGCTTCGGGAAGGCGGGAACTGAGGCGGATTCCGGACGTGCCTCTTTTGCCGATCGTAAAGAAACGGATCAATAAGATATTGGAAGCAACGGAAGTGACAATGGGTGCGATAGAAGATGAAGCGGAAGTTGAAGAGAGCAACGGTGAGGATTTCGGGCCTTTGCAGTAGCGGCGAATCGGTGCGAACCGCACTGGTGGATTGACCGACAAAACTCGGTTGGGAAATGACGCTTCCGCTGGGCGCTGCTACAGGGATACATAGCGAAAAAATTTAACCACGAACACGAAGGTCATGAAGTTTCTTGAAGTTCACATAGCAGAAAACAGGTAGCAAAAACGCGCGGAATTGAGACGCGGAAATAAGAGAATTAGTGGGCTACGGGCGCGCTTAATCTTGTAGTCAGGCGTAATGGGGCGGAAGGTGAGATGCGCGGAGGTTTGGCGGGAGCGCGCGGGGGTGGGAAACGGGAAAATAGATGTTCGGAAATTGACAAAAACTGGTCGGTTTTGATCGGTTTTGGTGAAGAATGGGCCGGGTTTTTTCAAAAACTGGAGGTTTTTTTTGGGTGGCTGATTTTGCGCGGTTTGGTGGGTAGCAGGTTTGGGAGAGTGCGAAATCGTATAGATTGATCGACGACAAATGGTCAGAAGATGGCGCTGCTGATAGGCGCTGCGACAAGGGGAATGCAGAGTTTGTTTTCCGCTTGGCCAGAGGCAAGGGGATTGTTTTGCATTGACGGAGTTTTTGTGGGGTGATATGATTTGGGAGTAGTTAAGATTTGGGTTTTTGGTTGGTAGGGGAAGATCCATAAATGTACAGGAAATCTTTGCTTCACTACATTCGCTGAACACTGTTGTTAGCTTGTCCCTTTCGATTTGCGACCGCCAAACAATCGAAGGCGTGGAATCTTCTCCAGAACTCGTTGAATCACACTTTCTGCGGTATGTTGACCAAAGACTCCGGTAAAAAGCGATATCATAACTATGAAGAGGACCGTGAAGATTACACCAGCTACGGTTATGGTGGTCATAGCAATCCCATTTACATAATGACTAATACAAGTTAGAGTAACAAGTAGCACAACGAGTACAAGTGCAAATACACAGGAAAGTGCGATCACCCGTTTCAACGAAAAGCCTTGGTTGAATAGATTTTCAGTCTGGTCATTTCGTTGATCATGCTTCTTTTTGACGACGCGGGACTCGATGCCATCGAGCAGTGTGGCAACATTGTATTCATGATCCGTTCCTTCCGGTAGGTAATGAATGACATCTCGCTTTTCGAGCTTAAGTAAGTGGAGATAGTCCACTACTACTGAAGGGTCATCAGGTAACGGCACTTTTTCAACTGGCCTAATTCTTGGAATCGTGTTATGAATTGCTCCGAAAGTATTGCGGATGACTGATAGTGTACGGCGCCTGTCGGAATCCGATTTTCCTACAGAGACGTATATTTTGTTGGCATCTGTATCCGCTCTAACCAAACAACGGTTTCCATCGATCTCCAACACAACACCGCTTCGCCAGTAGGTAGGCTTTTCGGTCAAATTACTATGCATCCTGACAATGAAACGACATATTATACCCGGAGGTAAGACTTTATAGTGGTACTGAAAATTTAGCGAATCGGAAAAGTCCCAATCTATGTCAGGTTCGTTGCGACTCAAAAGCTGGGGAATAAGAAGAAGTCGCCCGTTTGTATCGGGAAAGTCAAAGCACAACTCGAATTTTCGCATCATTTCAACAATGAACTTGTGACGCCCAATAGGGTAACTGCCACTATTCCCGAGAATGCTGTGAAGCTCAGCAAACTCGAGCACACCACCAGCCTGCATAAGCATGTTGTTATTCAGTATTCTGTAAACGCCACCAGTAACCCATTCGGGATTCAGAATGTTTGTGTCACGCAACTCGAACGGATCGTCAGGGTCATCAAAGTTGAGAACACTTCCCAAATCATGTAAAAACCTCAAGAGCCGATTCTGTTCGCGTTCGGCAACGATTGCACGTTCGCGACAGAGTGATTGGAACTCGTCCATACCAAGAAAGTCCTTTTCGCGTGCAAGGTGCTCAAGTCTCTTCTTGACGTCGAAATAGCTCTTGGGAAGTATGTCGTATACATGGGGGAGTTTGTGAATCTGCTCCTTGATAGCATTTCGAAGCTCTGTTATTCCCGCTCCTGTAAGACAGGAAGTCTGGAAGAAATCGACAATATTAGGGGCGTAGTCTTTGGCAAGTCGGTTTTTGTTCAACTCAAGAAAGTGCGCATCACATTTATTGGTGACGATAATTACGGGGGATTCTCCGCCATAGCTCTGGATTATCTTGAGCCAATAGTGGATATTGCTTTCGTTTTCTCCTTTACGAGCATCAAGCACGAGGAGGTAGAGACTACGCTTGGTCAAAAAAAACTGATGGGTCGCATGCATTATCTCCTGTCCGCCAAAATCCCAGATATTGAGACGGACCTTCTCGTCTTCATGTTTGGGAGCAGGTGTTGCTTTTATATGCCATGATTCGATGTTGATTCCTTCCGTCTTGTTTTCATCGGGATCGAATGTGTCGTGAACAATGCGTTTCACGAGGGATGTTTTGCCGACACCACCTTGCCCGACCAACAACACCTTTGCTTCGTTTAGGCGTTGTTCAGTTTCGTGCATACGCCGATAATAAAAAGTGAGAATGTCGGCTGGAAGAGCAGGATTGCCTGTGTCTTCTTCCTCCAAAATCTCGGGGGGAATCCCGAGATCATTGTTCCCTCTCAGATCAAGGAACTTCAGCTGTAAAGAGGCAAAAGTACGAGGAAGGGATGAAAGAGCGTTGTCGGACGCGTCAAGTACCCTAAGATTCGATAGCTCCCCAAATTCCTTCGGAAAAGAGCGAAGTTGGTTTTTCGAAACATCAACATGTGTCAGTTGGCGATTCTCAGAAAAATAGGCAGGAATTTCCTTGAATTTGTTCCCTCTCAGTACAAGCTTACGTAGAGACTTTAGCTTGCGAGCTAACGCCGGTATCTCTTGGAGGCCAAGATCGTTAAGGCATAGTCTTTCTGCATCGGTATATATGGCTCGTTCGATGCGCCGCTCTGCTTCACGTATTCTCCGCAGTGAAACATGTCCCGCCATGCCAATTCTCCCGTTCATCTTGGACGTCCTGCAATATCGTTTTAGTCTATCTGTGGTTTACCTTGTCAGTATCCCAAACCATGTCAATCTAGTTCAGCGTGGCATTCTAGAACAAAACTAGCCATCAGATTGCTCCAGATCATTTGACGAAATGGGGGTATGTACGGCCAGAAACGGAGACGGATGTCTAAGTAATGACCTCTGCTGTATTGCGAATCAGGCGTTTTTGCCTTCGTTGTTTGGCAAAATGGCCCACAAAACTGATTGACACCACATGTTATTACTGTTTCAATCAACACATGTAAATATTATGTTTAGTATACTATCTAGACATTCGCAGTAAAACTAATAATCGTATTGTTCCTATAAAAAACTGCAATTATACCCCCATAGTCTCATGTAGCCGATCGTGTTCCAGCGCTCAACTCGGTGCCGAACAGCGGTCCTGTCTTGGCAGTTTCTGTCCCCATTTGGCTGCCCCTGACAATTATACCGCTCGAGCGTATATTAACCCTAAAGCCTTATCTTACAAAGACTTGCTCCCCGGTAAATTCAGTCGCCTCCGGTCACTCCAATGCAGAAAAGCGGGCGATCAGATTCGGAGGAATGAAAGGTGTCCGTGGACATTTTCCAGGTTGCGGGAATTTGCAGCGTGATTGATTAACGGCTATTCTGTGGGATGATGTTTTGTGGTTGGATTTCGAACCCCCGAGCTAGAGCAACATAAATGTTGCTTACGTTCGGGGGCTAACAGCTATGATGGGTTAATGGAGAGCAGAGGTTGGTTGGGGAATTGGAACGTCAGGGACCCGCGTGGGTAACAATTGGGCAAATGGTTCGAAATTACCGACCGTACCGGCGTAAACGGATGGTTGGGCGCGGTTAAATAGGGACAGGTGACATCAGGGATGGATACCAGCCTGCGCTGGCATGACAAAGTCAGTGATGATGCGCACAGGGAGTTCGAACCCGCCGAACGTAAAGTTCGGGGGCTAACAGTTATGATTGGTTATGGTAGCACAGAAGTAAATAGGGACAGGTGGTGTCAGGGATGGTATGCACAGCATACCGTGGATGAGGTGGGATTAGACGCGTCGGACTACGCCTATTACTACGCCTTGTAGGTCTACGTTTTGGACGTAGATTGGTTCGTAGTCGGCGTTGGCGGGTTGGAGTCGGATGGTGTTGCCTTGGCGATAGAAGCGTTTTAGGGTAGCTTCGCCGTCTTCGAGTATGGCGACGACTATTTGGCCGTCGCGGACTGTGGTGTTGCGGCTAACAAGAACATAGTCGCCGTCGCAAATGTGGTCGTCGATCATGCTATCGCCTCGTACTTGGAGGGCATAGGTACCGGCGGGGGTTTCAAAAAGGGTGGGCAGTTCTAAGACTTCGGGTTGTTCGATGGCTTCGATAGGGATACCGGCGGCAATGGTACCGGCTAGTGGGTAGCAACCGGGCTGATCGAGAAGACTGGGGTCTTGGTCGGCGTCGGCGGGATAATCTTGGTTGGAATCATCGAGGTTTGTTGATTTGATGCAAAGGGCGTTGAGGTCGATATGCGGATTAAGCATCAAAGAGCGTGCCTTGTTGGGCTCGCGTAAGAGTACGTTCTTTTGGACGAGTGCTTCGACGTGTTCGAAGACGGTTACTTTGCTTATTCCGAGGTTGCGTCCTACTTCCTGCATCGTCGGCGAACAGCCATTGTTGGTTCGATACTGATGGATGAACCGCAGGATTTCTAATCGGCGCGGGGTGAGCAAGGGGACAGGCATTTGTTTTTTGGGGGATTGTTTTTTGGTTTTTGATGAAGTCGGCATCGAGTTTTCTCCAGTTCTTATCGACGCGAGCGGAGTTTAGTTTTTTGGCCGGTCTTTTCGAGGGCCGATAACTTTCTTGGGTTGAGGTTGGCAGTACCTGAGTAATTTCTGTAACGTAACGTTTGGTTGCAACTGTTGATGCTAAGCGTTTTAGGCCGGAGGCGATCCAGGCCAGGGCGTAGCCCATCTGGCCGAACGGTCCGGCGGCATCGAAACCATCGAACCCGATTGTATCGTCGGGCCATTGCGTCTGGAACTGCGGAGCAGGGCCGAACTTACAAACGGGATAGCCAACAGAGCTTTTTCGGTTTTGCTGAAACATCTTAGAGGAGATCCTCAAAGCGGCGGATTCTTTAAGCATAGATGGGCTGGGTCAAGCCCTGTTTGGCCTTTGTTAGGCAATATAACTATCGGTAAAGGGGTTGTCAAGACGTGAATTTTTGGGATTGGTCCGCGTCAGTTATATGGGCTTACCACGGAGGTTTAATTTTGGGGTGGGCGCAAATATCTACCGCAAAAGATCAGAAAGAAGAACCACTAATTCACACTAATAGTCACGAATTAGCTGCCAGGGGCGGGGCGATGGGGCAGGGGGATAGGGCGATGGCACAGTTGGAGCGAGAGGTCAGGGAGGTTTTAACCGCGAAAAACGCGAAAGACGCGAAAATAAGAGAACCACGAATGGGCGCGAATATTCTCGAATGAGAATTAGCTGCCAGGGGCTAGGCGATGGGGCAATGAGTTTTATAGGTAATTAGAATGTGGAACGTAATTGGTATTCGATCACCCTTTAGCTTCGCGAAAGGGTGCCACCCGGGTCAGGGATCGGACTGGAAGCAGACGAAGATATTGAAGGTGTTGTTGTTATTCTTCGGATGGGTGTCCCATTTCGAAGTAGGTGTCGAAGGTTTCGGTGAAATCAAAGACGTTGTCAAAGTCTTCGATGCAGTCTTGGGGTTCTTTTCTCATCCAACCGTTATCGACAAGCAGAAAAACGATTTCGCCGAAGTCGCGTGAGTTGGTAATGTTCCACTTATGGAGGACCATGCGGGCGAGCATACCCCAGCGTTTACAGGCGAGGTCGCGCAGTCCAAAGCAGAGTTCCGCGCCACTGACGTGACGGCGGGCGGTTTCGGGATCGTTTTTCATCTGCTTTTGGGAAACGGTGTGGTTGAGTCCTTCGCGGACGAACTGTACGGCGACGAGGGGATAACGGCCGTCCTCAGCGATGATTTGTTCTATGGTTTTTGTAGGTTTTTCAGGCATAGTTAACGGCAGAAGCAGAAAAGGGGTCTGACCCCTTTTTATTAGTGGACACGTTGTCCGGGTTTGGCGCCGGGGTCGATGGTTAGGGCGAATACGTCGGCGTCTCCGGGGCCGGCGGCGAGAATCATGCCTTCGGATAGGCCGAACTTCATTTTGCGCGGCGCGAGGTTAGCGACCATGATCATGTGTTTGCCGAGCAGTTGTTCGGGGTCGTAGGCTTTTTTGATGCCGGCGAACACAGAGCGGGTTTCACCACCGAGATCGAGTTCAAGATGCAGGAGTTTATCGGCACCTTCGACATGTTCGGCTTTGACGACTTTAGCGACACGCAGATCGACTTTGACGAAATCATCATAGGTGATTTGCTCAGCGAGTGGTTCTTCGTCGAGCGGCGAAGGGGTTTTTGAGGATTTAGCGTCTTGAGCTTGTTCTTGTTTGGATTCTTCAATCATAGCTTGGGCCTTGTCGGGATCGACTCTTTCGATGAGCCGTTGGAAGGGGTTAATCGTGTGGTTTTCCAATAGGGTTTGAGTGTCGGACCATTTAAGCGGTTCGACATTGAGGATGGATTCGATTTTTTCGGCGAAGGCAGGGATGATGGGTTTGACATAGATAGTGAGCAGCCGCACAGCGTTAGCGACGGTGGTGAGAGTTTCGCGGGCATGTTCGGGATCGGTTTTGATTTGTTTCCAGGGTTTGCGGTCATCGATATAGCGATTAACGAGATCAGCGAGGCGGCAGATGGTGCGGATTGCGGAGGCGTATTCGCGAGCTTCGAAGAGCTGGGCGATTTCGGATTCGGCTTGGGCGAGTTGGGCGAGCAGTTCGCGTGCTTCGGTGGTGAGGGCGCCGAGTTTAGCATCGAGGTTTTTGTTGAGCATAGTGACGGAGCGTGAAGCGAGGTTGGCGAGATTGCCGACAAGGTCGCTATTGATTCGTGAGACGAAGTCTTCGATACTGAGGTCGATGTCTTCTGGACCTGACCCCAACTTGCAAGCGTAATAGTAGCGGAGATATTGGGGATCGAGGTGTTTGAGGTAGGTGGCGGCGTTGATGAAGGTGCCGCGTGACTTGCTCATTTTTTCGCCGTTGACGGTTAGGAAACCGTGGATGGCAAGCTGAGTCGGTGTATTGAAGTTGGCGCCCATTAACATCGCGGGCCAGAATAAAGCGTGGAAATACGTGATGTCTTTGCCGATGAAGTGATGGATTTCGGTATCGGGGTTGTGCCAATAGTCGTCGAAGTTTCGGCCGGTCTGGTTGCAGTAGTTTTTAGTACTGGCAATATAGCCGATGGGAGCGTCGAGCCAAACGTAGAAGTACTTGTCGGTTTCGCCGGGAATTTTGAAGCCGAAGTAAGGAGCGTCGCGGGAAATGTCCCAATCACGAAGACCCTGCTGGAACCACTCTTGGAGTTTGTTGGCGATTTGAGGATGGACATG
Organism: Sedimentisphaerales bacterium; assembly: GCA_016928435.1. GTDB lineage: Bacteria > Planctomycetota > Phycisphaerae > Sedimentisphaerales > SM23-30 > JAFGKT01. The sequence goes on along the minus strand of JAFGKT010000034.1, from coordinate 74,252 downwards.
GCCGGCGGCGACCCATTGTTGGAGTTGTTCGGTGAAGTCCGCGAGCTTGAAGAAATAATGTTTGGATGTTTGCCTTACGGGCGGATTACCACAAATGCTGCAGGCGGGGTCTTTGAGTTCGACGGGGGTGTAAGTTGAGTGGCACGCTTCGCAGGAATCGCCGTACTGGTCGGGGGCGCCGCACTTGGGACAGATACCGCGAATGAATCGATCGGGCAGGAACATTTTGTCGGTGTCGCAATATGCTTGTTCGACGTCGCGGATTTCGATGTGGCCGGAGTCTTTAAGGGCATTGAAGATGGTTTCGCTGAACTGTTGGTTTTCGGGAGAGTGAGTGCTGTAGTAACTATCAAAGTCGATATTGAAGCCGGCGAAGTCGCGTTGATGCTCAGCGTGCATTTTTTCGATGATCTGTTCGGGGGCAACGCCTTCTTTCCGGGCGCGGATCATAATAGGCGTACCGTGGGTATCGTCGGCGCAGCAGTAGATGCAGTCATGGCCTTGCATTTTTTGGAACCGTACCCAGATATCGGTTTGGATGTACTCGACGAGATGGCCGATGTGGATTGAGCCGTTGGCATAGGGCAGTGCGGCGGTAACAAGAATACGTCTGGTCATGAGTAGGCCTCAAATGTTTTGATAACTGTTAGTTTTTACCGTTAAGTTTTCGATTGGCGGTTGGGCTTAGGACGATTGGTAATTGTTGGAACCGTTATTATTGGAGGCGTCCGGCTCGGAGGACTGAGAAGATTTTTTTCTGCGTCGGCGACGGCGTTTCTTTTTGCGTGTTGTGTTTTGCTCGGGGTCGTTATTGTCGGATCCGGGCGAAGCATCGGGAGTTTGTTGCTGAGTTTGAGGTTGAGGCTGGGCTCCATTTTCTTTTTCTTGCGGCTGACGCGCTGGTTGAGCGTTTTGTTTGGGCGTATCTGGCTTTACGGACGGCTGCGCATTACCATTAGGTGGTGTTTCAGGTCGTTTGTAATCTCTCTGGAGTATTTCATCGACACCGACGGCGATGACCGCGTTGTTATCGAGTCGTACTTTAACGAGTTGGGTTATGATCTGCCCGCCGATTACGGTGCCTGGTCCTTTTTCGGTAAGGACGGTACTATTGTTACGAGGCAGTTTTTTGCGCAGCTCGGTGTACACTTCGTCTTCGTATCTTAGGCAGCATTTTAGTCTGCCGCAGCGTCCGGAGATTTTGGTGGGGTCGAGGGTGGCCTTTTGGAGTTTGGCCATGCGCATGTTAACCGGCTGGAGAATCTTGAGGAAGTTTTTGCAGCAGCACTCCCGGCCGCAAGTTTCGAAATCGGCGATGATACGGGCCTCATCGCGGGCACCGACTTGACGCATTTCGATACGGGTTTGATATTCGTGGGCGAGTTCTTTAACGAGCTGTCGGAAATCGACACGTCCTTCAGCCATGAAGTAGTAGATGATGCGGTCGCCGCCGAACAGATGTTCGATGGTAACTAACTGCATGGGCAGTTGGTGCTTGGCGATGAGTTCGGCGCAGTATTTCTGTTCGCCGATAGCTTGCTGTTCGAGGTGGCGTTGTTCGTTGAGGTCCTGGTCGGTGGCGAAACGAACAAAGCGGCCATTGCGACTAAGGGGATAATTCTGACCGCTGCTTTTGCAGTAGTTCTCGATTCTATCGGCGCTGAATTCGCAATTGCCCTTGCGATGGAAGAAGGGCATGAGCAGTTCGCCGATTTCCATGCCCCGTTCGGTATGAACGACGACGTACTTGGTGGTAACAGGGATATGGCGTTCTTCGTGGAGAAACAATCCGAGCATTCCCATTTTGCCGTACTTGACGAGCATAATACGTTCGTGGGGATGTTTGGAAGCCGAGGGCCGCTTGGGTTCTTCGGGCGACTGCTGGGGCATTGGTTGGTTGTTTTGTTCTGGTTCGGTCATATTTTATCCTGAGCGGCTATTAGAGCGATTTAATTTAATGTGTAGCATTTGGTGTTATATCGGCAACAAACCGCTGTTCTGGTATTTAGTGAGGTCAAATCTTCTTAGTCTTTTGGACCCCCTGACAGGTCAGGGGGCTAATTTTCCGAGTAAGTCGCCTGCATTAGCTGAGGCAGCCCAAGGTTATCCGGCAGTGGCGTAGATACCGGCGGCGGCATCTAGATAGTCTAACATAAGTGATTCAAAAATCAATGTGGCATTTACATTCGCGTCGATGAGTCGTTGGGCGTGGGCGGTGGCGTCGATGGCGGCGGCAGCGGCTTTGGGGGAGAATTTTTGGGTTAAGCATTGGATGAGTTGGGGTTGATCGAGCAGGTCAGCTTGTCCGGTATGAAGCCGAAGTACGGCACGGAAGGTTTCGGCGGCGACCTGTAGGAAGAATGCTTGGGCGATTCTGGTGGTTTGGCCGGTGGTTGCAAGTGGGTTGGTCTTGAGCAGAGCTTCGCCGTGTTTTTTGGCGGTGTCGATGATCCACTGAGCGGTGAGCAGCAGAGTTGGGAGGTCTAATTGGGTAAGTTTTTCGACGAATTGGCATTTGACGGCATAGATATCGCTTTGGGCCAGGGCGAGGGCTGGTCCGAGTTGCCCTTGACAGAAACGAGCCCAATATTGAGCTTGGTCAGCGGGGCAATTATGTTGTTGGAGTTTTTGGGCGACGAAATCGTAAGGCAAGGTATTAAAACGCACCAACTGGCAACGCGAGCGAATGGTGGGCAGGAACATATCGACTTTGTCGGTGATTAGGATAATGAAGGTGTTTGGGGGCGGTTCTTCGAGGGTTTTAAGGAGGGCGTTTTGGGAAGCTCGATTCATGGTTTCGGCTTCTTCGACGATAAAGACGCGGGCTCGGCCGCGAGTTGGCCGAAGCGTTGATGGTTCAATGACGAACTCGCGGATAACATCTATAGGGAGATTTATGAGTTGGGTTTTGCGCTGCTGTTTGGCATATTGGGCTGATTCGCGATTGACGATGTGGATATCGGGATGGGCGCCGGTATCGGCTAGATGGCAGTCGCTGCACTGATCGCAGCAGTCATGTATCTCGGCGAGATCGCTGTTGTGGGGATCTTGATCTTTGGGCCAATCGCGGGTTATGGGTTGGGCGCAGCACATTAGTTTGGCCCATTGGCGGGCGACGGTGCTTTTGCCGACACCTTGGGGGCCGTGAAATATCATGCTGTGGGGGATGCGGCCGGCGCGGGCGGCTCGTTCCAATCGGGCCAAAGCATTTGTTTGATATAGACAATCGGTAAGCGACATTATTCCAACCGTGTTCGGTATTGCAATCTGGTTTAGGTTCTTTTTGCCTAAGGGGTAAATGCTTGGTTGATGGCGTCACAGATTCGGCTGTGTACTTCTTGAGGTGAGGCGGCGCCATCGACGACGGCAAAGCGGGCATCTTTGGACGACTGGGCCAAGTCTAAGAAGGCTTGTCGAACACGACGATGGAAGTTAGCGGATTTTTGTTCCATGCGGTCGCGCTGTGGGCCGAGCCGGTCCATGCCGGCCTCGCTGGGCAGGTCAATGATAATAGTAAGATCAGGCCAGGTGCGTTCGAGGGATGCTCGGGCAATATTCAAGACGGCGTCGGTGCCGATCCTGCCGGCGACAGCCTGGTAAGCCAACGTGCTGCTGAGCCAACGATCACACAGAACACATTGCTGAGATGCCAAGGCGGGTGCGATTTTTTCGCTGTAGAGTTGGGCACGACTGGCCATGTATAGCAGGGCTTCGGTACGAACAGACATCTCTGCATGGTCGGGATTAAGAAGGATTTGGCGTATCTGGTCGCCGATCACGGTGCCGCCTGGGTCACGTAAAGCGGTTGTGGACAGGGATTTAGCATCAAGCAACTCTTTTAAGAGCGTTATTTGAGTGCTTTTGCCGGCACCGTCGGGGCCGTCGAGTACCAGAAATTTACCTTTGAGCATCGCGTAGTTCATGGGCTTATTGTAAGGGCTGTGACTGCTTTTGGCACGTGAGAATTGGTGCGAATGTGCGATCGCACAGATAGATTGAACGACTATCGTCGGCTGGGAAATGATACTTGGCGCCGGGCGCTGTCACCAATAGATAGGATAACATTCAGCATGGGCTGATGAGGGCGTCCTACCAGGCTGCAAAAATGAGGTTGGCTGGTATTCGATCACCCTTTAGCTGCGTGAAAGGGTGCCACTCGGAGATGGGATATAAACAGGGACAGACAGTTGAAGTGGCGGGCACGGCACAGCTAGCTTGGGGCAAAGGGTACCACCGGATCGCTTGGGGCTCTGATTAGTTTCGTCGGGTGGCGCGGTTAGCGGGGCGAACTAGGTGGGTTTTGAGATTGACGAGACACTCAAAGGCAGGTTTTGGGGTTAGGTCGGCTTTGAGTAGTCCGCCATGCTGAAGAACGCTTTGGTCATCATTGCCTTTGTCAACGAGGTCTTGCCAAGTTATGGTTTCGACATACGGTTTACTCAAAGCGATGCGATAAACGTTTTCGAGCCAATCAGATTGGGTTTGCTCGGTCCAGGCGTTGCGCCAACATCCGACGTCGCTGCCGTTGCCATTGGGGTCGCGAGTGTCGGGGGCGCTGGGTACTTGAACGGAAGCTAAGTGCAAAGGTTTGCCAAATGCGCCGAAGCGATCTAATAGAGTTGAGAGTTCCAAGAGATCGCGAGCCTGCATACCGTAACCGGCGCGGCCGAACCGGAGTTTTAGGCCGAACCCGTCGAAACTTACGCCGCTTTGACAAACCATATCCGCGTAAATAAGCGGGGGTATGGTGCGTTGGTTGATGGCATAATACTCGCCCCAAGGTTCGGTCATTTCGACAAGAACCAAAGCACGATTAGCAGCACGTTTGGCGGCGAGCGCGGTAGAACGCGTCATTTCGATGATTTGATCGAAGCCGAACTTAAAGCCGTTTTCGGCGTTCATGGCGCTGATAACATCCCAGGCTTGGACTTTGTTGCCATAGCGTTCGACGACCTTGGTGATGAAATCGTAGGCCATGTCGCGTACTTGTTCAAAGTCGTTTTCCCAAATATAGAGCCAGTCGGGAACAGAGTCTTGGGCAAAACTAACGAGCGGACCGACTTTGGTGGCGATGCAGTTTTTGTGAAGCCAAGTAACACATTCATCGAGCAAGGCGAAGTTTTGCTCTTGCTCTTTGGGTTCGATCTGTTTCCAACCGATTGGGATGGTAACGAAATGGAAGTTGTCTTTGATGAACTTGAGGTAATTTTGATCTTTTATTCGGGTGGTGTCGAATCGACAGCCGAAACTATGTCTTCCGAACCCTTGGGTGCCGGCTCGATGCTGGATAAACATCTCGGCATGCGCCAAGGCCATGGTTTCGCCGGCTCGCAGCGAAAGCGATAACGATTGGTCCGCCAACTCAGCGGCTCTAGCGGGAGATTCGAGATTACAGAGGGTTTCGATAAATTTTTCGAGTGCTCCATCGACAAGGTCCCGGCCGGCGTCGGCGAGGTGGCTATCAGCGACGCCCCACTCCTCGCGTTTCTGGAGGATTCTCAAGAGTCGGCCTCGCGCGAGTTCGAGATTAAGATTGTAAGGCTCATTTCGTTCGGGCAGACGAGTGGTTTGGAGCATGACTCTACCAAAATCGGGCACTGACCACAGGGTCGCCAAGCCGACCGCGGTATCGCTGTGGCGGACACCAATAATTTCGTCGTCAGTGAAATCGAGCTGACTGCGTACAGGGATTTCATCCTGGGCGAACAGGTGGGCCGCGTTCAAAGCGAAACGCTGAAGCGGGTGTTGGTCTTTATATGCACGAAAGCGAATCATTAATTGTAGGCTCTGAAATAAATACTAACCCCCCCACTACCAAAGGTTGGCAGGTGGGTCCAAAATCCACCTAAACTTTGCGGGGTATGAGTCAAGAATGCCAGGCGGGCCACAATGGAGCAATCACGTCTTAAGTTCTGGGCGAGCCGAACATTCCGACAACAACATCGTAAGAGATTATAATAGTTGTATGCTAATTTGCAAAGGCCTTTTGCCTGTTTGAATAGATAAAAGGTACGTAATTGTATGTCTGCGCTGAACTAATGATTATAAATTAGTGTTGGCGAGGTGTTTTTGGCAGGATTTGGGAGCTTGGACAAGCAAGAAAATCGGCTTTTTCTGTGTTAAATTGAAAAAAAACGCCGATTATGTTAACATAAAGTTAAGAAAAATATGCGCCTAGCGCGTTTTACCGGGTCATTTTCCTCCTCCTTTTGGGCGAGAGAGAGAGATGCCGCAATATTTCTTTCTCTCGCTTTTATTTTGGACCAATTGTGGATATAGTGAGTATATAATATATGTGGATTTATTGGGTAGTTATTATATTTTAATGTTGTTTTTTGGGCTTTGATTGGGGCGTGGGGATGGGGATTAGAGGTTTTTTTGGGGGTAAATGGGTTAGAACGGGCGAGCTGAAGCAAGTTTTTGGTCAGATGCTATTTAACGTTCAGGGGCCAACTTTTGGGGATGAGAGGCTGATGACGGGTTGTTTGGCCGGGCTGTGAGAGGTTTATCGGGGGTGGATGGGGAAATGCTGGTTTTTGGTATTTCTTTGGCGTAACAGTAATTAACAGGGGTTTGGTGAGGGGCGGGCGAGCTTTGTTCTTGACCGTTGGGAGGGTGGGATATATACTGCCGCAATGGCCGTGCCGGGCAATGCCATAGAGCGACAGAGAGCGGATGGGGTTACGGTCATATCGATCTTATACTGTTACCAGGAAAGCTTTTATGATAGTTGATTGTCACACCCACGTATGTCCGGTATCGATAGATCTTGGGCAAGCGGAGGGTTTTAGCTGTTTTGCCAAGCGGCCCGACAGCAGCGCTACTGGGCAGCACCATCTGGACGCGACGGCTCCGGCTGACAAGGCTTTAGTGTTGGGGTTTGTGAGTCGGCACTTGGATGCGGAGATTCCGAATGAGTTGCTGGCTAGTCATATATCAGCATTCCCGGAGAAGCTGATTGGGTTCGCGGGGGTTGACCCAACGGATAAGGATGTGCTGGATAAGGTTCGCCAGGCTCGGGAGGAGTGGCAGTTCGCGGGGTTGGTGGTTAGTCCGGCATGTCAGAATTTTCATCCTTGCGACAGTCGAGCGATGAAGCTTTATGAGTTGGCGGAGGAGTTGGGACTGCCGGTCTGTTTTCTGCAGGGTGAGCGTTTGCCCCGCCGGGCAATAATGGAATACGCTCAGCCTATGCTGCTAGACGAAGTGGCGCGCACCTTTGAAGATTTGAAGATTGTGGTATCGCACATGGGGGTGCCTTGGATAGATCAAGCGATGGCGTTGTTGGCTAAGCATCCGACGGTGTTTACAACTGTGGTGGGCTTGGCGGACAAGCCTTGGCAAACATATCATACTATTACCTTGGCGCACGAATATAAGGTTACGGGGCAATTGCTTTTCGGCAGCGGTTTTCCGAACAATACGGTGAAGTCAGCGATTGAAGCTTTGTATAACTTGAACAAGATGTCGCGTGATTCGGTTTTGCCCGCGGTGCCTAGAGAATTACTGCGAGGGATAATCGAGCGGGATAGTTTGACGCTGTTGGGTTTGGACAAGTCGAGATAAGACGTCAATAGGCAGATTAAAAGCGGCGGCTGAGTGCTGATTTTGGTGGAGGGTGATGATACGCGGTTTTTCAGGTTCCAGGAGTGTGACTGGGTAGAGACGAGGACGAGCGAATGGGCGGTTCGGATAATGGCAGAGAAAATTGGGGTTCGCGGTCGGGGTTTATATTAGCGGCGATCGGCTCAGCGGTGGGGTTGGGCAATGTATGGCGGTTTCCGCACGAATGCTACAGCAACGGGGGCAGCGCGTTTTTGATACCTTATATAGTAGCGATGATCGTGATTGGGATACCGCTGCTGATAATGGAGTTTTCGTTGGGGCATTTGACTCAGCAGGCGGCACCGAACGCGTTTAAGAAGATAGGGCGTAAATGGGAGTTCGTGGGCTGGTGGCCGGTGGTTCTGAGCTTTATCATCGTGACGTATTACGCGGTGGTGTTGGCGTGGGCACTGAATTATTTGGTGGCGAGTTTTCAAAGTCCGTTGCCTTGGGCCAGTGCGACAGACGGTACGGCGGCAAATACGTACTTTTTCCAGACTTATTTGCAGAATAATGACACTCTTGCGCTGGGAGGGATACGTTGGCCGGCATTGGCGGCGTTAGCGGTGGTGTGGGTGTTGATGTATATTTGCATCTTCAAAGGGGTGAAGGTAGTAGGCAAGATTGTACTTTGGACGGTGCCGATACCTTGGTTGATGCTTTTGATATTGACGATACGGGGTTTGACACTGGAGGGGGCAATACAGGGGTTGGAGTATTATCTGGAACCGGACTGGGCGATGCTGAAAGAACCTTCAGTTTGGAAGGCGGCGTTTGGGCAGGTGTTCTTTTCGATGACGATTGCATTCGGGGTGATGATAACCTATGCGAGTTTTCTGCACAAAAAGAGTGATTTGAACAATAACGCATTAATAATAGGTTTGGCGGATTTGGCGACGAGTTTTATAGCGGGGATAGCGGTTTTCGCAACTATGGGGGCAATGGCGGTTCAAACCAACCAACCGGTCAATGAGGTGTTGGACAGCAGTAAGACGATAGGGTTAGCGTTTGTGGCGTTTCCCAAGGCGTTGAGTTTGCTGCCAATGGCTCAAGTGTTTTCGGTGATCTTCTTTATCGCATTGATTTTGTTGGGGATCGACTCGGCATTTTCGATAACGGAAGGGGCTTTGGCTAGTCTGATCGACAAGACCGGCTGGAAGCGAAGGAGCGTGCTGTTGGGACTTTCGGTGGTGGGTTTTAGCGCGGGGGTAATATACACGACCAAGGGCGGGCTGCAATGGCTGGATAAGATGGATGGGATTGTGAACGAAGGCACATGGGGGATTATTTTTGTGGGTATGATCGAGTGCTTAGTGGTTGGATGGGCGTTTGACATTGGAAAGTTGCGGGCGCACACAAATCGAAACAGCGATTGGCAGGTTGGAGTATGGTGGGAATGGTCAATCAAAGTTGTGATCCCGTTGATTTTGGCGGGGTTGACGGTTTGGTCGTTGGTGGACGACATACGGAGCGAAGCTGGATTTGTGATAGATAATCAAGGAAATTTGATTGGGGCGGACATATTGAATTTGGGATTGACGCTGATCGTGTTCTTGTTGGCGGTGATTTTGGGATTATGGCGGCCTCGGGAGACTGCGAAGGTGGAAGAATACGATAATTAGGTATTGGGCGAACAGCTTGATGCTGGGGAAAAAAATATGATGTTCTTAACACAATATATGGCAATATTGGCGGAAGTAGCATATGATGGCGAGCTTTCCGGCTGGGCCTATGGAATACTGGCTGGGATGCTGCTGTTGATTGTCGGGGGTTTCAGTTGGTGTTTTTATCGCGCGATGAAGGCGTCGAGCAAAAACGCAGATGAGCAATTGCCGGATGAAGTGTAGTGAAAGCGTGAATGTTGACATGAGAATAAAAACGCGAAAAATCCGGGATATTAGTGCTGTTATGTTGGGGGTGTGGGCACTATTATGTCTGGGCGGTTGCGTTGAGCGGCTGATTACGGTAAATAGTGAACCGGCTGGGGCATTGGTTTGGCTCAACGGCGAAGAAGCCGGGCTAACACCAATGACGGTTCGGTTCCAAGAATACGGAGAATATGAAGTTATACTGCGAAAAGCAGGTTATGATACGATTCGCACGACAAGAATGGCAGAGACGCCGATTTATCAGTGGCCTGGCTTGGACCTGATAAGTGAATGTTTGCTGCCTGGTACGCTGGTTGATGAACACCTGTGGGAATTTGAGTTGAGTGCCAGCGTTGAAACCGAGGTGGAGCCGCTGATCGAGAGAGCGGGCCAATTGCGTAACGAGGCTGTTTCACAGGACTTAGTGCAGTAAAAAAAGTGCTATGAACCTACAAATAACAGTATTGATTACGAGGTTGTGAGTTATTACGAGCGGCTAATTATCTGGGCTGACCAGCTATTAAAAAGGTCGGTTTCAATCCAGATAAGGGGGAAAATGGCGTATGATGCGTCTTTTTAGTGAATTACAGCAAAAAAACTGGCTAGTTTTTGAGGTAATTGGGCCATAATGTTCGATCATAGCAGTATGTAAGATTTGTGCTCATCGGACAGGGTAAAGGCGTGAGGATTTTTCCCTTGCCGCTGTCAGTTGAGTTGGTTACAAGTTGTTTTTAGTGGTTGTAGGAAGATTATTTCGCAAACAAAGAAGCACCAATAGCGAAAGGAGTGTGTGTATGGGTAAGCGAAATGTATTGGTAGGATTGTTTTTGAGTATGGCGTTGACGCTTGTGATTAGCGGCAACGCGGCTGTGGCTGATGATGATATTCGCGCAGAATTGACTCAGGCCCAGCAAGAAATCGCTGCGTTACGTGCCGAATTGCAGGAGATGCGTAATGACTCCAATTGGCAGTACCAGCAACAATTGGCAGAAGCTATGGGCCCGGCCCCGGCTGCTGCTCAGGATGCCGGCGGCACCTTGATTCTTCCCGCTGGTTGGACAGTAAGGCCTTATGGTTATATCAAAGCTGACGTGATCTGGGATGACAGCGCTCACGTTGGCGGCGATATGTGCCCGATGGCACTGCCCGAATCGACGATCAGTCGCAGTGATGACCAGATTGGTTTCACCGCGGCTCAGACTCGTTTGGGTGCGATCATTACGGCTCCGAACATTTGCGACCTTCGCGTTCGCGGTGTTGTGGAAACGGACTTCTGGGGCGGTGACCTTCGTGTACGTAAGGCGTATCTCGATATCACTGGCGCAGACTGGATGTTCCGTGCGGGTCAAGACTGGGAAATTCTTTCCCCGTTGTTCCCTGACACTCTGAACTTCGCCTATGGCGCAATGTGCGGCAATCCTGGCTTCCGTTATCCTGGCTTCCGTTTTGACAAATGGTGGACGCTGGCGGATGATTCAGTGATCATCGGTCAGGTAGCTTGGTTGCGTGAGACTGGTTCTGACGTGGATGGTTTCCTGGTTGACGATGGTGTTGATTCCGGTATTGGCACTTTTGAAGCCCGCGTTGGTTATCGCGCAGGCGAAATGGAAATTGGCATGAGTGGTCACCTGGGTGAAGAAGAAGTCGATTTGGCCTATCCTGGCGATGATGACAATGTTCACACCTGGTCGCTGAATGTTGACTTCCATGCCCCGATCTGGGAAGACCTTGGTATCGCCACCGAATTGTTCTGGGGCGAGAACTACGACAGTCATGCTGGTACCGCCAACGGTATTGCCGTTGTAGGCACCGGTGTTGAAGAAATCGAAGTTTTTGGTGGTTGGATCGAATTGGGTTGGAAGCCCGCTCCGGCAGCCGGTGTAATGGCTTTTGCCGGTGGTGTTGGTTTTGTTGATCCTCGTGATGCCGACTTGAATGCCGGTATGATGAACGAGAACCAATACTACTATGGCAATGTGAAGTACTACCTCAGTTCGTATCTCTGGACCGGACTGGAAGTAAGCTATCACAACACCGACTACATCAACCAAGATGACGGTGACGACTTCCGCATCCAACACTCTTGGGTGTTGACCTTCTAAGGTCGCGTCGCAAAGACGTAAGTTAAAGTCAAAGGGCTGTTTTCCTTGATGGGAAGCAGCCCTTTTTTTTGGTACATCCGCGAATAAGTGGGGGCAGGTTAGGGAAGATTCACCGCGACAGGCCGCAGGGATCGCAAAGAAGAGGATTCTTGATAACGAGGTTTTCTGCCAAGAAAGGCGGTGTGATTGGGAGGTCTTGGCGTTTTTCCCAGCGGTCGCTTTTTGGCAATATTGAGGATGGGCTGCCAAAAAGCGATTTGATAAAGCGGAGGAGGAGGGATTCGAACCCCCGGTACCTTGCGGTACAACGGTTTTCAAGACCGTCGCCTTAAGCCACTCGGCCACTCCTCCGAAATAATTTTCTCATAAGAACTTATGATGCTTTGCGATTCACAGATTTTCGTGTCTTGGGTTATCTCGACTATGGCTGAATCGCTGCCTATAATAGGTCGTATTACCTGATGCTCCTCTTTGAGCGGTTTTCAGTCCTTGCTGAGAAAAATTTGATCGGACGAATTTTCCCATAACATACATCCGACGCATTAATATTGCAAGAAAATCAATGGCAGATTGTAAATTTGGGCAGTGGCGGGCTTGGGGGGAACTGGGTGATAGTAGTTTTTTGATGGTGGACACACAGATGACAAATACTGAGGCAATAGGGCTATGCATAAGAAGCTGACCGCGGAAGAAGAACAAGTTATTGTTCATAAAGGTACCGAACGGCCTTTCACGGGTAGGTACTATGATCATTTTGAAAAAGGATACTATACTTGCAGGCGGTGTGGTGCGCGATTGTTTGAGCATACAGCCAAGTTTGCTTCCGATTGCGGCTGGCCTAGTTTTGATGACCAAATTGAAGGTGCGGTGAAACAAGTTCCTGACGCTGACGGAGTTCGTACCGAGATAGTCTGCGCCAATTGCGACGGGCATTTGGGGCATGTTTTTGTTGGGGAAAAACTAACGCCTAATAATACTCGCTATTGTGTTAATTCGATTTCCCTGGATTTTGTGGCTTTGGATGAGACGGAGCAGGGGCGCGCTATTTTCGCTTCGGGTTGTTTTTGGGGGACAGAATATCATTTCCAACGGGCTGCGGGAGTTATTAGTACTAGAGTCGGTTATACCGGAGGGATCAGAGACAATCCGACTTATCGTGAGGTGTGTACTGGAGCGACCGGACACGCTGAGGCGGTGGAGGTGGTTTTTGATCCTTCCAAAACGAGCTATGAAAAGCTTGTTAAGCTGTTTTTTGAAACTCATGATTTCACGCAGTTGAATCGTCAAGGGCCGGACATTGGTCTTCAATATCGCTCGGCTGTGTTTTATCTGGATGAGCAACAGAAGGAAACGGCTTTGGCGATGGTTGCAATTCTCAAACAAAAGGGGTATGATGTGAAGACGGAGGTTTGTCCAGCGGGTAAGTTTTGGCCTGCTGAACAATATCATCAAGATTATTACGAGAAGAATGGTAAAACGCCTTATTGCCATGTCTATAAGAAGGTATTCTAAATATACTGTTTTACGTGAGATATTGCCGTTGATTAATTGATGGAGCAAGCCATGTCGATGAAAACACGAATTAGCTTGGTTGTCGTATTACTGTTTGTCGCATCATGTTCGCGGTTGTTGTATGGGCAGAGCCGTGGTGAAGGGTGGCTTGGTCCCAGGGTAGGGCAGGTTCGTCAGGCTGTTGAATATGATTTTCATTTATTTAGCGAGGTGGGCATTAAGCGGCAAGACGCTGATTTTATGGCACTGGGGCACGATCTCGCTTTGCAGTTGCCGATCCAGCAAAATGAGGAATCGGAGCTAGTTTTCACGCCTTCGGTGGGAGTTATTGATATTCAATCAGCGGCTTTGCTGCCGGATACTGGCGAGCAATTGCCGGGCCATTTTTGGGATATTGATTTGGCGGGTTATTATCGCAGGCAGATCAGCGATGGGGCAATTACAGGGATACGTATTTCGGTGAGTTCGCCGAGCGATAAGCCTTTCGACAGCGGAGACGAAATTGTGGTTGGTGCCACGGCGATGCTGCGAATTAAAACTGAGGATGATGGCGCATGGCTGTTTTTTCTGGATTACTCGAATCGGCGCGATTTTCTTGAGCATGTACCTTTGCCGGGGGTTGCTTATCAATGGCCCGTGAGCAGAGATTTTCGCGGTGTACTGGGCATTCCTTTTGCTATGGTATATTGGCGGCCGTTGCCGAATTGGAGTGTTGAGGGGAGCTATGTGTTTCCTCGCACAGTAAACACTAGAGTGAGCTATGAGCTTACGGAAAGTTTTTCGCTTTATGGCGGTTTTCGATGGTTCAATGAGATGTATTTGCGGTCGGAGCGTGAAGACGATGATGACGGTCTGTTTTTTTACCAGAAGCAATTAGCCGGCGGAATAACTTGGCAGATAACAGAGGCATTGAGCATTGATCTGCAGTGCGGATACGGTTTTGACCGGTTCATGTATGAGGGCGACGATTATGATGACCGAGGTGACAATCAAATTTCGTTTTCGGACGGCTTATTCGCGACATTGAGTACCTCGGTGCGCTTTTGAGCGTGGGGATATTTGGCGGTTGCAAATAAAGTGCGATGTCGCACTTTTTCTTGATTTACATTGTCGGGTTTCATAACGGAAGTACCTTTGGGAATGATTTGATTGTTTTTTTGTCGTTTTCGAAGATGTGATCGAAGATGAACAAAAATACATATGCGATAGAAAGTCACTTCTGAGTGCATATTTTGACGTTCAAAACTGCGACAGTTGACAATAGAGAATGGTAACGTATAATTGTTTTAGGAGTAAATTTCATCGATGGATTTCTCGGGAGCTTGACGTAATGGATCTACTGGAATATTTTCAAGATGTTGCTGGGACGGGAATTTTATCTACCGCGGATGCCGATGGTAGAACGAATTTAGCTGTGTATGCTCGGCCTCATGTGTTCGACAATGAAACGATTGGGTTTATTATGCGCGACCGTAAAAGCTATAAAAATCTCAAGAGCAACCCTCATGCTGCTTATATGTTTATTGAAAGCGAATCCCGATACAAAGGGATACGTCTTTATCTGAGCAAAATCGACGAGGAATTTGACCCGGAGGTAGTGAACAAATTTAGGCGCAGACCTAAGAAAGTCTGTAGCGATGGCGGCAAAGAAACTGCGTACTTGGTGCGTTTTCATGTCGATAGGACTCGGCCTTTGGTCGGTGACAATGATTGAAGCCTCACAAGAGGTTATGAACCTGGGAGAACGGCTATGGGGCAACAAGCAAGTGTGGGAGATCAATTAGCGAAGCTGTGCGATACTGAATCTTTGGCGGTGCTTTGCACGCACGGGCCGGGAGGTTCTTACGGCAGCTTAGTGGCTTTTGCGGCGACTAAGGATATTAAGGAGATCATCTTCGCTACGTCTCGCGGCACCAGAAAGTACGCCAACATCGTTGCTGAAGGACAGGTTGCTTTGCTGATAGATAACCGTTGTAAAGGCGCCAAGGAATTCAACGCCATCACTGCTGCTACCGCTGTGGGCAAAGTAAGGGAAATCGCGAAAACTTCCGAAGAGACGCATCTTAAACTATATCTGCAGAAGCATCCTAATCTAGCGGAGTTTATCGCGGGTGCGGATTGTGCTTTGCTTGCGGTGACGGTTGAGAAGTATGTGGTGGTGAATCACTTCCAAGAGGCAACTGATTTTGATCCGGGCGGAGCGGATTAGGCGTGTGGGCCATGATTCAAAAAGAACGAGTGCAATTCTTAAACGATAAGTGTGAGCGGCTGGGGGATTATGTTCTTTATTGGATGCAGGCTTCGCAGCGAGCGGAGTACAATCACGCTTTGGAGTACGCGGTCCGGCAAGCGAACAGTATCGGTAAACCTTTGCTGGTTGTTTTTGGGATTACGGATCGATACCCGGGGGCTAACGAACGGCATTATTATTTTATGCTGGAGGGTTTGGCTGAAACGCAAAAGGTGTTGGCAAAGCGGGGTATTGTGATGGTGGTTGAGCATCAGTCGCCCGAGGATACGGCTGTACGATGGGCCGAAAAGGCGTGTGTGGTGGTTACGGATAGAGGGTATTTGGCGATCCAGCGAAAATGGCGCAAGTATGTGGCGCGAAATATTGGTTGCCCTTTGGTGCAGGTGGAATCTGATGTTGTTGTTCCGGTGGAACAGGCATTGGGTAAAGAAGCGTATTCCGCGGCGGCGCTTCGGCCTAGAATTCAGCGGTTGCTTGAAAAGTATTTGGTGCCATTAAAAACAACGAAGTTGCGGAATCGATTGCAAGCATCTGATTTTGACAGTTTTGATGTTGAAGATGTTGATCGGGCGATCGGCCGACTTGACATTGACAGAAGCGTGAAACGAGTAGATACGTTTCGAGGCGGGACAAATGAAGGCAAGAAACATTTAAGGCAGTTCATTGCTGCTAAGTTGGATTTGTATGCTGAGCGTAAGAACGACCCTAACGCGGAAGTTTTATCTAATTTTAGTCCTTACTTGCATTTTGGTCAGATATCGCCTTTGTATGTCGCTTTGCAGGTACACGCTGCGCAGAGCCCTGGTAAAGACGCGTATTTGGAAGAACTGATTGTGCGGCGGGAATTGGCGATCAACTTTGTTCATTATAACAATGATTATTGTTCTTTCGCTTGTTTGCCGAACTGGGCCAAGGCCAATCTCAAAGCTCATATGCCGGACAAAAGATCGTATGTGTATAGTCGTTCTCAGTTGGAGAACGCGAAAACTCATGATCCTTATTGGAACGCGGCTCAGTTGGAGATGGTGCATACGGGTAAGATGCACGGGTATATGCGCATGTATTGGGGCAAGAAGATTCTTGAATGGTCTAGCCGGCCTCAAAGAGCTTTTGCGACCGCGGTTTATTTGAACGACAAATACGAACTCGACGGTCGCGACGCCAATGGTTATGCGGGGGTGGCATGGTGTTTTGGCAAACATGACCGTCCTTGGGCATCACGGCCGATCTTCGGCAGTGTTCGTTATATGAATGCCAATGGGCTGAAGCGGAAGTTCGACGCTGATGCTTATGTGGCGAGAATAGAGAAACTTGTGCGAGAGTAGATTACAGATCGATGAGCTTTCATAAACGGAGGATATAATCATGGCAGAGTTGAAAACTGGAAGTAAGGCGCCTAATTTCGCTCTTATGGATCAGGCGGGTAAAAAAGTGAAACTTGCGGATTTCAAAGGCAAAAGGCTGTTGTTGTATTTCTATCCCAAGGCTGACACACCCGGTTGTACCAAGCAGGCTTGCAGTATCAGTGAGTCGATGAAGGATTTGAAAAAGCAAAATATCGCGGCGGTTGGGGTTAGTCCGGACTTGCCTGACAAGCAGAAGAAGTTTGACGCCAAATACGAACTTGGTTTCACGCTGCTTAGCGACGCGGACCATAAAGTAGCTGAGGCTTATGGCGCTTGGGGGGAAAAGTCGATGTACGGCAAAAAGTACGAGGGGATTATTCGTTCGTCGTTTCTCATCGACGAACAAGGCAAAGTAATGCAGGCTTGGTACAAAGTGAAGCCGGAAGCTACGGTGCCTAATGCGCTGGCTGCTCTAAAGTAGAATTTGATTCTCCGGCACTTTAAGGTGTGAATAGACAGCATGAGTAAACGTATTGTCATTACGGGCGGGACGGGATTTATTGGTTCGGCGTTATGTCGATCGTTGGTGGATGCTGGGCATAACGTGGTGATTCTTTCTCGTCGCGCGCAACACGAAGGGGATGTAAAGTCAGAGGCGATCAAGATTGTTAGATGGGATGGCGCGAATGTGGGTGATTGGGTAACTGAAGTGGATGGCGCGTTTGCGATTATTAACTTGGCGGGGGAAAACCTGGCGAATGGGCGTTGGACGGCGGAGAAGAAGGAACGTATTCTGGACAGTCGCATTCAGGCTGGTACGGTTCTTTTGGAATCAATTAGACAGGCTGTGCATAAACCTGAAGTTTGGGTTCAGGCATCGGCTATTGGGATATATGGGAGTCGCGGTGATGCGTTGCTGGATGAAGCCGCGGGGGCGGGCGATGGATTTCTTGCTGAGGTCGCGCAGCAATGGGAAGCGTCGGTTGATGATGTGTGCGAGTATGGCGTGCGTTTGGTTGTGCTGCGTTTTGGTGTGGTGTTGGGCAACAGCGGAGGGATGCTGAGCCATCTATTGGGGGTTTTTCGTAAAGGTTTAGGTGGGCCTTGGGGCAGCGGGCGGCAGTGGTTAAGTTGGGTTCATTTGGCGGATGTGATCGGCGTGATTAGATTCGCTTTGGAAGATACGCGGGTCGATGGGGTTTTTAATTTGGTTAGTCCTGGTGCGGTGCAAGTGGCGGAATTCGCTCGGGTGCTTGGGCGTACGATACATCGGCCGACAATATTTCGTACACCTGGCTTTATGTTGAAGTTAGCTTTTGGTTCGGAGATGGCAAGAGAGATGCTTTTGGCGGGACAACGCGTAACAGCCCAGAGGCTATTGAACGCTGGCTATAGCTTTCAGTTTGCTGATTTGGCTGAGGCATTAGATGATTTGTTAGGACAGAACGCAACTTAGAAAGAAGTGGTTTGGCTATGAAGACGCTGTTAAAACTTATTTTCAGTTTGGTGATATGTTATGCTGCTCCGCTTTTGTCGATGTTTATAGGGGGAGAATTTCGGAGCGAGTGGTACAATGGTTTGAATAAGCCATGGTTTATGCCTCCGGGCTGGCTGTTTGGGCCGGTCTGGACGGTGTTGTACAGCATGATGGGAGTGTCGTTGTTTTTGGTTTGGAAGTTAGGTTGGGGGCGACGCGGCGTTAGATTGGCAATTATGGTATTTGTGGCGCAGTTGATTGTGAACGCGTCGTGGACGCCGGTTTTTTTTGGCTTGCAGATGCCTGGGGTGGGCCTGGTGGTTATTGTTGTGTTGTGGATTTTGATTGGTTTGACGATTGCGGTGTTTTGGCGATGTTCAAAATGGGCGGCGTTGTTGTTGGTGCCTTATTGGGGGTGGGTTACTTTTGCTACGGTTTTGAACGCTGCCATTGCGCATCTGAACTAACTATGCTACCTCGGCGTTTTTGTTGACGGGCATTAGGCATAGAGTTTCATCGGCGACGTGTTGGATTACCTTGGGGTCATCCTCGAAGAAAACTTCAACGCCATACTCACGGCACATGGCGGACTTCCATTCGTAAACACCATACTCAAAACAAGCATCTAAACTTGACAGTACCAACTTGGAATAAGCGATATTCCATTTTTGCAGATCGTTTTGGGCTGATTCGCAGTCTTCGCGAAATGTGATTATGATGACCTTGTGCCCGGCGGAGATCAAGGCTTGGCTCAGTAACGAAAAGAACTCCGGATGACGAGTAATGGTGTCGTCGATGTCTAGTCCAACTATCATTGGGGTCTCCGTATTTGCGAAATTGGTTGGTTAGCTTTCCAGGACTCTCGCGGCCGTGTTGTCGAGTACAATGGTGAGTTTTCCGTGTCGAGGATTGACCTTGGCGGCGGGTAGTGATTGGTCGTTGTCGGTAAAAACGCGGCGGACCACCTCGGCTTTATCATCACCAGTTATCAGCATCAAGACATGGCGTGCGGCGTTGATTAGCGGGAACGTAAAGGTCATTCGGCGACGCTTCATAGTTGGAACATAGCACGAGGCAACAAGGCGGTTGGTTTCATCGAGGATGGGCAGATTGGGAAAGAGGCTTGCTGTGTGGCCGTCGGCGCCCATGCCTAGCATAACAAGATCGAATTGTGGGATGCCGTCATTTCCGGTTGGGAGCAACTGTCTTATCTGCTGTTCATATTCCCGCGCTGCTGCATCAATATCCGCTGTATCGGCCGGCATCGGATACACATTAGCATGATCTATTGCTAAATGATCCAACAGCGTTTCTTTGAGCATCCGGTAATTACTTTGTTGATCATCGGCTGGAACATCTCTTTCATCACCCCAGAAAAATCGCACCTTATCCCATGCGATACTATCATCCACAGACCTTTCCGCCAGCAGCTTATAAGTTGTCCGCGGCGTATTGCCTCCGCAAACCGCCCAATTGCAAAATCCTTGCGATGTTATCGCTTCGATGAAAATTGCGCGTACTATACTCGCCGCTCTTTCGGCCGCTAAGTCCGCGGTTTCTGCCATAATCACGTTTCTTGATTTAGCCATCACATTTTTGTATAATAGATAATGCGATTAGATACCCAGCTTATTTATAGCGTATCGGAATAGGCTTGCGTTGCGTCATTTCACTTGGAATCCAACGCTATGAAAGCAGAATAACACCCCCAAGCGCTAAACGCAATCCAAACTCTAAATAGCTGGTATTAACGCAGAAAAGAGAATCGCCAGGACTGGCCCAGTCGTGGTCCAATCTATTGCTAAACTTGGTATCAAAAAGTGTTTAACTCCGTTACCCATCCTACCGATGGTGGGTAAGTGGTATCAATTCCAAATATTGAGTTATTAGAAGACTGCCTGTCTATTTCTAGGCCCTTAAAAGACCATAACTTGCCCTAGAATCGCTGGGGTTGGAAGTCACGGGAATCTTTGTGGGTTTTGGTCGCGACATAAGGATCTATATCATGATTTCAAGAAAATCTATGTTAATGCTGGTTTTGTCATTATTTGCAGCGTCAGCCTACGCCGGCGATCTCTGGGTTGGTACGGGGCAGCCATACTCTAACATTCGCTCAGCCATTACTGCGGCAGGCAATGGTGATGTGGTAATCGTAAAAGATGGAATTTACACAGGGACCGATAACACCAATCTTGATTTCGCTGGAAAAACTATAACCGTGCAAAGCGAAAACGGTCCCGATAATTGCATTATCGATTGTCAAAATGCTGCGAACTCGACGGCGTTTAATTTCTTTATGACGGGTGAACCGGCGGCAGCGGTGGTGGATGGCTTTACGATAACCCACGCGACGAATAACGCCATTAATATCAACGGCGGGTGGGATGGTTCCACTTGTCCGACTATTCAAAACTGTATAATCCAAGACAGCAGTGCTTATAGAGGCGCTGGGATTACCTGCGTGGATACTACTTCGCTTATTACCGATTGTACGATAACGGAATGCACAGCAACGTTGGGGGCAGGGATTAGTATTGGTGGTTCTAATTCACCCACAGTTCAAAACTGTGTCATAGACAACAATACAGCCGGCGAAAGCGGCGGGGGTATATATTGTGATCCTTATATGAATCCAACGATTAAGAACTGTCTCTTGAGCAACAATTCGGCTGTGCAAAAAGGCGGCGCTATATTCTGTGACAACGGCGCAAATCCCAGCATTGGTAATTGCACAATAGTAGGTAACACTGCTGGATATAATGGCGGCGGGGGTATATATTGTTACAGTTATTATAGCTCAACTTCGCCGACCATTACCGATACTATTTTTGCCAACAATACCAACTTTGCTGTGTACGAAGATGGATCTAGTGCTGACCCAGCAGTGTCCTATTGTCATTTTTACAATAACTCTGTCGCTGATTATAGAGATCAAGACACCTGGCAGTGGACGGGCGCTTTTGACATAAACATAAATGTAGCAAACGCGCATGACAATATTGACGGCGATCCGTTGTTTTTGACCGGGCCATGGGGCGACTACTATCTCAGCCAAGTAGGGGCTGGGACTCTGGGCCACAGTCCGTGCATCAACAGCGGCTCAGATACCGCGATCAACCTTGGGCTCAACAACCGCACCACTAGGATCGACAGCGTGTATGATGTTCTCACCGTAGATATCGGCTATCATTATCCTGATCCGCCGGCGGCATTATATGAACTAACCGCAAGCGTTGTTGGTGGACACGGCACTATATATCCTACATCCGGAAGTTACGGCCAGGATACCCCTGTTGATCTGACCGCCACACCCGATACCGGTTATCGTGTGTATCAATGGACCGGTACCGATGACGATACCAGTAGAAGCACGATTAACCAAGTGACTATGAACTCCAGCAAGACCGTCACTGTTGAGTTTGCTATGATACCGCCGGTACTTTACGTTGATGACGACGGCCCCGGGGAACCGCTCGAAGACGGATCTGTCACTTATCCCTATGATTCCATCCAAGAGGCTGTGGATATGATACCGGCCAATGGAACCGTCATAGTACTGGACGGCACCTACACCGGCAGCGGCAACACCGGTATCAGTTTCAACGGCAAAAACCTTACCCTGCAAAGCCAAAACGGCTCGCAGAACTGCGTTATTGATTGCGAGTTCGGCAATCGCGCTTTCTTCCTCGAAAACAACACAACCGATGAATCGGTTATCGATGGGTTTACTATTACTAGAGGTTCGACATTCGAAGGTGGCGCAATGTATCTCAGTTTGGTCGCCCCGGTCATTCGGAATTGCGTTTTCACCTACAACCAAGCAACCGGCAGCAACACCGGCGGCGGCGCCATCGTCTGCTTCACCGCCGATCCCACCATCGAAAATTGCGTTTTTTACCAAAACTACGCAATTCATTTTGGCGGAGCGATCCAATTGCGTGCTTCTTCGGCGCCGACCATCAGCAACTCGGTATTTATTGATAACGACGCTGATAATGCCGGGGGCGGAATTTACATCAAGCTTTCTTCGGCAACTATTGGGCACTGTCGTTTTACGGCGAACAGCTCCGTTACGGCCGGGGGCGGAATATACAGCTCCACCGCTTCTTACTCCGTAACTAACTGTGTGATTAATAACAATACCACCGAAGGGTCCGGCGGCGGAATTTACTGTTATGAATCCGCCCCGTCAGTCGAGAATTGCATATTTACCCAAAATAACAACCACGCCATCGCAGAGTCCGGTTCAACCGCTGACCCATGCGTGAACTACAATTCGTTCTACAATAATCCTAACAGCGATTACTACGACAGCGATACCGCGACTTCATACAGCGGTGCTGTTCAGATAAACAGCAACATGCCGCAAGCGGCTTACAACATTGATGGCGATCCTCTGTTCGCTGACAACGGTTCCTGGGACGACAACGGTACTCCCGCAAACCCGGATGATGACACGTGGGTTGACGGCGATTATCATTTGCAATCTCAGGCAGGCCGATGGGACGCTCAAGGCAATCAATGGGTTTATGATGTTTTAACCAGTTCTTGCGTTGACGCGGGCAATCCCAATTCTACTTGGACGACAGAATTATGGCCGCATGGCAGGAGAATAAATCTCGGCCTGTACGGCAACACGCGCCAAGCATCCATGTCCAACTCTACCGTCGGCAGCGCCGCTGACCTAGACAATAACAACACCGTGGATGAAATCGACTTGATATCATTTGTTAGTTCTTGGCTGGTCAACGATCCACTGGCCCCCTCTGATACTACACGTAACGGAACAACCAACATCGAAGATTTGGGGCCCTTCAGCAAAGACTGGCAACAGCCTATCGACTAAGTGAGACTATTACTATTAGTCGCAAGGCTACACATTTTAGATGCAGCCTCAGGCTATTTGGCTAGCTTGGGTGATACGGCACGGCTGTCTTTTTTGTGAGCTTCCCGGTCTTTGATTTCGCTTATTTTTGTGCCGGCGGGCTTTGGTTCCGGTATAGCGAATTTAACGGTGAATACCGAACCTTCGTTCTCTTTGCTGTGCAGTTCCATTTGTCCGCCGAACCGCTGCACAAGATTCTTCACTCCCGCCAAGCCCACACCGCTTCCCTGAATTTTCGCCTGACGGGCATTAGACGCTCGGAAGAACTCGCCGAACATCTTGGGAATATCCGCTTCGGGAATACCTATCCCGGTATCCACTACTCGCAATACCACCCACTGGCCTTGGCGCTGGACGCTGACCGTCACCGAACCGTCGGCTGTGTACTTTATCGCGTTTGACAGCAAATTCGACAGAACCAATCGGCAGCCCTGCAAATCGAACCGGATGGGCACGGCTTCCGCTGGAATCTTCATTATCAAATCCAATCCCTTAGCATCGGCCTGCTCCTTATACTGCTGGTGAACTTCACGCGTTTGGGCCGCGAGATCCATTTCGGAAATCTCACCCAACGGTTCACCCGATTGCACACGCGAAAATTCTAGAATGTCTTTAATCAAATCAACAAGCTGGTCCATTCGGCCGCCGATCTTCGTGGCCAGCTCTTCCACTCGCGGATGGTCATTGAGATACTCTCGATAAGTGTCGGTCATCATTTTGGCAGCCGATACCGGTGATTTCAGCTCATGGACCAGAACCCGCATGAACTTGGCTTTTTCCCGCTCCAAATGCTTCAGAGTCGAAATATCATCTTGCAGTTTGGTATGATACAAAGCGTACCCGATCAAACGCGAGATATTCTCCAGCAATTGCATATCCACAGCGGTAAAGGTACCACTGTTGCTATTCAAAACTTGGACCACGCCTTGGACTTGCCCCTTGAACAGTGCCGGGGCGCACATAACGTCTCTGGTTCGGAAATTATTCTGCTTATCCCATTGCTTGTCGAACTTGAGCTTGGGATCGATTACGCTTAAGTCGCCGTAGGCGTCGGCTACTAGAAACGCCCTTGCCGTCAGAGCGCAATAACCCGCAAGCGAGTCTTCGCGAATGGGAATCCGAATCATCTGGGCAATATTGCCTATCAACGCCACGGACTCCAGTTCGTGAGTTGACTTGTTCACCAAATACACCGTGGCCCGCTCGGCGTTTAGATCTGTACGCGCCACCTCGGCGACCTTCTGCAGGGCCGCGGGAATCTCCACCTCCCCCAACATCCGATCATATAGCGCAAACATATCCTCGCACTTTTTGAGTTCGTCATTCACCAGTCAGTCCTTCCTTAACCGTGGCCCATTACACTGCCCTGCGTTAAACCGCAACCACACATCACAGAACAGTGCCCATAAAGAAGACTTGCGTCACACCGCCGGCAAAATGCTTCTCGGCGGACCCCGTGAGCTTTCTTACATTCGTTCCATATTATCCGCCCCCCACCCAGAATACAATACCAATATCCTACCTTGACCAGATATTGGAAAACACTGTTGAATATAATTCTATACACCTAAAGCCCAATACGTGATAGGAATTCTGTATCTGACAAGGAACTGAAATAGAATGACGTGACTCCAGACTATTTGCTCATAGGCCGACTGGCAACACAATAGCGGCGTGTTTTCCTCGTTGCCCAGCGGAATTCTCGGCCGTAAAATCCACCTTAAAAAAACTGTTATGACTCCGTTTTTTTCCCAGACAAAAGAACTAAACAATCTCCGTGTAATACTAGAGATATATCATAGTGTAATCATGGTATATACTAAATAGGACTACTCACATAGATTGAAAACGAGATATACAACAACCCCCACATAACACGCAACAACCATTGGTAAGCCCCAGATATTATTGCCCATAGGTGTTGGCTTTATGGGATTTGGCCTAAAAAAGCCCTTGCATTTACAACAAAGATTCTCTATTATAGGAACAACTAGTGTGCGGCAGTGTGTTAACTTGGTTTTTCGTGTTTTGACTTTTCGGAAATGAAAAAAGAGGTGAGAAGATGAAAACAGTTCTAGCGATTCTGACGGCGGGAATATTGGTGGGGTGCTTAACTCTGGCTGCCCAGGCTGATGATACGGAGCTGATCGTTTTCGATTTCAGTGCCGTAGGGGAAGGAGCTTCTCAGACAGCAGGCCATAACGATGCCGATCCTTGGAAGGGCCTTGCCTATATCAGCGTCACAAATACAGGCACTGAGCCGTGGGGCGATTTCCACTTCCAGATCGTTGGTGTCGGCATTGAGAATGTGAGCTTTGGCATGACCGATTTCAGTAGCAGTCAAACTTTGGATAGTGCCCCGGTGATCGACAATGTTGTAGTTGGGGCAACTATGGATCTCTATTTCTACAACGACCCGGTGCAGCCGACCGAAACCGCTACGTTCACCATTTATACCGATAACACCATTGATAAGAATTCGTACTTCGGTCTGTGCATGTACCCCACGCCGGTTCCGGAACCCATGACCATGGGTCTGCTGGGCCTGGGTGCGATGGCTCTGCTTCGCAGAAAGTCTGCCTGAAGTTAAGGCCACAGTAAAAATACCCAGCTAGACCAAAGCTGGTAGAAGTGTTTTCCCAACCCTCCTTTTTAGGAGGGTTTTTTTTGCGCTCGGCAGTCAAGAAAACAAATGCTTTTTTGCCAACATTGTCATTATTTGTTGCAAAAGATTATTCGGCGTCGTAGTATCAACCCCAAATAAAAAACACGCCGCCGCTTGATATAGGAGCTTAACGGTGACTGAACTGAGAGTAGAAGCGTATGTCGTTCCCGGCGTTGATCTGGGGCCGGAAAACCCTTTGCCCAAGTTTCGAGAACCAAAGCTCGACAAAGAAATAGATTTTGAGGCAAATAAGATTCCCGAGGAAGATCAGCCGGGCATGGGTTGGCAAATCGGTTTTCGCGTACTGCCCTATCGGATGCAGGACAACTACAATCGTAAGCGTAAACCCAAAGAGCTGTACTCGGTTGTTCTTGAGAACGCACATCTTAAAGTCACCGTGCTGCCTCAGGTTGGGGGCTTGGTCACTGAAATTATGCACCGAGCCTCGGGCAAACAACTGATTGCCAAGAACAGTATTTTTCAGCCGGCGAATATTGCCCTTCGTGACGCTTGGGTTCACGGCGGTATCGAATGGAACACCGCTCATTTAGGCCATCACTATCTCACCATGGAGCCGCTTCATACGGCCCGCATTATGGGAATTAACGGAGAACCGGCACTGAGACTGTACGCATGGGATCGTGTCAAGTGTTTCCCTTTTCAAATTGATCTGCACCTGCCGGATGATTCCGAGTTTCTCTTTGCCCGAATTCGGATAATCAATCCACACGATTATACGCTGCCGATGTATTGGTGGACCAATATGGGGGTTGAAGAACTGCCCGGCCGTCGAGTGGTTATACCCGCGGAAACCGGCTACAATATGATCAAGCTCGCGAACCTGCCGGTCATTGACGGCGTGGATCGCAGCTACCCGGTCAATGTGTCTCATGCTTACGATGTCTTCTCCCGGATTCCGAAAGAGCGTCGTAAATGGCTGGCCGTGGTCGATCAAGACGGTACTGGTTTATTACATACCTCTACTGATCGTCTGATCGGCCGCAAACTGTTCTCTTGGGGCAGCGGCCCCGGCGGCGATCGTTGGCAAGAATACCTTAACGGACCCGGACAACGATTCTTTGAGGTCCAAGCCGGGTTGGCACGAACCCAGTTGCATTCAGTTCCAATGCCCGCGGGCCAACAGTGGACCTGGACCGAAGCGTTTGGGCATGTGCAAGCGAACCCGAAGAAAGTTCACGGTGACTGGGAAACCGCTTGGCATGAAGTGGGCGCGATTCTCGACAAACGATTGCCTGCTGAACAACTTGAAGATTATGACGCTCAGTTCGCCCGCATCACCACCGCCAAACCGCAGGAACTGCTGTACCAAGGCCTTGCTTGGGGTGCTTTGGAAAACTACCGTGCCACACGCCAGAAGCAAATCAGCGGCATACCTGAAGAACTGCCCTTTGTTGAATCAGAACTAGGCCCCGACCAGCAGCCGTGGGTGGAATTGCTGCGAACCGGAACGCTGCCGATAAGAGACCCTCATGAGGAACCGGGCCATTATATGATCCAAGACAATTGGCGGCTGTTACTCGAAGCCAGCGTCAAAACCGCCAAGGGCAACCATTGGCTTTCGTGGCTGCATCTGGGCGTTATGTACCTGGAAGCGGGCGAACCGGATGACGCCCGCGGCGCTTGGGAAAAATCGATTGCGCTCACCCCTAACCTCTGGGCGTATCGCAACCTTGCTTGTTTGGCATTGCGTGATGAGAAATTTAATGAAGCCCTCAAACTTCAAATGCAAGGCTGGCAACTGGGACCGCATATTACCGCGATGGCTTTGGAAATCATACCGGTAATGAACAAGCTCGAAGCATGGCCGCAGCTCAGAGAGTTTCTCGCATCTCTTTCGGATGACATCGCGGAGCATGAACGAATTCTCATGACCCGCGCCCAACAGTCGCTGCGTGATGATAATCTGGACGAACTCGCGGAGCTGCTCAAGAGAGAATACGGAACCATTCGCGAAGGCGAAACCACTCTTACTGATCTTTGGTTTGGGATGCACGAAAAACGTCTTGCCAAGGCTGAAGGCGTCGCCATCGACGACAAACTCAAGGCCCGCGTCCGCCGGGAGTTTCCGCCCCCCGCTCACATCGACTTCCGCATGTACACCAAAGAAAAAGACGCCTACGTGGCCCCACAAGCTACGCCGAAAGATCAATAGCCGGAACAAATCGACATCAACCTCTGGCGCACCTGCGCATAAATATATTGCAGTACAGCACTTAAACTATCTCGACTGCCAGGACACATTTGCGCATCCACTTCCAAATAAGCCCCCTCGCGCCCAGACAGGCAGGTATTAACACGCACAAATCCCACATAAATGCATGAATTTACATGTTTTGAACTGCTCTTCCATTCACAAAAACCGGGCTGTTTTTTAGCATAGAGTGGTGTTGTATCATCAATGATGATCCGCCAACGCCCCGGCGATGCCTTGACCATCATTCAATCTGCCAACCGGAAACCATCTCATATACCGAAAGGGATTGTGCCATGAGCAAAAATCAAAAATCCACATTCGCTGTGCTGTTCGGCAACCGGACTTTTTTCCCCGCGTCGCTACAGACGCAGGCCCGCACCGAAGTTCTAGATACATTAAAAAAACTGGGGCATAAAACTCTCGTTATGCCCGTCGATGCTACGCCTCATGGCGCCATCGAAACCCGCGCCGAGGGTGAGCTGTTTGACAACTTCCTTCGTAAACACCACGGGCAATATCAAGGTATTATTCTTTCGCTGCCCAACTTTGGCGATGAAAACGGCGCTACTGCCGCTCTAAGAAACGCCAATGTGCCTATCTTTATCCAAGCCTATCCGGATGATTTGGACAAGATGGCGCCGGCCCTTCGTCGGGACGCCTTCTGCGGTAAGTTGGCCATGACCGATGTGCTGCGTCAATCCAATATCAAATTTACGACATTGAAGCCTCACACCGTTCATCCCTTGAGCGATACCTTTGTCGCCAACGTTGATTATTTTGATCGGCTTTGTCGTGTGGTTGATACGCTAACCGGCTTGCGGGTGGGCGCGCTTGGGGCGCGCACGAGTCCTTTCAAATCCGTACGCATCGATGAACTCGCTCTCGAACAACATGGCATTACTATTGAGTCATTCGATATGTCCCACCTTATCCAGCGCACCCGTGATATGTCGGCCTCGGACAAACTTGCTAAGGCAAAAGAAGAGCTGCTGCGTAAAACGTGGCTGTGGAACAAGGTGCCCGCTGAAGCAGTCGGGAACCTTGCCAAGTTTGCCGCGGTGATGGAACAGATCGTCCAAGAAGACCAACTCGATGTTCTCGCCATTCGCTGCTGGATCGAACTGCAAGAACAATTGGGCATATCGCCTTGCGTTCTCAACGGTTTGCTGAGCGATCAAGGTATTCCCGTTGCGTGTGAAGTTGATCTGGGTAACGCTGTGATCATGGCTGCTCTGCAAGCCGCGGGCGACGGCCCAGCGACCATCCTCGATTGGAACAACAACTACGGCGATGATGCCAATAAATGCATCATTTTCCATTGCGGCAATGTTCCGCCTTCCATGCTCCAAGGTAAATACGAAGTTGTCGATCATTCAATCTTGGCTTGCGCCATAGGTGAAGGCTGTTCTTACGGATGTCTTAATGGTAGAATAAAACCAATGGATATGACCTTTGGCGGATTGCTCACCGAGGCTGGGAAGATAAAAACATATCTGGGCCAAGGACGCATCACCAACGATCCGATCCCCGATGATTTCTTTGGTTGTGCCGGTGTCGCTGAGATCGAGAACCTGCCTGATGTTCTAGACACCATCGCTCAAACCGGTCATCGGCATCACGTAAGCTTGGCATCAGGAAAATTCGCTGCTCCGATGCGCGAAGCATTTGAAAGATATTTAGGTTTCGAGGTTACTTCAGTATGAGTTTACTAGGCATCGACATTGGCTCTACCGGTTGCAAGGCAGTGGCATTTTCTTTATCCGGCCGATGCCTCGCTCAAGCCTATCGTGAATACAACATGCTCCATCCTCAACCCGGTTGGGCTGAGCTGGATAGTAAGACTGTTTGGCAAGCCGCCCAAGAAGTTATCGCCCAGGTCGCTTTGGAATCCGCTCAAGACCCCATAACCGCGCTGAGTATCAGCTCCATCGGGGAAAGCGTAGTGCCGGTAACGAAAAATCGTGAGATTCTCGGTACCAGCATCCATTGCAGCGACAATCGCGGCAGCGAATACGCAACCCAACTGCAATCCAAAATATCCCAAGAGCAGTTCTTCCAGATCAATCCCAACATCATCGGCGTCAACTACACCATGCCTAAGCTCCGCTGGATCTGCGACCACCAAAGCGACATTTACCAGCAAGCTGATTATTTCCTTAGTTGGGCTGATTTGACGGCCTTTCTATTAGGTGGTCAACCCGTAGCCAGTCCTTCGTTGGCGTGTCGATCACTACTGTTTGACCTGCGCGCAAATCAATGGTCCGACAAACTGATTTCGTTGTCGCAATTAGAGTCGGTGCGGTCGAAGCTGGCGCCAATTTGCCCGTGCGGCAGCGTAATTGGAACTGTCGATAAAAAACTCGCTGAGCGATTGAATCTGCCCGCTGAGGTCGCGATTGTCGTAGGCGCACACGATCAAGCGTGTAATGTTCTCGGTGCCGGGATTCTTGACGATCGGCAAACTGTTTACGGAATCGGCACATTCATCTGCATTACTCCCACCTTCACGGCTGTGCCCGAACTCAAAACAATGCTCAAAGCGGGGCTCTGCATCGAACCACATCTTTTTTCAAACCAGTACTTAAGCTTTCTCTACAACCAAGGCGGGGCCATCGTTAAATGGTTCCGCGACACATTCGTTGCAACAGCGAATTCTAAAAATGACGATGACGCCTATGAACGGCTCGCCGAGGAAATGCCCGATGAGCCTACAGATATTTTCGTCACTCCTTACTTCGAGCCGACCGGCCCGCCTGATTATCTTACCAACACCACAGGCACCATCCTAGGCTTGCGGACCTCGACCACCCGAGGCGAAATATTCCGCGCCGTCATGGAGTCAGCAACCTATTACTTTGCCGACGTCTTGGCGTCCAACAATTATCCTATCCGACCGCGTGAATTCGTGGCCACCGGCGGCGGCGCCAAATCAGACGCTTGGCTCCAAATCAAAGCCGACATTTTCGGCATACCATTTGTCCGTAACGAAATCACCGAATGCTCCGCCCTGGGAGCGGCACTATTGGCGGGGATTGGTTCGGGACAACTGGAATCTAACCGCTCAACCATCGAACGCTTCGCCGTTGCTCAACGTCGTTTTGAACCCCAACCCGAACGCCATCAACTCTACCAGGAACGCCTCGGAACCTACCGCAAAGCCGTCGCCGCTGTACGCGATTACCAAGAGCTTTAGAATCATCTCTATCAGCATTGTCCCAGCAGAGGCTTGCTTGATACTCTCTCTGTCGGTATCATGGCCTATTATGCTTCAGTATGTCATTCGTACAGAAGAATTGCAGCCATTGCTGGCTGTGCTCCATAGCGTGTTGAAAATCAGCATCAGCTTCTATGATATCAACTTCGCGGAATTGCCCTTTCTCGATTCACGCAAACACGCTGATTATTGCGCCGCCCTTCGTCAAGATCGGCAATTCTTTGCCGCGTGCAAAAAATGCGATCACCAACACTTCCTCAAAGCTCAAGAAACCAGCCAAATCCAAATCTATTCTTGTCATGCCGGGCTACTGGAAGGCATTGTCCCTATTTATGACGACCAGAGCAATTTTCTCGGAGCGATTATCTTTGGACAAGTTCGCGACAGAAACTGCCCCAATCCCCATTCAAACGATCCGCAATTAGCCAAACTCTATGACAAACTGCCCGAGGCAATCAGAAGCGAAATGCACGAAATCGGTCAATTGCTTAAAATCATAACCTCTGTCATCGTTCGTGAACGCTTGGTAACTTTTCGCAACCTCGGCTGGAGCGAAAAACTGCGCCTTTACATCGACGCTCACATTAACCAGCGAATTACCATCGCGCACTTGGCTCAACTGATTAATCGCTCCCCTTCTTTTCTATCACGCCATTTCAAAAAAGAGTTTGGCCAAAGCCTGCCCGAATACATGACGTCCAAACGGATGCAAATCGCCTTGGATCTGCTCCGCAGCGGTGAACAAGTCAAACAAGTCGCTCACAAACTGGGATATTATGACGCCTTTCACTTCTCCAAAGTCTTCAAAAAACACTACGGCACCTGCCCCACCCGACACCGCGCCGACGTAAAAGAATCCGAAACACGATTGTGATTCATCCCACGCTTTTGCCGGGCGCCCGGGGCAAATATCCAGCAGGAAAAAGAAGATAACAACTGGGCCTGCCACACATAAATTTTGTTGAGATCCCGCCCCTTTTTCGACACCGTTCTTTGTGAGAGAGCTATTTACCTCGTATATATACCAGCTTTGCCGCTTATGGCTGCCTTAATCAGCATCCACGGCAGGTGGGCCATGGCTTAAACCCCACCCAAACCACTTCTCCGAGAAAAATTTATTCCTGTTTTTTCCCCTTGTCCTAATAATATAATATCAGCTATTGCTTTACGCACGAATAGTGATTATAAGTATAGATTGATTTATTCGACTATTGTTGTCGATTTTTTTTCGGTCAGGTGAACCCCACGTAGCCTTCGTAGGTTTCACTGCAGGTAGGAGTGTGCAAGGCATGAAGATTTATGTAGGTAATTTGAGTTATTCGGTAAGCAAAGAAGCCCTCGAAGGAGCTTTCGCCCAACATGGTAGCGTGGAAGACGTTTACATTCCCACCGACCGCGAAACCGGTCGTCCCCGTGGTTTTGCATTTGTTGCCATGCCCAACAATGATGAAGCCCAAGCGGCAATCGAAGCATTGAATGGTACCGAGCTGGAAGGCCGGGCCATGAATGTCAATGAAGCTCGCCCTAAAGGTGAAGGCGGCGGCGGTGGCGGCGGCCGAGGACGGCGCTGGTAAAAAAACCACGTTGTTTCCGCCTAGGCTGATAGATTTTTCTATGATGCCTAGTTAAATGAATTGCGATGCTAGAGATGCAGAGAAGAAATTTCTTTCCATCTCTAGCAGACGCAAACAAAGGGGGATATAAGCAGCGGTGTTGGTACGTCAGTTATTTTTCTGATACTAGCGCTGGTTTTTTGCACTGAGGGATTTAATTGCTTATCAGAGGCGTGTCTGTCCAACATATCCATGTTGCGTAAGTCGCTGCCGCTATAGCTGCTATCGCCCAATGCTTTGCGGACTTTCTCCAGAGCATCGCAACCGCGATTATCAGCGCCAGTAATCCCGACACTATAGCTGCTTTTTCCATGTTTTGCGCCGCGCGCCAAGACAACCAACGATGTTCCGCCCCGGTAAGCACCAGATACAATTTGCACCAACCGAGTTTCCAACCGTGCTGCTGCACAAACTCGGACAAAACCGCAGCTAACACCGACAGCGATAAGCTAACCCAAAACCAAGGCCCGGGCCCCAGCGTGCGAAAGCGTTTTTTGATCGAACGTTTGCGTTTGGTCATATTCTCTCTCTAAGGCTGGGCAATACCGCAGGCTCTCAGCTTCTCCCGAATTTCATCTAATAGCCGTGCCACTTGGTTGCGCTCGGCGCTGCGGAAACGATGGAACGGCTCCGCCACAAAATCACTGCAAATTCCCATCAGCGACAACGCTGTTTTTATCCCCTTTATCAAACTGGAACCATGATGACCCACGCGATATATCGTCGAAGCGATATCGATCACTATCTCGTGTAGTTGTGCCACCCGGGCTATATCTCGCGTTCGGGCTGCGTTGAACAACTCCACATACAAAGTCGGGAACATATTCGCTCCGCCGTTTACTCCGCCGTGCCCGCCCAGCAGTACCGACTCAGCCATTAGTTCATCAGGCCCCACCAATATCGTAAAATCCTCACGCTGTCGAAAAACCCGACGTAACTGATGGTAATAAATCATGTTGGCCGAGCTATCTTTGATTCCCACCACTTGCTCAAGCTCTGCTAACTTCGCGACTGTATTGGGCTGGAAAACCGACTTCGTCAACGCCGGCATATTATAAATGAACAACGGCAATGGCAAACGGCTCACCAAATGCGTAACGTACTCCAACAGTTCCGGCTGATCCGCCATGAAGTAGTACGGCGGCGCCAAAACCAGTGCTTGCGCCCCAGCATCCGCGGCCGCCTGTGCCATACTCACCGACTCCGCGAAAGATGTGTCCGTAATGCCAACTAGAATCGGTACTCTATTAGCTACCTGTCGGCAAACTTGCGCCACAAATTGCTTGCGCAAATCATGACTCAAACTAGGCGCCTCACCGGTGGTTCCCAACACAAACAGACCATGCACACCACCAGCCAAAACATGCTCCACCAATCGTTCGGCACCTGCCGCATCGAGTTCATCCACACCCAACAAAGGCGTAACAATCGGCGGTATGATGCCCTCTAAAGGCCTAGGTAATTCCATCGAATTTGACATTAGATTTATCTCGCTCAGAATCTCAACCCCGCCCAACAATCGTAGCTATTGCTTGTCGGCGTCAACAATAAAAGGATTGCTCCAAGCACGCAACCCGGTTTCATCCACTAGTTCAACGCGAACATAACACGCATCTGGCCGAATATCTATTTCGGCGTTCTCCAACGTTTGCCCAGCCTCGGCATAAATCGAAAGGCCGATACTGCGCCGCGACATAAAATGGATTTCCTTTACCGGTGAGCAAGTCACTTTAGCTTTGCCATCAGCAATTGTCAGCGTCTTAATCTCAGGCCCGTTCGTCGCGTAATAACAGCCGCAACGAAGCGCCCCCATAATCGCCTCAATCGTAAGCTCCTTCGCCTTGATCATCGTCCAGCCTTTGCACATATCACGGTCGCTATAATGCGTATCGTCCACCGCCACCGCCGGCACCACGCGACCCTCAGCCAAAACATCGTCCCACACCACTGAACTATAGCCTTTGCCTATCGGAGTACAACAAGCATTGTAAACTTCCAAGCCAATATAGCCCGAGACCGCCATTACATGATTGACATTATGACCACACCAATAAGGATGCGCCAAAATCACTTCACCGCCCGCCTGACGCACCGCTGAGATGCGATCATTGGCATCCGCCGGAAGATCACGCTCAAAACCAAAGGGGACATTCAAACACACAAAATGATACATATCGCCCCCAAAGTAGCAATCCGGATGATCCTCCATGCCGCTGATAACCAAAATACCGTCATCAGCAAACGCGGTTATATCATGCGTAATGCGATGATCCGTCAGTGCCAAAACATCATAGCCCCGCTCGCGATATTGCACCACCCGATCAGCCGTGGTTCGATCGCCGTCACTAGCCAGCGAATGACAATGCAAATTCGCCTTGAACCATTTACCTTCTGTCTCGAACGGATTTACTAACTTCACGAATGGATCCTTTGCGCAAAATGTCTGCGAATCACACTAATGCACCACCTCAACCGCTACTTCCACTTGGTCTTGGGCTGTGGACCAATCAACTTTATCCGCTAATCCCCAAGCTTTCGCCGTTGCCACCGCAATCGCCTGCCGCAAGCACTGCTGCAAATCCAGCTTCTTGGCGTAACCTGCCAAGAAACCCGCCAGCAGATAATCGCCGCACCCCACAGTAACAGAAACTTTCCTGTCCCTATTTTGACAAACTCCGCTCCAAACGCCCTCTGCTGTGATTAACATCGCCCCCGCTGCTCCGCGGCTGACCAGAATCATCGGCACTTGGTCCGTCAGTGTGCGCGCCGCGGCCGCCAAAGCCGCCGGCTCGTCAGCTACGTCCCGTCCCAATAATTCCACCAACTCCTCGACGTTGGGTTTTATAAAATCCACTGCCCCAGATTCCACCATATCTCTTAACCCCCGCCCCGAAGCGTCGACCACCAATCGACCGCCCTGCTCTTTGCACTGCCTAGTCAGTTCCACCGCCGCCTGCAGCTCGGCCCCACTGGGCAATGAACCAGCGAACACACAAGTATCCTCAGGTGCGACTAGATTCGCCAGGTCTTCACGCAACTGTTGTATGGCCTCGATCGAAGCCAAGCGATTGGGCGCCCGCAGATGCAGTTCTTCATTGCGCTGCTGGTCGATTAGTGTTATGTTATGTCGAGTCTGGCCGGGAACCGGCGTCATTGCCGGCGTTATCTGCCGGGCCCAACTCGCTAAATCCGACTGTAATTCCCCATAGTCGCCTACGCCCCATAAACCAGCCGCTATGCTGGCGATCCCCAGCCAGTCCAAAGCCCGAGAGACATTCAACGCTTTGCCCGCCGGACGAGACTCTTGACTGTCAATCTGGACATGATGCCCCCAATTGAGGTTCTTACCCCAACAAGTAACATCCCAAC
This sequence comes from Sedimentisphaerales bacterium, assembly GCA_016928435.1. Taxonomy (GTDB): domain Bacteria; phylum Planctomycetota; class Phycisphaerae; order Sedimentisphaerales; family SM23-30; genus JAFGKT01. Next base: position 38,130 of record JAFGKT010000034.1, on the reverse strand, counting down.
AAGGCGACAAAGCCACAGTAATAATTTTGGAGGTGGTGGTCATTATAGTTCACAGAGGTATCAAACGTAGCTCAAAGCAAGGTACCCAAGCCAAGTGGAACCGTCAACCCAAAAGTCCCAATGTGACCTAAAATCATTTTACAGCGTAACTTGGGTGTTTCTGCCGGGCCAACCGCCGGCAACCTTGGCAAAGGTCGTTTTGCCCTTGATCTAAACGCTGTTTGTCGCTATCCTATGAGGTCTTTGCCAACCTCGGTATTCTCAAAAATCGGAAACTCAAAACAGCATTACTTTTACGTAGCAGGAGACAAAAATGGCGGACTACCAGAGCCTCAACAACAAACTAATCAAAATCAGCAAGCGTACTATCGAAATGTGCACCGCAGCGGGTAGCGGCCACCCTTCCAGCGGCCTGTCACTGGCCCATATTACCACGGCGCTGATGTATCGCATTATGCGTTATGATCCCAAGAACCCTTGGAACAAAAACGCTGACCGTTTGGTGCTTAGCGAAGGTCATGCTGTGCCGGTTTTATACGCTGTGTATTGCGAAATCGGCGGCGTGGGCGGCACCAAAGACGCGCCCCAAACATTGACCTTTGATGACAGCCTAACACTTCGCGAAGGCGACAGTATTCTTGACGGCCATCCCAATCCCGCTCAAGGCATGCCTTTCTTTGATGCGGCCACCGGCTCACTCGGCCAAGGCGCATCAGTCGCGGCCGGCTTGGCGATCGCCGCCCGGCTCGATAAATCCGATAAGCACATCTTCTGCATCATCGGTGACGGCGAATCACGCGAAGGCCAAATCTGGGAAGCGGTTGATTTTATCGCTGACCACAAACTCAATGCCGTGCGATTAATCTTCAATTGCAACGGCCAAGGTCAAAGTGATTATGTCTCCCCGCAACAATCACCCGAAGTCCTCGCAGCTAAACTTCAAGCAGCTAACTTTGAAGTCAAGATAATCGATGGGCACGATTGGGATCAGGTCTTTGATGCTCTAACCGCCAAAGCTTCCACAAAACCCATTGCCGTGATCGCAAAAACCGTCAAAGGTTGGGGCAGCACTGAACTGTCCAGCAAAAACTACCACGGCAAACCGCTCAGCGATGATCTCGTAGCTCAAGCCTTGGCTGATCTCGATGCCGTCGCCAAGAAACTCGGTGTTGATACCTCTAAAGATGTTGACGCACTAGAGCTGGCTATTCCGCAAGATAAAAAGTCCGCTTGTTGTTGTTCTTGTGGTTGTGACAACGCTGTTGATGCAGGAGGTTTCGCCGATGCCGTAAAAGCCGCCGGTGCTGAGTCCGCTCTCCAAGCCAAAAAGCTCTCTACGCGTCGTGCTTACGGTTTTGCTCTTCAAGCGATGGGTGAAAACACCAATATCGTCGGACTCGATGCCGACGTCCAAGGTTCCACCTTCGCCAATCTCTTTGCTAAAAAATATAGCGATCGTTTCTTTGAATGTCGCATTGCGGAACAGAACATGATATCGGCTGCTGCCGGCATCGCCGCGGCTGGCAAAATCCCGTTCGCCTCTACATTTGCCAAATTCTTCGTTCGAGCCTACGATCAAATCGAGATGGCGGTAATCAGCAACGCTAATATCAAACTCTGTGGTTCGCATGCCGGTGTATCCTTGGCCGCCGACGGTCCCAGCCAGATGGCCCTGCCCGACCTGGCCTTTATGCGTTCTTTCGCTCATTCAAAAAACGTCAAAGGCGATCCTGCAATTCGGGTATTCTGTCCGTCTGATTCGGTCAGCGCTTTCAAACTCACCGAGCAAATGGCTAATACCGAAGGCATGTGTTATATGCGTACCCATCGTCCCGACGTTGCCATGCTTTATGACGAAAACGAAGAGTTCCCCTTCGGCGGTTACAAACAACTGGTTGAAGGCAAAGACCTCTGCGTCGTCGCCAGCGGTTATATGGTCCACATCGCCAAGACCGCTATCGAGCAACTAGCCAAAGATGGCATCTCTTGCTGTCTCTTCGATGTGTACTCGCTGCCGTTGCTGCAAGTGGATGAACTCATCGACAAGGTTGCTGGATGCTGCGGTAAGATATTGGTAGTTGAAGACAATTATGTTGGCGCATTCGCGGACGAAATCGCCTCAGCTGCCGCCAAGACCGGCAAAGTAACCGTTGATTCCATGTTTGTCCGCACCGTGCCTAAGAGCGCCAAGACTCCCAAGGATATCCTGGAAATGGTTAAACTCACTCCTGATGATATCACCAAGCAAGTTAAAACAATGGTCGGCTAAAAACCAGCCCATCCTAAAAAACTAAAGGCTCCGAAATCATCAAGATCTCGGAGCCTTTTTTTATCTTCTTTCTACAAATTTTATACTACACCCAATTCGGCACTATCTGGAACAGCGCGTCCGGCGTCAAACCGTAAGAGCCAATCGTTCCCGCAGCATAAAGGCCAAACGGTCCTGTCGCTGTCGAACTGTCAATACTGCCAAAGCGAACCATACTTATCGAACCGCTCGAAGCCGCCAAACCTAAATTCGCCGCACTGGACGCTGCAGGTATGACTGAAGGCAAACAACCTGCCGCTATCCAACTTTCACTGAATACACCGCCGGCCATAACCATGTTTATGTTGCCGCTCGAAAGACTGTCATCTTCAGAACCACCGTTTCCGAAAGTTGCGTCAACACCGACATCATACCCGGCCAATATGTTGGTGCCGTCTAGATTGCCTGTAACATATACCATGTTGATATTTCCGCCGGAAGAAATCAACGTATCAAAAGTAGAACCACAATATACCATGCCGATATTGTTAGCGGCGCGTGCTATGCCGCTGAACTGGCCGCTCGGCGCGAACAACATCGAAATGTCATTTGCCGAGTTGAACTCTCCCGCGACATTACCGTTCGGAACAAACAGCATGCCAATGTCACCAACGCGCGTTCTCACCGCCGCGTCCAAATCACCGCTCCGTATAAACATCATCGACACCGCGTCAGCATACATTATGCCGCCGTCATAGCTGCCGGCCATGAACATATTAACCGTATCGTCAATGTCAAAATCCACCGCACCCACACTGTCAGCCATTAATGTCAAGCCACTGCCGCTTTGGCGAACGTATACATTAGAACCGTTCAGGAAATCATCCACCATCGCGGTTCTCAGCGAACCACTTATATCGACAGTCCCGGCAATATCCGTTTGTGTGCCGTACAAGAAACTCAAACTGCCATTTACGTCAACATCGTTGACTGTCGCGGCGCCGCTAATCATCAACATAGTGCCGGTCGTGGTGCCATCCAGCACAACGTCCGGCGGATTCGTATCGCCGTTGGTATAAATCAAACAGCCCGAACCGCTGCCTATCAACCGTGCCGTCGCGGAGGTGTCAATGAACGCCGCTGAACCATTCACAAACGGTATCTGTGTCGGCCCGGAAGTATTAGCTAGAACTGATACAGAATAGTCACCCTGGCTGCCGGAGGCGGCGCCGGCGCCGGTAATGGGGCTGTATTGCCCGGCATTAGCAGAGGCTCCATTTACGCCAATATAATAAGTTTGGCCATATACCACGCTCATAGTTATGCTGCTGTTTATCGATGTTGCGGACTCGTCGTCATTCGATGCCAGCTCGGTACCAGCCGAATTAAAGACACGCAAATACGTATCCGAATTGTAATCACTGTTTATTAAATCCGTGCGAATCTCAGCTTGTCCTGAAAACGCTGGGACATAACGATACAAGTCCACATCTGTAGCGCCTTGCACATAACCATTGTCGCTGCCGATGAAGCCCGTCACCGCCTGGGCGTTTTCCACCAAGGTGGTAATTCCCGAATCGCTGATCTTGTCATTGGTATAGCTGCTCATACTGGCGCTGCTCACTATGCTGGCTGAAAATAGATACTCACCGGTATCACCCGGCGAACCGCTGCCCAATTGGAACGGATCAAAATTGTCGTTGCCGTATCCCGCGACTGCGACATAGTAACTCGTTCCCGCTTGGACATCATAACGAAGCAGTGGGTCCCAAGAATTCATGTCGTCATTGCCCGCTAGATATTGTCCCGCGGAATTCATCAGATACAAAACTGTGTCAACCGGATTAGTTATGCTCGGAGCAGAATAAGAATCTATGTCGATTTCCAGCACTCCCGAGGTGGCCGGCACAATATGTACGAAATCAACATCGCGATCTCCTACTGATACCAAGCCGCCGCCGGTACCATCCCATCCTATAATTCCCGGCTGATTAACCAACGGCATTGCCGACGCTGATATATTTAGTGCCTGAGGAATGCTACCGTTGACATCATTGTTCATGAAACTGACATAGAATTCGTATGTGCCGCCTGTGCCTGCCGCCGACCGGCCAGCCAGACTATTGGGATTATAGTCCCAGTTATAATAATCGCTGATGCCGATATAATAAACGTCGCCGCGATTCACTGTCCCAGCAATGAAGCTGTCAGTGGTGTGGCCAGAGCGAGAAAGCCCGGCTCCCCAATTTTCAAACACAATACCAGGGAAACCAGCGTCCGTAAATTCCGTGAATGTTCCATTAATGTCGTACGATAAATCGTCGTCACTCCAAGTTAATTCATGGCCGCTAGAGTCAAAAATTCGCATGTAAGAATCAACATATCCCGTGGTGTCATACGTGTCAATATCAAGAAAGAGAGTGCCGTCGTCAGGCACGACCACTTTGAACAAATCCACATCATCTGTGCCCACAGTTTTGCCGTAGTCGGTGCCAATGGAACCATAGAACCACGGATTACTCCATCCTTGACCAATGTTCACTTCTACCGCGCCGCTGATCAAACCATTGGGATCATCATTGGTCATTGATAACGCCAGCGAGTAGTTGCCCATCGCGCCGGATACTCCGCTCAAGGCTGTGTTGGGATCGTAGCTTGAATTATTATATCCACTCACTCCGACATAATAAGTGCCTGCGGCGAGCGTAGTCTCAATCTTAGAAAAACCGCCTACTGCACCCGCGCCGTCATCGTCAAAGGCAAGCTGAGCGCCCGCCGGATCAAACAAACGCAAAAACGTATCAAAGTCATCCACACTAGTGGTGTGCGACGCCGTTTCTATCGTCACCGTTCCCGCACTGGCCAATGTGAAACGATACATGTCCACATCTTTGTCGCCCACATTTACAGAAGCCCCGTCAGTTCCAATAGAACCCAAAATCGCAGACACCGGCGAACCGTCCAATGTCGGTCCTATGTACGCACCGGCGATCGTTCCGTTGGCGTCACCACTGCCCGGATCACCGCCCGGAGGAGGAGGCGCAATCCCGTCAAACCGCGACTTAATCTCTTTCATTGCTTCGTGAGCATTGATTCGCTTGTAAGTAAGATTGGTCGCGTCAAAGGTTATCAATTCGTCTTGTGTAATCGTATAGTCGCCGTTGCTGTCAATAAAAGCAGTTACGTTTTCGTCATCACCATCAAATATATTATCTCCCGTGCTGATGATTATGTCCGTCACTTCCGCTGGCGACAAATATCTGCCCCCAAACTGCATTGCTGCTTCTTGCATCAACGCCACAACCCCGGCAACCATCGGACTGGCCATACTTGTGCCAGGCATCTCCGCAAAACCGCCGCCGGGTATCGTACTGTTTATCATTGCTCCCGGTGCGAAAATAACATTGCCCTCGGCCAAAGGCGGTCGCTGACTAAAACTTGTTATCCTATCAGCATCTGTAGTTAAATCAATTGTGTTGCCGCCCCAGATATAACCGTCACCTTCGTCAGTTTCCCAAACCGCGCCAACATCCAGCGTACTTAAAATCCCCGGCGAACCACTGTTCGGATACATACGATTCACATACTGGCCGGTATTGGGGTCTTGTGAAATTCCATATGAGTTACCTGCTGCTGCTACCACCGTTACGCCCGCGGCCTCCAGACTGGCGATTTCATCCGCGTAAATATCGCTTGCCGCCTGACCCGATGAGGTATAAAAACCGCTGCCCAAAGACATGTTAACCGCTACAATATTATACGTTTCACGATTATCCAAAACCCATCGTAACGCCGATTCGGTATCTTGATTGAAAGCTGCCACGCCTTGCCCGGGTATCTCGGTAAAAACTTGCAGCCCAATAAGCCCGACATCTGTTGCCACCCCTATCTCAGGATTCGTCGAGCCCACGATTCCCGCTACGTGTGTGCCGTGGTCCGCAACCGGAGTTGGATACGCACCGTGGGTTACAAAGTCGAGTCCTGTAACATAATTGCCCGCTAGCGCTGTGTGGGTGTGGTCTAGTCCCGTATCAATTACCGCTACCGATACGCCGCTGCCGTCGATGCCCGCAAAATCCGGGTCCGCACGCATATCCGTTAGATGAATCAAGTCAAACGCTGCCGACAGCAAAACCCGGCTTTCCAAAGGTTCGACCATCAATACTCGCGGTAATTTATTGCCGGTGTGTACCATCGAACTCCCCGATCTTTGTGACAACTTTCGCAGGCCCTTAACTATACGTGTCCCGATAGTACTTTTTGCTATATGTGTCATTGTTAAAATCTCCCGTGTACAGAAATTCCTTGCCCATTGAAACACCAATTATAACCCGCCTGCTGAATGCTTGACAATAGTTTTACCATTCTGGTCCGCCCACATTTTTGACTGTAACTTGCTCACGCCAAAGACTAATTTGACTCATAGCCACATCCAGCTAAACTTTAAGACCATATAGCTCCCTATAAGTTGGAACTTTTATCCAACACACTAAAACGCTAAAACTCCTACTGATGGGCCTACCAATAATGCCGCTCAATTAATATCATTACTCAACATCTGACTTAAATACCTATAAAAAAGCACCTTACACAATATAAATCTGCGTCAACCGCCTCCAAATCCTTGATGGTACTCGTTCCCAAGGTGTAGCTCTCCGCCCAGTAATTCAGTTTCACTAAGTGACTTCACATACGTTTTATTCCGATTCTGTTATAATGTCGCTTCTTGGGATAACGCCGCAATCAGGAAACAATCAAATGGACACACCTACGCAATCCAACAATCACAGGCAAAAAGCGATTGAAGCGCCCCAGATGATCGGCGCTATTGACATCGGCTCCAATTCCATTCGGTTGGTGATCGCCCAGATTTTACCCGATGAAAAGATCGAGGTTTTGGAGCGTCTCCAACGGGCGGTGAAGCTGGGGCAGGACACTTTCCGCGCCGGCCGAATCAGCCGTCCAACCATGTCCGCTGCTATCGGCATTCTCCGAGACTACAAGAACCTTTTGGACCTCTATAATGTCGAACAAGTAGCCGCCGTCGCTACCAGTGCCGTCCGCGAAGCCGGCAATTCCGACGCTTTTCTCGACCGTATCTACATGACCACCGGTTTGGATGTAATGATCATCGGCACCGCTGAAGAAAACCGACTAACCGTCTCGGCCGTCCATCAGGCACTCAAGCAAATACCCAAACTCGCCAAAAAGAGAACTATCATCGTCCATGTGGGCGGAGGCGGAACGCTGCTTACACTTTGGCACAAAGGAGAAATCCTCGCGTCCCAATCATTGACCTTGGGATCGCTACGTCTGCAAGAAAATTTTGCCAGCAGTGGTGAATCTCCCGCGCAGATGGCTGAACTATTGCGCCATCAAATCACTACCAACCTATCTACCGGAACCGGATCGTTCGATCTCAAGGGCGTACAGAATTTCGTGGCCGTGGGTGGCGATGCCCGATTCGCCGCCGACCAAATCGGAAAACCCATCAACCATACCGGTATGAAGACAATCACTGCTAAAGATTTCGACAAACTCGTCAAGCAGTGCCAAGTCCAAAGCACCACCGACCTGGTCCGCCGCTATGAACTTCCATTTCAAGATGCTGAAACCCTCACTCCCGCTTTGATTCTATACCAGGTATTGATGCGTCAAGTACATGCTGAAGAAATGGTTGTTTCGTATGCTTCGATGCGGGATGGATTGATCTTGGAATTGTCACGCACTGTTGCCGGCAAACCAGATGAAATTCTATCAAAGGGCGTTATACATGCCGCGATGGCCTTGGCGGAAAGATATGATGTTGATATGAAACACGCCTTGCACGTGGCAGGGTTGGCTGCCAAGCTATTCGACGAACTGCAAAACGAACACGGAATGAATACCAGACAGTGTTTGCTGCTTCAGGTCGCCACGCTGCTCCACGAAGTGGGCGGTTATATCTCTAATCGAGCCCATCATAAACACAGCTATTATATCATCAATAATTCCGAAGTGTTCGGCCTAAGCAGTAACGATCTGACCATCATCGCTCACACCGCCAGATATCATCGTCGCAGTAGGCCTAAAACCTCTCATATCGAATACATGGCACTGCCTCGGGAAACCCGTTTGATAATCAATAAACTGGCCGCGATACTAAGAGTCGCCGAGGCATTGGATGTCAACCGTGCCCAGACAATCGACGATTTCCAATGCGAAATCACCGCTGAAAGCCTCAAAATAATCACCAAAGACGCGGGCGACCTGACGCTTGAAAGACGAACGCTCGCTGAACGGTCCGACATGTTCGAAGATATCTTCGGAATGAAAATTCACCTGGAATAATCAATAGGATCTATAAAGAACCAACGGAAAATAAACATGGCGAAAAAACTCGACCAACCGGAATTATTTATTAATCGAGAATTGAGCTGGCTCGAATTCAACGAACGAGTACTCCAACAAGGACTCAATTCCCAACTGCCTCCATTTGAAAGACTAAAGTTCCTCGCCATTGTAAGCTCTAACTTGGACGAGTTCTTTATGATCCGCGTCGCAGGCTTACAGCAGCAATGCGCCGCCCAGGTCCGCAAACGCGACATCAGCGGCCTTACTCCAAATCAGCAATTAACCGAAATCCATCAGCGCGTACACATCATGGTGGAAAAACAAACCCAAGCTATTTCCGATCTGCTTGATGAATTGGTTCATCAGTCTTTGTCTATTTTGGACCCTTCGCAATGGACTCCCAGGCAACACCGCTTTATCCGCACCTATTTTACCAACGAAATTCTGCCTATACTTACTCCCCTGGCGATGTGTGAACTTGATCCGTGCCCTTTGTTGCCCGGTTTGCAGCTCCATGTTGGTTTGCTGTTTCGAGTCACCAAAGATAACAGTCCCGACAAACGTATCATAGCGGTGCCTATACCAAATTCCTGTTCGCGTTTTGTCACGCTGCCCGGCGAAACCGGCCTGCAACTGGCGAAGATCGAAGATATCATCATCGATTCCGCTGAAACTTTCTGCACAGATGGCAAATTGGTCGCCTCAGCGGCGTTCCGCGTTACGCGCGATGCCGACGTCGAAATCCAAGAGGACGAAGCCGCCGACCTCCTGCAAACAATTGATAAAGCCGTTATCGATCGCCGGCGACGCGCCGCGGTGCGTTTGGAGATAACCACCCAAACCGAAACCGGCCTAAAACAATGGCTCACCAAAACCCTCGATCTAAAAAACAACCAGGTGTATGAAATTCCCGGCCTGATCGACGCGAAAAGCCTTATGGAAATCGTCGCTAAGCCAGGATTCGATTCTCTTAAAGTCCCAGATTGGCCTCCGCAACCCGCCAAAGACCTTATCGGTTCCGAAGACCTGTGGCAAACACTGCAAGATCGCGACGTTCTGTTGTCACATCCTTATGAGAGTTTCGATCCCGTCGTACAGATGGTCGCCCAAGCCGCCCAAGACCGCAATGTCTTGGCTATCAAACAAACTCTATATCGAACCAGCGGTGATTCCCCCATTATACGAGCCCTCGAACAGGCAGCCAACAATGGAATAGCCGTGACCGTGCTGGTTGAACTCAAAGCGCGGTTTGATGAAACTCGAAACGTCAACTGGGCCCGACGGCTCGAAGATGCCGGCTGCCACGTCATCTATGGCATACTAGGCCTTAAAACCCACGCCAAAGCTCTGCTCATTGTCCGCAGAGAAGGTAATCGCATCCGCCGATATGTCCATCTCGCGACCGGAAACTACAACGACTCCACCGCACGACTCTACAGCGACATCGGCTTGATGACCTGTGACGTCGATCTTACCAATGATGTCGCCGCATTCTTTAATCTCCTAACCGGATATTCCGAAGTGGTCGGATGGAAAAAACTCATCGTAGCGCCGATGGGACTGCGCAAAAAATTCCTCGAACTTATCGATCGCGAAATCCAAGCGTCCACTACCGAAAAACCCGGTTTGATCATGGCTAAAAGCAATTCCCTCCAAGACCAAGCCATCATTCAAGCTTTGTATCGCGCCAGTCGCGCCGGAGTAAAAGTACTTCTGAATATCCGAGGAATATGCTGCCTAAGACCAGGCATAAAGAAAGTTTCTCAAAACATCGAAGTCATTTCTATTGTTGATAGATACCTCGAACACGCCCGCATTTTCTATTTCGCTAACGGCGGACACGAAGAAGTTTATATCAGCAGCGCCGACTGGATGGGCCGAAATCTCGACCGCCGACTGGAACTAATGATGCCCGTTATCGACAGCAATCACAAAGAGTATCTTATCGATATGCTCAAAACCTTCTTCCGTGACAATGTCAACGCGCATCGGCTGAATTCCGATGGGTCATATGAACGCGTCACCACCCAAGGCAAAGCGATCCGGGCCCAACAGCAGCTCTACAAAAAAACCGTCGAAGCCGTACAAAGCATCGAGAAGACCGCTCTACGTTTTCGACCCATGACCCACGCCGGCACCAAACGCGTCAGCACCCGCAAGCCAAAATAAGCTTCACGGAACCTTTAAGGCAACCAACCAACATATTAACTGGAACCAAATTGCAATAATCCCTATCCGTTCGACTATTCAACGGTGATATATATTATGTAGTCCCCCGTCTCACCGCTCGAATAAGAATTAGCCTTGATCTCACATTGCCCGTCTCTCTCAGCCACAAAATTGACTACTGAATTCGTCCCGGACCCGCCATCGTCATTGGTCAAAACATTACCACCCGGCACTTCAACATGTAGATAAGTGTCGAAATCGTCGCTCTCCATCGCTATCTCAACTCTGTCACCTCGTCGCACATAGAACGTATGCACATCGTAGTAACTTCCGTCATCAAGCGTTCTATCGCCCCGCGACAGTCGGCCGCGCAACGTCTCGTTGTTTCCTCTGCGAGAACCATGCCCACGGTCACGCCTTGAGCCGCCGCCAGATTCCCGCAACTCCTCACCGCCCGTAACACTAAGCTCATAAGAACCGGTTGAACTCGAACCATAACCACTCGCTAGAATCTCGTATGTGCCGGTTTCATTGGCTGTGAAAGACAGACTAGAATTCAAACCGTCGCCACCATCGTCATTGGTTCGCTCATAGCCACTGGGGGCTCTAACGTAAAGATAAGTGTCAAAATCATCGCTGGTCAGATCAACTTGAACCCTGTCACCCGATTGCGCCCGGAACGTATAAACATCGCAATACGAATCACGAGGCGACATCCTGTCACCAGATCCCAACCGACCTCGCGCCGTTTCAGGACGCTGCTGCCGATAACCACTTCCACCGTTACTCGATTGCCGCAAGTCCTCACCGCCGGTAACTATCAATTCATAATAACCGGTCGCACTCGAACTGAAAGCACTAGCTTGGACTTCGTATGTGCCAGTACTGTTCGCCGTGAACGACAGGCGAGAATTCAAACTATCGCCTCCATCGTCATTGCTTCTCTCGTATCCATCGGGATCTGTTACAAAAAGATACGTGTCATAATCATCGCTGGTCAGATCAACCTGAACCGTATCACCGGCTTGCGCCCGAAATGTGTAAATATCGCAATATGAATCGCGACTCGATCTGCTGTCGCCTGATTCCAATCTGCCTCGCGCGGTTTCGGTATGATTCTCACGATCGTTTCGGTCATTATTTGTTTGGACACTACTAGACCTCTGCAACTGTTCACCGCCGGTTATCTGTAACTCGTAAGAACCAGTCGAACTCGAACTAAAGCCGGCCGCTTTTATCTCATACCTGCCGGTCTGATCGGCGGTAAAAGACAAACGAGAATTCCTGCCGTCGCCGCCGTCGTCATTGGTACTTTCGTTTCCTGCTGGATCCGTCACATAAAGATAGGTGTCAAAATCATCGCTGGTCATATCAACTTGAACCCTGTCACCCGCTTGCGCCCAGAAAGTATAGACATCACAATATGAATTGCGCCTTGATCTTTCGTCGCCGGACTGGAGTCGACCGCGCATCGATTCAGTATTCTCTTCCCGTAGTTGCCGTTGCCTTGAATCCGTGATGTGACTATCGCTGCATGATCCCCAATCCGATCCGCCTGTGCGCTCTAGTGTGTAAGCTCCCGTTTGACGCCTGCCATAACTGCTCGCCCAAACCTCATACGTCCCCGCTTCGTCCGCAACAAAATCCAACCGCGCGTTCAAGCTGTCCCCGCCGTCATCATCGGCCAACTCACTACCCGAAGGCGTATGCACAATCAGATAGTTGTCATAACTACTGGTCATATCAATCACTATCTGCTCGTCCCGGTCAGCGTAAAAACTGTAGCAGTCGTAATACTTATCGTTTCTCAGTAAATCACCCGAACTCAAAGTTCCTTGCTGTGTATATAGTCCGCCTCGATTGCTGGGACTTGTATTCGTGTCTTCTTCATGCGAGGAGGTAACTTCAGACACGCCGAGCACCGTAAGCACATAACTGCCGGTGGTGCCCCGACTGTATGTCGTCGCCAAAATCTCATAGGTGCCTGAAGAATTGGCCGTAAACTGTAATTGGGCGTTAACACCTTCGCCCGAATCGTCATCCGTCAGCTCCGACCCAGTCGGCCGACGAACTATCAAATAAGTATCGAAAGACGCAGTCATGTCTATCTCGATGCTGTCGCCTCGATCAGCTTCAAAAACATATAGATCGTAGTATTTGCCGTTTTGCATCAGATCGGTGTTGCTCAGCAGGCCGTTCACCACCACAGGCCCACGGCTCGCGGTGTGACGCCGACTGTCACGTACCGGATGCTGCATGTATAGTTCATAGTCGCCGGTTTCATCCGCCGCAAAAGCGTAAACCGTTATTACGCAGGAACCGTCACGTTCCGCTGTGAATGTAACCTGTGAGTTGCTCCCATCGCCGCCGTCGTCGTCGCTTAGCTTTTCGCCTCCGGGCGTCTCCACCCGAAGAAACGCGTCAAAATCATCAGATACCAAATCGATGATGATTTCTTCATCACGCTGCACATCAAAACTATGAGTATCGAAGAACGATCCATCACGCGCCGTCGAATCGCCTGATTCCAGCCTCCCCTCGCGCATCTCCATCTCAAAACCGTCGCGCTGCTCCACCGCCTGCGCATAACCACCCAAACACAGAAGCACAACCACACTGAATCTCATCCATACCTTAAACATATCAACTCACCTTTCAAATTAATCGTCTTCAGAAGCTCTTAGTTCCCCGCCGCCCAACACTCGCAGCTCATAACTGCCGTATTCCGGTTCGTACGAACTCACACCCACATGACACAAACCATCAACGTCCGCCGTGAACGACAGCCTGGCGTTCAGTTCAGTTCCGCTGTCGTCATCAGTGTATTCTCTGCCGCTAGGCGACACCACTATCAGATAAGCGTCAAAATCATCCGATACCAAATCTATCCGAATACGATCACCCGCCGCGGCATGCAAATCATACCAGTCAACACAGCGTTGGTCTCGTGTTTCATCACCGCGTTCCAGTTGTCCCCCGCATGTCTGCACCGCGCCGGTCGGAAAAGTCTCGATCTGCAAATCGTATTCGCCCGTTTCGCGTGGACCATAGCTCGAAGCGATAATTCGATATTGTCCCGTGGATCGCACGCTGAAAGGCAAGCACGAGTTATGCCCATTGCCTCCGTCGTCATCCGTAAAACGCTGGCCGCTCGGCATCTCCACTGTCAAATAAGCGTCAAAATCATCCGAAACCAACGTTATCTCCATTTGGTCCCCTGCCGTCGCTTCGATATCATATACATCATAGTAACTGCCGTCTTCGCTCACCTCATCGCCCGCTTCCAGTCGGCCGTGATGCGCCACCACCCCCGCCCGTGAAACCACCGCCAAACTAGGCTGCTGCATCAGCGCGAACAACTCCGCACTCACCTCCAACTTGTCCGCCAAGCCGGGCAATTTGCCCGCCTGAGCCAATTCCTCCAACTCAACCGGAGCTAAATCCGCGCCGCCAAAAACCGCTAACTCAAAATCACCAGTCTCCCCTTCTTCAAAAGAACTTACCACAACTTGGTAAACGCCCGTCGCGTCCGCCGTCATGGTGACGCTAGAGTTAGTATTGGTGCCCGCGTCGTCATTGATGTATTCCTGACCCGAAGGCGACCTCACTACCAAGTAAGTGTCAAAATCCGTTGACATTAGATCAACAGCTAAAAGGCTGCCTTGTTCCGCGCTGAAACTGTAAACGGTGCGGTAGTTGCCGTAAGGCCCAGCGTTGTCTGCCGCGAGAAAACCTTCTGCCGAGACCGGCGGCTCCGAGTCCTCCAAATCCACACCCAAACAACGCAGCGTATAGCGCCCCTGTTCCCGCGGTGAATAGGACGTCACCAAAACCTGATACACCCCGCTGGCCTCAGCCATAAAACTCAACGACGCGTTACTGTCCGCACCGCCGTCGTCATCGATCATCTGTTCGCCAGTCGGACCACGCACTATCAAATAACAATCAAACGACCTCGATATCAAATCCAACGCGACAAAATCCCCTTCTTCTGCCGTGAATCGATAGAAATCAAAATACTTACCACCGACACGCGCCGACTGCCTGTTCAAACGGCCCCGCAGCTCCGTCGGCGGATCGATCATCCGCAAATTGCTCCCGCCCCGAACCGCCAAATCATACGCCCCTTCCTCACCCTCAGCGAAAGAATTCACCCAGAGTCGATAAGCTCCGCTGGCGTCCGCCACAAAACCTAAATGCGCGTTTTCACCATCGCCTGAATTGTCATCGAAACGCCGCTGACCCAAAGGCGACTTACAAATTATATACGCGTTAAAGTCTTCGCTCATCAAATCAATATCAACACTATCGCCATAGTTCGCCTGAAACGTGTACAAATCGTAATACGATCCCTCTCCCGTCAAAATTTCATCATCTTCATCCAGACTCCCCTCTTGTAGCAAAAGTTCGCCGTCACGGTTCGTTCTTTGTTGAATCACTCGAACATCACGACCGCCCGCCACCCGAAGCTGATAATGACCGCTTTGTCCCGATTCAAACGAAGTCGCCAATACCCGATAGTTCCCCGAACTCTCCGCCAAAAACGACAACGCCGCGTTCGTTCCCTCGCCACCCTGGTCATCCGCGTAACGCTTATTCGTCGGCGAATAGACCAACAAACTCCCGTCAAAATCATCGCTCAGTAAATCAACCGCTATGTGATCACCTTTCTCTGCAGCGAAACCATATAGATCATAGTAACTCTGACTTTCCTCCACTACCCGGTCGCCCCGCTTCAGTCGCCCAGCCAACTCCACCACTTCCAAATCCGGATTCGCAACCGCCCAGCCCGCGTGCGCCCCTTGGATATCCAACACATAACAGCCTTGTTCCGGACTCAAAGCGTTAAAGTCCCGATGGTCCGCCAGTCGGCTTCGGTACGCCGAAACCATAACCCGATATTCACCCGTCGATTCCGCTGTGAAACTGATAACCGCGTCCAAATTACCCGCCGAATCATCATCAACCTGACGCACATCCTCCGGCGAAATCAACGTCAAATAAGAATCAAAATCATCCGAAACCAAACTGCACGTTATTCGATCCCCCGCCTTCGCCTCAAAAACATAACTGTCGTAAAACCACCCGTTCTCGTCAACAAAATCACCCCGCGCCAAATCCCCTTCAAAACTGATCGATCGCGCAGTGTCCCGCTCAACTGGCAAAGCACCCAAGATCACCGCCGGGCCGTTCACCAACTCGCCCGTCGTCAAATCAAAATTGTCACCCACATATCCCGGGTTCTCACTCTTGCCCCGGTCACCATAAGGACCATAGCGATCATTCACCACCGCCGCCCGCCCTAACACGCAAGTAGCATGGCTCGGCTCATGAATCAACGCCTCAACCCAAGCGTCCGTCCAGCAGTTGCTCGCACCCAACGCCGTTTCGTCATAACTTGCCGACCACGCCGCGAAACGAACCCGCCCATCGTTCGCGCCAATTCCCATATGATGTATCATCCCACCGCTGAAGCATTGACCAAACGCGTAACACTCTGCTCTAACATTAAAATCATTCGTCCATTCCGCGAACTCTTCGCAACTGATGTCCGCTTCGTCGCGACTGCGCGCTTTGCTGTCTATCCAAGCGCATAAACCCGACTTGTACCAGCCGGGTCGAAACCCCGCGAAATCACTTTCGTTATAGCCGTGATCGTCCGACCAAAAATAGAAAACATCGTCAGGCCCCATCTCCTCCTGCAACTCACTCAACACCCGCCGCAAATTGTCGCGCGTACCGGGCCGAATTATCCCACCAGCCTCGGTTACCTCCGACCAATCCGAGTTTATCAAAATACTGTCTTTGACCTGCTGGTCCCGACCCGCGCCCGTACCGTCCGCCGCCAACACATAAACATTCTCCGCTGGATAATTCAAATGATTAACCACCACCCGCCACATACGAATCGTAGCCTTGTAAAACATCTCCGGATTCTGACTTGGTTCCACCCCTCCCGCGAACAGCACCGCGTAATTATCCGCACGCGCCGGCCCCGCCAAAACCAACAAAAATAAACCCACCAATAATCGCAGCTTATTCATGGCCTCAATCCTTGTTAAAAATAACCGTATCCCTAATTGCCGCCTCTTCCCAAATCATACCCCTATTATCCTAACCTCATCCCGCCTCCAAAGCAAGAAATGCTTTCCCGCTGACAACGTACCGCCGGCATCTTGCCGGCCCCTTACCTCATCACTTTCATCAAACTTTCGACCAATCCCCACGTGCCCAATTACCGCCACTGGCCAATCTAAAATCTGTGATTCTCTGCGAAATCTGCGGATCAAAACTCCCTGACCGCCTGAAAACATTGACCTCCCCAGCAATCCCTTCTGCTCACTGCAAAATACGCCAAACCGCCAGCCAGAAAGGCATCATCAATATACACGTCGCATACGTCAACAGCATTATGCAGCCTACCTTCTCCTCATTCCCACCGTAATTTCGCAACTGAATTATCAATCCTGTCGCCGGCGCCGCCGCACTCTGCAGCACCAAAAAACTCGCCATCAATGGATAACTTTCCCCCAAACCCCAAAAATACAATGTTACAATCGTAACCAAAGGCAGCAGCACCAACTTCACCGAAATCACCCGCAGCGCCTCTCCTATATGATGCCGCCAACGCAAAGTGATACTACCCAAAACCGCACCCAACACAAAATTCGCGACCGGCACCGCACCCTTGCCCAACATGTCGATCGGCCCCGCCAAAACACCAGGCACATAATCCGCCGCATGTGTAAACGCCAAAATCATCGCCAAAACATTCGCGCAAAACGGAGGCGTTATCACCGTCCGCCAAGAAAACCGCTCGTGCTCGCCCGCGGTCACCAAATACTTACCCAAACTCCACAACAGCGGACTAACACCCAATATCAAAAGAAAACAATATAGCGCAAACTGATCAAATTGCTCCGGAAACAACATACTACCTAAAGGCAACACCAAATATCCCGCGTTCTGTAATCCCGACAACGCCACCAAATCCCGATTCCGCCGCAGATCCCGCGCGAACACCAAACTACCTAATCCCAACCCCACACCTATCATTGCCACCCCCGCCAAAGGAAGCATAGGCCAAATCCGCATCGCCCCCGGATCAAACGTACTCGTAATATTCGAAAATATCATGCAAGGCAAAAACACATTCACCGTTACCGACGACAAAGCCTTAACATGATGCTGACCCACAATCCCCCGACGTACCAATATCCCCGCAGCCAAAACCACCAAAAACACCTTCGCCACCGCCAAAAACGTCCCACCAAATGCACTCAAAAATACATCCAACATAACAAACCAACCTAAAAGTAAACCATCTAACGCATGTATTACTCGACAGACTAGCTCCCTGACCCGTCAGGGGGTTTTATCTCAAGACCTCAAAAAAACTTTTAACTCATTGCGACAATAGTTTCTCACCAACCCCAAACACCCAAGGTAGTGGGCCATGCCCATCATCCCTGACCTATCCGCATTCTAGCAGCAAAACCACCCTAAATGCCACAAGTAATCCGATTTTTCCCCCACCTGCCCCATTTGGCATTGAACCTCGCCCTTCAAAGAGTTACAATCCGCGTAGAAACCCGCAATTCGCAACAAACAACATAAACCTCAAAAGGCGATTTTCGCCGGAATATACCTAGAAGACTGAAAGCATGGCCCAAAAACGCACGAAATTTGAGTTCTCTCCTTCCCTCTGTCACCGCCACATCATGGACAACACCCCCCAGCAGTTAAGCTACACCGGCGGCGATGTGAAAACCTGGCAACGCAAGCTGCGCCGCAAACTCAAACAACTGTTAGGCGATACCCCCTCGGAAAAAACCCCCCTCAACGTCCAATCCATCTGGACCAAACAGCATCCCCTCGGCTCTATCGAGAAAATCGTCTTCACCGCCCAGCCTCACGCCGACGTCCCCGCCTACCTCTGCCTTCCCAAAAACGCAACCCCCCCTTACAACTTCATCATCTGCGTTCAAGGCCACTCCACCGGTATGCATAATTCCATCGCCGTCGATTTCAAAACCGAAAGCAAAAAAATCACTGTCGAAGGTGATCGCGATTTCGGTCTGATCGCCATGGCCCAAGGCTGCGCCGCTCTCTGCATCGAGCAACGCTCATTCGGCCTCCGCCAAGAAAACCACCAAAAGTCCAGCTCGCCGGAGTACTGCCACGATGCCGCCATGCAGGCCCTCTTTCTCGGCCAAACTCTAATCGGCCAACGAATCTACGATGTCGATCGCGCCATCGACTATCTCACCCAGCGCGGTGATGCCAACCTGAAACGCCTCGCCATCATGGGTAACTCCGGAGGCGGAACCATCTCCACCTTCGCCGCCGCCGTCCTGCCCCGAATCCAAATCGCCATGCCCTCCTGCTACTTCTGCTCCTTCAAAGATTCCATCATGGCTATGTTCCACTGCTCCTGCAATTACGTCCCCGCCCTCTACAAATACGCCGAAATGTCCGACATACTCGGCCTGTTCGCCCCCAAACCCGTCATCATCGTCGCCGGCAAAAACGACCCCATCTTCCCCATCAAAGCCACCCAACAACAATTCCAAAAACTAAAAACCATCTACCGCGCCGCCAACGCCGAAAACAACTGCCAACTCGTAGTCGGCCCCGGCGAACACCGCTTCTACGCCAACCTCGCCTGGCCTAAATTCAACCAAGCCCTCCAAAAACTATGATCCCCACCGTACCAACGGGGGCCTCACTGCGCCTGAATAAACGGAATAAAGGGGACTGGCTCTGGAGCGCCAGCGCAAGTGCCTGTCCCCTTTATTCTCCCTGATACAACGCCTCCCCATCCACATCATAACACCCAAACCTGTCATCCACACCCCCTCCCCGCGCACGTCTCACTGATCACAAACATCTTTCTGCCCGCGAGAACTCCGCATCCCACAGCAGCTACCGCAACATGACCGTTCTTCCCAAGCCTCACTGCGCATCCCCGAAAAATCACTCGTCCCATTCCAATCATAAAACATCGTATTCGTCCTGCGGTCCAGTATGTTATCCCCCAACCGTAAACCTATCCTGTCCAACCCCCATTCCTCTTCCGCCACCGGCTCATTCACCATATTCGTTTCCACCGTCAACCGCAAGTGTGCCTCCCCATTCGTTCCTTCCTCCCTAAACGTAGAATCCAACGTTATCCCTTTCAACACAAAAACACCCTCCATCTCCTCATACTCCGCTTCCAACCGACTCTCAAACACCCCCTCCGTCCTTTCCAGCTCCACCACATTGCCCCCCTGCGCCAAATCAAATACCATCCGGTCCATAAGTGAAGTCTCCGACAGTTCCGCACTACTACCCAAATCCAGCGTCACTCTATCCCCTTCTCTATAAACCCTCACCCCTTCCATCTCATCTGCCCGTTCATACGCATATCGCGCCGATCCACTGCCCGGAACAATGAGCCCCCCCATAACATGGTGCCAAGTATAGAATGGATCAAAACCCAAAAAACCTCCCGCCCCTCGAAGCTCCGTTCCATTCATTTCACCTTTAGCAGATATCTCCAACATCCGCGGCCTCGCTTCCGCGGCCTCATAGTGCATTGCATAATCAGCATCTTCCCGCATCATGCCGCGATACCACCCCGCCCGGTGTTCTTCATTGCCACTTGCGCCCGGAGTAGCCTCTTCCACATAATTGTTCCACCACCGCATCCCCGTATCCATATCCACCAACATCTCACCCCTGAAACTCCCACTCGCAGTCCACGAATCCGCAACCTCGTCTGACGATTCACTGCTCCCCCGATTCATCCAACAGTGTTCCTCTGTCGTTATTGTCCCGCCCCACGTATGCAGGCCTTCCTGGTTCCGCTCATATTCATCTGCCACCAACCTCAATAACTCAGCATCCCCCTCCAGCCCCCATACCACTGCCCCCATCGCGCATACCATCAACCAACAAAGCAAAAAGATTAATCCCTTCATCACGCCGTCCTTTCCAAAAACAAATCCGCATCATCCCGCATCCGTCTCACGGCCTGCACGGATCACAAGGATCCTGCTGCACGCAAGAAATCCGCCTCCCACAACATCCTCCTCCGCCGCCACCGGCGCTCTCACCATCGACACACCTCTGCACCGGCTCACTACTCATCCCCGAAAAATCACTATTGCCCTGCCAATTGTACAAAAACTCCCCTGTTCGCCTGTCTGTGACACTGTCACCGATCCGCAACCCAATCTTATCAAACCCAAACTCACAGGGATCAACAACCTCATTGACCATACCTGTCTCCCAACAAGCATGAAAGAACATCTCTTGATCAACTCCACCGACCGAATTCGTGTAGTTCTTTGTTATCTCACATAACACAAATACATCACCAACCTGAACATAATCCGCCTGAAGATGTAATCCGCCGTAAGGACTGGACGTAACCATCTCTACCATGTTATAACCTTTGGACAAATCATAGACAAACCTGTTGACCACCTCTTCACACGGATCATCCCTATGACTCCACAGCTCAAACGTCACCAAATCCCCATCCCTGACAACACTACATCTCTCCCGCTCCTCTGCCTCCTCATACACACGTCTCAACATCTCCGAACTAAGCACAGAACAAAAATAATTATTATGCTGCGAGATATTCTCCCACATATATAAAGGACTGAAGATACTATAGCAGAACACTGACATTACATCTCTGTCTTTGCCCCATATCTCCAAAGTCCGCACAAATCCTGCATTATCCAAAATATTGAACATCTGATAATCCACATCAGCCTGAATCATCCCAGCGTAACGGCGACTGTGCTGTTCTTCAACACCATCAGAAACCCTGTTCTCCTCGATAGAATTGAACCACCTAGTTATCGCAGCATCGCGATCGATCAAGAATCCCCCGTGCAGATTTATCTCCGTCCTAAGTGGGAACGCCAAAATATTCGGATCAATATCGTCACGATCCGTATAACTGCGATACTCCACTTCAACCGTCCCGCCCCACGTACGCAGCCGAGACATATTCTCATCATACCCATCCGCCACTATCCTCAGCAATTCCACATCACCCTCAATCCCCCATACCGCTGCCCCCATAGCGCATACCATCAACCCACACAGCAAAAAGATTAATCCCTTCATCGCGCCGTCCTTTCCAAAAACAAATCCTCATCATCCCGCGTCACGCCCCCCCATAATATCGCTACCCACTACCCCCGTCAAACAGAAACACCTATTCCGCTACCACAACCTCATAACACCCAAACCCACCACCGCCGCGCCAATCAACTGCCTTACTAATCCCACTGCCATCACTACCATCCACCACCCGCTTCATACGAGGCCATATATGCGTACCACAATGCTCCCCCTGCTCGATCATTATCCACCGCCGCCCCAACTTATGCGCCACCGCTCCCGTCGTACCCGAACCCGCAAACGGATCCAGCACCCAATCCCCCTTCTCCGTACATCCTTCGATTATCACCTGCATCAACTTTTCCGGCTTCTTACTCCGATCAAAACTCACCGCCCCCTCCTTACGCGCCGCGTTCGATATCATCTCCCGCGTCCAAAAATCCCCCAACCGCTGGTTCTTAATAATCGCCCCATCCCGCACCTCCGCGATATCCGCCAACCACGCAACCAACTCCTTATTCAAATAATAATTCGTCGTCTGCTGCCCCGCTTTCTTTCCTCGGCTCGGCACATAATCCACCGAATACAAACCACCCCCTTCCATCCGTCCCAACAAATCATGCTGAAACGAATTCTCCCGCTGCACCAAAAACGTCCGAAACACCTTATCAAACTTCTCCTCATACTCTGCCGCAATCTCCTTCGCCCCCCGGCTCGCCGCCCAACTAATCGACCCCACCTCATAATCCTTATGCCGATAAATCTCCACCGGCTCCCCCGTCGATTTCGCCGCGAACCTATCCACCAACTCCCGCTCCCCTGCCGTCGTCATCACCCGCCGATACCCGCGCAACGTCTTTTTACTAAAAGGCACCCACATCCTCGGCCGCTGCCCCCCCAACTTCCCATAGTCCTTCGCGTACACCAACAAATACTCCGTCACGTTCACTAAAAACTTTCCCCCCTGTCCCAGCCCCGCCACCGCCGAGCGCTCCCAGCAAATCTGATTCAAAAAATTATCCCGCCCGAATATCTCATCACTCAGCACCTTCAAATACGCCGCCTCGCTATCATCCAAATGAATAAAAATCATTCCCTCATCGCTCATCAGCTCCCGCACCAACTCCAGTCGATCCCGCATCATCGTAAGCCACCCCGCGTGATCCATTGCGTCCGGGTAAGGCCCCGGGCTCGTCCCTGTATTGAAAGGCGGATCAACATAAACACATTTCACCTTCCCCCGCCACTGCCCCCCCAGCGCTGCCAATGCCGCCCGATTATCCCCCCATATCAGCATATTCCCCTCACCAGCCCCAGCCTCCAACCCAACCTTACCCAAATCCCCATTACCCCGCTCCCGCAGCCGCCAATTCCCCATCGGCTCCCGAGGCTCCTTACCCGCCCAAATCAATTTTGGTTCCCTGTTATCCGCCAACATACACTCCTAAAGTAGCCTCAATCGTTATCTCCACAGGTCCCCAAGTGTCTCCGCACCACCCCAAAAATGCAACGTTTTTCACCTCCCAATAAAGGGGACTGGCTCTGGAGCGCCAGCGCAAGTGCCTGTACCCTTTATTGCGAAAACGCAAATCCTTATTACACAACCTCTTATCGCCCAGAACTCATAACCACTACACCGCCGCCAAAAATTCCCCAACATCACAAAAAAATCCGCCCCCTCCCCTTAACCACTACCCCATAAATGACGATACCTAAAGAGGTTACAAAATATCCTAAAAAAAACGCCTTTTCATCCGTTTTCTTGGGACAAAACTAACCAACCAAACCACTATTAGAGTGAAGAAGTTAATTTGACGCCTCAAGCCTTGCGGTAAGGGCATTCGAAGATTTTTGAACAGACACTTCGAGCCATACCTAAGGCTTTTTTTTTGCGCCCCACCCCCAATCAGAGTCCCAAGTGTCAGCCCCGGGATTCGCCCCTAAACCAACCAATCAACACCTAAACCCACGACGACGACGGCTCTCACGCACTTTACCCTTGAATCGGCGGATCAAATAAAGCTCTTCGTTATGGATGACCTTGTAAGGTATCCCCACCTCCAACTGCAAAACCGCTAAGTCAGGTTCCATCCGAATAATCTTGCCGCTTACGCTCACTTCTTCACCGCATAACAGCATTACCTTTGCGCCGAATACCAGCGGAATAGTCTGACTGTCAGCCGATCTATAAAGGAACCTGATCCCCTCTTCAGAAATATCGTGTATCCTGAACCTTCGTTTGCTGTGCGTAATCAGCCATGGCCGCGAACTTTCCGGATAAGTGATCCGAAAATGACGCCGACGCTGAGTACTGGTAACTACGCATCTATTGGCGGTATTGTCAAACATATCCTATAACCTTCAACACACTCTTTATCTACCTAGTAGCTATCGTCTAGATAACTTCCGCTATCAAAATATAACATACAATCCCACCCCAAAACTGCACCAATCAACATCAATAAAATAATACCTCCCCCGCACCAAGCGTACAATCCTCACAACCCCTACAGTCCCACCAACCAATGATCAATCACCCCCTGCCGCCAAACTCATTTCCGCAAATACCCCCACGTATTCAGCCATCCTCCACCTTAACTTGGAACCCATTCAACAATCAACGCGCAAACCACAACCTCTCTCGCCGTCGCCGCCAAGATTAGCCCTCCGACCCGTCGGCGGGTTTTACCTTTAGGATACAAACCAGTAGCCAGACAAGCCAAACGCTGCACCTTTTTTGAAACCGCTCTAAATAGCAAATACGATTAGCGCACCATAACCTGCCCACTGTCAGCCACAATGGTTTGCCCGGTGATGGTTCGCGCCTGGTCCGAAGCGAGAAATACAACCGAGTCCGCAATGTCTTGGCCCTTGATCTCCCGCTGCAGTACCGTCTTGTTCACATAGAAGGGAATAACCTCTTCCGGCTTAATGCCATACTTCTTGGCGCAAGCTTTGATATACGTCGGGTTCCAAATCTTCGATCCCTCAAATACATTCCCCGGACACACGCAGTTCACGCGTATCCCATACGCACCCAATTCCATCGCCCAACCGCGCGCCATGTGCAATTCACCAGCCTTGGTAGCGTTATACGGTGTGTTGTTCTTCGATGCGTCCAGGCCCGACTTGCTCGATATATTGATGATAGCGCCAGCCATATCTTGCTGTGTCATAACCCGAGCAGCCGCGCGGGCCATCAAAAAATAACCCGTTAAGTTCACTTCCAAAGCGAAACGGAACTTATCAACCGGAAAATCAACCAAAGGATACGCCGGCGCCACCCCAGCCGCATTTACCAGAATATCAAGCCCACCCCATTGCCGCTGTACCTGCCCAAACGCCTCATCGACGCTCGCTTCATCGGTAACGTTACAGCAAACAGGCATAACCGTCGCTTGGGGTATCTCGTCCAGAATCATTGATCGGGTTTCTTCCGCAGCATTAGTATCGATATCACCCAAAGCCACGATAGCTCCAGCGCGAGCCAGCCCCACCGCGATGCTCCTGCCGATGCCGCTCCCGGCCCCAGATACCACAGCGATACGATCCTTCAGCGTCCCCGAGGCCGAGCTGCCCGTAACCTTACGGCGGAAACTCTCAGCTTCCCAATTATTGATAAAATCACGTTGCTTTTTGGACAAAACTACCAGCGAGCTGAGCTTCGCCGCCGCAACACGAATGGCCATAGAGCATACAGATATCTCACGCACGATCGGCGCGGTCTTTTCATCCGCGGTAACGAACAAACCCAAATCCTTCACAACAAACGACGCTGCGGGCTTCTGTCCTTGGTCGATCTGTCTTTGCAGTTTCTTGGTCACAATCCCAGCATCCGCACGCTCGAGCCAAAGAGGACTGCCATTGGCATAAACCAATTCGTCAGGCGTCAATCCCGCAGCAGCCAAAAGTTTCGATCCGTCCCTACGTCGCATAAACCCATTAATAACAGGATCATTATAATGCTTCACGATGGCATATCGACCGGTAGTGGCAAAGTAGGCTTTGCGAATCGCCAGTTGAGCAGAAGCGATATCGTCAGCGCAAACCGCCTTGACAGCGACCGGCCTAATAACCGCCAACTTCTCCGAACAGGTCTTGATAACTCGCTTCACAATACGCATCGCTTTTTCAGCAGTGGCTGCACTAACAATCAAACCATGCTTCTGCAGAAAAATAATATTGGGTTTCGCACCATGTGTATCTTCATAGCGACGGACAAGCTCAGCTACCTTCCGCGCCAAAGTATAACCAGGGTCAACATAAGGAACCCAAAGAGGAGGTAGCTTATCAGACGCAAAAAGCTTACCAACCAGCGCTTCACCATCACGAGTGTTGACATATGCGCCAACCGCAACCGGATGCAAATGAATAACAGCGGTATCGAGTACAGCGTGAAGCGGCGTTTCCACCGAAGGACGCGCATTGGTTTCAGGCTTATCAATACAGCTAAGCATAAGACGGTTGACAACCTCAGCTTCGCGGGCGTCAGTGTCGAGTTTCTTTAGCTGGGTATCGTCCAGAACCGACAAAACCCGCTCGATGTCCAGCACACGATAACCTTTAGTATCCGACATGTCCTTAAGAGCCGTGCCGGACGCTTTGATGTACATAGTTTTGCCGTCCGCGGATTTGATTGAGGTATTGCCTCCGCCTCCTTGAACCAGATCGGTGTCTTTACCAGTGGCGTGAGAAATTTTGATTAGGTCGGCGAGTACTTTTTTCATGGGATTCTAATCCTGTTTTTATAATAGAAGTTTTTGTCATTGCCATGTTGGATCTGTGTAGGAGACAAGTTGTCCTGACTATGGTGAATAATAGGGTAGCGGATAATTCTTTGCTTGGCAAGGTTGTTAGGAATGACTGTATGCGTAAACAGTGTTCGTGAAAAGTTGTTGTCTTTTGGTCATGGGGTCGGGGCCGCCAAGTTGATCGAGGTGCTGTCGGATAACAAGGCCTGCGGTTACAACGTCTTTGATGGTACGGCTTTTGGCTGCGGGCGCGACAACAAATAGTCCGATATCCTTAACGAGAAAGCTAACAGGTTGTTTACCTGTTCGTTTTAGGGATTGGTAAATTTTTCTGGTGATGTGTTGCGGGTCGATTTCGTCGATCCACAAAGGCATGCCGCCGGAGTAGGAAATTTCATGTGGCACCAAGGGTGGAATTTTGCACCATTTGGCGATGTCCGGTTGGGCCAGCAGTCGAGCGATGTCTTTATCGAAGTAATGTTTGATGGTTGGTATTTTAGTTTTGTTTGGGGCCAGAGCTTGACGGATGGCTTTGCGGGCGGCGGTAACATCGCCGGCGGTTGGTGCCGAAATTGGTTTTACTTTCAGTGGGCCAAGGTGTCGTTGGCAGGTTTTGATAACTCTGCGAGTCAGGGCGATAGCTGATGAAGCGGTGTCGGTGTTTATGACTATGCCGTGCTTTTGGAGAAACAATATTTTAGGTAGGGCGTTATGCTCACGGCGGTAGCCCGGCAGCAGTCTCGCGATTTTTCTCGCGGTCATATATCCGGTGTCAGCACAAGGAACCCAAAGAGGCGGAAGTTTTTCGCGAGCGAATAGCTTTTCAATAACGACTTTCCCTTGGCGCGAACAGACATAAGGACTGGCTGCCACGGGGTGCAGATGTATCGTGTATTGGCGCAGCAGCGCGTGCATTTGGGCTTCGATAGAAGGTTGGGCGTTTGCGGTGGTGTTGTCGTAACAAGCTTTTTTGAGCAGTTGGGCGATTTGACGCTCGCGGAAAACCATATCTTTTTTGATAGCGGTGGAGTTTTTGAGTGTTGCCAGGATCGGTGCTATTCTCAGGCGGCGCCAACCTTTCCGGCTGGACATGTTTTTCAGCGCCGAGCCGGACGCTTTTAGATACATAAACTCACCATCGTCGGTTTTGACCGAGGTGTTGCCTCCGCCCCCTTGGGTTAAGTTGGTGTCAGCGCCGAGAGTACGTGATATAGCGATAATGTCTTTGAGTTCTTGTTGCATTTTGTTATTTGTTGTGTGGTAAGGCATGCAGAATAAAGGGTACAGCCGCCCGCTATGAAACCCAACAATGTAAATCAAGAAAAAGTGCGACACGTAGCGAAGCGGAGATCCCGGAACGGAAAATCACACCAATTTTCGATATCTATTTTTTCAGCAGTTGCTTTTCAGCTTCGGTGGTCCATAGTCCGTCGTCCAGAGCGCCTGCGACATTGGGCAGAACTTCGGGTAGTTGCTCCAGAGTGGTCAGACCCAAACCTTTGCATTGGGGATAGACAATAATTTTGCCCGGTATCAGATGGTTTTCGACTGCGCGAATACCTTCAACGGCGCCTTCGGGCCCGGTGATCGCCGCCACGGAAAGGTTCGTATCCAATTGACCGGACTCGACCTTTTCGAGTACGCATTTCATGTCGTCCAAAACCGAACCGCTCGTGCCGACAAAGTACAATTGCTTTTCGATGTACGCGTCGAGATCGATATCAGCATTGACGTTGGCGGGGATCCCAGCAAAAATATTGATAATCGCTTTGTCCGCGGCATCGAGAACCGACATAGCCAGCAACGCCGGTACCGGAGCCATTAAAACAATATAATCAAAGGCTTCCGTCGGAGCGTTGGTCTTCGGATTATAAGGAACGTATTCCAGCCCATTCTTCTGCGCCAGAGGTTGAGCCAAACGGCTAAGAATGGCAAGCCGTTCGTCCGAAAGATCGCCCGCGTAAACGGTGATGTCACGCACACCCTGGCAAAGATTGCGTATAACGTGCATTACTCCCATCGGCCCAGCCGCGCCGATAACGTTTATTTTATCGCCCACGCGAATCTCACCCGAGGTCGGTATCGCAGCCATAGCGTCAGCCGGGTCGTTGCTGGTCGTCCCGATGACTCGAATGCCGCCGTAGTGTACCCGGCCCACCTGAGAGGTCACCAGCTTCCCAAACTTCTTGCCGTTCTGAACAATATTATACAAACCTTTGGGCGCAACTTTGGGGAAAAGCTTCTCAGCAATCTCCGCGGTGCTGCCGAAGTAAACCACATCGTCAAAAGAAGCGTCTTCCAAAGCGCCCACTAACGCCGCGTTGGCGTTCTCGATGGCTTTAATGCTGGTCGGCCTGCCGTAACAAGAACAGAGCGAGTTCACGATTTCCTTGTCAATTTCCGCGTCCGAAATCACCAGCATCGAACCGTCAACCTTTAGCGTACGCCGCTCTTGCACCGCGTAAGCGTCTTCAACGCAAGCCCAAGGTTCGACAAGCGCCACAGCCGAAGCCGAAAGGTTTTCAGAAACCGGTATCAGCATCGACTCCCCATCAGGCGATGTAATAACACGTTGATCCATCAGAACATACTCTTGTAGGCCTCCCTCGAAATTATAGCCGTACGAACCGTTGGAGTTAGCTGTCGGCAGCCAGCGGTAATCCGTTTGAACCAAAAAACGATCACCCACCTTTACCCCTTTGACATCGTCACCCACCGCGACAATTCGCACCACCGACTCATGACCAGGCACCGTCGGCTTGTCATCCGGCACATAACTCGGTATCTCCGCCAGAATCGCCGGATCAATACCAGACAGTATCGCCGTCTTACGCGCGTGCTGAGAAAACTGCTTCAAAAGTTTCAAGTCCGAAAAGCACAGACCTACAGCTTCAACCTGGCCAAGCACTTGATATGCCCCAGGCTTGAAAACAGCCTTTTCCGTGTTGAGGGTCAGTTCGTCCGGGCCGATGAGTTGGACCGCGTATTGCGTTTCAGGAATACTGTTGCTCATAATTTTCTTTCAGAGATCGTTCAAAAGGTAATTCAAATTCTTATGGTTCAAAAGACCGGTAAACAAAACCAGCCTTATACGTAAATCAAACTAAGATTTCAAAGCATCGAGAATCTGACCCGGCAAAGCGTTCGCGTCAAATTGGGCCAACAATTCATGTTGAGCCGCGGTCAACTTCTGCCCCAACTTCTCAAAAAACTCGTTCTTAGCAGCAACACTCGAAAAATTGCTCGCTGCCCAAGAACTCGTATAACCCAGTCCACATTGCCTTTGCAGCGCGGCATGAGCGTAAACAATATGCGCTCCCTTCAGAAAAACCGGCACAAGAGGTTGCAGTTCCGCTGAATCGAAATCATCCACAAATTTCTGCCCCGGACTGTTCATCTCCGTACCAACTACAATCGGTAAATCACGCCGATTGGCGATCTCGACAAACTCATAAAGATTGGCTAGCTTTTCATCTTTAACACCACTCGTGAAGTTGCGGTCCGGAATAATGTTCACCGCCGCGACACCCGTACTCATACCCACATCCAGCAATTCTTCAATCGCTTGTTCGCCGTCGCTGCATCCGTTCAGCCACGTCTGCGTAGGAATCGCCCCTGCGTTCAAAATAAACTGATTGGTCTCAGCGAGTTTAGGAAAAGACCCCTCGCCCGGCTGAACATAACCGACCCCGCCCTTTTTCATAGTCTTGGCGCGGATCGTGTTCAACAGTGAAGCGCCTTCGGGAAACTCCAATTTATCCGCCGGCGTCTGCAATATCTCGCTCCAATACTTAGCCAGTTTGTCAGCTTCGGGAAAGACCTCTTGAGCTTTGCGGGCGTAAGCGCTGCAAATGTGCCGTTCTGTCGCGTTGCCCGAAGGCGTTAAAGGCAAAACATCTTTTTCGTAATCCAACGCCACCGCTGCCAAGAACTTATTCACTCGCCCCAGAAGTTCCACATTACGCTGACCGGCCGTTTGCTTGATACCACGCAAAAATTGCTCGTCGCCGCCCGCCAAGTTCGCCGTGGGAAAACCAAGCCCCATGTGATAGCTGATACCAGGCTCGCCCGGAGAATTGATCTCACGCGTCGCGAATTCCGGAACAAAAACCCGTGTCTCAATTCCCACACAACCTTTCAGGTTCAACAGTCGGCAAGCTTCGGTGAATTCTTCCAGAGCGTCAAGTACGTCAAAGTCAACCGTACCCGCCAAAGCCAAACCTTTCTTGCGGGCCAGCCAAGCGAACTTGCTCGGCGAATAACCATAAGAGTTGTAGGAAAAAAACGTATGAGCGTGAAGGTTGTGATCGGTATTCACAGGGGCGAATTTCACCTGCCCCTTGTCCACAGCTTCAAGTAACCTATCCAGCGCAGCTCGGCGTTGAGCAGCGTCAAAACTGTCAAGCTGCTGTTCCAGTTGTTCTAGCAAAGCAAAGTTCCTTTATTCAACATAAATATAAATCGGTTCAAATCCCCAAAATCTAAATCCGAGGCGAACACAGCAAACAAAACTCGTTAAGGGCACCCTTACTATCTACTTAATATACTCGTCACACTTGCCCTTCCAAACGTCAGTATCAGCAGGACTATATGTTTTCAACTCGTAGGAGTTACCAACGATCTTCCGAGCTTCGTCCAGAGATGCCACATCACCCGTCGCGATGGCCTGCATCAGGATATTACCCAAAGCCGTAGCCTCAACCGGCCCCGTCACCACGGTCTTGTCTAACGCATTGGCCGTGAACTGACACAGCAACTCGTTCTGGATGCCACCGCCTACAATGTGCAGCCTGTCAATCTCATGGCCGACAATATCTTCCAGCCAACCCATAACTTGACGATACTTCAGCGCTAAACCTTCAAGAATAGCGCGGGCCAGTTGCCCTTTGTCAGTGATGGCCGGTTGGTTCGTCTGTTTCAAGTATTGCTGAATACGCCCCGGCATATCGCCCGGCTTAAAAAGATCCCCATACGCCGGATCAATAAAAGCCACAAACGGCTCAGCCTCTTGAGCCATCTTGGCAATCTGACCGTAAGAAAGATCTTCACCGTCCCGCTGCCATTGACGACGACACTCCTGCAGAACCCAAAGACCCATGATATTCTTCAATAGACGAATAGTATTCTCAACGCCCCCTTCGTTGGTGAATTGGTATTCGAATGTCTTATCATTAATAATCGCTCGCGGCGTTTCAACCCCCATCAGACTCCATGTGCCGCTCGAAAGATAAGCCCACGTGCCCTGAGAATCGTCAGCTGGCACCGCCGCCACAGCCGACGCCGTGTCGTGAGAACCAATCGCGATAACAGGAATCTGCGAACAACCAAACTCCGCGGCAATCTCCGGCGTGAGCTTGCCCACCACCGTGCCCGGCTGAACCACCTTGGGCATCAACTCCATCGGCAGTTGCAATTTATCAAACATAGTCGCCGACCAACTACCGCTGCGCATATCCATAAGCTGCGACGTACTCGCCAAAGAATACTCCGCGAATACACTACCACACAGATAGTAAGCATAAAGATCAGCCGTAAAAATAAGCGACTTCGCTTTTTGCAGCAGTTCCGGACGTTGCAGCCGGCAGGCCAACAACTGATACGCCGTGTTAAGAGCCATAAACTGCAAGCCCGTATTTTCATAAATCGCCCGCTTTGAAATCAGCTTAAAAGCCTCATCCAACATGTCATCAGTCCGACCGTCGCGATAGTGGTACGGGTTCTCCAACAGCTTACCGTCAGCACCAATGAGCCCGTAATCCACACCCCAACTGTCAACCGCGATGCCCGCAACAACCCCATCACACATCTTCACCGCGCGCGCGATGCCGGTTTTGATCTCACCAAACGTCCGGCCAAAATCCCAATGAAGAGCCCCGTCTTCCGTAATCGGACCGTTAACGAAACGATGAGCTTCCGTCAACGTCAGTCGGCCCCCGGCCAAAGAACCTATCATCACCCGGCCGCTTTCAGCGCCAAGGTCAACAGCGATATAATTAATTTTGGTCATTCTAGATCCTTTCGCTCAGATCGCCTTGTTGCAGATTTTCACGCAATTTTTGCACCAGCTTTTGACAACAACACAGACCGCAGCAACTAACCAGCATCAGCGTGAGCAACAAATCTCATCATATTAACGCATCAAGACCCAAAGGGGAAGAGGCTGCGCAAAGCTAAAAAAAGATCATCCCATAAAGGCCAGCGGTGTGAGCAGTTGCGGCGTTTATCGATTCTCGCCCGCCGACCGGATCGGCAGTTGCTGCGTTGCGATTTCCAACTCCGCCGAACCCATCCCGTCAGCGTTCCTCACAATTATCACGAAGGGTTCGTCAGCCGGAGCATCGCCGCTGCGGAAAATAAGCACATCGCCCATCAGACGAGTGGGTACAGGACGATCATTGACCTGCACTACCGCGTCCACGTCGAAGTGTTCACCCTGGACCGCGATTTTGTCCGGGGCCGCAGCCAATCTAAAAACATCCGTTATGCTCGGCGGATAAGAACTAACCAACACTTCGTCAATAAAAACCGCTGTGCCGGTGTTCAGCTCGTCACTTACAAAACGAAAGCGTATCTGCGCCTGATCACGCCGGAATTGGCTTAGGTCCAAAACAATCTGCCGCCATTGGCTAAACTCCTCCGGCGGACCCGAGCGGTATATCGTCTGCCATTGCCGATTGCTGCTCGTCGAGATATCAACAAAAATCCGATCGTTCGTTTCAGATAACATCCTTAACTGAAAAGCGAGCCGAACCGAACTAAGCGACGTTAGATCAAGCGTCGGACTGATCAAAACGGTATCGGCACGATTGGTATAACTATTGGCTTGCGGAACCGAGGCGCGCGCGCAGCCGGTGCCGGACGCGGCATTCCCAGCTTCATAGTGCCATACAGTCGTGTTCCCCGCGATTACCTGCCAGTCGCCCAGACCGAAATCAAAACTCTCATACAATAACCCTTGCTCATCAGCCGCTCGAACCTGACTCGTATTGATATTCCACTCCGGCGACATCAACCCGTTGCCGTTACGCAGCCGAAGCCGAAAACTATCTCGAGCCGCACTGCCGGGCAAACGAAAGCGTATCTGATTCTGATCAACTTCCCCAGGCACAGGATAACCATTTATCAGAACCATCGTACCAGACTCAAGATGCCGACCAGTCAACACAAACTGACCATCAGCATCCACACAACATAAACTCAGGCAGCGCGGCGGAGCAGAATCAATCCTTACATCGTCCACAAACATGCCCGGTCCCGCACCGCTTTCATTGGAACGAAACGCGAAACGAATCTGAAACTGCTGGTCCTGATATTCACTTAGGTCAATTTCTATCGGCACCCAAGCTGTACCCAAACGGGCGTCGCTCGTGTAAAGAGTCCGCCAAGTGGGGGCACTCGTAGTCGCGATCTCCACCGAAAGATGGTCGCCCGCAGCGTCACCACCGATGCAGTGAATAAAACTCAAACGCCCATGCGGTATCTGGCTCAGATTATATGCGGGACTCGTCAAAGTCGTATAAGCGTTGTTGCCGTATTGAGTACCGTTTGGGATCGACGCCCGCATACAGCCCGATGTTGAACCATCCGCTGCCTGATGATGCCAGCGAGTGCTGTTAGCCGCTTCAACCTGCCAATCCCCCATACCAAAATCAAAATCGCTCAAAAACGCGATTCGAGTCGTTAGCTGCGTCACATCCAGAGGCGTCACCGCGGATTCAACATCATCAGCATTGCGCACTACCAAATTATACGTCGGTTGAGCGCCACCCCGCGGCAATTGAAACGTCAACTCATCCCGCTGATATCGGCTCGCAACAGCTTGCCCATCGAGGTAAACTGTCGAGTTCTCGTCAAAGTTCGTCCCCGCCACGCCGATGCGATAAGGACTGTGACTCACAATGTAAATATCGGTAATCTCAGGCCCGGCTGAAGCGATCCGCACGTCGTCGATATATAACGGCTCACTATCACTCGTACTGCCGCTGGTGAAACGAAAACGCACCTGAGCCATAACATCACCCAGTCCCGATAGATCAACAACCTTCTCACTCCAAGTCGAACTGATATCGTCACTGTTGCTGTAAAGCCTCTGCCACGAACGACCGTTGTCAGTCGAAGCCTCTACATGAAACTCACCGGGCGGACAAGGCGCAGTCGCACCAGGCCGAACAACCGAAAACGATAATTGCGGATAAGCCATCTCATCCAAAGAAAACACCGGACTCGTCAGCGTCGCGTCAGTATCAGGCTGACAGCGATTGCTCGTCGGATTGCATACCGCCGCCGCGGACGTGCCCGTCGCGTCAAATGAATCGTCGATGTGCCATATGGTCTGCGTGTTGCTCGCCGGATGCCACGGCTCCAGACTCACCGCGAAATCATTTTCCAGCAAGCCTCGACGCGATCGCGCAGGCAATTCATCCGGCACAAAAACCTCTTCCAAGGAAATCGGCGATTGAGGATTACGCACAAACAGACTCATCTCAGTCGAACCGTCATTGTCGCCCATCCGGCAAACCAACGCCCCCCATTGATACCGGCTATCCACCGGACGACCGTTGATAAAGGCCGTCGTCTCAGAGCCAATATGCTGCCCAAAAACTACCAATTCCTGAGAATCTTCGATAGCACGATAAACCGATGTTATCCGCCCCGCATCCTCAGACACCCCTGGATTATTAAAGTCAATACTGGCAACCTGCGAAGCCAACCCTTCGGCACTCACCACCTGAACCCGCAACTGCCCCTCTACATCGTCAGGCAATGGAAAAATCAAAAGCGACCCGCTGAACACCGAATCAACCGGCTCACCTTCAACCAATACGTGAGCCCGCGACGAAATCTGCGTCGCTTCAACCGCGGCATAAGAACCATCCCTGCCCAGCCGAAATACCGTGCTTATACGAGGAGGCCCCGCGCTCACAGTGAACGAAAAACTATGCACAAAATTGCATGGATAGCCGTTATAAACCGCGTTGTCCAATGTCAGTTGGCCCGACAATTCCTCTCGCGTATTTATCCGACCAATAGTACCGGCAAATTCCAAAATCGTCGCAGCCCCTTGGCTATGCAGCGTCGGGCAACGAACAACCGCCACAGACAGAGAAATAACACCAGCCCCACCTGCCGCGGGCGAAAACGAAAGCCGCGCTTGCATATTTCGATTGGCTAAACCGATAACATCACTTGAGCCAAGATTGCGCACCGGAACCTGAATCAGTATAGTCTCGCCCGCCTCAGCGACCCCGTTGTCGTTGCAGGATGGATGGCCTCGGTCAACAACTCGAACCTCGCCCACCTCGATCGGCGCTTGCGGCTCAACTATAATCGTAAGCGGTATCTGAATGTTAAGACCATTCTCCGTTTGACAGCTCAGTAGAAGTGACACAGAATCGCGATCGGCCGGCAAGTTAGGCAACACCCGCAATCGATACGCTTGCGACACTGAGGTCGTGGCTTCTCGACCGGGACGGATAGTATCAAGCAAAGCCGTATCTTGCAAAATCTGAACATAACCCGCGAATTCGGAACTCGCCGAAATCCGAGCGGTCAAACCACGTATTTCTACTCCGGAATTGTTGCGCAGCGTCAGCAAAAAACTGATCGTCTCGCCTCGGTTAACCGCGCCGTTGTTATTGCCCGAAGCCTGCGGGTCAGAAAAATTCTGATCTGTGATAAGCTGATAAAGCCTTACGTTGTTGGCACTGTCAGCGTTCTGACCAATCGACAAAGTCCCGCTCTGACCATACGCACTGCCGACAGCCAAACCGCCCACCCAGACAACTGCCGTAATAATAACCAACAGCGCTTTGTAAGGTCTTCCAATCATTGCTCGCGGAAATTCCCAAACTCAAAACAAGTCAACTTTCGCAGTTTTGAGCGACTAGATATGCACTCAAAAGTGCCTTTCCATCGCATACGTATTTTGGTTCATCTTCGATCATATCCTCGAAAGCGACAAAAAAACCATCAGATCACTCCAAAAGGCACTTCCGCTATGAAACCCGACAATGTAAATCAAGAAAAAGTGCGAGATCGCACAAAAACTAGCTTCTGGATTTCTCGATTTTGCCCTGATAGCCGCTTTCGCGATAAGCCGCCAGCGGATCCGGAGCGAGCCCCATTTCTTCTCGTACCGCGCCCAACAACGGCCGCACGTCCGTAAAGAAAGCGTCTTTCATCACCGATTCCGCCGCGATAATATCCATCTTTTGTTGCGCCGCGGCCAACGCCTTACGATCCAGACACAAAGCCTTAGCGTAAGTCTCCTGGATATTCATCACCGATTGGATCATCGCTTCGATCTTGCCTTTGAGATTGTGACTTTGATCGATCATATAAGGCACATCGTACGCGCTGCCGCCGCCAGCCGCAGCCACTAACTCGTTAAATATCAAAAAGAATTCGTAGGGCTGAACCGATGCGACCGTCAAATCGTCATCAGCGTATTTCTTGCTGTTGAAGTGGAAACCGCCCAGCATGTCTTCGTCAATCAGCAACGCGACAATCTGCTCGATATTTGTACCCAAAGGATGATGACCCAAGTCCACCAGAACCTTGGCCTTCGGACCGCACTTCTTACAGAACAAATAAGCCATACCCCAATCGCCAATATCAGTAGAATAAAAAGCCGGCTCGAAAAACTTATATTCGACCAGCATCTGCATATCGTCATCCAGCGCCCCGTGAACCTTTTGCAGATTCTCAGCGACCCGGTGTTTGCGCTGCCGCAGGTCGTCTTGGCCCGGATAGTTCGTGCCGTCAGCCAGCCAAATCGAGAGAAACTTAGAATCACACTCACGCATGATATCAACACTGTACAGAAGATGATCCAGCGCCTTCTGTCTCGCGCGCGCGTCAGGGCTGCCGATGGAGCCGAACTTATATTCGCTTTGCTCGAAAAGTGTCGGATTGATCGCGCCGATTTTCACCCCCAGAGACTCAGCGCATGCCTTGGCCTCCGCCACCGTCTTGTCAACAAAATCCCATAGAACATGAACCGCCACCGTCGGACACACACCCGTCAGCTTGTGAACGCACGAGGCATCTTCCAATTTCTCCAGAATATTCCGGGCCGCGCCCGCTTGGCCGAACGTGTGGAAACGAGTCCCGCTGTTGGCGTACGCCCAACTAGGCGTCTCGATCGCCTGACCCTTAAGGGCCTCCTTCACAGCCTTAATATCGATCCCGCGACCCGCCAGCGTGCTTTCCAAAACCTTCAGGGCGTCCTTCTCAGCCATATCATAACTCCTATATTTGAGATCAGTAATAAATAAAGCCAGTATAGTGCTTTCAGTGTCATTGTCAACGCCCCTAATCCCCAGCCAAAAACGTACCGCCGGCGTCTTGCCGGCTCCCCGACCTTTCGCTCCAATTGTTCCACCGCCATACCCCCTGCCCCATCGCCTCGCCCCCGGCAGCTAATTCTTATTCGAGAATATTCGTGCCCATTCGTGGTTCTCTTATTTTCGTGTCTTTCGCGCCTTTCGCGGTTAAAAACTC